>JACFNF010000024.1 GCA_019454985.1 Bacteroidales bacterium
CTTAACCCCTTAACCCCTAAGCACCTAAACAAAAAAGCCCGCCACAAGGCAGGCTTCAGTATTTTTCCGGTCAATGGACTGACTATGCTTCGGCAGGAATGACCGAGATGTATGACCTGTTGTCGGCTTTTTTACGGAATTCCACTTTGCCGTCAACGAGTGCAAAAATGGTATGGTCTTTTCCGATTCCCACGTTGTTTCCGGGATGGTGTTTTGTGCCGCGCTGGCGCACAATGATATTGCCGGCTTTGGCAAACTGCCCGCCATAAATTTTCACACCAAGCCGTTTGCTTTCGGATTCGCGACCGTTTTGTGAACTACCAACTCCTTTTTTATGTGCCATGGTTTATCAGTTTATTCGGTTATTACTCGGTGATGTTTTCGATCAGTACCTTGCTCAGGTATTGCCGATGACCATTTGATTTCTGGTAACCTTTTCTTCTTTTTTTCTTAAAGACGGTTACTTTGTCGCCTTTGAGGTGTTCAACGATTTTTGCTTCAACTTTAGCTCCGCTAACAACAGGCGTACCTACTGTTATCTGGCCTTCGTTGTCAATCAGCATCACTTTTTCAAAACTGACGCTGCCACCTTCCTCATCTTCGAGGCGGTGCACAAAAACATGTTGCCCTTTGCGAACCTTGAACTGCTGTCCTGCGATGTCAACTACTGCGTACATAATGTTTTACAAATCTTGTGATTTAGCCCAAAATTGGACGGCAAAAATACAAAAAAATCGGAGATTCAAAACTTTATTGACAAAATCTTTTTGGAGTGAAGAAAACAATTCATATAAAACTTTTTTTGGGATTTGTTTTTTTTATGTGGAAAAGACTATATTTGTCCTAATAATTTTGTTAGCAGAAATCTGTATAGCAATTGTTGTTCAACTATTATTAACCAAAACAATTTACCATGAAAAGTAAGACTACTCTCTTCCCATCGCTCTTTGCGATTATGCTGGGTCTGTGGTTCTTTTCCGGGATGGGAGTCCCGTTAAAGGCTCAACAGGCCAAATTTGCCGGGAATGTACTCAACGAGTTTAGCGTGACCAATGTTCACGCTCAGCCGGAGTTTTATCGCGGCAATCTGAACGAAGGTTTCGAAGGTACCACTTTTCCGCCTTTAGGCTGGAAGGTGATTAATGGCGGCGACGCCAACACCTGGGTTCGCTATGCAACGACACCCATCACCGGTACGGCTTCGGCAGCTATTACCTATGGTGCTACGGCTCATGATGACTGGTTGATTACGCCAAAGCTTGCTCCAGACGCTGCAAATGCTACCTTTAGTTTCAAGGCAAAACAGCAGAGTACCGCCTACATCGAAAAGTTTAATGTGAAACTTTCGACTACGGGAAATGATCAGGCTGACTTTACTGTAACTCTCGCTTCTGAAGTGGGGCCTGCCGGAACAACTCCTGAAACATTTACTTATGACCTGAGCGCTTATATTGGGCAACAGGTGTATGTTGCTATTCAAGCCATTTCAACCGATCAGTTTAGGTTGTATGTGGATGATGTGACCGGACCTCCAATGGTTCTTAGTCCGACAAATCTTGTAGTTACCGGATTGAATAAGACTTATAGTAAGATTCCAAAATCACTGCTCCCTGCTTCATTTGTTCCGGCAGCAAGTGTGATGAATAGCGGCGAAGTCCTGACGGCTCCGACCAATGTAAGTTTCACTATTGAAGGCACTTCTTTTGCTGCAACGGCTCCTATTACTGTTCCATTGGAAACCGGCGCAACACAGACTGTGACTTCACCCACACCGTGGAACTTGGGTTCACTCAATACCGGTACCTATAATATTAAGTATGAAGCTTTGCACCCGACGAGTAATCAGGACGATCGTACCGATAATTTTGAGTTAGGGGTAACAGAGGGTCTCTATGCACGCGACGCCGATGTGATTGCCGGGGGAGTAGGAAGCAATACAGCTGCCCTCACTTTTGGGATGCCTTTTGAAATTCCTGCATCAACCGCTTTTGTCGGCGCTCAGATCAAATGGCCTTCGGGGATAGCAGCCGGTGATCTTCCTTTCCAGATTGCCGTTTATGAAGTGGATGACGCAAATGCTGTGCTTTCCACGGTGTTCACTTCATCCGATGTGATCCGTACCCAGGCTATGGGCGGAAATACTGTTGATTTTCCGTTTAGTGCAGTGCCGCTACCTGCCGGAAGATATATTCTGGCTGTAAAACAGCTTACAGCAACGAATATCAGCATGGGATACGACCAGACATCGTATGGCTATGTATTGCTTGCAAACAATGCCGCTGCTCCGACAACTTTTTCGATGAACAACAGCTTTGGAAATATTACCCTGAGGATGTTGGTTTCTAGTGACGAGACGATTGTTGTTTATCCTGCACCTCGCAATCTGACGGGCGTAGATGCCGGACTCTCGGCCCAGCTAAACTGGGAGGCACCTATCCTGAACAACAAAATGCCTGCCGGCTTTGGCGAAGACCATAGCGCAACCTTAGGCATCCTAAAAAATGAGCCTTTGGCTGAAGTTGCAACACAGGCCCGCGAAGGAGAAGTTGCTTTTACTGGTGGCGAAAGCAAGTCAATCGCTAACCGCGACGCTTTGTTCACCAGTGGACCATTTATTAATGGACCCGGACAAGGTGCCGGAGGAGCTGACATCAGCTATCTGCATTCCGGACTCACCGGATATGGCGCAAACGTCAATCAGGCTGCTGGATATCGCTTAGCCGATGATTTTGTGGTTACAGATAGTTGGAATGTTGAAAGCTTTACTTTCTATGGCTATCAAACAGGAAGCACTACCACCAGTACGATGACTGCTGCTTATCTGCAAATCTGGGACGGTGTTCCCGGCGAAGGCGGACAGGTGATTTATGGTGATATGGTAACCAATGTAATGACCTCAACACAATGGACCAATAGTTATCGTGTTTCCGGAACCGACCTTATGAACACCCAGCGCCCCATTATGGCAGTTACGGCTTCTACCCCCGGCTTGAGCCTTACCGCTGGAACCTATTGGGTTGATTTTGCACTCTCAGGTAGCCTTACAAGCGGCCCCTGGGGTCTTCCAATTACCATCACCGGCGAAACCACAACAGGCAATGCTAAACAATATACCGGAACTGCATGGCAAAACTGGTTGGACGGTGGTACGAGTACACAACATGGTGTTCCTTTTGTCATCAACGGAACAAGTGGTGGAGGAACAGTAGTCAACGGCCCGCTCGTTGGGTACAAACTTCTGCGCAATGGAGTTCAGATTGCTACCCCTGGTCCCGAAGCTCTGAGCTATCTTGATACACCGCTTGAAGGTGGCAGCTATACTTATTCGCTGAGCGCAGTTTATGGTGAACCCTATGCAGGTGAATCAAATCCGATCACAACAACCGTGAATGTTGTGGCTCCTTCGGGATTGCCGTTTATTGAAGATTTCTCCAGCGGCGGATTCACAGCCAATGGCTGGACATTTGATCCTGGTATGGGTAACTGGTCGGTCACTCCCTTATCAGGTAATCCTTCACCTGCAGCTCAGTTTGGATGGACACCTACACAAACGAATTATAGCTTTAGCATGGTGAGCAAGGATATTATTGCTACCAATGCTGTAAGCAACGTTACCCTTGAAATAGATATAAACCTGAATGACTATGCCAATAATGGTAACGAAAAAATGAAAGTTTATATCTGGGACGGCAGTGATTGGGTATTGCTCGAAACCATTGCCAACACAGCCAGTATTCCGTGGACAACTAAAACATACGATGTTACGGCATACGCACTCGGCAAGGTTACTAGGGTAAAGATTGAAGCCACCGGACTCGATACCTATGATATCAATTATTGGTATATTGATAATATTAAGGTGTTTGAAGGACAAGCTTCTTCCGACCCGGCTCTTACCTATGATCCCACCTCATTAACCGAGACTCATTTTGTACCACCGTCACAGGAGACGACGCAGGTAGTAACCTTGAGCAACACCGGCGGCAGTGATTTGACGTGGGAATTGACGGTTAACACCGGCAGTCGTTCATTTGTTGCCAACACACCGGAGGATTACGCCCGTTTACGTTCACGTGAGCAGGCCGACGGATTGGTAGTTATCGGCGCCAAAGGAGGCCAGGGCGGTGGATCGAGCAGTCATCAGACGCGCGATGCGATCATTCGACATGACAATGGGGTCAATGACGATGCGATTGGTTTGACCAGTGGCGGCACCTTCCACGTAGCGGCCCGATTCCCTGCATCCTTTATGGGGCAGTACAGCGGTATGAAGCTCAACCAGGTAGAAGTTTACATTAACGATGTACCAAGTCCGTTTGTGTTAAAAGTTTACGGACAAGGCACCGCTACCAGCCCAGGCACAATACTCTATCAGCAGACGTTAGTACCCCAGGGATCGAGCTGGAATCTGATCACCTTAGACACGCCGGTAGATATTACCGGTCAGGATCTTTGGATTGGTTACACGGTGACCCACGCAGGGGGACAATACCCTGCAGGCTGCGATGCAGGCCCACATGTTACGGACGGTGACTGGATTTCGACCGATGGCACATCCTGGAGTCCGCTCAACACTTTGGCAGCGATTGACGTTAACTGGAACATTGCCGGTTATCTCATCCCCGGAGTCACCTATGCCAAAGACGTAGGGGTACATAGCTTGGTCAGTCCGGCCAGCGGCGCCAACTTAGGCGATGAACAAGTTATCGTAAAGGTTAAGAACTATGGTACAGAACCCCAGAGCAACATCAGTGTAAGCTACACCTTCAATGGTGGCAGCCCTGTTACGGCCACTATTCCCGGTCCATTGGCTGGTGGTGCCACGTTAGACTACACCTTTGCCGGGACAGTCAATTTAGGCACCCCCGGACAGAGCTACACGATTCAGGCCTGCGCCACCGTCACAGGCGATGAGAACACGGGCAACGACTGCAAGACCTTCACCGTTACGCACGTTGTTCCTGTTTACTGTGATGCCACCACCGGCACCCAGGACGAATACATTTCGCGCGTACAGTTAGGCACCATTGACAACAGCAGTGGCTGGCAAGGCGGGGTAGCCGATTACACCGACCAGTACACCGAGATGGCAGCCGGCAGCAGCGGAGAGATTACAGTTACCAACGGCAACCCATGGTCATCCGACAAGGTCACCGTATGGGTTGACTGGAACAAGGACTATACTTTTGAGACCGGTGGCAACGAGCAGTTTGTATTGGTCACAACCAATTCAGCCGCTACCTTTACGGGCACTATCGCTGTACCGGCAGGCACCCCCGATGGTCTCTACCGCATGCGTATTCGTATGACCTATAGCACAGCTCCGCTGCCATGCGGTAATGCCAGCTATGGCGAAGTAGAAGACTACAGCATCAAGGTTACGGGTGGCGCCCCTCCCACACCATGGTTGAGTGCCGATGTTACCTCAGGTACGATACCGGCCGGAGGCAGCACCCAGATTACTGTTACCTTCAACAGTGCCTCTTTGTCCGTAGGCAGCTACACCGGCAGTTTGGACATCACCAGCAACGACCCGGTTAATTCCTCGGTGAGCATTCCTGTAACGCTTAATGTAGAAGAGAGCGATGTATGCTATCCGAGCCCGCGCAATCTGACCGGCACATCTCAGAATCAGAATGTCACCCTTACGTGGCAGGTACCCGACTTCACCGGAGGCGGTGGAGGCGGTGGTGGCCAGACCGAAGACTTCTATGAAGGCTTCGAGGCCGGCACTATTCCCACAGGCTGGACAGTTTACGATGTAGACGGCGACACCTACAATTGGGAGAACACGGCAGTCAACTACAGTGGTTTCACAGCCCACACCGGTTTATACTGCATGACCAGCGCCAGCTATGTGAACTATGTAGGGCCATTGACCCCCAACAACTGGTTAGTCACCCCCGGCATTAAGGTTACGGCCAATTCAGAGTTGAAGTTCTGGGTAAGCGGACAAGACCCCAACTATGCAGCCGAGAAGTACTATGTCAAGGTAAGCACCACGGGCAATACACCGGCCGATTTTGGTTCAGCCATTTTCACCGGCGTAGCCACAGGCAGCTATGAAGAGAAAGTGGTAAATCTCTCGTCCTATGCCGGACAGACGATTTACATAGCCTTCCAGCATACCGATGTTACCGACCAGTTCTATTTGAACTTAGACGATGTAACGGTAACCAATACCGAGACCCGTTCGGCCTATACTGTTCCTGTTACAGCCGGTATATCGCAAGCCATACCATTCCGCACCAGCGGTATGAGTGAGACAGAGATCAACGCCAAGTTACATCCCGAGTTTGTATATGTATATGGTGAGTCATCAGAGACCACCCAGCCTGGCGGAACGGTCGTAGCCGTTGCCGGAGGCATCAAACACATGAGTGGCAGTGGCACGCGTGAACTGTTGTACGACAACGGACCGTTTGTCAACAGCCCAGGCACAGGTCCCAACGGGACAGACCAGAGCGTACTTCAGAACAGTTCCTTAGGCATGACCACCTATGGAGCCGGAGTACAGTTCTCGGCCGGCAACCGTATGGCCGATGACTTTGTAGTTACCGATCCATGGGAAGTAGAGAGCTTCACTTTCTACACCTACCAGACCGGCAGCACCACCACCAGCACCATTACCGGCGCCTATGTCCAGGTATGGAATGGAGATCCGACTTCAGGCGGCCAGGTAGTTTGGGGTGATCTCACCACCAATGTGATGAGCTCCACGGCCTGGACCAATGCATACCGCATGAGTGAGACCGATGCCGGCACTACCCGTCCGGTTATGAGTGTCACCTGTGCAACACCCGGTTTAACTTTACAGCCCGGCACCTATTGGGTAGACTTTACTTTGGCCGGCAGTTTGTCAAGTGGCCCGTGGGCACCGCCCATCACCATCACCGGTCAGTCCACCACAGGCAATTCCAAGCAGTACACCAGTACAGGTTGGGGTGATTTTGTTGACGGAGGCACGAGCACAGCCCAGGGAGTACCGTTCTTGGTAGAAGGCACGATCTCCGGCGGCGGCGATGAATGTCCGCATGGCGAGCTGTTAGGTTACAATGTATATCGTGGCAACCAGAAGATAGGCGAGACCGTACCCAGTGTACGCACCTATATAGACAGCAATGTAACGCCCGGCACCTATGTTTACGGAGTTACGGCAGTTTATGGCGAGCCCTATCCAGGCGAGTCTGACCCGGTTACCACGAGTGTAACGGTAAGTCCGGCAGCCACCTTCCCCTTCGAAGAAGACTGGACGAGTGGCAACTTCACGGCCAACAATTGGACTTTTGACCCCTCACAAGGCAACTGGGGGATGAATTCGACCACAGGCAACCCAGCTCCGTCGGCCCGCTTTGGCTGGAGCCCATCAACGACCAACTACAGTTACTCGCTCATCAGCAAGGACATCGCCGCCAACTTAGCCGTTAGCAATGTTACCTTACAGTTCGACATCATGTTGGATAACTATACCAACACCGGAGCCGAGCAGATTAAGGTATATATTTGGAACGGTAGCAGTTGGGTATTGTTAGAGACCATTGCCAACACCGGCGATATTCCGTGGACGACCAAGAGCTACGATGTCACGGCACAGGCCTTAGGCAAGACCACCAAGGTAAGGTTTGAGGCCACCGGCGCCAACACCTTTGATATTGACTATTGGTACCTTGACAACATCAAGGTGTTTGAAGGCCAGCCGGCTCAGAACCCGGTCATCACGGTAACTCCTGCAGCTTTGCAGTACTGGGTACCCCTTGGCGGCAGCAAGACCCAGCCTTTGACCATAGGCAATACCGGCCAAGGCCCGTTGAACTGGACAGCCAACATACAGTATCTGACCCGTTTGATGGAGCCCGAGCAAGTGCCCGGAGGACCGAAGTACAATCCCGGAGTGTTAGAGTTAAGCAAAGCCGGAGCACAGCCAGCAGGAGCTCCCACCACCGACACCCGCGGGACAGTCGTATTACACTATGACGGTGACAATGACGATGCCATAGGATTGACCAGCGGAGGCAGCTTCCATGTAGCTGCTCGTTTCCCGAGCGACATGGTAGCCCAGTATTCCGGCTATGTATTGCAGAGCGTGGATGTTTACATCAACGATGTGCCTAATCCATCCACCCTGTATATCTGGGGAGCCGGCAGTGCCAATGCACCCGGAGCAGTGCTTCACCAGCAGAACTTCACCGGCACGGCCGCCAGTTGGAACACCATCACCCTGAGCACGCCTTTGACCCTTACGGGACAAGACATCTGGGTAGGTTACTCAGTGACCCATGCAGCCAGTGAGTACCCTGCAGGCTGTGATGCAGGCCCGGCTAATCCCAATGGTGACTGGATTTCGACTGATGGCAGCACCTGGGCACACCTGGCCGGTTATGGCTTAGATTACAACTGGAACATTCGCGCCCTGATCAGTGGCAGCAGTTATAGCTGGCTAACCCTGAGCAGCAGTTCAGGCACAGTAGCCGCCGGCGGCAGCCAGAATCTGACCACTACGGCCAACTCCACCGGACTTGGAGCCGGCGCATACTATGCCAACATTTTGATTTCGAGTAACGACCCGGTAACGCCAGTGAAGACCGTACCTGCCGAGTTGCATGTAGGAGTTGGTATAGAAGAAGACCAGATGAGTTCGATCAGTGTATATCCTGTACCTGCCACCCAGGTATTGAACATCAAGTTGGTAGGCGGCGTGAAGTCGTTACGTGTTCTGAACTATATGGGTCAGGTTGTTGACGAAGTATCTGTAGAAGGCATGAGTGACTATCGTTACGATGTGAGCCGGATGGCTACGGGCGCTTATACCCTGCAGTTCATCAACCAGTCAGGTTCATACTACAACAAGACGGTTCTGATAGGCAGATAAGCTGCGATTGGACAGACAATAACAAAGGGGGTCAATCTGACCTCCTTTTTTTGTTTTATGACCAATTTTACACCTTTTATAATATAGTGCAAAAAATAAAGCCCGGAACCCCTCTGGTTACATACCGTAATTCTTAATTTCAATCACTGTTAAAAGCTGCTATGAATGTTTCTTTCAAGTTTGTTTGGAGATTCACAACAGCCACAAAACCCTCGAAAAAGGTAATCTTTTAGACTTATGACTTTAAAACAGTTTATTGCCAAAACAAATAGTGCTGATTTTATGAAAGTATAGGAAAAAAAACTTGCATTGCACGCTATCTTCGTTTACTTTTGCCCACAATTTGACTTAGGTTTAGCAAAATATACGAATCACAAGTGTTTTAGACGGGATGGAATGAAAAAAAGCAAAAAATTTGCTGTTTTTTCCGAAAGAATGTGTTTTTTTGCACTCTGCAAAGTATATTTGCTTTGTTTTGGTTGAATTATGTTGTTTAAACGTGAAACAATTTTATTACTTTTGCGTAATACTTACATTTGTTTAACTTTTTGGGATATGTTCAAATTTTCACTAAATCAAAAAACTGACCAGTTATGAATGAGCCAGCAGTAAATTCCCGGAGTCGCGACCCAGCTTGCGTACCGGATGGATTAATTATTAACTTCTTTAATAATTCAATGGAAAAACCAAAAAAATCTAATTCAATTTTTATTCACAAAATCTCGAATCTCATGGAAACAAAGTACGATTTAAAACGGCTACTGCGTACGGGGACTTTGTTGGCATTGCTTTTTGCGTGGATGCTGACGGGGTCTTTTGTAGCCAACGCACAAATTTCTCCAAAGGCTTCCTTCGACGTAGATCTTACGATTGAAGGTTCCGGGGTGGTTACAGTGAGTGGATATCCGAACCCGATTAATGGTCCGGTTGCCAATTCTACTGTAGGACCTTTCGCTGATGGGTCTTACCTGACGATTACCGCTACACCCGCTGCTGGATGGACGTTTATCGGATGGACGGTTGGTGCAGTTCTCGACGGAATGGATGTTACGCCTAATCACATTCTTGTGAATGGTGCAAATGTTCCTTTGACTGCTACGTTCAAAAGGATGTTGACTTTATCTGCTTTCACTGCTGATGATAAACCTTATGATGGCAATACAAATGCTACTGTCACCGTATGGGGGAGTTTAGTGGGTGTCCAAGTGGGTGATAATGTTACCCTGAACACTGGTGCATATGTAGCAAATTTTGACAATAAGAATGTTGGTACAGGAAAAACCGTAACCATTACCGGTCTTACCCTCGGGGGTCCTGATGCCGGCGATTATGCGCTTGTTGACCCTGTTGTAACGACCGCCAGTATCACGGCTGCTGCATTGACTGTGAACGGCGGAACTGCTCAAAACAAAGTGTTTGACGGAAATACTACTGCTACCGTTGATTGGACCGGTGCAACACTTACCGGTGTTATTGCTCCCGATGTGGTGAATTTAGTTACAACCGGATATACCGCTAACTTTGATAACAAAAACGTTGGCGTTGGTAAAAATGTGAACGTTGCCGGTCTTACCCTGAGTGGCGCCGATGCAGGTAACTACACCCTGACTCAGCCCGTTCTTAACGCCGACATTACTCCTCTGGCAATTACTGTAACAGCTACTGTTGCCGATAAGGTATTTGATGGCACTACTACTGCTACTGTTACCGGCTGGACCGCTGTTGGAACCATCGCTGGTAATCCTACCAACCTGAATACTGCCGGTTATGTGGCTAACTTTGTTGATCCCCTTGTTGGAAATGGTAAAACAGTTGTCGTATCAGCTAACGTTACTCCAACAAATACCAACTATACCATTGTATTGCCTTTCAACTTAACCGGTAATATCGTTGCTCCCTATTATGCAATGTTTACCCCGACTTATGCGATTACTCGCCCGTCTGTTCCGCTAACCGGTGTACCAACTACTACCGCACTTTCAATCGAATTTAACAAAACTGTTTATGATCTTCATGGTCAGGCGCTGCCAAGCAATGATATAGGTGATTTTGTTAAGCTTGAAAAATGGGATGGAGGTGGTTTCATTCTTGAGCCTTTCACCTCAACCCGCGTTGGTAACAAAATTAATATTGTTCCCAATTCGACTCTGGATTTTAACACCCTATATCGCATTCGCTACCTGAATATCTATCGCTCAACTGCCGATGGCGGCGGACAAGTGGACTATACCCTTGATGGTGAAGCCCGTAATCCTCAACTTTTAAATGCACTGCAACTTGACCTTAACAGAGATGTTCAATTTGTTACCTGGACATTGGCCGAATCTACCTATCCTACGGTAACTCCTTACGGCGCCGGTAAAGGTGTGTGCGATGCCATCAAACTGACTTTTGTTAATCCGGTAAAATACCTCAACGGTAATCCTATTACTGATAATCCAAAACATAAATTTACTCTCCAATCATCAAATGACGGTGGTGTAACCTGGGTTGATGTACCTGTTGCTGACTGGACTGTTTCGATGGACAACAATACAGGTGACCCGAAAGTGTTTACCTTTAACTATGTGCCCGGACCTCTTGGCCTCAATATGCAATATCGTATTAAGAACAATGTTGGTCTTGATATCAACTATGGTTTCATTGACAAGGTAACCGGCCTCAATGTATTGGGTGGTGAGTTTAACTATAACCACACTCAGGGTAATGACGGCTGGCATTGGGAAACCGTTTCCACCTATCCCATTGTTGTTGATGTAGCTCCTTGGCCAATCAGCCCTGTATTCCCTGCCGTCCCGCTTCCATCGAACGCAACATTTGATGCTACTCCTGTTGTAACTGTTGGACCGGCTCCTACCTACACACTGACCAAGAGTACCAACTTCACAGCAAATGTTACCCTGCCAAATCATGCTTTTGCCGCAACTGCCGGTGAAGGATATCATTTCTTAGGCTGGAAACGCAGCACCAATGGTGGTGCAAGCTATGGCACTCTCCTGCCTCTTACAAACGCCGGTATCATTACCCCAAAACTTGGTATCAATTATGCTCCGGCCGCCTTTAATGTTCCTGCAAGCGACATCAAACCTGTTACTTGTGCCGAAAGTATTGCATATCAGGCAAATTTTGCCATCAATACCTATACTGTTACCACAACAGCTGTTCCTGTAGCTGGTGGAACCGTTAGCGGTGGAGGTACTTTCAACCATGGTGCTACAGTTACCCTGACTGCAGTTCCTGCTGCCGGTAAATATTTTGTTGGTTGGGACTTCAGCGCACTGCCCGCCAGTGTTCAGGCCGCCATCACTTCAAATCTTGTACCGGATCACACTGCCGTTGGATATCCCGGAACAGGAAAGAATGGTGTTCTCGCCTTCTCGCTCGTTGGACCGCTGGTTAACGCTTCCACATGGAACGTAAAGGCTAACTTTGCTGACTTTACTCCGCTGGTTTACGCTGCTACTGATCCTCAGGATGCATTTAGCGGAATTGTTAACGTAACCGTTGAGTTTGGTGGTGCTCCTACTTTGGGTGCCGGAACAGAAGGCGCTCCTTTCCAAGGCATTACCTATAAATGGGAACAGTATGTTTACAATACCAATATCAAATTGGAAGCCCTCAACGCCGATTGCCGTTATGTTTTCGTAAAATGGCAGAAGTGGAACCCGGCTATTCTGCCTGCCGGCGCATGGGTTGATTTCCAAACAACGAATCCGACTACTTTCTTTGCTACGAATGAAAATATTCGCGTCAAAGCAGTTTACAAACTGAAAGACGATGTTCACGTAAGCGCAACCGCTAAGAACCCAAGTTTGGCTACTGTGATCATCTTTACCGATGCTACCCGTACTACCCCTCTGACTATTAATGATATTACCGGAGCTGATTTCACTTGGGGACAGACCGTATATATTACCAGCTATCCTGAGCCCGACTATTTCACATGGCGTTGGGAAGACGGTGCCGGCAATCCTGTTGTAATGGGCGGCCCTGTTCGTTTTGAAGATCGTTCGGAATGGACCTATACCGTTGGTTGCAGCAATATTGACCTGAAAGCATTTGTTGACCTGAAAGAGTATAGCGTTGTTGTTCGTTCACTCAACAGAACCCAGGGTACAATCAATGCATCTACGCCTGCCTTTAACGCTTCCCTTGGTAACCAGGGCGGTTTAGGTTTCAAATTCGTAGATGATGGCGCTGGTCGTAAGGGTAGCGGATTCTTCCAGAGAAATAGCTCGGTTACCTTCGCTGCTACCGCAGCAACCAACTGGGCATTTGATTACTGGAGAACCCCCGGTGGTGTAACTGTTTCCACAGCTAACCCATATATTGTTCCTGCTCTGAGTGGCGACATGGAACTGATTGCTGTATTCAAGAGCACTCTCCCGCCTCCTCCAAAGTATGCCTTAACAGTTACCAATGCTCCTGTTGACGGAGGTTCGGTTAACTTGCCGAGCGGTGACTATGTTGTAGGACCACTTAGCGCTACTGCCACTGCTGCTCCCGGATATACCTTTGACAAATGGACTGCAACCGGAATTACCCTGACTCCGGCTCAGACCACTGCAAATCCGATTAACTTCAATATGCCTGCAAATGCTGTTACGCTTACAGCTAACTATGTTAAAACACAGTACACTGTTACTCCTGTAAGCCGCACTTATCTGCGTCCTCACACAGCATTTACCATTGTTGATTGGGGTGGAACCGTTTCGAGAACTCCGGCTACCGGTACCTTTACCTTTGGACAGACCGTTCAACTTACCGCTACTCCTAACCCAGGCTTCCGTTTTGTTAACTGGATGGAAGGCGAAATTCTGCCAGGCGAAATTCTGCGCGGTGTTCAATTGAGCGATAACCCGAGCTTTACCTATACTGTAACTGCAGTTCCCGGTAACCCTGTTCGCCACGTATATGCTATCTTTACAGAAGTAGGTTTCCCAGAATATCCGGTGTATAACCTTACCACCGCTGCCAACCCTGCAGGATATGGCATAGTAAGCGGAGCTGGTAAATTCGCTCATAGCATTGAAGTGCTCGTTGACGAACAAGTAACCGAACCTGGTTATGAGTTTGCTTTCTGGAGCCCCAATGTTGTTACACCTATTGACTATGTTGTGATGGATGGCCCTCAGCATGTTGTTGCTAACTACGAAAAGATTACCTATCAACTCCATGTTGAGTCAGCACAGCCTGCCTATGGTGGTGTTGCCCCGGCTCTCACCAACTTTGTGTTTGATGATCTGCCAATTCCGGTTAGTGCTATTCCTTCACTTGGTAACTGCCAATATTCATATGAATTTGCAGGATGGTTTACCGATGCAGCTCTGACAACTCCTCTCTTGGATGCCGGAAATAATCCTATTACGGATGAGCATTTTAACTTCATCCCTTATGCATTACCCTTCCCGCAAACGGATATCTTTATCTATGCTAAATTTGTCCAAATTGAAAATGAATATGACATCACAGCTACCGTAAGCCCAGCTGCTGCCGGTACAGCCACCATCACTCCTGTTGGACCATACCATTGCGGTGATGACTTGTTGTTCACGACAACACCTAATCCTGGATATCAATTCCAGCATTGGACAAAAGATGGTGTTCTGTTTATTGACCAGCCTACATTCAACTGGACTGTAGATGACGATGCAGACTTTGTTGCAGTTTACGAAGCCATTCCGTATAACGTTACAGCAACTGCTCAGCCTGGTGGTACTGTTGCTCCTGCCGCTCAGGTTAAGACTATCGGCCAACTGGTAGATGTTACAGCAACTGCCAACACCGGTTATGCTTTCGATGGTTGGATTGCCACCGGAGTTACCCTTGCAAATGCAATGGCCAACCCTGCCAGCTTCTTCCAGCCTGCCAATGACGTTCAACTTGTTGCAAAATTCAAGAAGATTGACTACAACGTTACTGCAACAGCAAATGCCGGTGGTTCTGTAGCTCCTGCTGCTCAGGTACGTAACTATGGCGATGCTGTTACCGTTACTGCTACTCCAAATGCCGGATACAGCTTCAACGGATGGACAGCTACAGGCGTTACTCTTGCCGATGTCAATGCTAACCCTGCAAGCTTTACCATGCCTGCCAACGACGTAAGCCTCGTAGCCGACTTTGCTAAGATTCCTTATACTGTAACTGCAAGCGTTCTGCCAACTAACGGTGGTACCCTTACCTCTCTTGCTCCCAATTACTTTGTTGGTGATGCTGTAAGTATTACTGCTACTGCAAAACCTGGCTTTGAATTTGTGAACTGGACAGCTGTTGGCGTAGTTTTAGCCAATCCTGCCGCAGCAACACAAAACTTCACCATGCCTGCCGGTAATGTTACTTTAGTTGCAAACTTTGCACCAGTTGGTAACAAACTCATGGGTCATGTGAAATACTTCAACCAGTTCGAAAGTGGTCTGCCGCTTTCAGCAGGAATCAAAGTTGCCCTCCTTGATGATGCAAATAATCCTGTTGGAGCTCCTGTAAATGTTGGTATGGATGGTTACTATGAATTTAGTAACATTACTCCTGGTTTGACCTACAAAGTGAAAGTTTGGGAAGCCGGCGCTACCCTTGCCAATACCTGGAGCTGGAATAATTGGGGTGGTGTAAGTGCTGCCGATGCTTTGATCATCAGCTACATGGCCGCCAACAATAATGCAGTGAATAACTTCCCATGGGTTGCTCCTGTAAGCGCTCCGAACTATACTCCATTTGCAGTTGAAGTTGCCGACGTTGATAACAACGGAAACTACACTGCCAATGATGCTCTCATCGTAATGCGGCGTTCAATTGGCTTGCCTGGCTACGCTCCATTCCCGATTGGCGGAGCACCAAACTTCCAGGTTGCCGGTGGTGAAGTAGCTGCACTTGGCGATAAAGTTTATCCTCAGGCCCCGTCGGTAGTATTCGTACCTACCGGTGTTTACGCTGCTGGAACAGCAGGCGGCGATTTCTACTACCTTGGTACCATTACTGGCAAATCCGGTGAAACAAAGATGAATATCTACTTCATCGCAGGCGGCGACGTGAATGCTTCCTACGTTCCTCAAGGTGGTGCTAAAGCACAGCCATACCTTGGTTACAACAACATCATCAGCGCTCCAGTTGGTGAAATTGTAAATATCCCTGTTGCTATTGATCAGAATGTTGAATACAGCGCCCTGAATATGAGCCTGACATTCAATAACCGTCAGATCGAAGTTCTCGGAGTGAATGGATATGACCACGTTAATATTGACAATGCCAACGGTATTGTTAACTTAGCATGGTTCGATGCTAACAGAAGCAAAGCTTCGGCTGAGCCTGTTGCTGTCATCACTGCCCGTATCCTCTCCGATATCTCGGCCACTGACCGTGTATTTGAACTCAATGGACTGAACGAAATCAGTGATGCAAACGCTCAGGTGATTGAAGGAGTAAGCTTCACCGCTTCCGCTCTCAGCACCGAAGCCAGCGGCCTTAACCAAGTTGCTGAACTCAGCGCTGTAAACTATCCAAACCCATTCAACAATCAAACCACAATCAGCTACGCTCTGCCTGAAGCTGGTAAAGTGAACTTAGTTGTTTACAATAAATTGGGTCAGGTAGTAAAAGTTCTTGTCGATGAATTTAAATCGGCCGGTCAGCAGACCGTTACCTTAAGCAGCAGCGACCTGAATGGATGCGGCACCTACCTCTACAAATTGCTTGTTGAAGGCAGTGCCAAATCCTACACTGTTAACGGAACTCTTATTTTAGTGAAATAGGAATATCCCCCCCCTATGCTGTTCCGGAGGTTCTTCCTCCGGAACGGCATTTTTCTTAAAATCCTATGGATGACGAAACTGCGGTTGGAAAACCGTTGCAAGTGTGGGGGCAATTAAGTTGCCTTTTTTCTGATTAAATAGGTACGTTCCTGAAGTGTAAAAGATTGAGGAACAAGGGACAAAAGAAAGTTTCTAATACAATTAAATAAAAACACAGCAAATGACGAAAAGAATCTATCTAGCCTTGATGGTCGTGCTGTTGGCTGTTTCTGGTTTATTTGCCCAGAATCCGGAAGTAAAGATTGGAAACGTGACCTCTGGTCCGGGAGAAATACTCGTACCTTTGGAAATGCTCAATTTCACTAATAATGTGAATTCATTTACTTTCAAAATTAATGTCAACAGTAGCCTGCTACAATTTGATGAATTGACCAATAAGACCGGTTTTACGGAGCCGAATTATCAAGCCTATCAAAATGGGAACCTTTTGAGTATTGTCTATTACGACATGGGTGCAGGTTACCAGCCCAATGGGAAGATCTTTGATATGAAGTTCACTTACACCGGTGCTGCCAATACTACCTTGGCGTTTGGTTCCGGGAATGAAGTAACTGCTGGTATTTGGCCAATCGCCAATATCACTTATACGAATGGTACAGTAACCACGACAATGCCAGTTCCTGATCCGGTTGTGAAAATCGGGGATGTTGTTACGGCTCCCGGTGCTGTTCAGGTTCCTGTCGAAATGCTCAATTTTACGGACAATATTAACTCTTTGACCTTTAAAATTGATGTACCTGCCGATCTCGTGCAGTTTGTTAGCTTGTCAAATACCTATGCTGGCTTTGCTTCCGGCACATTTATGTATAATCATACCGGTGATGTTCTCAATATCCAATGGCAAACCACCGGATCTGGCTTCTTGCCTACCGGCCATGTTTTCGATATTACACTGAATTATCTGGGAGGTTTTAATACAGAACTTCTTTGGCTCCCCGGAAGTGAAGTGACCTACACAGCTCTTCCTGTTCCGAGTGTTTCTTTTATCAAGGGAAGCATTACGCAGATTGCACCTGTGGGTACTATTCAAATTGGTTCTGCAAGTGCCTCTATCGGTGACGGAGTTAGCCTTCCTTTAACTTTTAATGGAAGCGGATTAAACGAAGTTTCAGCTTTTACGCTTTTCCTGAAATATGATAAAACACGTTTAACCTATTTAGGTTATACCGATGCTTTTGATGCTGGTATTCAGGCAAACCATACTCTCAGTGAAGGCCTTATTGCTTTTGCATGGAATGGCGCTGCAACGGATCTGAGCAATGCAGAAATTCTCAAATTAAATTTTGCATATCTTGGACCTGATGCTACGCAGATTGAATTTATCCCTGGATGTGAAGTAAATAATGCCCTTGTTTTGCCTTTGGCTGTAACTTACGGTAATGGTTTTGTAAACCCTGTTGCAAGTACTAAAAAAATTGAAATCGCCGATACTCAGGCATTCCCTGGAGAGGCAGTAATTGTTCCAATTCAAGCTACTGATTTAGGAACTGTTGGTGCAATAGACCTTACTATTCAATTTGATAATACAAAGCTTACTCTTGTTGAGTATTCTTTTGATCAGTTAAATGGTCAATGGACTACCAATGCCGGCTTGAACAATGTTTCATTCAAATGGCAATCAAACGATGGTGCCACGATCACCGATGGTAATGTCATTAACATGAAATTTGTTTATCATGGTGGTGGAACCGCAGCATTGAATTTTGTCCCTGTTACTGCGGTAACCGGAACTAATGGATTGCCGGTGAATGTAAACTTTGTGAATGGCGTTGTTACTTCCAGTTCCGGCAATATGACAGCCACAATAGGCACAGTGCACAACTGTGACCAGAATACTGCCGTTGTTCCTGTTACGCTTGCCAATTTGAGCAACGTTACTTCATTCACTTTCCCCATCACCTTTGATGGAAATGTTTTAACGTTTGTTGAATTAGCTGATAAGAATCCTTTGCTCACAGGTATTGAAATCAATTTCAACGCCAATGGTGTGAAGATAGAATGGCACAGCACAACTCCTGTTGACCTTAACGGAAAACTCTTTGATATGGTTTTCGATTACCAGGGTATGGTTACTGCTGTTAACTTTGCTCCGGATAGTGAAATCACGGGAGACAATGGATTGCTTTTACCTGTAACCTTTGTAAATGGTTTGGTAGATTGCAACATAGATTACCGCGTTCTGACTCTTTCACATACCGGTAACGGTAGCATTGTTGTTAAAGAAGGTAATAATGTTTTGAATCCTGATGTTGCCGGAGGCAATACTTATACTGTTTTCTACGGTAAAGTTTTGACTTTGGAAGCTACTGGTGATGAAGGATGGGAATTTGCCAACTGGGAAGGCTCGGTGAATAACCTAAACACTGCTGTTACCACGATCAATATGATCAATGACTTTGCCGTGAATGCTGTATTCACTATGATTGATTACACTCTTTCACTGGATGCCGATCCTGTTGTTGGCGGTAGTGTCAATGGTGCCGGAATTTATCATTTTGGGGATCAGGTAAATATTGACGCATTGCCCAACACGGGATATGCTTTTGTAAATTGGACAGATGGCAATGGAACAGTGATTGCCACTACACCTTCTCATAGCTTTAGCATGCCGTCGTCAGATTATAGCCTGACTGCTCATTTTGCCTTGATTGACTATACCCTGAGCCTTGTCGCTAATCCTGTTGAAGGTGGAACGGTAAGTGGTGATGGAGTTTATCATTATGGTGATCAGGTTGTCATTAACGCAGTTGCCAATACTGGATATGCTTTTGTGAATTGGACGGATGCTAACAATACTGTTGTAGCAACTACCGCTTCCTATACAGTGGACATGCCTGCCAGCGATTATAGCCTGACAGCCAACTTTGTCTTGATTGACTATAACCTTACTCTTACTGCCAGCCCTGTTGCAGGCGGTACTGTAACCGGTAATGGAACTTATCATTACGGCGATCAGGTAAATATTAATGCCGTTGCCAATACGGGTTATGATTTCGTAAACTGGAAAGATGCCGGAGGAACTGTTGTCGCTACAACGCCAGCACACACCCTCAGTATGCCGGCCAACGACCTTTCATTGACAGCCTATTTCCAACTCAGAAGTTATACTATTACAGTGGCTGCCAATCCAACCAACGGTGGTACCGTGAGTGGTGGTGGCACCTATGATCACGGCAGCAATGTTACCGTGAATGCAGTACCTGCTTCAGGCTGGGAATTTGTTAACTGGACAGATGGTAATGGAGCCGTTGTTTCAACAACCGACAGTTATAGTTTTACGGCTACCCAAAACCTTGCGCTTACAGCTAACTTCAATCTTGTTTACGTAGCAAGCTTCCCCTTCAGTGAGAACTTTGATGCTGTCACTTTCCCGCCCCTTGGATGGAATGTGTTTGATGTGGATAATGGACCTGTCGTAAAGACCTGGGCCAGAACAACCAGTCAGAATCATACCATTGGTGGAACGGCCTCGGCCTACCATGTTTATGGCCCTGCCTCACAAACTGAAGACGGATGGCTAGTAACACCGAAGATACCTCTTCCGGCTGGAATAGACATTGAGCTTTCTTTCTGGAGCTATATCGCTTATCCTACCTATTATGGGAAGAACAGTGTTTTGATCAGCACCAATAGCAATAACCCCATCAGCGGCGATTTTACTGAAATCTGGACAGTCGCTTCAGTTACCACTCCTTGGGTTGAAACTGTTGTTGATTTATCAGCTTATGCCGGACAAGAGGTCTTTATTGCATTCCGTTATCAGGGTAGTGATGCACACTCATGGTATCTTGATGATGTTGCTGTTTATGAAAAAATCCTGAATCCTACACTTGCTGTTACCCCCACCTCATTAACCGAGACTCATTTTGTACCACCGTCACAGGAGACGACGCAGGTAGTAACCTTGAGCAACACCGGCGGCAGTGATTTGACGTGGGAATTGACGGTTAACACCGGCAGTCGTTCATTTGTTGCCAACACACCGGAGGATTACGCCCGTTTACGTTCACGTGAGCAGGCCGACGGATTGGTAGTTATCGGCGCCAAAGGAGGCCAGGGCGGTGGATCGAGCAGTCATCAGACGCGCGATGCGATCATTCGACATGACAATGGGGTCAATGACGATGCGATTGGTTTGACCAGTGGCGGCACCTTCCACGTAGCGGCCCGATTCCCTGCATCCTTTATGGGGCAGTACAGCGGTATGAAGCTCAACCAGGTAGAAGTTTACATTAACGATGTACCAAGTCCGTTTGTGTTAAAAGTTTACGGACAAGGCACCGCTACCAGCCCAGGCACAATACTCTATCAGCAGACGTTAGTACCCCAGGGATCGAGCTGGAATCTGATCACCTTAGACACGCCGGTAGATATTACCGGTCAGGATCTTTGGATTGGTTACACGGTGACCCACGCAGGGGGACAATACCCTGCAGGCTGCGATGCAGGCCCACATGTTACGGACGGTGACTGGATTTCGACCGATGGCACATCCTGGAGTCCGCTCAACACTTTGGCAGCGATTGACGTTAACTGGAACATTGCCGGTTATCTCATCCCCGGAGTCACCTATGCCAAAGACGTAGGGGTACATAGCTTGGTCAGTCCGGCCAGCGGCGCCAACTTAGGCGATGAACAAGTTATCGTAAAGGTTAAGAACTATGGTACAGAACCCCAGAGCAACATCAGTGTAAGCTACACCTTCAATGGTGGCAGCCCTGTTACGGCCACTATTCCCGGTCCATTGGCTGGTGGTGCCACGTTAGACTACACCTTTGCCGGGACAGTCAATTTAGGCACCCCCGGACAGAGCTACACGATTCAGGCCTGCGCCACCGTCACAGGCGATGAGAACACGGGCAACGACTGCAAGACCTTCACCGTTACGCACGTTGTTCCTGTTTACTGTGATGCCACCACCGGCACCCAGGACGAATACATTTCGCGCGTACAGTTAGGCACCATTGACAACAGCAGTGGCTGGCAAGGCGGGGTAGCCGATTACACCGACCAGTACACCGAGATGGCAGCCGGCAGCAGCGGAGAGATTACAGTTACCAACGGCAACCCATGGTCATCCGACAAGGTCACCGTATGGGTTGACTGGAACAAGGACTATACTTTTGAGACCGGTGGCAACGAGCAGTTTGTATTGGTCACAACCAATTCAGCCGCTACCTTTACGGGCACTATCGCTGTACCGGCAGGCACCCCCGATGGTCTCTACCGCATGCGTATTCGTATGACCTATAGCACAGCTCCGCTGCCATGCGGTAATGCCAGCTATGGCGAAGTAGAAGACTACAGCATCAAGGTTACGGGTGGCGCCCCTCCCACACCATGGTTGAGTGCCGATGTTACCTCAGGTACGATACCGGCCGGAGGCAGCACCCAGATTACTGTTACCTTCAACAGTGCCTCTTTGTCCGTAGGCAGCTACACCGGCAGTTTGGACATCACCAGCAACGACCCGGTTAATTCCTCGGTGAGCATTCCTGTAACGCTTAATGTAGAAGAGAGCGATGTATGCTATCCGAGCCCGCGCAATCTGACCGGCACATCTCAGAATCAGAATGTCACCCTTACGTGGCAGGTACCCGACTTCACCGGAGGCGGTGGAGGCGGTGGTGGCCAGACCGAAGACTTCTATGAAGGCTTCGAGGCCGGCACTATTCCCACAGGCTGGACAGTTTACGATGTAGACGGCGACACCTACAATTGGGAGAACACGGCAGTCAACTACAGTGGTTTCACAGCCCACACCGGTTTATACTGCATGACCAGCGCCAGCTATGTGAACTATGTAGGGCCATTGACCCCCAACAACTGGTTAGTCACCCCCGGCATTAAGGTTACGGCCAATTCAGAGTTGAAGTTCTGGGTAAGCGGACAAGACCCCAACTATGCAGCCGAGAAGTACTATGTCAAGGTAAGCACCACGGGCAATACACCGGCCGATTTTGGTTCAGCCATTTTCACCGGCGTAGCCACAGGCAGCTATGAAGAGAAAGTGGTAAATCTCTCGTCCTATGCCGGACAGACGATTTACATAGCCTTCCAGCATACCGATGTTACCGACCAGTTCTATTTGAACTTAGACGATGTAACGGTAACCAATACCGAGACCCGTTCGGCCTATACTGTTCCTGTTACAGCCGGTATATCGCAAGCCATACCATTCCGCACCAGCGGTATGAGTGAGACAGAGATCAACGCCAAGTTACATCCCGAGTTTGTATATGTATATGGTGAGTCATCAGAGACCACCCAGCCTGGCGGAACGGTCGTAGCCGTTGCCGGAGGCATCAAACACATGAGTGGCAGTGGCACGCGTGAACTGTTGTACGACAACGGACCGTTTGTCAACAGCCCAGGCACAGGTCCCAACGGGACAGACCAGAGCGTACTTCAGAACAGTTCCTTAGGCATGACCACCTATGGAGCCGGAGTACAGTTCTCGGCCGGCAACCGTATGGCCGATGACTTTGTAGTTACCGATCCATGGGAAGTAGAGAGCTTCACTTTCTACACCTACCAGACCGGCAGCACCACCACCAGCACCATTACCGGCGCCTATGTCCAGGTATGGAATGGAGATCCGACTTCAGGCGGCCAGGTAGTTTGGGGTGATCTCACCACCAATGTGATGAGCTCCACGGCCTGGACCAATGCATACCGCATGAGTGAGACCGATGCCGGCACTACCCGTCCGGTTATGAGTGTCACCTGTGCAACACCCGGTTTAACTTTACAGCCCGGCACCTATTGGGTAGACTTTACTTTGGCCGGCAGTTTGTCAAGTGGCCCGTGGGCACCGCCCATCACCATCACCGGTCAGTCCACCACAGGCAATTCCAAGCAGTACACCAGTACAGGTTGGGGTGATTTTGTTGACGGAGGCACGAGCACAGCCCAGGGAGTACCGTTCTTGGTAGAAGGCACGATCTCCGGCGGCGGCGATGAATGTCCGCATGGCGAGCTGTTAGGTTACAATGTATATCGTGGCAACCAGAAGATAGGCGAGACCGTACCCAGTGTACGCACCTATATAGACAGCAATGTAACGCCCGGCACCTATGTTTACGGAGTTACGGCAGTTTATGGCGAGCCCTATCCAGGCGAGTCTGACCCGGTTACCACGAGTGTAACGGTAAGTCCGGCAGCCACCTTCCCCTTCGAAGAAGACTGGACGAGTGGCAACTTCACGGCCAACAATTGGACTTTTGACCCCTCACAAGGCAACTGGGGGATGAATTCGACCACAGGCAACCCAGCTCCGTCGGCCCGCTTTGGCTGGAGCCCATCAACGACCAACTACAGTTACTCGCTCATCAGCAAGGACATCGCCGCCAACTTAGCCGTTAGCAATGTTACCTTACAGTTCGACATCATGTTGGATAACTATACCAACACCGGAGCCGAGCAGATTAAGGTATATATTTGGAACGGTAGCAGTTGGGTATTGTTAGAGACCATTGCCAACACCGGCGATATTCCGTGGACGACCAAGAGCTACGATGTCACGGCACAGGCCTTAGGCAAGACCACCAAGGTAAGGTTTGAGGCCACCGGCGCCAACACCTTTGATATTGACTATTGGTACCTTGACAACATCAAGGTGTTTGAAGGCCAGCCGGCTCAGAACCCGGTCATCACGGTAACTCCTGCAGCTTTGCAGTACTGGGTACCCCTTGGCGGCAGCAAGACCCAGCCTTTGACCATAGGCAATACCGGCCAAGGCCCGTTGAACTGGACAGCCAACATACAGTATCTGACCCGTTTGATGGAGCCCGAGCAAGTGCCCGGAGGACCGAAGTACAATCCCGGAGTGTTAGAGTTAAGCAAAGCCGGAGCACAGCCAGCAGGAGCTCCCACCACCGACACCCGCGGGACAGTCGTATTACACTATGACGGTGACAATGACGATGCCATAGGATTGACCAGCGGAGGCAGCTTCCATGTAGCTGCTCGTTTCCCGAGCGACATGGTAGCCCAGTATTCCGGCTATGTATTGCAGAGCGTGGATGTTTACATCAACGATGTGCCTAATCCATCCACCCTGTATATCTGGGGAGCCGGCAGTGCCAATGCACCCGGAGCAGTGCTTCACCAGCAGAACTTCACCGGCACGGCCGCCAGTTGGAACACCATCACCCTGAGCACGCCTTTGACCCTTACGGGACAAGACATCTGGGTAGGTTACTCAGTGACCCATGCAGCCAGTGAGTACCCTGCAGGCTGTGATGCAGGCCCGGCTAATCCCAATGGTGACTGGATTTCGACTGATGGCAGCACCTGGGCACACCTGGCCGGTTATGGCTTAGATTACAACTGGAACATTCGCGCCCTGATCAGTGGCAGCAGTTATAGCTGGCTAACCCTGAGCAGCAGTTCAGGCACAGTAGCCGCCGGCGGCAGCCAGAATCTGACCACTACGGCCAACTCCACCGGACTTGGAGCCGGCGCATACTATGCCAACATTTTGATTTCGAGTAACGACCCGGTAACGCCAGTGAAGACCGTACCTGCCGAGTTGCATGTAGGAGTTGGTATAGAAGAAGACCAGATGAGTTCGATCAGTGTATATCCTGTACCTGCCACCCAGGTATTGAACATCAAGTTGGTAGGCGGCGTGAAGTCGTTACGTGTTCTGAACTATATGGGTCAGGTTGTTGACGAAGTATCTGTAGAAGGCATGAGTGACTATCGTTACGATGTGAGCCGGATGGCTACGGGCGCTTATACCCTGCAGTTCATCAACCAGTCAGGTTCATACTACAACAAGACGGTTCTGATAGGCAGATAAGCTGCGATTGGACAGACAATAACAAAGGGGGTCAATCTGACCCCCTTTTTTTGTTTCTCACTTTGTTCGTATTTTTGCTCCTCTATGTTGTGCAAAAGGAATTAAGACTTAAATTCTTTGATTTGGCACAAGCGAGTCCTATAATAAACAAATACATTTTGTAGAGTAGATGGTTTCAATTCAGAACCTCAGCATGCATTTTACGGGGGAAGATCTTTTTTCGGCTATCAATTTTCTCATCCGTGAAAAAGATCGAATTGGGCTTACCGGTAAAAATGGAGCAGGGAAAACCACTCTGATGAAAATTATTGTGGGTCTGGAACAGCCTCATAAAGGTGAAGTTGTAGTTCCTGAAAGTGTCAGGATTGGGTATTTACCTCAGGAAAAAGTTCTTCAGAGCCAAAAAACTGTACTCGATGAGGCCATGGAAGCTTTTGGCGAAATCTTTGAAATCGAAAGACGGATTGCTGCTTTGGAAAAAGAACTCAATGAGCGTTCTGATTATACCAGCAATAGCTATCAACACCTGTTAAACCAGCTTTCTTTGTTAAATGAACATTTGGTCATGCTTGGTTCGCATAGTATGCGAGGCGATGCTGAGCAGGTTCTTACCGGCCTGGGCTTTTCACATGAGGATATGGAGCGGCCGATGAACGAGTTTAGTATTGGTTGGCAGATGCGGGTTGAGTTGGCTAAATTGCTTTTAAAAAAGCCGGAGCTTCTACTTTTAGACGAGCCGACTAACCATCTCGACATTGAATCAATCCAATGGTTGGAACAATTTCTCGAAAACTATTATGGTGCGGTCATGCTTGTTTCGCACGATCGTGCATTTCTTGATCAAGTTACAAAACGAACGATCGAGATAAGTCAGGGAAAGATTTACGACTACAAATGTTCATATACAGAATATGTTGAAAAACGATTGCAACGCATTGAAACAATGACTGCTGCTGCGGAAAATCAGCAAAAAGAGATCAAAGAGATCGAACGGTTTATAGAGCGTTTCAGATATAAAGCAACTAAGGCAAAGCAGGTTCAAAGCCGCATCAAGCTCCTCGAAAAGATGGACGAAATTATCGTGGATGAAATGGATCAAAAAGCTATTCATTTCAAATTTCCGCCTGCTCCTCACTCAGGAAGTGTTGTACTGCATTTGAATTCTATTTCGAAATCGTATGGCTCGCTGCAGGTTCTCAAAGACCTGAATATGTCTGTTTTGCGCGGTGAGAAAGTGGCCTTTGTTGGTCGGAATGGCGAAGGAAAATCAACATTGGCAAAAATCATTGTCGGAGCTTTGGATTTTGAAGGCGAGTTAAAATACGGCCATTTGGTCAAATTGGGTTATTATGCTCAAAATCAACATGAAATGCTTGATTTGGAGAAAACCGCTTTCGAAACTCTTGATGATGTAGCAACCGGCGAGGTCAGGACCCGGATAAAAGGTATTCTGGGAGCTTTTCTTTTCAGCGGCGAAGCCATTAATAAAAAAGTAAAGGTGCTGTCGGGCGGCGAAAAGGCCCGTTTGTCACTCGCGAAAATGCTGCTTGAACCAACGAACTTGCTCGTATTAGACGAGCCAACCAACCACCTTGATATGCAATCGAAAGATATCCTGAAAAATGCACTGATACAATACGATGGATCTTTAATTATTGTGAGTCACGATCGGGATTTTTTGGCCGGACTAACTGATAAGGTGTTTGAGTTTAAAAAGCCTGAAGTTCGCGAATATATTGGTGATATTTATGATTTTTTGCGTGAACGGGAGATAAAAAGTCTAAAAGATTTAGAGAAGACACCACTTGTTCAGCAAAAAGAACTCAAAGATGAATTTGTGTCGGATATGAAACAGAAATGGGAAAGGAAAAAGGTGTTGGAACGTGACAAACGTAAACTTGAAAAAGATATCGAGCGCATTGAAACTGAGATTAATCAATCGGAAACACAACTTAATGCGCTCGACGAGATGCTGGCCAATCCCGAAAATCATCAGTCGCAGAGCTTTGACAAACAATGGTATGAGGCTTATGAGCTGCTTAAACAGCGTCTTGCTGATGACATGATGCAATGGGAGAAATTACATCTCCAGTTGGACGAGATCACAGCTGAAATAGCTGCTCTTATCTCGTAATGATTAACGGTTTCGGGAATAAAGACTTTCTATAAAAAACTGCAGATCTTTTTTCCTTTCCGAAGCAACTCGAATGCTTTCAAGATGAACCAGACTTTTTTCATAATAGGTCTGCATGGCGTCTATTGTATGTTTTTTGACGTTTACCTGATCGAAAATTGCCATTACCTCTTTCACTTTCTGGTTTGAATTTGCGTGATTATCAACAGTGAAAAGAGCCTTTAGTTTTTGTGACTGATCTTTGTCGGCAAGTTGAAGTGCCTTTAGGTAAAGGTATGTTTTTTTGTTGGATCTGATATCGCCTCCCAATTGTTTACCAAATACGCTTTGATCGCCATAAGCATCAAGCAGGTCGTCCTGAAGTTGAAAAGCAATTCCGAAATCGAGGCCAAAATTGTAGATTTCTTCGATGTCGTTTGGGCTGGCTTCAGCAATTAACGCACCGATTTTCAAACTTGAACCAAGCAATACAGCCGTTTTAAGTGTGATCATCCGAACATAATCCTCAATCTCCACCATGTCCGATTCTTCAAAATCCATATCCATTTGCTGGCCTTCACAAACCTCAATAGCGACCTTACTGAGTGTTTCAAGCACGCCTTTGATATAGCGAGGCTGGGTTTTCATGGCATATTGGTAGGCAATGGCAAACATTGTGTCGCCCGAGAGGATGGCAATATCGGAATTCCATTTTTTGTAAACCGTTTCAAAACCCCGACGAAGTGGAGCTTTATCCATGATATCATCGTGCACCAGAGTGAAGTTGTGAAACATTTCCATTGCCAGTGCAGGATATTTCACATCGTCAATATTGCCTTGAAACAATTCGCAGGCAAGCAGCGCCAGAATGGGGCGGATGCGTTTGCCTTTTTGCGACATGACATAGTCAATGGGCGCGTAAAGTCGCTCTGGTTTTTTATCGAAGTCCTGTTCGGCTATGAGGATGTTAATCAGGGTTTCGAGCCCGGTGATACGGTTCATGTTTTATTTGATAAGATTAATAAGGTATTGTCCATAGCCACTTTTCATCAGAGGCCCGGCAAGACGCTGAAGTTGTTCTGCGTTGATAAACCCTTTGTTGTATGCCACTTCTTCGATGCAGCCGACTTTCAGCCCCTGACGGTGTTCAATCACTTCCACAAATTGTGAAGCTTGCAATAGCGATTCAAAAGTGCCTGTGTCGAGCCAGGCGGTTCCTCGCCCCAAAATCCCCACTTTGAGTAAACCTTTCTCAAGGTAATACTTGTTTACATCGGTGATTTCATATTCGCCGCGGGCGCTTGGGCGGATATTTTTGGCCACCTCAACCACACTGTTGTCGTAAAAATATAAGCCGGGAACAGCGTAATTCGATTTCGGATTTTTCGGCTTCTCTTCGATAGAGATAGCTTTGTTGTTCTCATCAAAAGTGACTACACCATAGCGCTCGGGATCGGCTACGTGATAGGCAAATACAACACCGCCAGTTGGATCGTTGTTTTGCATGAGCGTTTGCTGTAACCCACTGCCATAGAATATATTATCGCCAAGAACAAGTGCGGCTTTATCACGTCCGATAAATTGCTCACCAATGACGAAGGCCTGGGCAAGCCCGTTAGGGATGGCTTGTTCGGCATAAGAAAAACTGCAGCCTAACGATTGCCCATCGCCCAGTAGGCGGCGAAAGTTCGGCAAATCCTGCGGTGTGGAGATAATCAGAATTTCGTTGATGCCGGCCATCATCAGAATCGAAAGCGGATAATAGATCATTGGCTTGTCGTAGATGGGCATCAGTTGTTTGCTCACGGCGAGGGTTAAGGGATGGAGCCGCGTGCCGGAACCGCCTGCTAAAATAATTCCTTTCATGAGAGTGTTTTTTAATTGATTAAAGATGAAGTGGGTTGGTCTTTTTCAATGCCCTCAATCGGAGTTTCATCGTCTTCATCGGGCATCTCGAGTATAGGCTCAGTAAATGATTTTCTGGTGCCCCACTTGTCAAAGGTAAGCAGGAGCGAAGGTAGAAGGAATAGGTTGGCTAAAACAGCAACCAATAGGGTGAATGAAACCAGAAAACCCAGGGCTACAGTACCGCCAAACGAGGAGAGCGTGAAAATAGCAAATCCACAAAACAGCACGATGGCCGTATAAATCATCGAAAAACCTGTTTCGAGCAAAGCGCCAATCACCGACTCGTGTATCTTCCAGTGATGGATTTTTAATTGCTGGCGATAGCGCGAAAGAAAGTGAATCGTATTGTCAACACTGATGCCCAGCGCCACACTAAAGATAAGAATGGTGGAAGGTTTAATCGGTATCCCGACATACCCCATCATTGCAGCGGTGAGCAATTGTGGGAACAGGTTGGGAATCATCGAGATGACAATCATCTTGAACGACGAAAACCTTAGCGCCATCAGCAAAGCGATGATAGCCATGGCCAGCATGAGCGACGAGATCAGGTTGTTTACTAAATAATTGGTGCCTTTCAGGAAAACCAAACTCGTGCCGGTGCGCGTTACCGTAAAGTCGCTGGGATTGAAAATCGAATCAATCACCGGAATAAGACTCTTTTCAATGCTGTCAATCTGCCGGGTGTTGACATTGGCCAATTGAACGCTGATGCGGGTTTGCTGAAGGGTTGTGTCAACAAATGAATTGAGAATGGTGCGTTTGTCGCTTTTAAAATCAGGAATATACGAAAGAATGAAATTCCGCTCCTGATTGTTTGGTAAACTGTAAAATGCCGGATCACCATTGAAAAATCCCTGTTTGGCAAATTTCACAATCTCCACGATGGAGAGTGGTTTGCTCATTTGCGGATAACGCGCCAGACTGTCCTGTAACTGCTCAATTTTTTGTATTGTTGACGCACGAAGTATGCCTTTCTTTTTATGCGTGTCAATGCTAATTTCAAAAGGCATGACCCCCTTGAAGTGTTTCTCGAAAAACATCAGGTCTTTATACAACTGTTCTTTGTGTGAAATATCGTCAACCACATTGCCTGTTGTTTTGAGCAGTGAAATGCCAATCACACCGGCTATGGCTAATGATATTGTAACAAAATATACAGCATTTCGCCTGTTAACCACCACGAAGGCAATCTTTTTTAAAACATGGTTGATATTTCCCTTTTCAAAATGCTGATAATGCTTTGGCTTGGGAGGGGGTAAATAACTGAAAATGATCGGGATAAGAAATAAGCTTAACAAATAAGCCACAAAAATATTGATGGCGGCAATGATGCCAAACTGTACCAACATTTCGTTGCGGGTAATGACAAATGAGGCAAAGCCGGCAGCCGTGGTTGCGTTGGTCAGGAAATTGGCCGAACCGATAGACCGAATCACACGCGAAAGCGCTTTAACTTTATTGCCATGTGCTAAAAATTCTCCGTAATATTTGTTTAGCAGAAAAATTGAGTTTTCAACCCCGATCACAATCATCAGCGCTGGCAGAATACCGGTCAGAATAGTGATTTTATATCCGAAAATTCCCATCAGACCGAACATAAAAATAACGGTGATTATGACGATCAGGATGATAAATCCCATGTTTCCGGCCGAACGGAAAAAGGCGTAAAGAATGCCAAAGGCAATGCCAATCGCTAAAAAAGTGAACAAGATTAACTCGTGCTGTATTTTTTGCGAGGTGATGGTACGGATATACGGAAGGCCGGAGTAATGAAGCGGCACATTGAATTTTTCAGTGTAAGTATCGAGCGTGTTTTTGATTTCGGATACTACACCGATGCGATTTTTAGAGTTCAGCACCTTTTTGTCCAACGTAATCATCATCATGCTCACATTGGAATCTTTATTAAAAAGCAGGCCATCGTAGAATGGGAGGTTGTAAATATGATTCTTCAATGAGTCGAGTTGCTCTTGAGTATCAGGCATTTTTTCAATCAATGGTTTGAAATCGAACTTTTTGCGCTCGTCGTTTCTGACAAGGGTGTACATTCGTCCAATCGAAACGACTTCTTCTACTCCATTGACAGCCCGCACTTTTTCAGTGAGATCGTGCCAGGTGACAAAACGTTCCAGATCAAAAAGATGCTCGTCCTGCACTCCCACAAACATCACACTGCCATCTTGGCCAAAAGTCTCCTTGAATTTTTCATAAACCACATTCACCGTATCATTGGCCGGAAGCATTCGTGCAAAATCGTACGACATTTTTACGTTTGAGCCTTTCCAACCCATGAAAATGGTCAATAATCCAATTGCGATCAATATCGCCAGGCGATCCCTTAAGATAAATCTAACTAATAAGTTCCACATTTCCAATAGATTAGTATAGCGAAGCAGCGCTGCCTTAAGGTTGATCCGCTCGAAAATTTGAAGTTCCGAAATTAGAATAATAATTTTATATAAAAAAATGGCGCAATCTTTGCATTCGGGAATCTGATCGAAACCGAAAACAAACGAACGATGAAACTGAAAAATAGCCTCTTGCTCATACTTTTTGCCGCATATTTTTCGGCATGCCAGTCGCCGGCACGACTTATCCAACATGGAGATAACGATAAGGCATTTAAGGTGTTGGCAAAGAAAATGTATAAAAATAATCCGCGCGAAAAGCATCTGAGCCTGCTGCAACAAAGCCTCCAAGCTGCCAATGAGACGGATTTATCACAAATCCGTTATTTGAAAATGAGTGGCGAGCCATCGGCCTGGCCCGATATTTTTGATCTTTACCGCCATTTCGACGACCGGCAGCTCATTGCCCGAAACCTTCCTCAGCGGGTGAAAGATATAATTCATTTTCAGCCTGTTGATATTGCAGCTGATTTGGTTTTTGCCAAAAATAAGGCACAGGAATATCTTTTTGCCAAAGCAAACCAATTGCTTTCAACCAAAGACCGCAATGATGCAGCCCAAGCTTTGGAAATGCTTGACAGGCTGAGACGGATTTCGCCCGATTATCCCGGCCTCAACACCATCATGAGGGATGCCGAAATACAGGCTACAAAACGCGTTTATGTTGAGTTTGTCAATGAATCGGGGGCGCCTCTGCCTGATGAAATCATCCGGCAAATAATGCAAATCCCCACTGCCCGTCTCGATGAGAAATTACTTGCTTTTGACCTCACACCACGAAGAGATCTCAACTATGATGGCAAGGTGGAAGTTTTGCTCACAGGTATCGCCGTCTCACCCGAAAGGGTTGATCGTCGCCAGTTTACCGAGAAAAAGGAAATTCAGGATGGTAAACAACCTAAACGCGATGCCCGAGGCAATATCCTTTACGACTCAACCGGAAAGGTGATCGAAGAACCGCGCTACCGCTTGGTTGAAGCAATGGTGAACGAGGTGACGCTGAACAAAGAAGCTGTTCTCTCGGTAAAACTCGACTTTCTGCAACTTCCTTCCAGACGAATTTTGGATCACTCTGCTACCGATATCGTGCAATCTTTTGTGTATCGGTTTGCAACGGTGAATGGCGATTTGCGGGCCTGCAGCCCTGAAATCCTGAAACTGACAAAACTCGAACCGTTGCCTTTCCCAACCGATGCCCAAATGATTTTTGATGCCGCAGGCAACCTCAACAAATGGTTGGTGGATGAACTGATGCGAAAAAAGAGTCTGATGCGTGGAGGCTATTGAAACTCATGTTACAATGAAAAAAGTACTGTTTATTGATACAGCCCATCCGGTTTTGCGTGAAGAGCTGATCGCAATGGGTTTTGAGTGTGACAGCCCCGAAGGACTGTCTTACGATGATTATCAGAGAATCATCTCTGATTATGAAGGTGTTATCATTCGCAGCAAAGTGCCGCTCGATGCACCTTTGCTGCAAAATGCCGCTTCGCTCCGTTTCATTGCCCGTGTTGGCGCCGGTATGGAGAACATTGACGTTAAGCAAGCTGCCCAACAGGGCATTGTGTGCCTGAATGCTCCCGAAGGAAACCGGAATGCTGTGGCTGAACATGCTCTGGGAATGTTACTTGCCTTGATGAACAACCTTCTTCGAGTTGACGCTCAGGTGCGAAAGGGCATCTGGATTCGCGCTGAAAATCGTGGTTACGAAATTCAGGGGAAAACGGTGGGTATCATCGGCTATGGAAATACCGGAAGCGCCTTCGCAAAGAAACTTCAAGGCTTCGGCGCTTCCGTGTTGGCTTACGATAAATATAAAACGGGCTTTTCGGATGAAAATGTTGTGGAAAGCACCATGCAGCGAATCTTTGAGGAAGCCGATATCCTGAGCCTTCATTTGCCTCTCACGGAAGAAACTTTAGGTTTGGTGGATGACAATTACCTGCAACGTTTTTCCAAACCCATCTGGCTGGTGAATACGGCGCGCGGCCCCATTGTGAAAACGACAGATTTGGTTCACCATCTCCAAAATGGTAAAGTCAGGGGTGCTTGTTTAGATGTGCTTGAGTATGAGAAGTTTTCGTTTGAAGACCTGCGTCAGAATGAATTACCCGATGCTTTTGCCAGATTGCTGAGTTTGCCCAATGTGCTGTTAAGTCCCCATATTGCCGGTTGGACACACGAATCACATTACCTGATGGCCAAGGTGCTCACTGATAAAATACGACAGCTTTATGCTTAAAAACACAAAGGAGCCATCGGCTCCTTTGTGTTTTATTTACCATTTCAGGATGTGATGGAAATCGAATTCCTCAGGATTTGGCAAGAATTTTCGGGCTGCCTCGTAATCATCCTTTGAAAGGTACTGAAGACCACTACCAAAAATCAATTTTGCTTTCTCACCTTGCATATTCACCAATCGGGGTTTCACTTTACCATTCTCATCTTCAACATCTTTCAGATAGAGTGGGGCAGCGTTTCCGGCCGGATCGGAAGTGACCATTGCACCGGTTACACCCTGATCGAAAAGAGCCTTCACGCCGTAGCCCAAAAGTCCGCAATACATCAGGTCGAAAGCCGTCGGCATCACACAGCGAAGTTCGTAGCCCAGTTCAACCGGACGACTTTTGATGTTGATACCAAGCTCTTTCAGCCTATGTTGAACCAACATATTATAGATGTGTGCTTTGCTCACATTGCCAAGTTCGGGATGCCCGTGTTCGTCAAAAGTAAAATTGACGCCTGAGCCCACAATCTCTTCATCGGTCATAAAATGGAACACGCCTTCGCTCACAATGGCTGCACCATATTGAATGCCGAGAATCTTGCGTTTGACCATCGAAGAGATGATGAGTCGGGTAATCTTGTCTAAAGTGACAGGAGTATTGTAAAACATCTCAGGGATGATAATCATCGGATAGTGGCATGCCGCGCCGATACCGAAAGCTAAATGGCCGGCCTCGCGACCCATGGCCGACACCACAAACCAGTTACCGCTGGTGCGCGCATCCTCATAAACAGTCTGAGCAATACGCACTCCTTCGTCTTTGGCTGAATAATAACCAAAAGTGGGCGATCCTTCGGGCAGTGGAAGGTCGTTGTCAATGGTTTTCGGAACGTGAATGTTTTGGATTTTTACATTGTTCTCGGCCAGAAACTTCGAGATGCGGTTAGCCGTGGAGGCAGTATCGTCACCACCAATTGTCACCAAGAGCTTAATGTTGTTGTCAACAAAAAAACGTGTTGTAAATTCCTGATCTTTTGGTTTGTAACGACTCATTCTCAAAGCCGATCCACCTTGCTTCTGGATGTCGTCGGCAAAGGTGAAGTTAAATTCAATCATCTCCGGATGGTCGGAAAACAAGCCTTTATATCCGCCGTGAAGGCCGATTACCCGATAGCCACTTTGCAAAAAAACCTTTGCAACCGTACTCACAACTGTATTGATTCCAGGTGCCGGACC
>JACFNF010000068.1 GCA_019454985.1 Bacteroidales bacterium
TGTTACGCACTCTTTAAATGAATGGCTGCTTCCAAGCCAACATCCTAGCTGTCTAGGCAATCAGACCGCGTTTGTTCAACTTAGCATATATTTGGGGACCTTAGCCGATGGTCTGGGTTCTTTCCCTCTCGGGCGTGGACCTTAGCACCCACGCCCTCACTCCTATAAAACATGTCATAGCATTCGGAGTTTGTCAGGGTTTGGTAGGCGGTGAAGCCCCCTAGCCCAATCAGTAGCTCTACCTCTATGACACTTAATATAAGGCTGCCCCTAAAGGCATTTCGGGGAGTACGAGCTATCTCTCAGTTTGATTAGCCTTTCACCCCTACCCACAGCTCATCCGAAGCCTTTTCAACGACAACCGGTTCGGTCCTCCATTCCGTGTTACCGGAACTTCAACCTGGCCATGGGTAGATCACAAAGTTTCGCGTCTACCCCCACTGACTATAAAATCGCCCTGTTCAGACTCGCTTTCGCTTCGGCTGCTCCCGTCAACGGGATTAACCTCGCCAGTGAGGAGTAACTCGTAGGCTCATTATGCAAAAGGCACGCCGTCATCTCGTCAAAAAACAAGACTCCGACCGCTTGTAAGCGTATGGTTTCAGGGTCTATTTCACTCCGCTGTCCGCGGTTCTTTTCACCTTTCCCTCACGGTACTGGTCCACTATCGGTCTCTCAGTAGTATTTAGCCTTGCCGGATGGTGCCGGCTGTTTCAGACAGGATTCCTCCGGTCCCGCCTTACTCAGGAGTCTGCTATGCTTCTACCACCATTTCGCCTACAGGACTATCACCTCCTTCGGTCCAGCTTTCCAGCTGTGTTCTGCTATAATGATAAAATACAACCTCGCAGTCCTACAACCCCCAAAATGCCGTAACATCGTGGGTTTGGGCTTCTCCCCGTTCGCTCGCCACTACTTAGGGAATCACTATTGTTTTCTATTCCTCCGCTTACTTAGATGTTTCAGTTCAGCGGGTTCGCCTCCCGTCGATAACGGGATCTCCGGCCTTCAACCGGAGGGGTTGCCCCATTGGGAAATCCCCGGATCAATGCTTATTTGCAGCTACCCGGAGCTTATCGCAGCTTATCACGTCCTTCTTCGCCTCTGAGAGCCTAGGCATCCCCCATACGCCCTTAGTTACTTTCTTTCTAGATAAATAACGTCTGTATCGTTTGCTCGATGCTCTTCTTTTGCTGATCTGTCAAAACCATACCGGTATAATAGTCATACCCCGGTATGCTCAAAACAAATCGCTAACTCGTTTGTGTCTCCTTATATTTACATGATGTCAAAGAACTTCTGCCTTGCAAGATAATCACCCTTAAAGCAATCTATCTCTCAGGACAACGTGGAGAATAAGGGAGTCGAACCCTTGACCTCTAGAATGCAAATCTAGCGCTCTAGCCAACTGAGCTAATTCCCCAAACAACTTAAATCAAACCACTACACCTTCTAATGTCGTAGTCCCGGGCAGACTCGAACTGCCGACCCCTACATTATCAGTGTAGTGCTCTAACCAACTGAGCTACGGGACTGGGTCGCCTGTAAGCCCCTTGTGGGTGTGAACCCCCCAGCGATAGCCAGTACATGTTTGGGCTGTCTCTTCTCTCCTATATCTGATAAAGCCAAAAAAAAGAACGGAAACCTGTACGATCTGATGCAAAAAAAATACATCCCTTAAATATCAAAACAAAGTAAGTAAACCTCTCCAGAAAGGAGGTATTCCAGCCACACCTTCCGGTACGGCTACCTTGTTACGACTTAGCCCCAGTTACCAAGTTTACCCTAGGCAGCTCCTTTTACGGTCACCGACTTCAGGTACCCCCAGCTTCCATGGCTTGACGGGCGGTGTGTACAAGGCCCGGGAACGTATTCACCGCGCCATGGCTGATGCGCGATTACTAGCGATTCCAGCTTCACGAAGTCGGGTTGCAGACTTCGATCCGAACTGAGACCAGCTTTAGAGATTAGCATCCGGTCACCCGGTAGCTGCCCTTTGTACTGGCCATTGTAGCACGTGTGTAGCCCTGGACGTAAGGGCCGTGCTGATTTGACGTCATCCCCACCTTCCTCTCTACTTGCATAGGCAGTTTTCCTAGAGTCCCCAGCTTGACCTGATGGCAACTAAGAATAGGGGTTGCGCTCGTTATAGGACTTAACCTGACACCTCACGGCACGAGCTGACGACAACCATGCAGCACCTTGTAATCTGTCCGAAGAAAAAAGTGTTTCCACTCCTGTCAGACTACATTTAAGCCCTGGTAAGGTTCCTCGCGTATCATCGAATTAAACCACATGCTCCACCGCTTGTGCGGGCCCCCGTCAATTCCTTTGAGTTTCAACCTTGCGATCGTACTCCCCAGGTGGATCACTTATCACTTTCGCTTGGCCGCTGACGGTATATCGCCAACAACGAGTGATCATCGTTTACAGCGTGGACTACCAGGGTATCTAATCCTGTTTGATCCCCACGCTTTCGTGCATGAGCGTCAGTCTTAACTTAGTGAGCTGCCTTCGCTATCGGTGTTCTGTAGCATCTCTATGCATTTCACCGCTACATGCTACATTCCGCCCACTTCAACTAAACTCAAGACATACAGTATCAAAGGCAGTTCCACGGTTGAGCCGTGGCATTTCACCCCTGACTTATACGCCCGCCTGCGCACCCTTTAAACCCAATGAATCCGGATAACGCTCGCATCCTCCGTATTACCGCGGCTGCTGGCACGGAGTTAGCCGATGCTTATTCTTCAGGTACCTTCAGCCTCGTTCGCAAACGAGGGTTTATTCCCTGACAAAAGCAGTTTACAACCCATAAGGCCGTCTTCCTGCACGCGGCATGGCTGGTTCAGGCTTCCGCCCATTGACCAATATTCCTTACTGCTGCCTCCCGTAGGAGTCTGGTCCGTGTCTCAGTACCAGTGTGGGGGATAACCCTCTCAGGACCCCTAACCATCGTCGCCTTGGTGAGCCGTTACCTCACCAACTAGCTAATGGCACGCATGCCCATCTTTAACCGCCGGAACTTTAATCATGAAAAGATGCCTCTCCATAATACTATGGGGTATTAATCCGAATTTCTCCGGGCTATCCCCCTGTTAAAGGTAGGTTGCATACGCGTTACGCACCCGTGCGCCACTATCATCAGGTATTGCTACCCAATTCCCGTTCGACTTGCATGTATTAAGCCTGCCGCTAGCGTTCATCCTGAGCCAGGATCAAACTCTCCTTTGTATAGAAATCGTTTAATGTGTCTGCAAGATTTACTTCTCTGTGAAAAAACTGATACCTATCGAGTGATCCTTCTAATCATTACGACAGGCCCCGTCTTTTCTTCTTTTGGCTTCATTCTTTCAAAGAACTTATTTCTACTATATCCTTTCCCTTTCAAGTAGACCCCAGCACTCCTTCATCCTCATTCCCTCCACTTTCAGCGCGATTGGGAGTGCAAAAGTAATACCTTTTTCTTTATCCCAAAATGTTTTTCAAAATATTTTTTTTAAAAATTACAAAAGCCTTGTGCATCAGAGAGTTGGAAAAATAAAAAAATAACCCCTCACGAAAATCTTAATGGCCTGGAACCGGTTAACGCGTAAAAACCGGTGACCCAAACGCGGATAGCACACCCGAATAGTGGTACCCTTCTCCCTCAAAACCAAAAAGGGATTCTTCTTCCACGATACGATGGGCACAAATGTAACGCGCCATCAAACCTCGGGCCCGCTTGGCGTAAAAACTGATCACCTTATACTTCCCGCCCTTCTCATCCAAAAAACAAGGCGTCACTACTCTGGCTCCTAACCGACCAAAATCTACCGACCTGCTGTATTCAAAAGAAGCTAAATTAACGATCAGATCTGAATTCATAAGGGCCATATC
>JACFNF010000069.1:0-2500 GCA_019454985.1 Bacteroidales bacterium
GCCTTGTACACACCGCCCGTCAAGCCATGGAAGCTGGGGGTACCTGAAGTCGGTAACCGCAAGGAGCTGCCTAGGGTAAAACCGGTAACTGGGGCTAAGTCGTAACAAGGTAGCCGTACCGGAAGGTGCGGCTGGAATATCTCTTTTCTAGAGTGCTCCGATTTTGTTTAAGGCTGTTTCTATTTTCTTAATTTAAAACATTATTAATCTCTCCCAATTGAGAGGGAGACTAAGCAGAGAGAGAGGAGGGATGAAAGACAAATAGTCCCGTAGCTCAGTTGGTTAGAGCACTACACTGATAATGTAGGGGTCAGCAGTTCAAATCTGCTCGGGACTACATGTTTGGGGGATTAGCTCAGCTGGCTAGAGCGCCTGCCTTGCACGCAGGAGGTCATCGGTTCGACTCCGATATTCTCCACAAAAAAATTGAAAGGAGAACAGATGAAACGTCATCGGTTCGTCCCGATAGCAATCGGGACCGATATTCTCCACAAAAAAATTGAAAGGAGAACAGATGAAACGTCATCGGTTCGTCCCGATAGCAATCGGGACCGATATTCTCCACAAAAAAAAGAAAGGGGGATAGATTGAATATCTATTCTTAGCAATAATGTTCTTTGAAATATTGGAAATTGATTGAAGTAGTAATAAAGAGTAAGAAAACTAATAAGTTACTAAGGGCACACAGGGGATGCCTTGGATTTGAGAGGCGAAGAAAGACGTGATAAGCTGCGATAAGCTACGGGGAGGAGCACATATCTAGTGATCCGTAGATTTCTGAATGGGGCAACCCGTTATGTTGAAGACATAACACTCGAAAGAGAGCTAACCGGGCGAACTGAAACATCTAAGTACCCCGAGGAAGAGAAAACAAAAGTGATTTTGGTAGTAGCGGCGAGCGAACCCGAAATAGCCCAAACCGGTTTTGTTTCGGCAAGGCCGGGGTTGTAGGACTACAATGTGGACTTAAACGTTATAGAAGAACCAAGTTGGAAAGCTTGACCATAGGGGGTGATAGTCCCGTATTTAAAATGGCGTTTATACCTAGTAGTATCCTGAGTAGGGCGGGACATGTGAAATCCTGTCTGAATCTGCCAGAACCATCTGGTAAGGCTAAATACTCCTCAAATACCGATAGTGAACTAGTACTGTGAAGGAAAGGTGAAAAGAACCTTGAATAAAGGAGTGAAATAGAACCTGAAACTGTGTGCCTACAAGCGGTCGGAGCCTACGGGTGACGGCGTGCCTTTTGCATAATGATCCTACGAGTTACCGTCACTGGCAAGGTTAAGGGCTTCAGGTCCGGAGCCGAAGCGAAAGCGAGTCTGAATAGGGCGTATAGTCAGTGGTGGTAGACGCGAAACCTTGTGATCTACCCATGGCCAGGTTGAAGTTTTGGTAACACAAAATGGAGGACCGAACCAGTAAACGTTGAAAAGTTTTTGGATGAGCTGTGGGTAGGGGTGAAAGGCCAATCAAACTGGGAAATAGCTCGTACTCCCCGAAATGCATTTAGGTGCAGCGTCGAGGTTAAGTTTTATAGAGGTAGAGCTACTGATTGGGTAAGGGGGCTTCATCGCCTACCAAACCCAGACAAACTCCGAATGCTATAAAATATACTCGGCAGTGAGGGCATGGGTGCTAAGGTCCATGTCCGAAAGGGAAAGAACCCAGACCATCGGCTAAGGTCCCAAAATATATGCTAAGTTGGTATAACGTGGTTTGATTGCATAGACAGCTAGGATGTTGGCTTGGAAGCAGCCATTCATTTAAAGAGTGCGTAACAGCTCACTAGTCGAGCGATCGGGCATGGATAATAATCGGGCATTAAGCATATTACCGAAGCTGTGGTTTTCTTGTTTTATGACGAGAAGAGGTAGGGGAGCATTCCAGTTAGCGCAGAAGGTGCATCGTAAGGTGTGCTGGAGCATCTGGAAAAGCAAATGTAGGCATAAGTAACGATAATGCGGGCGAGAAACCCGCACACCGGAAGACTAAGGTTTCCTGATCAACGTTAATCGGATCAGGGTTAGTCGGGGCCTAAGGCGACCCTGCTGTAGTGGCAGGTTAGTCGATGGACAACTGGTTAATATTCCAGTACTGACCGGTATTGCGATGGAGAGACGGAGTAGTGGCAGCACCGCCCACTGACGGAATAGTGGGTTGAAGGGGTGTAGGTAAATTATAGGCAGGCAAATCCGCTTATGATGCTGAACCCTGATAGTACCGGGAGTTTTCGGACGAACGGATAGTGTGTGTAATCAGACTTCCAAGAAAATCTTCTAAGCATCAGATACCGGCCACCCGTACCGTAAACCGACACAGGTAGTCGAGGAGAGAATCCAAAGGTGCTCGAGTGATCCATGGCTAAGGAACTAGGCAAACTAACCCTGTAACTTCGGGAGAAAGGGTCCCTGCATTGCAAGTGCGGGGCGCAGAGAAATGGCCCAGGCGACTGTTTATCAAAAACACATGGCTTTGCAAAATCGTAAGATGACGT
>JACFNF010000025.1 GCA_019454985.1 Bacteroidales bacterium
TTGTTTTTTCATTCATTGCCGGCGCTGCCCGCCGTTCGCGCCTGCCCGCGCACCCGACCCGGCAAGGGTTTAAAGTTTTTCGATAGTTTTTCCCGAAAAACATCTTCAAATATGCTTCTATTCAAGGGCGGTTTCGACAGGCTCAACCGCCCATCATCCCGATAAGATAGAAACACAGAAAAAATGAAACTTCCGATTTTGCGGTTAGTCAAGGGCGAGACTGACACAGTTCTCTGAATACTCCTTCTGTCTTTTTCACGTCCATAAAATTACAAATTTAATTTGATAATCATGTCCGAGTATTTAAGGGGCGGAAACATGAATAAAAGAGGAAAAAATCATTCATCTGCATAAAAGTCTTTTATCTTTGCCTTGATATAAAAAATGCCGATGCGATTTCAGCACAATTACTGCAAAGTCTCCATCGGAATTAAGTAATATAAACCAGAAAAAGATGACCGAAAAAAAACAATTTGTAGCCACGGACGAAGCGAAGGGCAAAGCAAAACAGCTTCGTTTGTTTGCCATGCTTGCATGGCTTCTTGCCATTGGGGGTGAAGTTTTCGCCATCCTTAAACTCATCAACAACGAAACTCTTGTCTGGCTCGTTGTGACCATCGTTGTGATTCTTGCTTTAAGCATAACAGGGTCTTTGTTGTGGAAAAAGTCGAACCGTCTGGATCCGGCTTCGGAGAAGGACAAGTTCAGGTTTTTCATCCAGAACCAGCTTGGTGCCATCATGGCAGTGCTTGCCTTTTTGCCGTTAGTGATTTTTATTTTCAGCGACAAGAAGCTCGATGGCAAAACCAAAGGAATAGCCGGAGCCGTGGCAGTGGTGGCACTGCTTGTGGCCGGCATCACCGGTATTGATTTCAATCCGCCTTCGATTGAGAAATACACCGAACAGATCAACAGCCAGACGGGTGAAATCAAAGAGCTTAATGCAGGAGTTGATTATGTGTATTGGACGAATCAGGGCAATAAGTATCACCTTTACGAAGACTGTCAGCACATCAAAGGCAGGGAGATTCACGGCGGAACGGTAAAAGAAGCCTGGGAGGCCCGCAAGATTGGCGATTCGGAACTGTGTTTAACTTGTAAAAAACGGGCCGAGAAGAAACTGAATGCAGAGCCTGTAGAATCTCCTGAAGCCTCTATTCCAACCGAATAGGAAGCCGATTACGACAAGTAAAAACGCACAACGCCCTCGCTTCGTCCGAAGCGAGGGCGTTGTTTTGTAGCAGAATTGGTTAGCAAATTATTCTCTGCTTTTGCCATATCCTTTCATGATTCCCCTTGTGGAGTTTGCAATAAAACTCAGAATCTCATCGCGGTCGGGTGAAGACGGCACATTGGCCTCGATATAGTTAAGAGCTTGGCTTACGTTGTAACCTTTGAGGTAGATGATGCGATAGATATCCTGAATGGCGTTGATACGTTCGTCGCTGAAGCCACGGCGGCGCAGCCCGATGGAGTTCACACCGACATACGACAGAGGTTCGCGCCCTGCTTTGGTGAAAGGCGGCACGTCTTTCCGCGCCATCCCTCCGCCGCTAATCATCGAGTGGGCGCCAATCTGAACAAACTGATGCACAGCAGCCAGCCCGCCAATAATTGCCCAATCGTCAATGCGGATATGGCCGGCTAAGTTGCAGGCATTGGCTAAAATCACATTATTCCCGATGATACAATCGTGGGCAATATGCACATAGGCCATCAGCAGGCAGTTGTTGCCCACCACTGTTTCCCAGTTGGCTTTTGTCCCCCGATTGATGGTAACAAACTCACGGATGGTGGTATTGTCGCCAATGCGGACGATGGTTTCTTCGCCGGCATATTTCAGGTCTTGCGGAATGGCCGAAATGACAGCACCTGGAAATATACGGCAGTTTTTCCCGATACGTGCACCCTCCATGATGGTTACATTGGAACCAATCCAGGTTCCTTCTTCGATGACCACGTTCTTTTCAATATTCACAAAAGGCTCAATCACCACGGTATTGGCAATTTTAGCTTGTGGATGGACATAAGCCAGCGGTTGGTTCATTCTGATTGTGTTTTATTGAATAAAAAGACTTATTTCTTGGATATTTGTGCCATCATCGAACTTTCGGCTACGACTTTGTTCCCCACATAAGCAAGGCCACGCATATGACAGATCCCTCTGCGCACTGGAGCAATAAGTTCGAGAACAAAAATGATGGTGTCGCCAGGCACCACTTTCTGACGAAATTTCACTTCTTCTATTTTGAGGAAATATGTCAAGTAGTTTTCAGGGTCGGGAACCTGACTCAGGACAAAAATTCCCCCGGTCTGTGCCATTGCTTCAATCAACAATACGCCAGGCATTACAGGCTCTTGAGGGAAATGGCCGACAAAAAATGGCTCGTTCATGGTAGCGTTCTTCAACCCAACGATATAGGTGTCGGTTAGCTCCAGAATTCGGTCAACCAACAGGAAAGGCGGACGATGGGGCAATAGTTTCTGGATTTGCAGAATGTCGTAAACAGGTTCTTTGAGCAAATCAAATGGAGGTTCTTTCATCATAGCAATCAGTGTTTTGTGTGTTTGTATATGAGTCTGGCAAATTCGGTATTGGCGTAATGACCCGGTTTGTAAACGGTGAAATGTCCTTTGATTCGGCGCCCGACCAGGCTTAAATCGCCGATCAGGTCGAGCAGTTTATGACGTGCGGGTTCGTTGTCGAAATGGAGTTCTAAGTTGTTCAATATACCTTCGGGTTTTACTTTTACCTTCGGCTTTTTGAACAGGTCGGCCAAACGGTCGAGCTCTTCCTGGCTTACCGCACGGTTTATAAAAACGATGGCATTGTCTAAGTCGCCACCTTTAATCAGGTTATTGTGAAGCAGAAATTCGAGCTCGTGAAGAAAAACGAAAGTCCGGCATGGGGCGATTTCTTTTGCAAAATCTTCAAGACGTTCGAGATGAGCAGTCTGCACATTGAGCACCTGTGTGTTGTAGTCAATCTTCACATCTGCCATAAAGTGTCCTGCGGGTTCAACTTTCAGTTCAAAACCCTTTTCCGGATCGGAGAGACGAAGTTCTTCGGTAATGATGATATATTCCCGCTCCTGGAGTTGTGGCTGTATTCCGGCATTTTGGAGCGCTTCGACAAAATATTTTGCACTTCCGTCGCGGATGGGCATTTCTTCCACATCCACATCAATCATCACATTATCAATACCCAATCCGGTGAGCGAGGCCATCACATGTTCGATGGTGTATATCCTGAGATCGCCGATACCAATGGCGGTTCCGCGGGAGGTATCCACCACATAGTCAATATGCGCAGGTATGACGGGATTGCCGGGTTTGTCGGTGCGGCGGAACTTCACTCCATGACCGGCTTCTGCCGGATGAAAAGTGATGGTTCCTTTTTGCCCGGTATGCAACCCTACACCTTCAACAGAAACTGGGTTTTTAATTGTGCACTGGTACTCAGCCATATAACAGAGATTCGTTTTTCTGATTTTTTGGCAAAGCTATAGATTTTTAGCAAAACACCCTGTGCTTAACGGTTCAGGCTTTCGATCTTCTGTTCGAGTTCCTGAATTTTCTTTGCCATCTGGTCTAATCGTTTAAAATGAACACTTGCCCGTTTGTATTCACTCAGGGCAAATGCCGGACTTCCCATGAAAATTCCTCCGGTTTCACGGATAGAGCTTCCCACGCCCGACTGTGCGGCAAGTTTTACCCCATCGGCAATACTGATGTGGCCGGCTAAGCCCACCTGTCCGCCAAACATGCAGTTGCGACCAATTTTTGTTGAGCCGCTGACGCCGGTCTGTGCAGCCATCACCGTATTTTCGCCCACCTCCACATTGTGGGCAATTTGCACCAGATTATCGAGTTTCACACCTTTGCGGATGATGGTGCTACCGAGTGTGGCACGGTCAATGGTTGTGTTGGCCCCAATTTCGACATCCTCTTCGATGACGACAATACCGGTTTGCGGTACTTTTTCGTAATGCTGATCCTGTTGCTGGGCAAACCCGAAACCATCGCTGCCAATCACGCAGCCGGCATGAATCACCGAACGGTTTCCCACTTTGGTTCCGGCATAAAGCTTAGCTCCGGGATGAATCACCACATCCTCGCCAATCTCGCAGCGATCGCCTATATACACCTGGGGATAGATTTTGCTACGGTTGCCAATGATAGCGTTTTGACCCACAACGACAAACTCACCCAGATAAATCTCCTCGCCCAGCCGGCTGCTGTCAGACACAAAAGCCAAGGACGACACTCCTTTTTTATCGGCCTGAAACTGCTCCACTAACCTGAGCACCTGTGCAAACGCGCTATAAGCATCGGCTACACGAATCAATGTCGCTCGGATTGGCTCGGATGCTACAAAATCGCGATTCACAATAACCACTGAACTGGTTGTGGAATAAATATATGGTGTATATTTGGGATTAGCCAAAAAACTGAGTGCACCCGGTTGCCCCTCCTCAATGCGGGCAATGGAAGATACTTCAATTTCGGGATCTCCTTCGACCGCCCCGGCAAGTAATCCGGCAATCTGAGCCGCAGTGAATTTCATATGTTGCAGTTTTTGATAAAAAGTGCTGCAAGTTAGAATATTTTCACAAACAAAAGGCCGCCTTCAGTTTGTTGTTGAAACACAAATAAAAACAGTCTTGTTTTAATTTGTAAAGTGCTAATTTTCATTAACTTTCCTTAATTTGCTTTAACGTTTTTTAACGACAAAGCTCCCTTTGGGCTTGCTATCTTTGCCACTCAAAAAAAATAATATTATCAAGCTATGATTGTAACGGACATCAAAGAGCTCAACGAAAAGATTCAGCGTGAAAGTCAGTTCATTGACCTGATCACTCTGGAAATGAACAAAGTCATTGTCGGACAAAAAATGATGACTGAACGTTTGTTGATCGGACTTCTTGCCAACGGCCACATTCTTTTAGAAGGGGTTCCCGGCCTTGCGAAAACCTTAGCCATCAAATCGCTCGCTCAGATTGTAAAAGCCGATTTCAGCAGGATTCAGTTTACACCCGATCTTTTGCCCGCCGACCTTATTGGCACACTGATATACAGCCAGAAGAAAGAGGAGTTTGTAGTGCGCAAAGGTCCGGTTTTTGCCAATTTCATTTTAGCCGACGAAATCAACCGTTCGCCAGCCAAGGTACAGAGCGCACTTTTGGAAGCAATGCAGGAAAAGCAGGTGACTATTGGCGACGAGACCTATGCCCTGCCCGACCCATTCTTAGTATTAGCCACCCAAAACCCTATCGAACAGGAAGGCACCTATCCCCTGCCCGAGGCACAGGTGGATCGTTTTATGCTCAAAGTGGTGATTACTTATCCGAAGAAAGAAGAGGAAAAGCTGATTCTTCGTCAAAACATCACCAACGAGATAAAAACCACGATGAGTCTCCTCAATACCGACGAGATCATCAGAGCACGCCAGGTGGTGAGGGAGGTTTATTTAGATGAAAAAATCGAGAATTATATCACTGATATTGTATTCGCCTCACGTTTTCCTGCCGATTATCGCCTGAAGCGTTTCGAAAACTTCATCAGCTACGGCAGCTCCCCGCGTGCCAGCATCAACCTGGCTTTGGCCAGTAAAGCGTATGCGTTTATCAAACGCCGCGGCTATGTGATTCCGGAAGACGTGCGCGCCGTAGCACACGATGTGATGCGCCATCGCATTGGGCTGACTTATGAAGCCGAAGCCGAAAACATCACCACCGAAGAAATCATCAACGAAATTCTCAACACCATCGAGGTGCCATAAGAAAAAACCCTCCTGAGCATGGACACCACAACAACGGGACAGGAAATATTCAAGAAGGTCAGGAAAATTGAGATCAAAACCCGCGGATTGTCGCAACAGATCTTCTCGGGGCAGTATCATAGCGCCTTCAAAGGCCGCGGAATGGCTTTCAGCGAAGTGCGCGAATACCAGTATGGCGACGACATACGCAACATTGACTGGAACGTCACCGCCCGGTTCAACCATCCTTTTGTGAAGATTTTTGAAGAAGAACGCGAACTCACGGTGATGTTGCTCATTGACGTGTCGGCCTCTAATGTTTTTGGCTCCGGCAAACAGCTCAAAAAGATGCTAGCCGCAGAGTTGGCTGCGGTTCTGGCTTTTTCGGCCATCCAAAACAACGACAAAGTCGGGGTGATCTTTTTCAGCGATCAGATTGAGAAGTTCATTCCGCCGAAAAAAGAAACCAGCCATATTTTGCGTATCATCCGCGAAATCATCAGCTTTGAACCCCGGCATCAAAACACAGATATCGGTGAGGCTCTGCGTTTTCTGACCAGCGCCATCAAAAAACGCTCAACAGCCTTTTTGATTTCCGATATGATTAGTCCCGATTTTGAGCAACCGTTGCGTATTGCTGCCCGCAAACATGACCTGATTGCCCTGCGTATCACCGATAAACGCGAGATGGAACTGCCCCCGGCAGGGCTTATCCGTTTTGCCGACAGCGAATCAGGGCAGCAATTCTGGGTTGACACGTCATCAGAAGAAACACGGCAACACTATCAACGATGGATCAGACACCAGATCGCCGGGCTGGATAACCTTTTTACCAGAAACGGCGTAGATAACACCCCCGTATTTACGGATGAGGATTATGTGAAACCTTTGATGAGACTGTTTAAAAAAAGAGGTAAATGAAGCCGGCATCATGCCTGTTCAATATGCCCTGACAACAAAAACTGGAATGAAACACTGGTTAATCAGCATCATTTTTGTCATGACCATAGCCCCGCTCACTGCACAGCAGGTGGAGGCCATCGGCCGGTTGAGCGCCGATACGGTTGTGCCGGGTCAACAATTTGGATTTGAACTATTGCTTAAAACACCCTCTACTTTCCAGGTGAAATGGCCTGTTTTTGCCGATACCCTCAGCGCATCGGTGGAAGTGCTTGAGCGAGGAGCTGTTGAGACTTCAAAACCCGACGAACAGGGGAATAAAATCATACGGCAAAAAATAGCACTTACAACTTTCGATACCGGATGGATAAGTATTCCAGCCCAGCACATTCGGTTTTCGCCTGAAGGTGACACTTCCACACATTATATTGTAGAGTCGAACCCACTCATGCTCAGGGTTTTGTCAGTGCCTGTAGATACGACAGCCGCTTTCAAACCAATCAAGAATACCCTGAGCCTGCCCCTTAGTTTTGCCGAGGTTTTGCCCTGGCTCATTGGCCTCGTTGTGTTGGCAGCATTCGTTTATTTGGCATCACGCTGGTGGAAGAAACGTAAAAAAAGGAGTACTCCCGAAAGCAATGAAACGGTGCCCGGCCTGCCACCACACGAGCTTGCGCTTGAACGTCTCGAACAATTACGTTTGGAGCGTCTGTGGCAGCAGGGGCAGTTGAAAGAATATCACACTCGCCTTTCGGATATTGTCAGGGCTTATATCGAAACCGAGTTTCCGGTGAATGCCGTTGAGATGACCACTTTCGAGATTCTTCAGGCCTTGAACCCTCTGCGTATCAATGAAGAAGCAATGCAAAAGCTCCAACTTGCCTTAGAACTTTCCGACTTAGTGAAATTTGCCAAAGCACAGCCTTCGGGGATGGAAAACGACATGAGCTTAAACCATCTGGCTGACTTTGTCAGGGAAAGCCATCAAACGGTTAAAGATGTGCAGGCTGAAAAAACGGAGGAGGCGTTATGATGCACTTTTTTGAAGATATCACATTTGCTCAGCAGGGCTATCTGTATGCCCTGTTGCTGATCCCACTGACCACAGTGTGGTATGTTCTCCGCGAGAAAAAACATCATCCTGTTGTGCTGATGCCTAATTTAGCCATGTTTGCCCGTTTTGGCCGAAGCACAAAGGTGATGATGCGTCATCTTCTTTTCGGACTACGGATGATTGCTTTGGGGTTGCTCATTGTAGCGCTGGCCCGGCCACAGACCAGCTCACGCGGACAAAATGTAACGCGCGAAGGCATTGACATCGTGCTTTCGCTCGACGTCTCAGGATCCATGCTGGCCCGCGATCTCACGCCCGACCGTTTGGAAGCATCAAAAGCCGTGGCTGCCGACTTCATCAAAGGGCGTCCCAACGACAGAATTGGCTTAGTGATTTTCAGCGGTGAAACTTTCACACAGGTACCTCTCACCACCGACCATTCCATTCTGCTAAACATGTTTGGCGGTATAAAAAGCGGGATGATTGAAGACGGCACGGCCATTGGCGACGGTTTAGCCACTGCCGTGGCCCGGCTGAAAGATTCCGAAGCTATCTCTAAAGTGGTCATTCTACTCACCGACGGGGTAAACAATGCCGGTTCGGTTGACCCGCTCACAGCAGCCGAAATTGCCCGCACTTTCGGAATACGGGTTTACACCATCGGAGTAGGATCTTATGGCGAAGCCCCCTATCCCGTACAAACACCCTTTGGCATACAACTGCAGAATATGAAAGTCGAGATTGACGAACCGCTACTGCAAAACATCTCGCAAAAAACCAACGGTCAATACTTCAGAGCAACATCCAATAAAAAACTGGAAGAAATCTACAAGGAAATTGACCAGATGGAACGGTCGAAAATTGACGTCACCGAATTCAGCCGAAAATACGAGCAATATCTTGGTCTGGCCGTTACGGCTTTGGCTTTGCTTCTGCTCGAAACCCTGCTCAGGTTCACCTTATTTCGGTCAATCACCTGAAAGCGTTAACGACTATGGAAACCAGCATATTCAAATTTGAAAGACCCGAAGCGCTGTACCTGCTGCTTATCATTCCGCTTGTACTGGGCTTCTTCATGTTTGCGCGCTATCAGCGTCGTCAGGCCATGCGCAGTTTCGCCGATTTAGCCATGTTCAAAACAATCATGCCATTTGAGTCATTCACCCGGCCCTGGATTAAAATCACATTGCTTTTATCCGCCCTGACGATGCTCATCATTGGCATTGCCAATCCGCAAACCGGTTCACGGATGGAAGAGGTAAAGCGCGAAGGCATTGATGTGTTTATTGCTTTGGATGTATCCAACTCTATGCTGGCTGAGGACATCCAGCCAAACCGTTTGGAGCGTTCGCGCCAGGCCATTAACCGGCTCATTGATAAGCTCACCGGCGACCGCATCGGCATCATCGTGTTTGCCGGAAAGGCTTATATGCAGCTCCCGCTGACTACCGACTACAATGCTGCCCGTCTTTTTGTATCCACCATCAACACAGGTATGGTTCCAAGCCAGGGTACTGCCATCGGCGAAGCCATCCGTATGGCTGTCGCTTCGTTTGATGAAGAGGTTTCGCGAAACAAAGTCATCATCATCATTTCAGATGGCGAAGATCATGAAGATCAAGCCATTAAAGCCGCACAGGAAGCTTCGGCCAAAGGCATCACCGTTTATACTATCGGAATGGGGCTGGCCGAAGGCGCACCTATCCCATTATACAATCAATACGGTAAAAATATCGGATTCAAGAAAGACCGCAACCAAAATACCGTGGTGACCAAACTCAACGAAGGGCTTCTTCAGGAAGTGGCTTCGGCCGGCAATGGCGCCTATGTGAGGGCTAACAATATCCGTTCGGGGCTCGAAACCATTTTTGCTGAAATCAATAAGATTGCCAAGTCTGAAATTGAAACACGCATCTTCACAGATTACGAAAACCGATTCCCGTTATTTTTGGGTTTCGCCATTTTATTCCTTTTCATTGAAGTGTTTATTGCACTGCGAAAGACCGTATGGGAATCAAAAATTAACCTTTTTGATAAGCCGAAGAAACATGAAGCATAATTTTTTAACCATCGTCATTTTGCTGTCAGGTTTGGGGATGCTACAAGCCCAAAGCGAGCGTTCGCTAGTCCGACATGGCAATAAGCTCTATCAGGAAGGCGATTTTTCGGGAGCTGAAGTCAACTATTCCAAGGCTACTGACCTTAATCCCCAGAGCGAGAAAGCCACCTTCAACCTTGGCAATGCCCGTTATCAGCAAAAAAATTATGAAGGAGCAAGGGAGCAGTTTGAAAAAACTGCAGCCATGAGCCGGAACCCTAAAATTGAATCGCAGGCCTGGTATAATGCCGGCAACAGTCTGATGAGCCAGGAGAAATATGCCGAAAGCATTGAAAATTACAAAAAAGCCCTCCGGCTCAATCCGTCTGACGACGATGCACGCTACAACCTTGAGTATGCCCGTTGGAAACTAAAACAACAACAGGAGCAACAAAAACAGGATCAGCAGAATCAGAAAAACGATCAGAAAGATCAAAAGGAGCAGAAGGATCAAAAACAAGATCAGCAAGACAAACAGCAGGATCAGCAAAACCAGCAACAACAGCAGCAGCAACAGAATCATCAAGAGCAGCAAAACGATCGCAACCAGCAATCGGCACAGCAGCCCCAGCAGATATCGAAAGAGGAGGCTGAGCGAATGTTGCAGGCTCTGAGTGCCGAAGAAAAGAAAACCCTGCAAAAATTAAATGAGCAGAAGGTGAAAGCGGCATCTGCCGTCAAGTCCGAAAAAGACTGGTAATTCCAGTCGGAGCAAATCCTTAATTTTGGGATGTTTTTGAAAACGAAATCAAAACAATAGAAAACAAGAGTTAATCAAAGATGAAGAAGGCCGCTTTTATCACCCTGCTCATAGTCGGAATGATTCGCCTGAGCGCCCTGTCGCAAAGTGTGAGCTTTGAGCTGAGTACCAAAACACAGGTCGAGGTTGGCGAGCAGTTTCAGGTTGTACTCACCCTGAGTGCCGAAGGCAGCAACTTTTCGGGCCCCGATTTCAAAGGCTTTGATGTGCTTACCGGCCCCATGATGTCAACCAGTTCGAGCATCAACATTGTAAATGGCAGAATGGATCGTTCCTTTAACCAGACTTACACCTATATTATAATGGCACAAAAAGCCGGTGAATTTACCATTGGGCCGGCATCGGTTACCGTTAACGGCAACCGGCTGACGTCCAATAAAGTGACGGTTCGTGTGACAGCCGGAAGCACCAATCCCGGTAAAGCAGAAGTGAGCGGCAGCAACGACGACATCTTTCTGAAAGCCGTGCCCGATAAGCGAAAGGTAAGTTTAGGCGAACAAGTAATCATCACCTACAAACTCTACACCAAAGTGCCAATCGCAAATCTGACCGTCACCAAAATTTCTTCATTTCCAGGTTTTTGGATGAAAAACCTTTTGGATACCAATAAAGAAATCAAACAGTCAAGGCAAGTCATCAATGGTTCGGAATACATCGTTGCCGATATCCGCCAGGTTGCACTTTTCCCTCAGAAAAGCGGTACACTGAGTATTGAGCCAATGGAGCTGAGTTGTACAGCTCAAATCAGGGTACAGTCGCAACGCAATATGCGCGACCCGTTTGAGGCCTTTTTCAACGACCCCTTTTTCAATCGTGGCATACAAAATGTGGAAAAGAAGCTAACCTCTGAGGCTATCTCCATCCAGGTGGAGCCCTTGCCTACGGCTCAGCGTCCGGCCGATTTTAAAGGAGCTGTCGGTCAGTTTGGCTTCCAGTCGTCCATTGACCGCGATCAGGTGAAGACGGGCGATGCCATCAATCTGGTTTATACCATCAATGGAACAGGCAACCTCGAACTGATTGATCTGCCGGCGCCGGTTTTCCCCAGTGACTTCGAGGTGTATGAACCCAAAATAACGACCGATATCAAAACAAATGCCGGTGGCATCAGCGGTAGCCGCAAAGTGGAATACCTGATTATCCCGCGCGTGAGAGGCAGCTTTACAATCCCGCCTGTTCATTTTGTGTATTTCGATCCACGCACTTCTACATACAACACCTTAAGCTCACCCGAATACCCCATTCATGTTGAAAAAGGCGAAGGCAGCTCGGCAAGCGAGGGAATGACAGCCAGCTCACAGGAGAGAATCACCTATCTAGGATCCGACATCCGTCATATCAATCTCAAGAAAACAAGCCTGAAAAACAAAAACGATTTCTTCTTTGCTTCGTGGCTCTATTTTCTGATCATTTTGGGCGGGTCGCTTCTGTTTGCTCTTGCCCTGTTGCGTCACCGCAAACTCGATCATCTCCGGAGCAATCAATCGTTGATGAGGCTTCGTCAGGCCACCAAAGTAGCCCGGAAAAAACTCGCTAATGCTCAGGCTCACCTTCAAAAGAAAGATCAGGACGCTTTCTATTTAGAAATGTCACAAGCTTTGTGGGGCTATCTTTCTGATAAATTTACCATCCCCCGCTCCGAACTCTCTATCGAAAACGTAAAAGCTACCCTGCAACAACGCAAGGCCCCCGATGAACTGATTGATGCTTTTGTTGATGCTTTGAACAATTGTGAGTTCGCCCGATTCTCGCCAGGCGATGCCGGACAAAAAATGGATGACCTTTATCGTCAAGGCATCGAACTGATTACAAAAACAGAAGGAACAATCCGGTAATTCAAACAACGAAACGTATGAAAAAAATGAATATCTTACGGAAGCTCATTTTACTGCCGCTGTTTTTCATCTTCTCGTCTGCGCTTGCCCAATCGCCAGCCCAACAGCTCGAAGCTGCCAACAAACTTTATGGCGAAGCACATTATGAGGAAGCATTGAAAACTTACCTTAGTCTGATTGATCTGGGATATAGTTCAGATGCTTTGTTCTTTAACACCGGAAACACTTATTTCAAGCTCAAAGACATTCCATCGGCCATACTCTATTATGAGAAAGCGCTGAAACTCAACCCTTCGGATGACGACATCCGTCATAATCTGCAAGTGACAAACAGCATGATCACCGATAAGATTGACGTCATGCCCGAATTGTTTTTCAGGCAATGGTGGCGTGCTTTTTACAACCTGATGCCTGCCGACAGCTGGGCCTGGGCTTCGGTAATTGTTTTTCTTTTCACACTCGTGGCAGCTTATTTTTATTTTACGTCAAGTCGTACGGACATTCGACGGCTTTCGTTTTTTGCCGGAATTTTACTCATCATCCTGACGATTGGCACTTTTGGTTTAGCCTCACAAAAATATTACTATACGCGTCAAACCAACGAGGCCATCATCTTTGCTTCGACCATCACCGTTAAAAGTTCGCCTTCCGAATCAAGTGTTGATCTTTTTGTGTTGCACGAAGGCACCAAAGTAGCGTTATTGGATCAAACTGCCGGATGGCGAAAAATCAGAATTGCCAACGGGAGCATTGGCTGGCTGCCCGAAGACTCTTTTAAAGGCATTTAACATGTCGTCAGCCCAGCACCGGTTCGTTGCCGCGGGCTTTCTCATCCTCGCGCTGCTCCCTTTCGTCCAGGGCTGTTTGAAATCATCGGGGCCGGTTCTGCCCCAGGATGTTGTCCGTGTCATCGGCGAAACCGGCGTCAACCGGACGGAACTCACCAAAACTATTGTACGATATTATCCCGACGACAGCCTGAAACTTAAGGCCGCATATTTTCTAATTAGAAACATCGCTCGCCAATACAGCGTTGAATACGAGCTTGTTGATTCGCGAGAGAACAAAATTCCATTTCAGGCAACCGAGCTGGATGATTCAATACCACTCAAAGAAAGTTGGGAATTGTTTTCCGGAAAACATGGTCATCCCAGGTTTCAAGCACTGAGATTCAGCATGGATCGTGATACACTCACGGCTTCTTTTCTGGTTAAAACCATTGATTTAGCTGTTGAAAGTCGTAAGTGGCCGTGGGCGACTGATATTCACGACACCGATTTTTACGAGAACGTGCTGCCTTATCGTGTATTCAATGAGTATCCCGACGACTGGCGTCAGTATCTGGCCGATTTCATTTTGCCGCAAATCACCGACAGCATCCGCCATAGTCGCAATCAAATTGCTTTTTTGGTAAATCAGATAATCAATCATTTGATTGTTAACGACAATCGTTTCAGCAAACGAACGCACTTCCCCACACCTAAAGAAGTGCTTGAACGAGGCCGGGGCAGTGAGGAAGAAATCTGTGACTTAAAAATCAAAATCCTGCGCAGCATCGGCATTCCGGCTGCTTTGGATTATATCCCTTATGCTGTTGATGGCATTCCAGCGCGTTTTATTCCGGTTTTTCTCAACGAAAACAATGTGTATCAGCCGCTTCTAGCTGATGAGGGCGAGATTTCTTCTTTTAAGCAAATTCCAAAAGTATTCCGGCGCTGCTTTCGCTTATGCAAAGAAGATTTGTTTACACTTAAAAAACCTGATCAGCCTAGTCCGCCATTTCTCGGGCATTATCCCCAAATAGATGTCACCCGATATTATGTTCCGATTGACAGCATAGTTTTTGAAGGTTCATGTGATGACACACTGATATATCTGACTGTTTTGCATGATGATGAATGGAAAGCCATAGATTGGGCTTTTTTCAAAGAAGGGAAAGCAGTTTTTCATCAAATTGGCCCCATAAAAAATGTTCGTTTTGCACAAATGAAGGCCGGCACGCTTCTCTTACTGCCGCAATAGTCTTCAGTTACCTTCCGTATTTCTGGGCTAAAACTACAGATTTCGCCAATCTTTTTTTGAAACTTTTGTTCAAGTCATTAATTTGGCTTTCAAATTTTTAGTCAAAAACAACGAAAAATGCCGACCAAACCGGAATGTTGCTTACTTTTGCAGATTGAAACAGTGGCAAAAGCTGTTAATGATTGTTAAATAAAAACTGTAACAAGCTGTTGCAGGTAACAAATATTAGCGTAACTTGTGCCACTATTTCAGGTCAGTACAGATCCAAATACCATTTAAATCAGATCATATGAAAAAAGGATTTTTACTCGTTAGTATTCTTTTAATAATCAACTCTTTGCAATTCGCAAAAGCGGAAGGTAAGAACGAGGGTCCCGGCTCGGCAAAGCCGCAAGAAATTTCATCAGCGGCCTATCTTCACTCGTTACGAGCCAATCAAACGACAGGTAAAATTAATCTTGCCGATGTAGTAAGGGCAAGTGTTGAGGTTCGTGCCATGGCATCAAGCCGTCATTCTGCCGGTTTGGAGTGGACCTCGCTCGGCCCCGACAATTATGGCGGAAAGACCAAAGGCATTGTGTATGACAACAAAGATGCCAGCGGGCAGACGATTTTTGCCGGAGCCACAGGAGGAGGTATCTGGAAATCAGTCAACGGCGGCATCACCTGGAATCCGGTTGCCAACGCCAATATGATGGTAAGCGCCATGATTCAAACCGCTTCGGGTGATATTTATGTTGGCACGGGCGACGGTTTCAACTCGCAGGTTACCAGCGTATTGGGAGATCTTGGTTACAGCACGGGATTTATGGGTAATGGCATTTGGAAATCAACCGATGGCCAGACTTTTACCCAGATTCCTTCCACCATACCACAACTGAACGACAATTCTTCGGCATGGGCATTCGTCAACGAACTTGCAGCCAATGGCAATGGCCATCTTTTTGCAGCCACCAACACCGGTTTACTTTACAGCACCGATGGTGGAAACAGTTGGTCCACTGCCAAGGACGATAACGGTAACGAGCTCAGCCAAAACGCACAAGATATTCAAATTGCTTCCGATGGCACCTTAGGCGCTGTTGTTGACAATAAAGTTTATATCTCCAAAAACGGGCCTACAGCATTTCAGCTTATCTCGACCAACGAGGCTAACATGCTGCCTTCGGCCGAAGTTACAAGAGCCAAGATCGCTTTTGCACCCTCAAATCCATCTATTGTATATGCTGCTTTGGTAAACAACCTTGGCGTTCATATCGGTATTTATCGTTCAGAGAATAAAGGCGAAAGCTGGTCAGTAATTCTCCCTGCCACCAACTCGGTGAATATTTTTGGCTCACGTGGCAACCAGAACAATGTGTTGGTTGTATTCCCCAATGACCCCGACCGTTTGATTGTTGGAGGCTCACGACTCTCCCAAGGAAGAAAAGTAGTGGCCGAGGGCCTTTTTGCATGGGATATTGAATCCACCACCGGTGGAGCCGGCTTTTGGCCGAATTATCTGCATTTTGGTGTTGAACGCGTAGTCTTCAAACCCGGATCACCCAATGAGTTTTTTGTTGCAACCGCCGGTGGCGTGCAACAGGGACATCTCAATGGCGAAGATTATGTGTTCTCGATCAACAACCGCAACTATATCACCAGTCAATATTACGCCGTTGCCCCATCAGGCCGTGAAAACCGTATCTTGGGCGGATCGCAGGATCAGGGAACGATTTTTATCTCGGGAGAAGGCAACTCGGAACGACAGGGCGAAACGGTTTATCAGGATGGTCTGCCGGGCGGTCCCGTTGTTGTTTCCACCATCAACCCAATGGCCATGGTAGTCACCACGGACAAAGGAGCCATGCAGCGTTCGGAAGATATGGGTTTCACCTTCTCGAACCAGTTTAAACCCGTTGACAATATGAATCCGCAGGCATACCTCACTCCCATTGCCTTGTGGGAAAGCTATGACGACCAGTTCAGTGGCGACTCGGTTACTTTCCGTGCCAAAAGAAATTATTCTGGCGGTGAGACCATCAAAGTAAAAAGTAAAAACTTTGAGCACCCATTCTATTACAAACTCCCTGCAAATCAAAACCTTGCGATTGGCGATACCCTCAGGGTAAAAGATATCGTAACCACTAAACTCTTTATTGCAACAGCCAATAAAATCTGGATGACCCGCGAGTTGCTCAACTTCGGCAAACTACCGGAATGGTACGAAATCAGCAACGCATCGGTAGGATTCACTGGTATGCCACAGTCCATCGGTCTTTCAAAAGATGCCAATCATCTCTTTGTAGGCACAAAAGACGGTAAGTTGTATCGTATATCCAATATTGCCATTGCCTACAATTACGAAAGAGCTCATGTAAGCAGTCCTTCCTGTGTAATTGCCACAAAAGAAATTCCGGTATATCTCCCCGGAACAACTACTCCGATCTCACAAGCCATCACCTCCATTTCGGTTGACCCCTCCAATGCAAACAATGTGATCATCACTTTGTCCAACTATGGTAACGAGCATTATGTTTTCGGAACCACCAATGCTTTGGATGCAACCCCCACTTTCACCAGCCGTCAGGGCAATCTGCCTAAAATGCCTGTTTACTCAAGCCTGCTCGAGATGAGCAACAGTGGCCTGGCATTTGTTGGAACGGAGTTTGGTTTATTCCAGACCAGCAATGTTTTCGATGCTTCACCAAACTGGGTTGCCGACCAAACCTTGGCCAATATTCCCGTTTTCGACCTCAAGCAGCAGTTGATCAATAAATCGCCCGACACTCTGCAACTGATTAACGGACCTGAAGTGACCATCAAAGAATTTTGGGGGACCAACAATCTGGGTATTATTTATGCTGCTACTTTTGGCAAGGGGCTCTATCGCTGCAACGAATACAGAAAACCTGTCGGCATCGAAGAACGTCCATCAGCTGAAATGAGTGTCAACACCCTCTCCATCTTCCCTAACCCTGTTCGCGACAACCGGGCCGAAGTAAGCTTTGAGCTCAAAGTATCGGCACCTGTTGAAGTCGAAATTTTTGATTTTCAGGGACGTTTGGTTGGAAAAGAAAAATACGGAAACCTTGTGGCCGGAAAGCACCAGCAAAAGTTAACTATCAATCATCTCAAACCAGGCAGTTACATCCTGAGGCTTACTGCATCCGGCAACAGCATGACAACCAAATTCCTTGTTTACTAATCAAGAATCATTAAAACCCGTAATACGATGAAAAAGATTTACCTGACATTGGTCTCTCTCCTTCTGGTCAGCCTCATGGCGTCAGCCCAAACAAGGATTTATACCCCTGAGCTACGTGCACCGGCTAATAATGCCGTCGGACAAATGCCGGATGTGGTTCTCGACTGGGATGCTGTTACCGGCCAGGGGCAAACCATCACTTACACCCTGCAGCTTGCACAGAATGCCGATTTCAGCGATGCCACCACTTTTGAGCCGACCATATTTACAGCGATGAAAATGAATGAGCTGAAATTTGGAGAATACTATTACTGGCGCGTGAAAGCCACCGATGGAATCACAACCTCCGAATGGTCTGATCCGTTTATTTTCCGTGTGGCCAATACAGTTACCATCACTGCTCCAAACAACCAATCAACACAAAACCCCGATCCACTGGTTAAATGGAATCCCCTCACCGGCGTGACACACTACGACCTACAAATTGACACTGCATACAGTTGGGCTCCTGAAGTATCCGGAACAACCACCCAGTTGAACGATGTTTTCGAAATTGACGAAAACAATGCCTGGGCAGTAGGTGATAATGGTCTTATCCTGAAACGCAGTGCATCGGGATGGGCTGGGGTGACTTCACCCACTACAAAGAAACTATTTGACGTTTTCTTCATTGATAACCAATTTGGTTGTGCAGTTGGCGAATCAGGCACCATTTTATTCTATAATGGAACCGAATGGACCTCTTCTACATCCGGTGTTACAAACAACCTTAACGGTGTTTACTTCACCAGCCCCACCAACGGAGTTGCCGTTGGAAATGGCGGTACAGCACTCCGTTTCAACGGGTCGGAATGGACTGCCGAAACCACAGGAGTCACGGTTGACTTTTATGCCATCCATGGCCTCGACGAAAACCATATCTGGGCTACCGGAAAAGCCGGAAATCTTGCATTCTTTAACGGCACAAGCTGGACAAAGAGCACTATCATCAACCGCGATATGCTGGGAATTTGGGCCTTAGCTCCAGATGATGTTTATACTTCGGCCAAAGCCGGTAGAATCTACAAATTTGATGGCAACACCTGGACTGAGATTGCCAGCGGAAGCACCAAAGACCTCAACGACATCTGCTTTATTGATGAAACCGAAGGTTATGCCGTTGGCGCTCAGGGCACTTTAGTATATTACAATGGGGACGTATGGGCTCCCATTGCCAGCGGAACAACCCAAAACCTGAATGGCGTATTTTTCTCGAGTCCGAGTTCGGGCTATTTTGTTGGCGCCGGTGGTGTGATTGTTGCTTTTCAGGGCGAAGGATTTAACAGCCCGTATCTGAAGAATTTCTCACTCACGGCAGACAACTCCGAATTCAGATTCAATAATCTGCTTTTTGGCCATACCCACTATTTCCGTATCCGTACACGTCATGCAACTTCCACCTCCGATTGGTCGTCAGCACGTTCCTTCTCCATTGTGGCAAGGCCTACCTTATCGAAGCCTGCAAACAATGCAACCAATGTCGCACTCGATACACTCGCACAATGGGAAGCCCTGACAGGTGTTGTACGCTATACAGTTCAACTCGCTACTGAACAAACATTTAGCGATCCGTTCACCTTCGAAACTAATGGAAACAGCTACCGTTTTCAAGGTCTGGCCTATGGTCTGGACTATTTCTGGAGGGTCAACACACGGCATGCCGGCGGTATTTCCGACTGGTCGGAAGTGTTCAAATTCACGACCATCAACTCCGTTACCCTGAATGCTCCCGCCAATAATGCCACCGGAGTTAGCCGTATGCCGCTCTATGAATGGAAAGACATCAAAGGAACCGAAAAATATTTGCTCCAAATCTCGAAGTCCAATTCATTTGCCGATGTTTCGGAGTTTATTGTTCCAAAAAATTTCTATCAGTCTGTTACTCAACTAAATGTTGGCGAAACCTACTTCTGGAGGGTCAGAGGCATCCAAGGTCTTGATTCTACAAACTGGAGCAATGCATGGACTTTCACTGTGACCACCGAAAGTGGAATAGCCGATCAGCCTTCACAGGCTTTCAGTATCCACCCCAACCCGGGCAACGGACAGATTACCTTGCAACTGGCTGATAACGTGAACGTATCAGGTATCGAAGTTTATACTCTTGTTGGTAAAAAAGTCTTTGAAACCCCTCTGATGATGGAAGCCGGTCGTCCGGCCAAACTCGATCTGAGTGAAATTGGAAAGGGAATTTTCCTTGTCAGAGTGAATACTTCACAAGGTAATTTAACCCGCAAACTGATAATCGAATAGTTTCATCTTTAGGAATAGTAAAAGGCAGCCCATCTAAAAGGCTGCCTTTTTAATTTTCAGTTGTAAACGCACCTTGGTCACGGATGTTATATATTTCTTGCCCAACCTCAAGGCAATGGGTCATCCATTGCTTTGCTTGCCACGCAGGCACCGAAGCATCCAGGATGATGACCGAAGGCTGAAGACACTCAATTAGTGTGGCCATATTGGTTTTTATACGACCGCTAACGACAAGATAATCCACCTTTTGACCTTTATCAAGGCGATACTTGTTATCGGCATTCTTATCCCAATGCACGAGAGTATGCGAAGCAGTCCGCATCAAAGGGCCGGCTTTAATCAGATTTTCGTCTTGAAAAGCGTCATCCAGATTGATCCAGACAGGCTTAAGGTTGAGCCCTCTGACCGTCATATTTTTCTCTAAATGAAATCCAAACTGAAAAGCATCCTCTTTCAGTGCGCTGTCGGCAACCAGATAATGTGTCTTGCCCTCAACAAAGTGGATGGCCGTATGTTTATTAAGGTTATACACAAAAGTAGCCGACTGGCGATTGTGTTGATAGGATCTCCAGGCAAAAGAAGAAAACAATAGTGCCATCGTTGTCAGCAACGCGATTGCAAGAGGTTTTTTGCGGCGCGTCAAAATAAGATATAGGCAGGCAACGATGACAAAAACCAATACTGATTCCCACCACGGGATAAAAAGACCTTTGAGCACCGAGCCCGGAAGCTGTTCAATCTGCAAGACGACCTGATTCATCATCCAGATCAATGCCGAGGTTACCCAGCCTGCAAAGTCGGCCAGGTAAGGTACAAACGACAGTAGCAGAAAAGCCATGCCGGAAACGATGACGACAAAAGAAAGCGGCACCAGCAACAGATTACCGAGCAGAAAATAAACCGGGAACTGACTGAAATAATGCAATACCAATGGCGTGGTGGTAAGCTGTGCCGCCAAAGCAACCGAGCTAAGCTCCCAGATTTTGTCGGGGATTTTTCTCCTGAAAAACATTAAGCCGTAAATCGGTTTTTGAAGCAGTACGATTCCAATTACAGCAAGGTATGACAACTGAGATCCAATATTAAACAGTACCAAGGGATCGAAAAGTAAAATGAAAAAAGCCGAAGCCGCAATCGAATTCAGCACATACCCCTTGCGTTTGAACAAGCTGGCCACAAGCACAAAAGTGAGCATAAGAGCTGAGCGCTGAACCGAAGGAGCAAGTCCGGTCAGCAGGGAATAGAACCAAATGAGAACAAGAAGAATCATGGTTTTGAATGCTTTTCCCCGTTTCCGAAAAAAGAATTCCAATAAAACGTTGAAAAACATGAACACAATACCCACATGTAATCCCGACACACACAACACATGCATGGCCCCTGCCGCAGTATATCCCTGTCGAAGGTAAGCCGGGAGCTCCTCATCATAACCCAGCAAAATGGCTGCCGCAACGCCATAAGCATCGCCCTCAACATGATATAGCTGAAGTTTCTGCAACAAGATGTTGCGCAATGAAAACGCCATGCTGTAGAAAGGATTGATCCGTTTAAGTGGTATAAGGCACCACTCATCCGATTTCAGGTAGATTTGATGACATATACCATTGCGTCTTAAATAATTCCGATAATCGAATTGATGAGGATTTTTTGGGCCTTCCACCAGCATCGGTGGCTTCGACAATCGAATAACCTGACCATACTGAGGAAGCGTTTGGTTGGTGTCAACCGCAAAATACACCATCAGTTTAGCCCTGCGTTCAACAAGGTGCTTACCATCAAAAACAGCCCAAAGCTCGCCAGTGGTTTTAATTGACTTTTCACGTTCAACAGGCGGTTCAGTAATCCGAACATAATAAAAAACATATTTTGCAGTATCCAACACTAAATGATTCTTATTGGCCGAAGGCTGTCGCAATCCTGTGTTGATCCAGCCTAAAGCAAAAAAGACAAGGCTGAAAGACAAACCGAAAATCCAGCGTAGTTTGTAGCTTCTGTTGAAGATGAAGCCCAAAAGTGCAGTTAACAAGGCAATAAAGCCCAAACCAAAACCCAGCAATAGATATCCTTGATGCAAAAAGCTGTCATACAACCATATAGCTATCATATATGGAAATAAAAGCCGAACAAAAGGATATTTGTGCAGTTCCATCTGATTTTTGGATAGAATGCAATAAAGGTAGATGTTTTTTGGCTTTTTTTAATAGATACTCTAAAATGAAAAAAGCAGCCTTTCAGCTGCTTTGTACTCCCTAGGGGATTCGAACCCCTGTTACCAGGATGAAAACCTGGCGTCCTGGGCCTGACTAGACGAAGGGAGCCTGAGGTCAAATTTGTGGGTGCAAAAGTAATACATTTTTTGAATCCCACAACAGTTTTAAAAATTTTATTCTTCTGCAGGCGCTTGGTCCGGGTTGAACTGAAAACCAATACGTTTCCCAGTTCTCAGGCTAAACTCGTCTAAAGTATTCAGAATATTATTCACCGAAACGATTTTCACCTCCTCATAGGGCGGAGTCAACAGGTCGAAATTGATGGTGTAAAGAATGGCAGCCTTTACAATCGTCATGGCGGCTTCGGCATTCATCACGTTTTGGCCGAAATCGTTGTAAAGGAAACCCAATTCGCGTTTCCCTTCGATAAAATAATGATTGTCCTTATTGATAAACACCCTGCCAATCAGGTATCCGATGTCGTTCACACGATTATACTTGAACGAATCGGCCAGAAAGTTGTAAATGTTGATCACTCCGCTGTAGGAACGATTTGGGTCGTTTCGGATATAAGAAGTGCGCCGCACATCGTGATCGCGCGAAAACTCAAAAATATTGGTGTGCATCAAAAACAACAGGATGTCGCCGCCAAACTGAAGCTCAATCTCGTAGTCGCTGCGGTATTTATTGCTGAAGGCAATGCTTCGTCCACTTGTGGGAGCCTGACCTTGTCGCAGGTACTCCTGATTCAGATTTTCAATCTGTTGTTTGAACAATCTAAGCGCCTGCAAAGTATTGTCGAAAATATCCAATTTGAGCGATGATTTTTCGACAAGCGCTTTAAATAGATCCTGATTTGTTAGGTCGCGGTTCATCACAAAACTATTCGAAAGTAAATGAGATTTGCATCATCTTGTTGTTGAGCCTGTCGAGCACCTGGCTGTACATGTATTGATCTCTCACTAAGATATTGCGAAGCCCATAGCTCATTTTCAACTCGGTTCCAAATTTAAAAAAAGGCGTGTAAAAATCGAATCCAACGCCCGCCTGAATGGCAACATCATGCCGGTCGAGCTTTACGATAATGTTTTGAGCGCTTTGGACTTTTTTCGTGGAAGCCATGTCTATGCTGTATTTTGCCCCGGTGAGCAGGTAAGCTGCAAAATTGTTCAATCGTTTCGACCTGAATTTCAGCTCCAAAGGCAGTTCAACCATATTGGTCTGGATATTCTTATTCACATCCAGAATATTATAAGATATTTCTTCTATCTTATAGCCAATATTACGGTCACCAAACGAAAGTGTGGGGATGAAACGCAGATCGAGATGATTGCCAAGCCTGAGATTTCCAACAATGCCCACAGCAAATCCGGGTATTGGATTGGCACTTATTGCGATGACATGATAACTTGGGCTCAAGCTTCCCAAATCGGGACAATCTGTTTGTCCATATTGAACATTCTGATAGTCATCAATTGGTTTCCAGCTCAGGTTCATCATGTTTGCGGCCAGGATAAAGCCAAAATGGTAGGGTTCGAGGTCGTATTTGGGTTTGTTCATCACCACCTTTCGCTGGGCGTGAGTTGCGAAGGGGTTGACCAAAACGAGGCAGACGAGCAGGCCGGCCAGAATAAATCGTTTCAACATTCTCTATTTCTTAGCAATGCATTAAACGCTGAAAGCGGCACAATAGTATAAATTTAAGCACGAATCGTGTCTGATACTTTTTTCGCCGTATAGAGTGTAGCAATTCCCAGACTGAGTCGTTTTTGTTCGGTCTGGTCGAATCCTGCTTGTTTCAGATGGTCGAGAAATGCCTGGCCATCGGGGAAATGATAGACCGACTCAGGCAAATAGCTATAAGCCGATGGGTCTTTCGACACCATTCGTCCCATCAACGGAAGGATATTTTTGAAATAAAAGTCATAAAGTTGTTTGAAGGGAAAAGCTTTTGGACGTGAAAATTCGAGTACAGCCACGGTTCCGCCATTTTTCAGCACACGACATATCTCCGAAAGTCCTTGATGAAGGTCTTCGAAATTTCGCACTCCAAAGGCAACCATTGCTGCATCAAAGGTTTCGGAATCGAAAGGCAAGGCTTCGGAATCGGCCCATTGCAGGCTTATCTGCTTTTCGAGTCCGCGTTTTTCAATTTTCGTTTTTCCGATATCGAGCATGGCCTGAGCAATATCAACACCGGTGATGCACGCCCGGCTACGCTTTGCCAGTTCGATGGCCAAATCGCCTGTCCCGGTAGCCACATCGAGCACGAGGTTCGGTTTTTCGCGAAGCAATCTGGCAACGAGTTTTCGGCGCCAAAGCCGATCAATACCTGCCGACAGAAAGTGATTTAAGAAATCATATTTTTTTGCGATGTTGTTAAACATGGCGCTCACCTGCTCTTTTCTGGCAATCGTAGGTTTCATCATTCGTGTTGATTAGTGAATTCAGTCTGTTTAATTGCCTCACTCATAAAACGTTCTCGCGCCACCGGAACCACGCCCACTTGTTCGCAAACCAATCCGCCGGCCAGATTGGCCATTCTGGCCATATCGGCAGGATGAATTCCCAGCGCTAAGCAAGCCGAGGCCACGCTGATCACGGTATCACCCGCGCCCGACACATCGGCAACATTTCGCAAATGTGCCGGAATATGCAGATATTCTGTCCCTTGACCTGTATCCCAAGCTATGAGCACGCCCCGCTCGGAAAGGGTTGCCATCACGCCGGAAGCCCCAATTATTGCCATCAGTTTACTCATGGCACTATTCACCTCGGCAAGATTTGTACTGTCGAAATCCAGGCCTAAGCCTTCTTTCAGCTCTTTCAGATTTGGCTTGAAAAGCGTAACGCCTTTATAATTCAGAAAATGTTTCTTTTTGGGGTCAACCGTCACCGGAATATTGCTTCTTCCGGCCATATCCAAAATATGTTGGATGACCTTTTCGGTGAGCACACCTTTATTATAGTCCTGCAAAATGATGACATCCACTTTTTCAGTGGCAAACATTTTTTCAACCCGTTGCAGGAGTTTTAATTCGTCGTCCGGGCTGATATCGCAGGTGATTTCCTCGTCCACGCGCAGCATTTGCATCTTATTGCCAATCACGCGGAATTTTGTAGTCGTGATCCGTTCAGGGCTTTGCACTAATCCTTTGGTGGACATGTTCAGGTTGCGGAGCAGGGTCATCATCTCATTACCTTTGGCGTCGTTTCCGATGACTGAAACCAACAAAGGAGCAGCGCCTAAGGCGTGAATATTCAGGGCAACATTGGCAGCTCCGCCAAGGCGGTTTATCCTTTTGTTGACGGCCACCACCGGCACCGGGGCTTCGGGCGAGATTCGATCAACCGTACCAAACACATAAGCATCCACCATCACATCGCCCACCACCATCACTTTGAGTTTAGTGAAATCATCAAACAGGCGGACAACATCATCTTTTGTCCCGATTTTGCGATGCCGGTCTTTCATTTGCATTTTTTAGTGAAGTTTCTTCAAAGCTGCGGCCACTCGTTTCACGGCTTCCTCAATCAATGCCGGAGTGGTAGCATACGAAAAACGGATGCAGTTGTCCGAACCAAAGGCATCGCCGCTGACTAAGGCCACATGGGCTTCCGATAAAAGATAGAGGCACAGGTCGTAGCTGCTGTTAATGATGGTTTTACCATCCGTTTTCCCGAAGAAAGCACTGATGTCGGGGAACATATAAAAGGCTCCCTGCGGCATATTGGGCACCATACCTTCCACTTGCGAAAGGAGTTGATAAAGCAGGTTACGTCGTTCTTCGAACTGCCTGACCATTTCCCTGATTTCGGGCGAAGATGCCGGATCGGTGGTAACAGCCGCCAGAGCCGCAGCCTGAGAGATGGTGCAGCTACCTGAGGTGTATTGCCCCTGGATGGTGTTGCACGCATCGGCAAGCCATTGTGGTGCAGCCATATAGCCCACCCGCCAACCGGTCATGGCAAAGCCTTTTGAAAGCCCGTTGATGAGAATCACCCGATCGAAAATTTCCTCAAACTGGGCGATGCTTTCGTGTCGCGGGCCAAATTGAATGTATTCATATATCTCATCGCTGAAAATCATCACATTGGAATGGCGGGCAAAAACTTCAGCCAATGACTTCAGTTCTTCGTGTGTATAAACCGAGCCGCTGGGGTTACAAGGGCTGCTGAAGATAAAAGCCTTTGTAGCCGGGCTAATGGCTTTCTCAAGCTGTTGGGCCGTAATCTTGAAATCCTGTTCCACCGATGTGTCAATCACCACCGGGACGCCGCCTGCCATCTTCACCATTTCGGGATACGAAACCCAGTAAGGAGCCGGAACAATCACTTCATCGCCATCGTTGAGCAGTGCAAACATGGCGTTCATGATAGATTGCTTGGCTCCGTTGGAGACGATAATCTGCGAAGGCTTGAAATGCAACTGATTATCTCTTAGCAGTTTATCGGCAATAGCTTTGCGCAGCGGAGCTATTCCCGGCACAGGCGGATAATGTGTGTCGTTGTTTTGAATCGCACGGATAGCGGCTTGTTTGGCCATTTCCGGGGTGTCGAAATCGGGCTCACCGATACTCATGGTGATCACATCAATGCCCTGCTCACGAAGCTCACGGCTGCGGCGGGTCATCTCGAGAGTTGCCGATTCCGAAAGGGATTTTACCCGTTTTGAAAGTAAATGCTGTTGATCCATCATGTTTTGTGTTATGGTGCAAATGTAAGCATTTCGGCAATGCCAATATTAGTGATCTATTGCAAAAACATCCGCCGCAAGACCATCTCGCACTGAAAACAGCTCAGAAAGTTTTCTGCTTTGATACCAATTGAGAAAGCTGATGTACGGACAAAGATTTTTTCGCATTCCTATTCAACCACCTCAGGTGCTCCACCCAATTTTGCGCTATCTTTGAACTCTTAAACACGCTAAATTTTGCATGATGACCATCGAAAGTCTTCTGTTTTTCATTTTGATTCTGCTTTTGACATTTTCTCAGGCCTGGCTTCTGTTGCGCTTCAACCGCGAATGGATGCGCAAAGAGACAGAGCATAGCGCGCTCATACTCAAATCGTTGGATGCCGACTTGCGCAGGGAGGGCTTCAAAACCATGCTTCCGCTTCGTATCCAGGCCGGCGAACGAATGGTTCTTTTTCTAGAGCGGTTGCAACCTCAACAATTGATCAACCGATATTTTCAGGAAGGGGGTACACAAGCCGGTGTCTTTTCACAGGTTATGCTTCGGGGCATTCGCGAAGAGTTTGAATACAACCTTTCGCAACAGCTTTTTCTGAGCGATACCGCCTGGCAACTCACCAAAGCCGCCAATGAAGAAGTCATTCAACTCATCCATCTGTGCAAAAACACCCTCGATGATGACTCGCCTGCTCATCTTTTAGCCACCGAGCTGCTTCAACATGAACCCGGCCTGATCGGGAAAGCCATTGGTCAGATCAAAAACGATCTCGATAAGCTCACCCTTTAAACCGTTGTATTCTCACGATTACACAACACATTCATTTCGATGAAACTCATCCATCCGCCTTCTTCCGCCGACATCATTGCGGCCTCTGACCTCATCCGCCCCTACATTGAAACAACTCCAGTGTTGCATTCGGAAAGCCTTGACCAATTGAGCGGGTCGCGCCTTTTTTTCAAATGCGAGAATTTTCAAAAAGCTGGCGCCTTCAAAACGCGTGGGGCTACACATGCCCTGTTGTGCCTAGAAGAAAAAGAACGCAGTCTGGGCGTGGTCACCCACTCCAGCGGCAATCACGCCCAGGCATTAGCCCGTGCTGCCCGGATTTTTGGAATTCCCGCCTATATCGTGATGCCTCAAAACGCACCCAAAGTCAAAGTAGAAGCTGTGAAGGCTTATGGTGGAAAGATTACTTTCTGCAAACCCACCTTGGCCGACCGTGAAGAAACTGCCGACAACATTGTCCGTCAAACCGGAGCAACCTTGGTTCATCCCTACAACAACTACGACATCATCGCGGGTCAGGCTACTGTCTGCCATGAAATATTACAACAAGGCGTCAAACCCGATTTTGTGCTTTGTCCGGTGGGCGGCGGTGGTTTGTTGAGTGGTACTTTGCTTTCGGCTCATTATTTTTCGCCACACACAAAAACCATTGCCTGTGAGCCCGAAAGCGCCAACGACACGTTGCAATCCATAGAACAAGGCCAATGGATGCCGGTGAAAAATCCGGACACGATTGCCGACGGGCTGCGCACTTCATTGGGGGCGCTCACCTGGCCCATCATCAAGCAATATGTCCATCAGGTAGTTACGGTCACTGACCGTGAAATCATCTATGCCATGCACCGGATTTGGGAAAGGATGAAAATCATCATCGAACCAAGTGCAGCCGTACCTGTGGCCGTTGCACTAAAACGGCTACCAGCGCTTAAAGACAAAACCGTCGCCGTCATCCTTTCGGGGGGCAACACTAATCTGGATCAACTGCCATGGCAATGAGTACATATACCGGTAAAGGGACTCTTTATCTGATCCCGACGCCTTTAGGCGAGGTGACCCCCACGGAAGTGATGGCAGTTGAGGCATATACTAAAGTGACTATTGTGAAGTATTTCATTGTTGAGCAATTGCGAACGGCAAGAAGGCTGCTCAAGAGTATTGACAAAAGCCTCGACCTTGACACGTTGACCTTTTTCGAGCTCAACAAGTTTACTGACCCTGTACAAATAGAAAGCTTTTTGAAGCCCGCGCTCGAAGGCGCCGACATTGCATTGTTAAGCGAGGCAGGCAGCCCTTGTGTGGCCGATCCCGGCGCTGTTGTGGTAGGCCACGCCCACCGCCTGGGCATCAGGGTGAGCCCTCTTTCGGGACCAAGCTCTATCATCCAGTCGTTGATGGCATCAGGTTTCAACGGGCAGTCGTTCACTTTTCACGGCTACCCTCCCATTGCCGCCGAAGAGCGTGTCAGATGGATCAAAAACATTGAAAAAGATAGTTTTTCAAAAAACCAGACTCAAATCTTTATCGAAACACCTTTTCGCAACAATTCATTGCTGGAAACGTTGCTCAAATACTGCCAACCGGGCACAAAACTTTGTGTAGCCAGCAATATCAGCACTGCTCAGGAATGGATTTTTTCGTCTGATGTATCCGACTGGAAAAACAAACAGCCGGATTTACATAAAAAACCGGCTGTTTTTTTACTTTGGAGACCTTCTTAGAGAATGGTCAAAAACATTGACATGATCAGTGATGATGATGTCCATGTGGGCCATGGACGTGACCATGACTGATTTCTTCGTCCGTGGCTTCACGTATATCGAGTATCACACCCGAAAAATGAAGACCCTGTCCGGCCAACGGATGATTAAAATCCATCTTCACCATGCTACTGCCAACCTCAATCACAACGCCATCAATCGGATGTCCGTGATTGTCCATCATGGTGATGGTATTGCCAATTTCCAGTAGTCCGTCTTCCACTTTTCCGTCTTCCTTGAAGATTTCAATATCAAGATCCAGAATAGCATCCTCGGTATATTCGCCATATGCTTCGGCAGGCGTAAGCCCAAAAGCAAATGAATCGCCTACGGAAAGGCCTTCGAGGTTTTGTTCAAACTTAGGTAAAAGTCCACCCACACCAAAGAGGTAAACAAACGGACGATCGGCTTCCACTTTCTGAATCAGTTCGCCTTGTTGGTTGTCTTTGTGTAGCTCATAAGTGAGCGAAACAACTTTTTGATTTCCAATTTTCATGCAATAAATGTTAGGTTTGTTTGTTCAAACAGCGTCATCAAAACTCGGAGGTGCCGGAATAATTGTGGATGAACAACGTAAACAATGAATAATGAATGAGTTACTCTTTTTTCCGACTGACCGGAAAAGGCCACAAAGGTAATTGTTTTTCCATTGGGTCAAGGTAGCAGCTTCCTTTTCAGCAAAACCGAATCAATCAGGCCCCGTACGTTCGTGAAAATGAATTAAAGAAAACTAGGCAAGCCGATGTTTTTTAAAAGTCAGGCGATTTGCTGCCATTCAACGAATATGATTCAAGTGGTCAATAAAAATCCCCCGCCTCCATAGCTTCGCACTGCGAAGCAGGAACCGGGGGATTCATCATCATCCAAATTGGTTAGTATGTTACGACAGGGTCGAGCTGCTTGGCTTGTTCAATAAAGTCGGCAACCTTTTCGAGTGTAGGCACAACCCTAGTCAATTTTTTCTCAGCGTTCACTTCTTCTAATTTAGCATGAAGGTTAGCTGCGTTACGTGTACGAAGTTCTTTTACAGTATCCACTCCGGCAGCCTTGAGCAGTTCGGCAAACTGGCTGGCTATCCCTTTAATGCGAAACAGGTCGGCCATATTCACCCAGTCAAGGATTTTTCCTTCGTCAATACCGCTTGCTTTTGCAATTTCGGTGCGGCCTTTTTTCGTTGCACCTTCCTTCAAAAGGCCTTCAACGGTTTTAATTCCGGCTTTCCCAAGCTTTTCGCTGTACACCGGTCCAATGCCTTCAATGTCAATAATTGATGCCATAAAAATGATGATTTTAGTAAATGAATTATTTGATTACAAAAATGGGAAACTCATGAAAACAAAATTCTGTTTATTTCCCTACTTTATCTCTACTTTTTTAAAAAATTCAAAGTAAAAGGTTCAAAATACCATCGGATTACACATCCACAAATCATTTTACTGTATTGATTATTTGTTTCTTAGAAATTCGTTGAGCGGAATTTTTTGAAAGAACAGCTCACTAATTCCTTCATATACGATTCCGATTGCACCATCCTGCAATTGGGTAAGGCAGGAATAGCCAAATCCAGGGTTTTCGTTTAACAATATCTGATGTTCTTCAGGCCAGCTAAGCCCCTCGTCAAAACTGGCTTTCACTGTCATATTGCGACGCTCAGACACGTCGGCCGGATTCGAAAACAGGAGAAAGCTTCCTATCCCCGACTTGACATTGATCAGGCTGGCCATGCAATTGGGTTCAATCAAAGCATGGTTCGAGCTGGGGTGCAGCGTCCAGGAATTGCCCATATCGTGACTGAGGGCAACCGCTCTTCCGTTATCATCTCCTTTTTGCCGGCGATTGAGATCATCGCGCATATTCAACATCAGCGCACCATTTCTGAGCTGAACAACCTGGGACTCAGTAGTGTTAGGTTTAGCTCCCGTGCCAATGTTCCAACTGAGTCCTCCATCGCGGCTAAAGACAATAGTTGACTGGCAAGTGAATTTTCCGCCATCAATGGCCTGCACACCAAGGTCGGATTTGAATTGAGCCGGAAAAACAAGGGCTCCATCGTCGAGGGTGATTCCCCGGCCGGGACCGGCCAGCAACAACTGCCATGCCGGATCTTTGACCTGCCGGGTGATGTTAATGGGTTGGCTCCAGCTAAGTCCATCGTCAGTGCTTTTCACTAACATAAACTGTCCGGTTTCGTGCGGCTCTATGCCTGGTTGCGATTCCCACCAGAGTGCTTTGTCGGGCTGCGAGCCGCTCAACCACAAGGCCGCCACCCACAAGGTATGGCGAACGGGGTCGTAAAGAATGGATGGATCGCCCACTCCGTTGAGGTTTTGTGGCCTTCCGCCCCACTCGCCCATGTCCATGACCACCTTCATGGCTTCCCAATGTTGTCCGCCGTCTGTGCTGCGGCTCATTCCAATATCTATGTCTTCCTGCAAATCCTTGCTGTTGTTGTAGCGGGCATCGTACACGGCGATCAATGTGCCCGTATTGGTCGTCACTATTCCCGGGATACGATAAGTATGGCAATGATCCTGGCCTGCAGCTCTTAAAACAAGGGCGGGACGATATCGAAAAATACTGTCAGCCTTTTCAAGTAAATATTTCCCATCGGACAGCTTCGCCTCAACCGATGACAGCGCAAAACTTTTCTCAAGCAATACACCGCCCTTTAACACAAAATCAACGGCAAAACAATAAGCCGTATCAGGAAAAACTGTCAATCCGTCGAACTTCAACTGAAGCGCTTCACCACCAATTGAGCTCAGTTTTTGGCGTTTCAAAGGTTTTTCACCGAACCCCTCAAGGCGAAAAAGCCGGACTGAATCAAGAACCATGAGATGGCTATCGTCGGTCAGCCTCAATGCAACGGAAACCGGCCTCAGGTGTTCGGAATTCGTTTGAAGATGAATTTCGATCACATTTGAATTGTCGCGCCCAACGAAAAGTGGTACATGATGCTGTTTCAAATGCAAAACAGATTGACCAGGGTTTTTCTGCTGAGCAAAAATCGGCAAAAATAAACCGGATACAACTATGAGCATTGTCAAATGAAGCAGTGATATTACACTTTGACGGTTTTTTTCGGTTTTCATAGATAAGTTACTTTTTGAAAATGACAGAAGCGGCAACAAGAGTTTTTTAGAGCTCATTTGCTGAATAAAGTCCATTGACAAAGTGTAAAAATAAGCATTTCTCTACGAATTTTCAATTTCGTTTTTAAAAAACAAGTTCAACTAAAAACAAATAAACGGTTAAACAACAATAAATAATCCTTTTAAGGCTTACGCCATCCGAGTGTTTTCATTAGTTTTTCCGAAAAAATCCCACATTAGCTCTTCAAACGGTCGAAAAAAACAAAACCATCCGTACCAAAAAGAGCTGTTGAAGCTTTTTTCAAAAACAATCGTCCTGTTATATTAAATGGAATGATTATTTTTGCCGGAATCGTTTTTGTTCCTTAGAACATCCAGTATGGACAAAAGCTTTAAGACACATCAACCGGAATCCTTCCAAAGTTTTCGTATTGGAGTAGGGAAACGTATATTCGACATTGTTTTTTCTTCGCTTGCATTGCTGGTTACTTCGCCAATCATGCTGATCATTGCCATCCTCATTAAACTGGAATCAAAAGGTCCGGTCATTTATGTTTCTGACAGGATAGGCACCGGCTACGACAAATTCCGTTTTTACAAATTCCGTTCGATGCGGCAGGGTGCTGAAGAAGAGCTTCCTTCGATGTCGGATCTTAATCTATACCTGATACAAAAGCGGCACAAGCACGATTTTGAGCACGGAACAGACAGATGTCCTGAATGTCAACGTCTTGGCACCAATTGCTCGCCGTTGCTGTTTATTGATGGCACTACGATTTGCGAAAACTGGTATATGGAGCTCAAGCGCGAACAACGCCTGAACCCCACATTTTTCAAAGCCGAGAACGACCCTCGTGTAACACGAATCGGGCGTTTTATCCGCCGAACGAATTTTGATGAGTTACCTCAATTTTTCAATGTTCTCAAAGGCGATATGTCCATCGTAGGCAATCGCCCGCTGCCGTTGTATGAGGCAGAACGCCTGACTACCGATCAAATGTCGTATCGCTTTCTTGCGCCGGCAGGCATTACGGGGCTTTGGCAAGTAAAGTCGAACCGTTTTCATCTCGAAGAAGAACGCATCGCCTTAGATAATCAGTACGCCATGATTTCGAGCCCGATGACCGACCTCAAAATCATTTTAAAGACCATTCCCACCTTTTTCAGGAAGCAGAATTTTTAACCTTTGTTCGTTTTGTGGAGAGGGGAAATATTGTTTGACCAGCTTGCCGAAATGGCGGATTCTAAAGGATTACCTTCAATCGAAGAATGGTATTACAAATTACCGAAAATGTTCAATCGAAGCGATTTGCCCGCCTTGCGTTCAAACCGCTTGTTGGCAGCTGGTGTTCTTGTTTATCTATTTGATTTTAATTTCTGCTTGTGTGTCAAGTCTGAACCCTGTTTTGTCAAAGAAAGATTTCTTTTCAGAGGCTTCAAGTACATTGAAATTTGGGTGTTTCCTATTGCAAGCATAAGCTTTTTTGAATTTAAAATTTGAAAGTTTGTGAGCTTTGTGTTTGCCTTGGTCGGCGAACAGCTGTTGTTTTGTCGAAAAAATAAAAATAGCACCATTTTACCGAGACATGAATCATTTTCTCCTCACCAAAATCATCAAAATGAACGAAAATCGCACCAAAAGCTTGCAGCAACCGTCTGCCTCGCTTGGCGAAGGCGGCATTTTTAGCACTAAACTTCAACCGAAGACGAAACTTTAAATTTACGAAAAACTTTCAATCGAAGTCGTTATATGCCGCTTTTGCCAAGCGAGCTGTTACAGGCTGGCATTCCTGTTTTCAAGTTGTTTATTATTCACTTGATATGTTTTCTAAAATTCGTTTATTTCTTTTATTTATTAAATTCAATGTATGCTTTTTATATTGTCTATACTCGTCATTCGTTTGTGGTATTGGTGGTCTGTTGAAATTGTCAAACGGTAATGAAAATTCAATTTGCTCATTTTGGTCAACGAAGTCTTTTAAATGGAAAAACTCAACATAACCACTAAAGTCAATAAACAAGTCAAAAAAATCCTTGTAGTTTGTTAATTTCTTGGAAAGTGGGCTTTCTTCGTCTTGGTAAAAACGTCTAATACACTCCAATGTCAAATCGAACCTGTCGCAAATTATTCTGCTTACACCTCTGGCTTGATTGATTGTGAAACCATTTTTTTTATGTGCAGGAAAAATTATATGTCCGCCAATTGTCCGCACTTTTTGTTTTAGTTCTTCTCGTTCCAAGTCTGAAAGCCAACCGTCAAATTTATTGCTGTATTTTCCGTCATAATGAGGGCACATTCTGTCGCTCGACAAATTCATGCACAAATCGTTCTGTAAGAGCAACCTACCGTAACCACCTGTTATAATTAAAGTTAAATGTCTTTCCGTTTGGAAGCTGCTTGCCCCACAATATTTTATGCAATTCATACAGCTTCGTACTATCGGTATCAGGGTCGCCGCTTTTACTGTCTTGTCTGAAATCATATTCTATATCAAATTTCCCCATGGAATTATTTATGCGGCGGGATTTTAACCGATTATGTGAATAGTCTTAATGCTTGCTTGTAAC
>JACFNF010000070.1 GCA_019454985.1 Bacteroidales bacterium
TGGAACGCAGATGACGCGGATTAAGTAGATTTCCGCTGATTTTTATCTGTGATTTTCTGTTTGATCAGTGTGAACTGTGTTCTATTCTATTTGGAACGCAGATGACGCGGATTAAGTAGATTTCCGCTGTTTTTTATCTGTGAGCTTCTGCTTGATCAGTGTTATCTGTGTTCTATTCTATTTGGAACGCAGATGACGCGGATTGTATAGATTTTCGCTGTTTTTTGTGTCTTCTACTTTTATTTATTCGTGAATATTTTTCTGGAAATTTGCGGTTTTTTACCAAAGTTAAGAAGCAGCCCTACTTCTATATTGGTTGCTTTAAGATAGTTGATGAGTTGATATTCGTGCTCTTCACAAAGCGTTTCTGCAGCTTTCAATTCAAGGATCACTTTATCTTCAACGATAAGATCAGCATAATACTCTCCAACCAGGTGATCATTATAATAAACGGAAATGGGTTTTTGTTTTTCGACAGCCATTCCATTATTTTCCAACTCTATTTTCAACGCATTCTCATACACTTTCTCTAGAAAACCATAGCCAAGTTCGTTGTAAACTTTATAAAAACAGCTTATGATCTTTGAAGTTATTTCTTTATGCAAATACTGTTCTGTCATAAAATTATTTTCCATATTATCTGCGATCATCTGCCCAATCTGTGTTATCAGTGTTCCACCATCCAGTAATCCTCAGGAAATCTGTAATCATCGTTTTTTGAGTCTTCCAGCAGCATATCCGAAAAGACCATCATCGTTGAATCCGGTTCGAGGGCTTTAAAGCCGTTGACATGGCCGGGAGGGATGATGAGGATTTCGCTTTGAGTGTCGGAGAGAGTGTAAGAATTTATTTCAAGTTCCTTTGAAGGCTGCTGCCAGTTGTCAATCTCAATCCAGTTGATGAGGAAGCTGCCTTTGTTGACGTAGAAGTATTTGGTTTCTAATTTATGACCCTGCCAGGCACGGATGACGGAGGTATCGGGATGGGTGATGGTGTAGAAGCGTTTTATTCTCTCGAAATCAAAGTCGTTAACGAATCTAACAATCCCTCGATGATCTTTGTGAATGTTACCTTTGATAAGTTTCACAGTGTTTCTTAGTGTTTGACACAGTGCTTTTCATTACATGACTCTAAAGTATTCTGTGGTACTTCAACATTAATTAAGGTTCATAAATGTTGGAGATGTCCTCATTGAGGATATCTTTGCGGATGAACGGGAGTTTGAGCAGGAGTTGTTTCATTCCTTCCACGTCGAGACGCTCGGTATTGTGCGAGGTGTAGTCTTCAACTTCGGAGACTTTGGTTTCGCCTTCGGTGAAGAATTTCCCATAGTTCAAGTCACGATTATCAGCCGGAATACGATAATAATCACCCATATCAATGGCTTTGGCCATTTCTTCACGGTTGACCAAGGTCTCATAGAGTTTCTCGCCGTGGCGGGTTCCGATCACCTGAATCGGATTGCTTGCGTTGTAAAGTTCTTTCAAGGCCAAGGCTAATACTTCGACAGTGGCGGCAGGGGCTTTCTGCACGAACATGTCGCCATTCTGGGCATTGTTGAATGCAAACCAAACCAATTCTACGGCATCATCCAGCGTCATCATGAAGCGGGTCATTTCAGGGTCGGTGATGCTGAGTGGCTTACCGGTTTTGATTTGTTCGACAAACAAAGGGATGACTGAGCCTCGCGAAGCCATGACGTTACCATAGCGAGTACAGGAAAAGGTCAGGTCTGAGCCGTTTAGTCCGCGACTTTTGGCTACCATCAGTTTTTCACTCAGGGCTTTACTCATTCCCATTGCGTTGATGGGATAAACTGCTTTGTCGGTACTGAGTACCACCACACTGTTAACACCGTGCTGGATTGCAGAGTCCAAAACGTTTTCGGCACCCATCACATTGGTACGTACGGCTTCCATGGGGAAGAATTCGCACGAAGGCACCTGTTTTAGGGCCGCTGCCTGAAAGACATAATCAACGTTCCGCATAGCAACGTCAACCGAGCGTTTGTCGCGTGTATCACCGATATAATATTTGATTTTGTCGTCTTTGTAAAAGCGACGCATATCATCCTGTTTCTTTTCGTCGCGTGACAGAATACGGATTTCCCTGAAAAAGTCGTTGTGAAGAAACCGTCGTAGCACTGCGTTACCAAAAGAGCCTGTGCCACCAGTGATGAGGAGGATTTTGTGTTTTTCCATGGTGTGGGAATGGGGAGTGATGTTTTGGGTTCAAAGATTTGGTCTTTGGCTTTTGGCTGTTAGCTTATGGTTAATCGCTTAAAGCTAACGGCTAAAAGTTATACAAAGGGGTGATAATCACCAGTTTTTCCAACCGAATTATTATTGCGTATTGCGTGTACTATCTCGATGCTGTGCCGGGCATCTTCGAGCCCAAAGCCGTTGCCGTTGAGGATTTCGCGGTAGCTGACGGTATGCAGGTCGGTGAAGCCTTCGGAGAACTCGATCTCTTGTCCGTCAACGGTGATGCTGCGGTAGGTGGTTTTTCCGGGGGCGGCGGGGGTCTTTTTCAAGTCGTCGCGGTTGATGCTCAGATACCATCGCACCCGTGCATGTTCCAGTTGCAGGAAACCGGCGGCACAGTCGGGGCGTCTCAGGTGGACGATGTTTTCTTTAGCCGGGCCGAAAATCCAGGTCAGCATATCGAAGAAGTGCACCCCGATATTGGTGGCAACGCCTCCGCTTTTTTCGATGTCGCCCTTCCAGCTTCTGTGATACCATGCACCACGGGAGGTTATATATGTAAGATCAATATCGTAGGGCTCACTTGGCTCTTTTTCCTTGGCTCTTTTTACTTTTTCCTTCAAAGAAATTATGGCTGGGTGGTGGCGTAGCTGGAGAATGGTATAGATATTGCGTCCGAGCTCATGTTCGATTTCCCGGAGGGCATCTACGTTCCAAGGGTTGAGGACAATGGGTTTTTCGCAGATGGCGTGGGCGCCGTTGCGTAGCGCCATGCGGATGTGGGCATCGTGGAGGTAGTTGGGACTACATATGCTCACATAGTCAATAAGACCTTGGCCAGAACGGCGGAGCTTATCCAAGTGGCGATCGAAGCGTTCGGGTTCGGTAAAGAAGGCGGCATCGGGGAAAAAGCTGTCCATGATTCCGATTCCATCATAAGGGTCGAGGGCACAAACAAGGTTATTGCCGGTTTCTTTAATGGCTTTCATGTGGCGCGGTGCGATGTATCCGGCAGCACCGATGAGGGCGAAGTTTTTCATTTTCCTAATTGTTATTGGGTCAAGTTTGTTAGCAGGTTAGGGGGTTAGTTTGTTAGAGGGTTAGAGGGTTAGTGGGTTAGTGGGTTAGTGGGTTAACGGGTTAGTGGGTTAACGGGTTAGCAGGTTAGAGGGTTAGTGGGTTAGCGGGTTAGATTGTTAGTGGGTTAGAGGGTTAGAGGGTTAGCTTGTTAATGGGTTAGAGGGTTAGCTTGTTAGTGGGTTAGGGGGTTAGCGGGTTAGTTTGTTAGTGGGTTAGTTTGTTAGTGGGTTAGTGGGTTAGCTTGTTAGTGGGTTAGAGGGTTAGTTTGTTAGAGGGTTAGAGGGTTAGAGGGTTAGCTTGTTAGTGGGTTAGAGGGTTAGCTTGTTAGTGGGTTAGGGGGTTAATGGGTTAGCTTGTTAATGGGTTAGAGGGTTAGCGGGTTAGCTTGTTAGTGGGTTAACTTGTTAATTGTAGTACTCTAACATTCTAACCTTTTAACATCCTAACATCCTAACATTTTAACATGCTAACATTTTAACATCTTAACA
>JACFNF010000026.1 GCA_019454985.1 Bacteroidales bacterium
GCCTGCCCGCGCACCCGACCCGGCTATGGTTTAAAGTTTTTCGATAGTTTCTTTTGAGAAATAATCTACGTTCAAAACGAATTACGCTCGCCTGCATATCCAATCATGGCAAAATCGTCATGCTGTTTTAGCAATCAGAGAGTTGTATCGCAATCTTTGTAAGGTTGGTGGCAGTATAGGAGAGTTGCTGTTGTTTGGACAACGAGTTAAAAGAGTTTTGAGGTCAGTTGAAGCATTTGGTGGTGAATGGCGGGGTTTCCGGCAAGGATATCAGGGCCGTTTACGGCGTTGTTTTCTCCATGGAAGGTGCTTACTTTTCCTCCGGCCTGCTCCACGATAAAAGCACCGGCAGCCACATCCCACGGGTGCAGGGCATATTCATAGAAGGCATCGAACCGGCCGCAAGCTACATAAGCCAGATCCACGGCAGCCGAGCCGAGCCGTCTCAGCCCTCGGCTGTGACGCATCAGATGGTCAAAGAGTTTCATATAGGGCTCCATCCGGCTGAAATCGCTATAAGGAAATCCGGTGGCAAGGAGGCTTTGCTCCAAGGTGGGAGTCTGACTCACGGCAATTTGTTGTCCGTTGCAAAAGGCCGGGCCATCTTTAGCCGCATAAAAACACTCGTTCAGATTGACTTCCAACACTACACCGGAAACGGTGATGCCAAACTCCTGCAACGCGATGCTCACACTATAAACCGGCAATCCGTGGACAAAATTGGTGGTTCCGTCCAATGGGTCAATAATCCAGTTGAAACGTGGAGCTAACTGGCTACCGCTCTCTTCGGCAATGAATCCCGAGCCGGGTAGCAGACGTAACAGCTCTTTCTTAATCATGTCTTCGGCGCCTTTATCCACATAGGAGACCAAATCGTGCAGGCCTTTGTGAATGATGTCGTTGGTTTGAAGCCGCCCGGCATGTTGACGTATAAAATCGGCTGCCTGATGGGCAATTTCGACCACGCGGAGTGTGAGTTCCGAATAATGAACAGCAGAAGTCGTCATTTTTTGAAAAACAGTTTCAGATTAAACCAATGTGAAGGCAACTGTTGAAGGATAATCCCGCTCACGATGAGTAACAGGCCGATGATAGTGCTGGGCAGGATGGCTTCACCGACAAATAAACGGATAAAAAATAAAGCCATAAAAGGCGAGAGAAAGATGAGGTTGTTCACTTTGGCGGTGTGTGGGGCGTATTTCAGAGCCAACAACCAAAACACGAAAGTGATCCCCATCTCGAAGAGGCCGATATAAAATGCGCCTGCAAGGGCCTGCCAGGCAGGAAAACTAATCTCGGAAAAGAAAAACAGATAAGCGGTGATATAGGCACCTCCAAAAAAGGTGTTCATAAAAATTTTTATCAGTGCATCGCGTGAATCTTTCAGGTTGATGATCCAATATACTGCCCACAGCACGGCACTGCCCAGAGCCAAGGCCACACCGGCCGGATTGGTGAAACGAACCGGCCATATCTGACCTTTGGTGCTGATGACCCACAGCCCGAAAAAACTAATCAGGATGGCGAGAAAAGCCCGCAGCCCGATTTTTTGTCCCAGCAGGGGAACCGACAGGATGGTGAGCACCACCGGCCAGCTATAGTTGAGCGTGCCGGCTTCCTGTGCCTGCAATAGGTCGTAAGCCTTAAAAAGAACTAAATAATAGGCAAAGGGATTGATGAAGCCCGAAAGCGACGACCACCAAAACTGTTTCAGGCTTTGATGGAAAAGCTGTCCAAACTGGCCTCTCAATGCAAGTATAACTGCCAAAACCAAGATTGAAAAAAAAGAAGCCCACAGCAGGAGCAGGTCGGGAGCAATATAACGGAGAGTGATTTTGAAAGCCGAGCTCATCGTTGACCAGAAAGCCACCGAGAGCAGGGCGAAAAGGATGGATTTTCTGTGTGGCTGCATGCTTTGTCACTCGCGGTTGCGTGAATCAATGAAGATAGTCACCGGGCCGTCGTTCACGAGCGATACCTGCATCATGGCGCCAAAGATGCCTGTCATTACCGGCCGTTTTGTCTCATCGCCAAGCAGTTTGACAAAAGCTTCATAGAGCGGTATAGCCTTCTCGGGCTTTGCAGCCCGGATATAACTCGGACGGTTGCCTTTTTTCGTTGAGGCATGAAGGGTAAACTGGCTCACCACCAACAGTTCGCCGTTCACCGCCTCGAGGTCGAGGTTCATTAGTCCTTCACTGTCGGTGAACACCCGCAGACGGGCTATCTTCCCGCAAAGCCATTGGATATCCTCCATGGTATCGCTCTCTTCGATGCCCAGAAGGATGAGCAGCCCTTTGCCGATGGAGGCATGAAGCTGGTTTTGAATCTGCACCGAAGCCGAAGCGGTGCGTTGAATGACCACACGCATATTTAAATGATTTGGCTTGAAAAAAGGGCGCAATTTAGTACTTTTGCGCGAAACTCTTACGATGACAAAGTTAAGCGTAAACATTAACAAAGTGGCCACGCTGCGCAATGCCCGCGGCGGAAACGTGCCCGATGTTCAACAGTTTGCTGCCGACTGCGAACGGTTTGGTGCGCAAGGCATTACCGTACATCCGCGCCCCGATGAGCGACATATCACCACCCGAGATGTGCAGTTGCTGCGAAAAATCGTGACCACCGAGCTGAATATTGAGGGCAATCCCACACCCGAATTTATTCGTTTAGTGCTCGAAAACCGCCCGCATCAGGTAACGTTGGTCCCCGATGATCCGGCGCAACTCACTTCCGACCATGGCTGGAATACGTTGAAGCACAAAACGTTTCTGCGCGAGGTGATTGGCGTTTTCAAAGAGGCCGGCATTCGGGTGTCCATCTTTGTTGATCCCGTCCCGTTGATGGTGAGCCATGCCGCCGAAACGGGAACCGACCGCATTGAACTTTACACCGAAAGCTATGCGGCAGCTTTTCCGGATAACCCGCAGAAAGCTGTCCGGCCTTTTATGGATGCAGCTATTGAAGCCGGAAAACTGGGGTTGGGTCTCAATGCCGGGCACGACCTAAGCTTAGCTAACCTCAATTTTTTTGCCCGGGAGGTTCCCAATCTTTTGGAAGTCTCCATCGGCCATGCGCTCATCAGCGAAGCCCTCTACTACGGTATCGAAAACACTATACAGATGTATCGAAGGCAGCTTCAGTGGGGAAAAACGGATTGACCTGACCTCAGGCTAATGCGTTTGCCGAGATATTTTTCATTCAAAGAAACAATACTTTTTTGGCAAGGTTTGGTTGTTGTAGTGTGCCCTCCTGCTTGTCAGTGCTTTGGCGGCCGACTGTCGCTGCGGCGTGGTTTGCCACCTTGTCCAGCTTTTTGCCGTGGATGTGCAGAGGTGTTTTTCTTGCGAAATCCTCCATTGTTGTGTCTATTACGGCCTTGTCGTTCGGAGGCGGCATAGTTTTCGGCCGACGGGCCTTCGCCAAGGTGAGCCGGCAAAAGAAGTTTGCGGATGGGGTTTCCCAGGAACTTTTCGATCCGGTGAAACTTACCAAACTCTTTTTCGCTGACGAATGTCAGTGCCACACCGCTGCGTTCGGCACGGGCGGTGCGCCCTACGCGGTGCACATAATCCTCGGCATCGCCGGGAACGTTGTAGTTGATTACTAAGCTGATGTCGTCCACATCAATGCCGCGCGAGACAATGTCAGTGGCAACTAACACCTGAAGCATTCGCGCCTTGAAACGGTTCATCACCTCGATGCGCTGCTCCTGCTCAAGATCGGAATGGATGGCGCTCACGTTGAACTGTTTTCGCCGAAGAATACTTTCTACTTCTTTTACACCGGCTTTGGTTGACACGAAGATGAGAATCAGGGGCAGGTCTTTTCCCTGAATCAGCGACTCGACTAAAGCGATTTTCTGATTCTCGTGAACAAGGTAGGCTGCCTGTAACACATTCTCGGCCGGTTTTGATACCGAGAGATTGATTTGTTGCGGTGCATTCAATATTTTCTCAGAAAGACGCCTGATTCCTTCGGGCATGGTGGCCGAAAAAAGCAACGTCTGCCGTTGTGCAGGCAATTGACTGATGATGCGGGTGATGTCAGGCAGGAATCCCATATCGAGCATACGGTCGGCTTCGTCGAGGATAAGGTATTGAAGATTGGAAAAATCAACATAACCCATGCTGAGGTGCGAGATGAGTCGCCCGGGAGTGGCCACAATCACCTGAGCGCCCTGTTGCAGAGCTTTTTTTTCCTGCTCGAAGCCTGCTCCGGTACCGCCACCATAGATGGCTATGCTGCTGAGACCGGCAAAATATGCAAAGCCCTGCAACTGTTGGTCAATCTGAATAGCCAGCTCACGTGTGGGGGCGATAATCAAGACGCGGATGTTGTCGTCGGAGGGCCCCTGTTTCACCAAACGGTGAATCACCGGAAGCAGAAAAGCGGCTGTCTTACCTGTACCCGTCTGCGCACAGGCAATCAGGTCGTGTCCGGCAAGTATAATTGGAATGGCCTGCTCCTGGATGGGCGTGGGTTTGTCGTAGCCCATCGCCATGATTCCTTCCATCACCGGTACGGCCAAAGAGAAGTCGGAAAAGTTCAAATTCTATTTTTTTTTGGTGAAGCAAAAGTACAACTTAAACGCAACCATCACTGCGACAGACAGCATTGTCTTTATTGACAGGTGGGATTTAAGTTTGTACTCCTGATAGGTCAATTATTTTTTCCCCGGCTGGGTAAGGATAAGCCTCAGTGCCGAGTCTTTGGTGATATAGGCCCAGGCCCAGTTGATGAAGATGATGAGTTTGTTGCGCACGCTCAGGATAAGCATCAGATGCAGAAACATCCAGACGACCCAGGCAGGGAAGCCGGTAAATTTGAGAAATGGCAGGTCAACGATGGCTTTGTTGCGTCCAACGGTGGCCATGGCGCCCAAGTCGCGGTATTCATATTCTTTGGTAGCCTTTCCGGTCTCTATTTTTTTCATGTTTTTGGCTAAGTTTAGCGCCTGGTTGATGGCCACATTGGCCAATTGCGGATGTCCTTTTGGGTATTTTGGGGTCTCCATCAAGGCCATATCGCCCAATACGAAAATATCGTTTTTGCATCCGACAGGTCGGTTGATGCGGTCAACTTTCACCCTTCCACCTGGGGCAAGACAGCTCTCTGGCAGCCCCTGGATAGTGTTGGCCGTGACGCCGGCAGCCCAAATCAGACTCTTGGTTCGGATGGTGGTGCCGTTGTTGAGGGCCAGAGTTTCGCCGTCGTAGTGGGTAACAATTGTTTCAGTCATGATTTCAATACCCATCTGCTGAAGATAGCGGTATGAAGTGGCCTTGGCCTTGTCGCTCATGCTGTTTAGGGTGTTTTTGCTTCCTTCGATAAGGATGATCCTGAACTTGGAGAAGTCAATGCGGGGATAATCCTGGGGCAGCACGTTTTTTTTGATTTCGGCAAAGGCGCCGGCAAGCTCAACACCGGTTGGACCGGCGCCGACGATCACTAGGTTCGACAAGGCTTCCTTTTCGCTCTCCGGCGCCGAAATGATATTTTCAAAAGCCTGAAGGATATGGTTGCGGATACCGATGGCTTCGTATGTGGTTTTGAGCGTGAGGGCATGTTCGCTAATACTCTGATTGCCGAAAAAATTTGTTTTGCAGCCCATAGCCAGCACTAAATAGTCATAACCGTATTCGCCAATGCTGGTTTGGATTTTATGAGCATTAGGATCAACGGACAACACTTCAGCCAAACGGATGCGTACGTTTTTTTGCCCCCTGAAGATGTGCCGAAGCGGAAACGAGATGCTCGATGGTTCAATTTGCGAAGTAGCTACCTGATAAAACAGGGGCTGAAACTGATGGTGATTTAACCGGTCGAAAAGGATGACTTCGAATAGATCTTTGTCTAACTTTTTAACAAAGTTGATTCCTGCAAAACCTCCGCCTACGACGATAACTGTCTTTTTATTCCCCATTTTCGTTTTGTTTTTATATAATAAACAAACCTTCAAGCAGCTTTGTTCAGTTAAAAACATGGAGAAAGATGCGCTTTTTTAATAAGGTTTTTAACGGCTTCACATGAATTTTTCTTCGCGATTGATGGATAAACGCTCCGTGAACTTTATGTTCAAAAAATGCAGGTTAAACCACAAAGAATACAAATAAGGTGCTGAGCCTTCAAAAAGTGTAAGAAGCTATATATCAGCATTGTTGATAAACTTAACCGTGATCGTCGGCAAAATATCCATTTGCTGATTAGACTTCCTTATGAGTTACACCACAGAATTTTCTCACGATGGTGCTTACCTTTGCGACCGAAAAATGCCCAAACATGTCAACAGGCCACACCTTAGCCGATCAGATTATCCGTTTTAACCGCGAATTGTCATATGCTGGGGCGCTTCCTGCAGGTTTTGGGGTACTGAACCCTTTCCTCGAAAACCCTGAAACGATGGAAGTGATGGAGCGGTTCTACCGGAAATATTATGACGACCTCAAACCGCGCCGTTTCATCATCGGCATCAATCCCGGGAGGCACGGCGCCGGCGCTACAGGTGTACCATTTACCGATACCAAACGTCTGGAACAAGTGTGTGGCATCAGCATGAAAAGTGAACAAACCCATGAAGTGTCATCGGTGTTTGTGTATGATATGATTGCTGCTTTTGGGGGTGCGGAGACGTTTTACAATCAGTTCTATATCAACTCGCCATTCCCTTTGGCCATTGTCCGGCAACAAAAAGATGGCCATTGGCTGAATGCCAACTATTATGACGATCCGCTGCTTTTTGAATGTGTGAAGGTATTTATGGCCGAGAGCATGAAACGTCATTTTGAGTTGGGTTTAGACTGCAAGGAAGTCTTTGTGCTGGGAAAGAAAAATGCCCGCTATCTTGACGAGCTGAACAAACAACACCGTTTTTTCGACAAAATGACGGTGCTTGAGCATCCACGCTATATTCAGCAATACCAATCGCGAGAAAAACAATTCTATATTGACAAATATCTCAGCGCATTTGCCAAGGGACATTGAATCTGCATTTTCTTTCTCACCATCTGATCGGATGCAGCTTCTGTGCTTTGCAAAAAGCCGTAATTTTATCTGCTTTATTATCCGTCAATTTTTTTTGAAAACCATTATAAAACATGAACCGTTTTTTTGCTATCGTTTTTCTTTTTGCTGTCGGTTTTTCCGCTCAGGCACAAGAATATCGGCCTTCAGAGGCCAACTTGACCAAGCGTGCGCTTTTTCAGGAAATGAAGTTTGGAATGTTCATCCATTGGGGGCCATCGAGCATGTTGGGTGCCGGCGAATGGGTGATGAACAACCGTGGCATCCACAAAGATGAATACAGAAAACTGCAGGATGCATTTTTTCCGCAACACTTCGACGCAAAGACATGGGTTTCAACAGCAAAGCAGGCCGGGATGAAATACATTGTCTTTGTCACCCGCCATCACGACAGTTTTTCCAACTGGGATACCCAATATTCTGATTGGAAAATCACCAAAACCCCTTACGGCCGGGATGTGTTGAAAGCCTTAGCCGATGAATGTCGGCAGCAAGGCATGCCTTTGGGCCTATATTATTCACTTACCGACTGGTATCGCGATGACTATCCACACCAGACCGGACGTACCGGGAAGAAAACCGGCCGCCGGAGTGAAGGCAATTATGAAGCTTATCTGCAATTTATGAAAAACCAACTGACCGAGTTGCTTACCCAATACGGCGATGTGTTGTCGGTTTGGTTCGATGGTCATTGGGATCAGACCAATGTGGAAGGAAGCGACGATATGCGTTCGCGCTTAGACTGGAAATACGATGAAATCTACGGCTTGATTCACGAGTTGCAACCGGCTTGCCTCATCGGAAACAACCATCATCTTGACCCGTTTTCGGGCGAAGATTTTCAGATGTTTGAACGCGATCTGCCCGGACAGAACAAAAGCGGTTTTAGTTCTCAGGCACCTTCCGACGTGTTGCCTCTCGAAACTTGCGAAACGATGAACAACTCATGGGGCTATAACATCACCGACGAAAACTACAAAAGCTCCGCCACCCTCATCCACTATTTAGTGAATGCAGCCGGCCGCAATGCCAATTTGCTGCTTAACATCGGACCACGCCCCGATGGCAGCATCCCCGAAGCGTTTACCGACACTTTGTCGAAGATTGGCGAATGGTTGAATCGCTACGGGGAAACCATTTATGGTACGCGCGGAAAACTGATCGAGCCACAGGAATGGGGCGTGGTGACGGCCACCAAAGACAAAGCTTTTGTGCATCTGCTCCGGCCAGTGGACCTGAATTTTGTGTTTCTTCCCGGATTTGACTCAAAGGTGAAACAAGCCAGATTATTTCCCGATGGCCGGAACCTTCGTTTCAAACAGCAGCCCGAAGGTCTGTTTATCTCTATTGACAATATCGTTTGGGAAAAGCCTGACACGGTGATCGAACTCTTGCTGAAATAGAAAACCATAGTATTCTTGTTCCGGCAAAAGATAAGAGGAAGGTCGCCTGTGGGCACTCTTATCAACCACAAATTTTCCCGTAAAGATTCAGGATTAAATTCTTTCCGAAAGGATTTTTTCCAATGCTGCAATTTCGTCGCGCAAACGTGCAGCCTCTATGAAATCAAGTTCTTTGACGGCTTCCTGCATGCTGCGTTTGCTTTTGGCAATGGCTTTCGCAAGGGCTTCTTTCGACATATATGCCACCACCGGATCGTTGGCTACATCGGCTTTTGCCGGTTCAGGATAAGCCTTCTGACCTTCGGCGGCTACATCCACCAATGCTCCCTGACCAAGGATGGAAGTCATGGTTTTTCGGATGGTGGTCGGGGTGATTCCGTGTTGGTTGTTATACTTCATCTGTTTTTCGCGGCGACGCAAAGTCTCGTCAATGGTGCGTTGCATCGAACCGGTGATGGTATCGGCATACATGATTACCTTGCTTTCGGCATTGCGGGCGGCACGCCCTGCGGTTTGTGTGAGCGACTTCTCCGAACGTAAAAAACCTTCCTTATCGGCATCTAAAATTGCAACCAAGCTCACTTCCGGAAGATCTAAGCCTTCGCGTAACAGGTTCACGCCTACCAATACGTCGAATTCCCCTAAGCGTAATCCGCGCATGATCTCTACTCTTTCGAGCGTTTCCACATCAGAATGGATATAACGGCTTTTCACATTGATCCGGCTGAGATATTTGGTCAACTCTTCGGCCATACGTTTGGTAAGGGTGGTCACCAGAACACGGTGTCCAGATTCAATGGTTTTGGCAATCTCTTCGAGCAGGTCGTCAATCTGGTTGCCCGAAGGTCGTACCTCGATGAGCGGGTCAAGAAGTCCTGTCGGGCGGATAAGCTGTTCCACGACCACACCTTCCGATTTCTGAAGCTCGTAATCAGCGGGCGTTGCACTTACATAAATCGTCTGTCCGCTCAAGGCTTCAAACTCATCAAATTTGAGAGGTCGGTTGTCCAATGCAGCAGGCAAACGGAAACCATACTCCACCAAAATCTGTTTACGGGAACGGTCGCCGCCATACATGGCTCTTATCTGTGGTATGGTGACATGGCTTTCGTCAATGATGGTGATGTAATCGTCAGGGAAATAGTCGAGCAGGCAGAAGGGCCGCATTCCGGGTTTTCGCCCGTCAAAGTATAATGAATAATTCTCAATGCCGCTGCAATAGCCCAGTTCGCGCATCATTTCCATATCATATATCACCCTGTCTTCTAATCGCTTAGCTTCTTCGTGACGGCCAATCTCTCTGAAATAGGCCGCTTGTTTGAACAGATCGCGTTGGATATTGGTTAAGGCCGAGCGCATGGTGTCGGGTGAAGTGACGAAAATGTTGGCAGGAAAAATGCTTACTTCATCCAAACCTTCGATCCTCTTTCCGCTTTGGGTTTCAAAACGTTCGATATTTTCAATCTCATCGCCCCAGAAGAAAATACGGAATCCGCTGTCGTTATAAGCCGGAAAGACGTCCAATATATCACCCTTGACACGAAACTGTCCTCGTCCGGGGTCGGTTACCGTACGGCTATAAAGCGCATTAACAAGCAATTGCAACAGGTAGTTGCGCGAGATGCGCTGGCCGATGGCCAAATGAATGGTGTTATTGGTAAAATCGTCGGGATTCCCAATGCCATATAAACAAGATACTGACGAAACAACGATGACGTCGCGACGGCCCGACAAGAGGGCTGAGGTGGTGCTCAGCCTCAGTTTCTCAATCTCATCGTTGATGGAAAGGTCTTTCTCAATGTAAGTATTTGTGGTAGGTATATAGGCTTCAGGCTGGTAATAATCGTAGTACGAAACAAAATATTCGACGGCATTATCGGGGAAAAACTGTCTGAACTCGCCATAAAGCTGGGCAGCTAAAGTTTTGTTGTGGCTCAGCACTAAGGCGGGGCGATTCACCTCAGCCAGCATATTGGCAACCGTGAAGGTTTTTCCCGAGCCGGTCACTCCCAGGAGTGTCTGGGCCTTGTCGCCTCGTTGCAAACCTTCCACCAACTGGCGGATGGCATCGGGCTGATCGCCTGTGGGCTTGAAATCGGAGATAAGCTTGAAGTTCATGGCTGTGGCTGCGCGAATTCAAAATGAACGTTAACGGGATAATGGTCAGAATAAGGGAGCCGGTTGACATCCGACTTTTTAAAAAGGATATCACCCGTACCAAAACAATAATCAATGCGCAGCCATGGAAGTTTTCCGGCATAGGTGGAACCTAACCAGAAACCGGCTTCAAGGTGGCTGTCTTTTAGCCCGGTTTTAACAATGTTTTGATATGTGTATGATGCGGGTGTATCATTAAAGTCGCCGCACACAATGAGAGGATGAGGGCTTTCTTCCACAAACTTTTTGAAATCAATTATTTCAATAGCCCTTGTTTTGAATGAGCTGCTCAGCTTTCCCCAGAGGCTCCGGCCATGTTTTTTCAACAAATCCATTTCCAAAGCCGCTGCATCGCCAAAGGCGTCAATTTCCTGTTGTTCGAGAGAGAAAGAGATCAGATGCACTGTTGCCACACGCAGGAGTTGGTCTTTGTTGAGAACCACATCTATGAAAGCGCCGATCTGTCGCCGGGTATCTGAGGAAATAGGGCCGCCCGAGAGAATAGGAAATTTACTTAACAGCAGATATCCATCGCTTTGAATACCACCCCGTTTCCAATAACCGACGAAATAATGATCCGAAAAGCCTGAAGCCTCCATCAACCATTTGATGTCGTTCTGAATATCGCCCGACCACGATCTGAACTCCTGGATACAGGCAAAATCGGCGTCCGATTTTTTAAGGTAAGCGCTGATTTGGTGTGGTACCTCTTCTTTTTTCGTATGACCAAATCCTCTGAAGCCATGAACATTGTAGCTTATGGCCACCCATCCGCCCGATTGACGCGAAAATGGATTGCCGATATAACGCATGGCCACCGGAAACGAGGCCAGCAACAGGGCAATGTGCAGCCAGATCCATTTGCTGTGTAATAAAGCCAGTAAAGCCACGATGATCAGCATTGACAGAAAAAGAAACGGAAAAAATAACCCTGCCGTTGCAAAGAGGTGGCTTTCAGCGGGATTGACAAAGCCGGCGAGGGCCGACATGGCAAAGAGCGCAGCCAACAACAAGGCAAGGGGGTTGGCCAAAAGCAGAAAAGCTTTTCGCAAATACCCGAAAAATCCGGTCTTTTCCCCGCGGTTGGTCGTCATTTTCGTGAGTGGCTGAAAAGAATCGCTTTCTCCTGTTCGCTCAGGCTGTCGTAACCATGTTTCGAGATCTTGTCCAAGATACGGTCAACCTCTTGTTGGCGTTCGTTCCGCTGACGGTTATATTCGTCATCGTTAACCGGACGGCCACCATAGCTTTTGGCGGTTGATTCCTGTTTCCGCCTTTTGCGGATTCTACTGCCTTTGACACGCTGTAAACCTCTGAAATGATTGAATCCTTTGCGAAGTGAAAGAGCATAGATTGCCCCCCACACCGCACCGCCGAGATGTGCAATATGCCCGCCCGGATTGTTCCCCTGGATGCTGAAAATATCCATGAGAATAAAAAATAGGGCGATATATTTCATCCTGACTTGTCCGATAAACATCAGATCTACGGTGTATTGCGGAGCAAATACGGCTGCGGCAATCACCACTGCCAGCGCCGAGGCCGAAGCGCCTAATGCCAATGCGAAAGGGTTGGCTTCTAAAAAAACAGGAAAGAAATTAAAAGCAAGGATGTAAAAAGCTGCTCCAAGGAGGCCGCCAATCAAATAAGTCAGCAACAATTGCCTGTCGTTGAAATATTTAAGAAATATTGTACTGCCAAAATAAAGCGTCACCATATTGAACAGCAAATGGAAAAAATTCTCATGCAAAAACATATAGGTGAACGGTGTCCAGGGTTTTTGCAGCAAACGTGCCAAAGAGGATGGAACAGCTATCCATTCGGTGAACAGGCGTATGCCGTCAGCAGTTTCCAGCTTGAAAAGCCACATTCCCAAATGCACGATATAACCCAGAAGAAACACCAGCAAATTGATGAGGATCAGTCGCGACAAAACGGTTTTGCGGCCAAAGAACGCCTTGACCGAGTCGGAAAACTGTGGTGGATGTGCCTGATACATCATGATTTAATACAACTCGCCTTTCTTTTTCCAGTAAACAATCAGAAGATAACCAAAAAGCATGCCGCCCAGATGGGCAAAATGGGCGATGTTGTTTCCGGGGCGATTCATCACACCTTCCACCAATTCGAATATGCCATAAAGGATGACGAAATATTTAGCTCTTAGCGGAAAGAAGAAATAGATGAAGATGAGTTCGTTCGGAAACATCATGCCGAAGGCCAACAAAATACCGAAAACCGCTCCGGAAGCTCCAACTACTACCGACTGGTTCATCAGAAACTCTTTGTATTGCTGCATGAATTCAACTGCTCCGTTCAAAGCCTGCACATTGCCAGGCTGGACACTGAGGGTGCGGTAATTTTGCTCGAAAACCTGAAACTGCGACCAAATCTCGCCCGAATACTGACTGATTTTAAAAACATGCGAGGCAATAAACTGCTCAAGGTCGCCGGGGTTGTGACTTTGTACAAACTGGTCAATAAGCCTCAGTTCCGGACTTAATAGAAAGTGAATCCAGATGATATACGAGATGCCGGCGCCAATACCGGTAATCATATAAAAAGTGAGAAAACGTTTGCCTCCCCAGACGTATTCAATGCGGTTTCCAAACATCCACAGTGCGAACATGTTGAAAAAGATATGGGCAAAACCTCCGTGCATGAACATATAGGTGACAAACTGGTAGGGTTTGAAATCCGATGCGCCAGGGTAGTGCAGTCCCAGAATCTTTGTCAGGTCAATGCGAAATGTCGTTTCAAAGGTGATGGTGGCTAAAAAAAACAGAATGTTGATAATCAACAGATTTTTTACCACCGGAGGCAGCAGTTGAAATCGTGATGGTTGATAGTATGACATAAATGAGCGTTTTCAGCGGGTTTAGCGTAACAAAGTATTGAGTTCGTCTAAAGTAAGCACTTTCAGGATTTTTCGTCCGTCGGGTGCAATTTCAGCCATCCGGCAGGCAAAAAGCTGGTTAATGAGCGTGATGATTTCGTCTTCGCTGAGGTTTTGCCCGTATCGGATGGCAAACTGTTTTGCCAGATAGTGAGCTAAAATAAAATTTTTCTTTGAGAGGAGGTTGTTTTTTTCCTCCTTGAGGGCTTCAAGTAGTTGTTCGATGGCTTCGGCAGCATCCTGTACAACGCCTTCGGGCATTCCGGTGACAACAAAACTGCGTTCGCCCAGGCTCTCAATTACAAAACCGGCTTCTTTCAACGGGGCCGACATTTCGCGAAGCAGCTCTGAGTCGGGTGCACTCAGGTGGATATTTACCGGAAAAAGTAATTGTTGTGAAGCAATTTTATGTTTCTCCAACTGTCGCAGATATTTTTCGAAAAGAACACGAACATGTGCCAGATGCTGGTCAATGAGCAAAAGACCCGATTTTACCGTAGCAATCAAAAACTTCCCATGCACCTGCATCACCGATTGATGAACCTGATGCAAATCCTCAGTGGGTTGTGGCAGCTCTGTAGTTGGGGCCGGGCTTGGCGTAAGATACTCGTAAAACAATTTCCATCGGTGGTTTTTTTCTGTACGGTCGGGCCGATAAACGGGGGCTTGTCCCGGTTTCGGATTGCTAAAAGGATTGTAATCGGGGTTAAATGGAATCGTTGGCGGGTTCACCGGCCTGTCGCTCCGGCTGATCTCCCCAAAATCAATGCCCAGGTCGCTAGGAACATCGAAATCAATTTTCGGAGCTAAGTCGTGCTGTCCGAGCGATTTCTTCACTGCAGCGTGTACAAAGGCATACACCATGCGTGCATCCTGGAAGTTGACTTCCGTTTTGGTCGGATGGATGTTGATGTCAATCTCCGAAGGGTCAATCTGGATGTGAAGGAAATAGGTAGGGAAACTATCCTGCGTCAAGAGCTCGTGGAAAGCCTGTTCCACGGCATGGTTCAGGTAAGGGTGCCGGATGAAGCGTTTGTTGACGAAGAAAAACTGTTCGCCGCGGGTCTTTCGGGCAAAGGCTGCTTTCCCAATAAAACCTTCGATACTCAGTGCGTCGGTAGTCAGGGTTACAGGCAGCAGCCGCTCGTTGTAAGCATTGCCAAAAAGTGAAACGATACGTTGTTTAAACGTACCCGGTTGAAGATGAAAAAGCTTTTTCTCGTTGTGCGTCAGCGAGAATCCTGTTTCCGGCCGGATAAGGCTTACACGATGGAACTCATCGAGCACATGACGTAGTTCGGCCTGATTCGATTTCAGGAAGTTACGACGGGCAGGCACATTAAAAAAAAGGTTTTTCACCGTGATGCACGTACCTGCTGCGGTGCTGCATAGCTCTTGTGACACCATAACCGAACCTTCGACGCGTAGCAAAGTTCCCAACTCGTCTTCATAACGTCGGGTTTTCATTTCTACATGTGCAATGGCAGCAATGCTGGCCAATGCCTCGCCTCGAAACCCCATGGTGCGGATGGAGAACAGGTCATCGGCTTTACTGATCTTGGAAGTGGCGTGACGCTCGAAACTCATGCGGGCATCGGTGCCCGACATCCCACAGCCGTTGTCGCTCACCTGGAGCAACATTTTTCCAGCTTCTTTCAGCACAAGATCAATCTGTGTAGCGCCGGCGTCAACTGCATTTTCGAGGAGTTCTTTCACTGCCGATGCTGGCCGTTGCACCACCTCGCCGGCGGCAATCTGATTGGCTACGGAATCGGGCAGCAGCCTGATAATGTCACTCATATCGCATTAATTGCCAACTCCAAAGGCACGTAAAAGCTTATCAATGAAGTCGGTGAAGAAGATGAAATAAACGCCGAAACCAATGACTCCAATGTAGATCAGCAAGCTGATGCTGCGGAAGGGATGATCAGAAGGCTGGTTTTTGTTCCGACGCCAACGCTGCTCCATCCGAAGGCGCAGTTTCTCACTCTCGCTGAGCGTGTTGTCGAGACCCAGAGCTGCTTTACGTTTTTCAGCAGCTTCCTTGTCCGGATCGTAGAACCGTGGAGTATAGATGAATGGTTTAGGTTTGACGGCCTTAAAAAGGGTGAATCTCATAACCTTTGTTAATTTTAGGCGTTTCGTAAGCTGCAAAATTACCGTATTTTTTCCAGAACAGGGCTATTTAAGCGGGCTTTTTGTAATTTTGGAGCCTTACAAAAAGCTTAATCTCCGCCAATCATGACAGAATCATTGTTTCAACATCTCGACAAATTGATTGTGGTGGGCGACAGGGTGCTTATCCGACCAAAATCAACGCCCGACAAGACGCGTTCGGGGCTTTTTCTGCCTCCTGGCTATTCCGAAAAAGAATCCATTCAAAGCGGATATGTGGTAAAAGTCGGCCCGGGCTACCCCATTCCTGTACCGGTTGACCATGAAGAAGAATCCTGGAAAAAACCAAACGAAAATAACCGTTATATGCCTTTGCAGGCCATGGAAGGCGATTTAGCCATCTTTTTACAAAAAGGCGCCATTGAAATCATGTACAACAACGAACGCTATTATATCGTCAACCAGCAATCTATTCTCCTGCTTGAACGGGATGTCTTTTCCGACCTCCCATAAATACCGACCTGCCTCAACGAATGAAATACCTCTTATCCAATACTTTACAAATTATTATTTGTGCGGCATTGGCTGCGTTCGCAGGGTGCGGCAACCCATCGCATTCTAATGTTGAAAATGATGATTCAACTCAGGGCGGGCATATCCGTTATGCACGTGGTTTTTCGATGATACAGCACGATGACCACGCTGAGGTGGTTATTTTCAATCCATGGCACAGAAGTGATACCCTTGGGCACTATTTTGTGGCTCCCAAAGGTGCAGCTTTGGATCATATATCCGATCAAAGGCTTGTCATTCGGACTCCCCTCGAACGAATTATTGCCCTTTCGGCTACCCAATGGGGACCGCTCATTACGTTGGGGGAGGTTGGAAGAATCGTTGGAGTTTCTGAGGGTCGGTTTATCAACGATACCCTCGTACGTCGGCTGCTGAATGAGGGAAAACTTACCGATGTTGGCGGTGAAGAACGTTATGATGTGGAGAAAATGCTTCGCCTTGAACCCGGTGTGGTGTTCTACTCGCCTAACCCGGCAGGTGTTCCGGCACAACTTGGGTACACCCGTATGAACCTCATCCCCTGGCCGGATTATTTGGAAAATCATCCGCTCGGACGCGCCGAGTGGGTCAAGTTGCTGGGGCTCCTTACCGGGAAAGACACGGAAGCCAATCATCTTTTTGAGCATATCGAAACCGAATATCTCACACTGAAAAGGATAGCCGCCTCAGCCAAAGAGCGACCCACTGTATTTTCTGATAAAGCCTTTGCCGGACAATGGTATGTCCCATGTGGGCAAAGCTATTTAGCCACTATGCTTGCCGATGCCGGATCTGACTATGTCTTTTCATCACTCGAAGGCGAGGCTAGTGTGCCGCTCGACATCGAGGCTATCTTTGGCAAGGCTGCCCTTGCGCAGTATTGGCGCATAGCACAGGCAGCGCCCGAAGGATATTCCTATCCGCAAATCTTAGCCGAAAATGAGTTTTACGGTACTTTCGATGCCTTCAAAAATCATCGGATCATCTTCTGCAACACGGCCAAAACAGCTTATTTTGAAAAAGGGAACCTCGAACCTCACCAGATGCTGGCCGACCTGATTGCCATCTTCCACCCGCAACTGTTGCCTGATCATCAGCCCGTTTTTTACCAACTCCTTGAGCCATGAGTGAAGCCAGTCTGAGACCATTGCCGTTGATTCTGCTGCTAACAACCTTGCTGTTGCTGTTTTTTGTACTGAATCTTTTTCTGGGTTCCGTGGTGATTCCGCCAAAGGAGATATGGACCGTATTGTTGCAGCATTCCGATTCCGGATCGGCCTATTCACAAATTGTGTATCAATACCGTATTCCACAAGCCGTTACCGCTATGTTATCGGGCGCAGGATTAGCTGTAGCCGGGCTTTATATGCAGACTTTGTTTCGCAACCCATTGGCCGACCCTTCGGTGCTGGGTATCAGTTCAGGCGCCAGCCTTGGCGTTGCGCTTCTGCTGCTTTTTTCGGGAAGTGCTGCCGGCAGCCTGATGGCTGCTGCAAATCTGGCAGGTCAGACCAGCCTGATGCTTGCCGCCTTTGCCGGAGCCGTGCTGATTCTTCTTTTCATCACATGGCTCAGTCGCGCCCTGCCCGATATGGTGAGCCTGCTCATTGCCGGAATGATGATAGCCTATGTGACCAGTGCACTCGTGGGTATTGCAAAGTATTTTTCACAAAAAGAAGATCTTCAGGCTTTTGTGTTATGGGGCATGGGAAGTTTCTCCAATGTCGGGCTTTCGCGGCTTCCTTTTTTCTCGACAATGGTACTGCTGGGGATTCTGGCCTCTTTTTTTCTTGTCAAGCCATTGAATCTGATGCTGATAGGCGAGCGTTATGCAGCGAATCTGGGAGTAAATGTGAAAAAAGTCCGGTTTTATAGCTTGCTTGTCACAGGCTTTCTCACGGCCATCATCACAGCTTATGCCGGGCCGGTGGCATTCATCGGATTGGCTGTACCTCATCTGGCACGTATCGTGTTTCGCACCGGCAGCCACCTCATTCTTTTACCCGGCTGCATCCTGATAGGAGCATCGATGGCGCTGGCTTGCAACCTCTTGGCGCGACTTCCCGGCCTCGATGGAAACTTGCCAGTGAATGCCATCACTTCTTTGATCGGCGCACCCATGGTCATCTGGTTTATCCTGAAGCATAAACACTTGTTTCACCGTAACGTATGAGCGCCATGATTCTGAGAACCCATTCGCTTGCTATCGGTTACGGGCACGGAAAACTTGAAACGACGCCCTTGGTACCGCCTATTCATCTCGAGCTTCAAGGGCCGGCATTCGTGGCGCTTGCCGGCGTGAACGGCGCCGGAAAATCAACTCTTCTGAAGACCATCACAGGCTTGCTTCAGCCTCTTGCCGGTGAGGTGGAACTGAACGGTAAACCTCTCAAAACGCTTTCTGCCCACGAGATTGCACTTTCGGTCTCCATTGTATTGACTGAATTTCCCGACGATCTTTTCCTGCGGGTGGAAGATGTGGTGGCTATGGGACGTTACCCGTATTTAGAATTCTGGGGAAGGCCGGGCGAAGACGATCGACGAATCGTTGAGAAAAGTATGGAGTTGTGCAATATCAGTCATCTCAAAGGTCGTCGTATCATCAGCCTGAGCGATGGTGAAAAACAAAAGACCTTTATTGCCAAAGCCATCGCCCAGGATACGCCCTTGATTGTGCTCGACGAGCCGGCAGCTTTCCTCGATTATCCTGGAAAGCTTGAGCTGATGTACCTGCTTCGAAAATTGGTGGTTGAGCAAGGCAAGACCATTCTTTTCAGCTCGCACGACCTCGACCTCGTGCTGCGCCATGCCGACCGCCTTTGGCTTCTTGCCCCCGGAATACCTTTCGTTGAGGGAAGCCCCGAAAAGCTTGCCGTCGAAGGTCAGATCGCTTCATTTTTCAATCGCCGTCAGATTGCTTTCGACACCCAAACGCTGCATTTTTATCAGACAAACCAGACAGACAATACGATTCGACTGGCTCCCGACTTGCCATACCGGAAATTGATTATCAATGCCTTAGCACGAAACGGTTATACTGAAACCAACGAAATAAGTTGGTTTTCTATCTCATTTTCCAAACCGGATTATCTGCTCCATTGCGGAGAGATTACTCATAAATGCCCTGATATTGACACACTGATTCAACAAATAAAATCCTATGAAACATAGCTTTTCCCTGTTTTTTATTGCCATCATCGGTCTAAGTTCCTGTAATATGCCAAAAGAAAAAGCCGACCTCATCGTCACCAATGCTGTTGTTTACACCATAGACAGTAATTTTTCCACCACCGAAGCTTTTGCGGTAAAAGATGGCCGCTTCGTTGCCACAGGTTCATCAGATGAGATATTGAAAACCTGGCAGGCTGATCGTCTGATTGACGCCGGCGGAGCAACCGTAGTTCCCGGACTCAACGACGGACATTGTCATTTTTACGGACTTGGCGAGTTGCTGTTCCGCTATGCCGACCTCACAGGATCAACCTCGTTTGAAGAGGTTATCCAACGGCTGAAAATCCATAATGAAAAACATCCTACGGAATGGCTCCTTGGACGAGGCTGGGATCAGAACCTCTGGCCTGGGCAACAGTTTCCTGACAACCGGCTTCTTGAGCAACATTTTCCGGGAAAGAAAATCTTGTTGATCCGCATTGACGGTCATGCTTCTCTGGCCAGTAAGACCGTGCTTGAGATGGCAGGAATCACGGCACAAACTCATATTTCGGGCGGCGAAGTGGTGTTGGACAAAACCGGAAATCCGACCGGAGTGCTGATTGACAATGCCAACGATTCAGCCAAAGCTTTTATTCCCGCCTTGACGGAGACCGAGAAAGAAGCAGCATTGCGCGAAGCACAGCAACAATGTTTTGCGGTGGGGCTTACTTCGGTCACTGATGCAGGCTTGCCGGCAGCCACTATCGCCCTGATCAAAAAGATGCAACACGATGGCCGGCTGCTAATGCGTGTGAACGCCATGGCCGACCCCGACGAGGCCACACTATCTGCACTTTTACCCAATGGCCCTTATTCCGATGATCGGCTCAGTGTGCGCTCAGTGAAGCTTTATGCCGATGGAGCCTTGGGTTCACGCGGAGCTCTGATGAAAAAATCTTACAGCGATACTCCCGGAAGGCTGGGACTCATGATGCACGATACGGCTTTTTATCGCAATGTGATGAAACGCGCCTATGATGCCGGTTTTCAAGTGAACACTCATGCCATTGGCGACGCTGCCGTCCATCTGGTATTGAGTCTGTATGCAGAACAGCTTCAGGGGACTAACGACCGTCGTTGGCGCATTGAACATGCACAGGTGGTGGATCAGCCCGATTTTGCGCTTTTTGGCCGTTACAACATCATCCCGTCCATTCAAAGCACCCATGCCACTTCCGATATGGGTTGGGCAGGTGAACGCCTTGGCTCCGAACGCCTTAAAGGTGCTTATACTCAACAACAACTGCTCGAGCAAAACGGTTGGTTGGTCAACGGAACCGATTTTCCGATAGAAAGCATCAATCCGATGTTGACTTTTTATGCCGCTGTTTTCCGCAAAGACCTCAACGGAAGGCCCGAAGGTGGATTCCAGCCCGAAAACGCCCTGAGTCGTCAGCAAGCCTTGCGCTCCATCACAATATGGCCTGCCAAAGGAGCATTCGAGGAAGAAGTGAAAGGAAGCATCGAAGCCGGAAAATGGGCTGATTTTGTGATACTTTCGGCCGACCCAATGCTGGCAGATGAAACAGAAGTGCCGGAAATCAAACCGCTACAGGTTTTTTCGGCAGGGATTCAGGTTTATGAAGCAAAGTGAATTAATTGTCCTGCTTGCGCTCCCAGGTTTCGTAACGATAGCTGAAACCAACGGCTGAATCGTAGCCGATGCGTTCTTGTTCAACAAGTTGATAAGCACCGAAGTCAATCTCATCGAAAAAAGTATCGGCTTCAATATCCGCTTCCACAATGGTTAGATAAAGTTTATCGGCTATTGGCAGATACTGTCGGAAAACGATTGCTCCGCCAATGATGAACACTTCTTCTTCCCCCTTGGTCATGCGAAGGACATCATCCATCGAACGGGCAAGTTCGCAACGGCCATCGCAGCAACTCTCTAAGGTACGGCTCAACACAATGTTTCGTCTGTTGGGTAGTGGTCCGGCAGGAAGCGAGTGAAGGGTCTGTTTTCCCATGACCACCGTGTGGCCTGTAGTGATTTTTTTAAACCGTTTCAGGTCGGCAGGGATATGCCACGGAAGCCGGTTGTCTTTGCCAATCGCACCATTTTGTGCGATGGCCACAATGAAACTGATGAGAGGTCTTTTTTCGGTCATGTGAATTCAAATGGCGATATCGCCTTTAATATGCGGATGAGGGTCGTAGCCTGAAAGCTCAAAGTCCTGATAGGTAAATCCGGTAATTTCTTTCACCTGTGGGTTGATTTTCATTGTTGGCAAGGGACGCGGCTGGCGACTGAGCTGCAAATTCACCTGATCTAAGTGGTTGAGGTAAATATGTGCATCGCCGAGGGTAAGGATAAACTCGCCCGGTGCGAGACCGGTTACCTGAGCCATCATCATGGTAAGCAGGGCGTAAGAGGCAATGTTGAACGGTACGCCAAGAAAAATATCGGCACTTCGCTGGTACATCTGGCACGAGAGTCGTCCTTCGGCTACGTAAAATTGAAACCAGGCATGGCAGGGTGGGAGGGCAGCGCGACCAATGGCCACGTTTTCGGTGAACGAGAGTCCCGGAAGCGGCAACACCGATGGGTTCCATGCCGCAACGATATGCCGTCGGCTGTCGGGGTTTTGCCGAAGACTGTTCACCACTTCGGCTAACTGATCAATCCCTTCATTGTTCCAATTGCGCCATTGGGCGCCATAAATCGGCCCCAATTGACCATCGCTATCAGCCCATTCATTCCAGATGGTCACTTTGTTTTCGTTCAAATAGCCAATATTGGTATCTCCTTTGATGAACCAGAGCAGTTCGTAAATGATGGATCTCAGGTGTAACTTCTTGGTAGTCAGTAACGGAAATCCTTTGCTCAGGTCGAAACGCATCTGGTGGCCAAAAATGCTCAATGTGCCGGTTCCCGTGCGGTCCGATTTTTTTACACCATGATCCAGCACAGTCTGTATGAGATTCAGGTATTGATGCATGAGAAAACTAAAAATTAAAAATCAATCGCGATGAAAACGGGACGGGGTCTCTAACCAATCAGCATTCCCACGATGGTGGCCGAAAGCAGCGAAGCCAATGTGCCGCCAAGAAGCGCCAGCATTCCGTACTTTGACAATTGAACACGCTGATTGGGTGCTAATGAACCAATGCCGCCAATCTGAATGCCAATGGATGCAAAATTGGCAAAACCACATAACAGATAGGTGGACATGATGATGGATTTGGGGTCGGCGAAAGCTCCAACGGCCTTTAGCTCAGACAGACTTACGTATCCAATGAACTCAGTCATGATGATTTTTTCACCTAAAAGGCGACCAACTAAAGTGATATCGTTGACATGAACTCCGATCAGCCACATGATTGGCGAAAACAGATAGCCGAGCATAAACTGAAGCGAAAGCTCAGTGTATTTGCCGCCGGTGAATGAGGCAATGGCCTGATTTAATCCTACAAGCTTTCCAATATAAATGGAAATATAGTTAAACATGGCAATGAAAGCAATGAAAACCAATAACATAGCAGCTACATTCACAGCTAGTTTCAGCCCTTCGGTGGTGCCGTTGCTGATGGAATCGAGCACATTGCTTCCGATTTGTTCTTTGGTTACTTCCAAAGCTTTGTCAATACTATCTGTTTGGGGAACCAGTATTTTGGAAACCACAACTGCGCCCGGGGCTGCCATCACCGAAGCCGTGAGCAGGTGTTTTGCAAACAAAAGTCGCTGAACCGGGTCATCACCTCCAAGGAAGCTGATATAAACCGCCAGAACACCGCCGGCAAGGGTTGCCATACCTCCGGTCATCACCAACAGGATTTCAGACTTATTCATGCGCGACAGATAGGCTTTGATCATCAACGGAGCTTCGGTTTGTCCCAGGAAAATATTGCCGGCCACACTCAGACTCTCAGCCCCAGAAAGATTCATCAGCTTGGTCATTACCCAAGCCATGCCTTTCACCACTTTCTGGATAATGCCGAGATAAAAAAGCAAGCTGGTCAATGCCGAGAAAAAGATAATGGTGGGAAGTATCTGTACGGCGAAATTCTGTAATGCAGATTCAATCTCACCACTACCAAAGCTTTTAAACAGAAAGAGCGTTCCGGCCTTTGTGAAATCGAGCACCAGCACAAAAAGTTTTCCGACAAACTCGAAGAAAAATTGAACAACAGGCACATACAGCACGCCAAGAGCAAGGCTGAGTTGGATGGCAAGTCCAATACCCACTACTTTCCAGTCAATTGCACGGCGGTTGGTGCTGAAGATAAAAGCAATGCCAATGAGCACCAGCATACCGAGAAGCCCCCGCAATATGGTCATCATCGAAAAGCCTGACCGGCGCTCCATCTGAAGTAGATTCCCTTTGTCGGGTTTTACGGCCGTCACGACTGTTGAAGCGCTACCGCTATCCTGCTTCAGACTGTCGCTGACCGAAACCGTTGTCGTTAAAGTGTCGGATGAAGGACTTTGCGCAAGAGCAAAGGATGCTGTTGTGAACAATAAGATGAACAACAGAAAAATAGGTGAACATTTCATAAGGTGAATGAGGTATGGGTGTAAACTTGGCATTTAGCTCTTTTTCCGGCGCTTAAGTTCGTCACGGATGATGGAAGCTTTTTCATATTCTTCGTTATCAATGGCGTTTTTTAAAAGGTCTTCTAATTCCCAATCAATCATATCTCGCAGTTTAGAAATTGAAAAGACAGGGTCTGACGAACCCGAAAGGTAATCCTGTTCATTTTCATCATCCACATCTTCATCCTCGTCATTGTCTTCGTCATCCACATCGTTTACTTCCGGAGTGGATTCAATCTGCTGGCTTTCATCCTCCATGATGATTCCGGCGGCCTGCATAATCTCTTCATTGGTCAAAATAGCGCAGCCAAAACGTAGTGCCAGCGCCACAGCATCGGAGGTACGTACGTCAATCTCCTTGACGATTCCCTCGAAGCGGCATACCAAAACCGCATAAAAAACACCCGAATCAAACCGATGAATATATACTTCTTCGAGGCTGATGCCAAAATGTTCCATCAGGTTTCGGATCATTTCATGGGTCATCGGCCTTGAAGTCGGGATCTTCTCCAAACCTAAAGCGATGGCCTGAGCTTCGTAGCCTCCGATAATGATGGGAAGCCGGCGCTTGCCTCCAACTTCTTCAAGGATAAGGGCATAAGCACCACTTTGCGAATGACTGTAAGAAAGGGTGACAATCCGTAAAGGAATTTTTTCCATGCAGCAACAGGGCTTATTTTTTGACCCCATAAAAGTAGAAAGAATTTCTTATCGGCAAAGGTATAGGGGGAAAGTTTTTTCGCGAATTGGCCGAAGTGTGTTCAGATATTTTGAGCAAAATACCGAAAAAATGAATTTTTTGTTTGTCAGTTTATCAATGTTGTTTAAAATTGCAATCGTTTTCGGAACGGATTTTATTCTTTGAATAACGTTTTTTGCGAGATTCAATTCCGAATGTCCGACGACTCGAAAGCGTTCTTTGAAACCAATCTTAAACATATATCATACATTCAATACATTATTTACACAAAAACAAAATCTTATGACGAATCTCATTTTCTGGCTAATACCCTTATCGGCGTTGACGGCCTTACTCTTTGCCTACTATTTCTACAAAACGATGATGAAAAACGACGAAGGCACGGACGATATGAAACGTATTGCCCTATATGTTCGTGAAGGAGCGATGGCTTATTTGCGGCGGCAATACCGGGTTGTAACCATGGTTTTTGGGGTTCTGGCCGTGTTGTTGGCTATTCTGGCATTTTTGGATGTCCAGAATCCTTTTGTGCCCATTGCTTTTTTGACGGGTGGATTTTTTTCCGGACTATGCGGCTTTCTGGGAATGAAAACAGCCACCAATGCTTCGGCTCGTACGGCTTTCGGAGCAACAAAATCGCTCAATAAAGGTCTGCAAATAGCATTTCGCAGCGGCGCTGTGATGGGTTTGGTAGTTGTAGGTTTTGCCCTGATTGATATCGCTGCCTGGTATTATATCCTCACCGAATGGGTATATACCCCATCCAATATGCAAAATGGTCTCGATTTTCTGGGTCTCACCTTTGTCCAGCCCGGAACAACCGAACATATTAAATATGTGGAGATTACAGCAACTATGCTCACTTTTGGCATGGGTGCCTCAACACAGGCTTTATTTGCCCGTGTGGGTGGCGGTATTTATACCAAGGCAGCCGATGTGGGTGCCGATCTTGTTGGCAAGGTCGAAGCCGGGATTCCGGAAGATGACCCGCGCAATCCTGCAACCATTGCCGATAACGTCGGTGATAATGTGGGCGACGTGGCAGGCATGGGCGCTGACCTTTATGAGTCGTATGCCGGCTCGATTCTGGCTACGGCAGCCTTGGGCGCTGCTTTGCCGGCCATTGCCGGCGGAAATCAGGAGCATTATGTGATAGCCCCAATGGTGGTCGCTGCCGTGGGAATTCTGATCTCGGTACTGGGTATTTTCTTTGTCAGAACCAAAGAAAGCGCCAGCCAGAAAAACCTGCTGAATGCTTTGCTTCTCGGCACGGGCGGGAGCTCGGCTCTGATTCTCGTCGTCGTCGCTATAATGGCCTATGCCGGATGGATCTCATTTGGAGTTTTCGGCTCGGTGATTTCAGGCCTGATTGCAGGGGTAATCATTGGCCAGGGAACGGAATACTTCACCTCTGATGAATATAAACCAACCAAAGGAATTGCCCGTCAGGCCATGCAAGGGCCGGCGACCACCATCATTGACGGAGTGGCCGTCGGAATGTTTTCTACCTGGTTGCCGGTGACTGTGATTGTGATCGGTATTATCGCTGCATACGGCTTTGCAGGCGGATTTGAACATTTTGCTATGGGCGTTTATGGTATTGGTTTTGCAGCGGTGGGCATGCTTTCCACCTTAGGTATCACATTGGCTACTGATGCTTTTGGCCCGATTGCCGACAATGCCGGCGGCAATGCCGAGATGGCTCACCTTCCCAAAGAAGTGCGCGAGCGCACCGATGCCCTTGATATGCTTGGAAACACTACGGCAGCCACCGGAAAAGGCTTTGCCATTGGATCGGCTGCCCTGACTGCCATGGCTCTTTTGGCTGCCTATATTGAAGAAATCAGATTATGGATAGGTAAACTGGCCGATCATGGTGATGGGGTAAAGCAAGTGGGAAGTGTAATATTTTACACCGCAAAATCTGCCGTGACGCCTATTGCTGCCGAAGGACAAAAGGTAGTGGAATTAGCTAAGGCATCTATTGGCGATTTCACAGTTGCGTACGACCTCTCTATTTTCAACCCTTTGTTGCTCGGAGGGATCTTTTTGGGAGCTATGATGCCATTCCTGTTTTCGGCTCTGACCATGAAAGCCGTTGGACGGGCTGCGGCTTCGATGGTGGATGAAGTCAGACGTCAGTTCCGCGAAATACCGGGAATCATGGAAGGAAAAGCTACACCAGAATATGCCAAATGTGTGGCTATCTCTACAAAAGGTGCTCAACGTGAAATGATAGTCCCATCGCTTTTAGCCATCATCGTGCCGGTGGTTACAGGATTGGTTTTTGGTGTATCTGGCGTAATAGGTCTTCTCGTGGGCGGCCTCACTTCGGGCTTCACTTTGGCCTCCATGCTTAACAATGCCGGTGGAGCCTGGGACAATGCCAAAAAATTCATTGAAAAAGGAAATTATGGCGGAAAAGGCAGCGATGCACACAAAGCCGGAGTGGTGGGCGACACCGTGGGCGACCCCTTCAAAGACACAGCCGGCCCATCGCTCAATATCCTTATCAAACTGATGTCAATGGTGGCCGTGGTCATGGCCGGACTTACCGTTACCCTTAGCCTATTTTAACCAAAACAAATAGAGGGAGCACTCCCAAAAACCAAAGCCCGCCAAAAGGCGGGCTTTGACGTTCATAGCTTGACCTTTGGCAAGTGGGGATTATGACTTCTTGTTGGTTCGGATGCCGAAAAGCTGATATATCGGGCAAAAACTAAAAAGTGAAGTAGCCAACGGCACAAATCCCAGAAGCCCCCACCACGAATGATTAATGATACCGATGATACCAATAACTAAACCAAGAATGATACGGATTACCTGATCTGTGTTTCCAATGTTTTTTTTCATGGTTTGTTCTTTTTGTGGTTATTTTTTTCTTAACAGTTCAAAAATAATTGTTTTCACTATATTTGTCAAGCAAACTTTTGTTACCGGCGGTTTATGTTTCGGGCGAAGCCCGACTCATGAAGTCAGAGGACGTATTCTGTCGGGGATTATTTGCTTTTAAACAATTAGAAGAATATGAAAAACAAACCCGGCTATCAGGTTCAATCATTATTTACTTCATTTTGATTTTTTAGGCAATACCTATAAATCAGGGTGACTTGTCTGTATCATTTATCAATGTGTTAACTGGCATCTTATGCTGAAAAAAACATATCGGGAGAAAGGGAAAAATAATTTTCAACGGCACGTCCGAAATGGAATAACGGACTTCACTCCGGTTCATACTTTGCCTGTGCTTGCGAGTATGTCTGTACAGGAAGCGAATGGTTTGCTGATTATTTTGCTGTTTTCTGTAGCGATATTTTTATTCGGATTGATTGCACTGATTATGCGGCTTCGGCAATACAGGAAACGTATTATTGAGCTTACAGCCGTTCAGAATAAGACAAAGCAGGATGAAAGCCCAACCACTGATGAAATAACAGAGAGCAGTGAGAAGTTTAACTTCCTCAGCCGACTGAATCACGAGATACGCACCCCGATCTATGGACTTTTCGGATCATTGGCACGATTCAGAATTGAAAACCCGGAGCTAAGCAACCTGTCCGCAATTGATGATATTGAGTGTCAGGCGCGTCAGTTGTATTTTCAGATTGGCGAGATGCTTGATTTCGTGTGGCTCGAAAGCAAAAATACTCAGCTCGACAAAAATAATTTTAACCTGAAAAGCGAACTGCATCATCTGCTGGGTTATCAGAAAAAAATAGCCACAGAAAAAGGACTTGGTTTTATCATTGATTTGCCCGAGAGCCTGCCGGAAAGCCTTTTCGGCGACTCGTTCCGATTGATGCAACTGCTCAACAAACTCCTGAGGCGAATAGCAGATAGTATGCAAAAAGGGACAATCCATTTTCGTCTGCATTTGACCGAAATTGCGGAGTCGTCTTTCGTTCTCCTTCAGTTTGAGGTCAAAATAGAAGAGGAAAACGGAAGCCGGAAATTGAAACAAAGCTTGAAGGAAGGTGAAACCGATGCAAAGAGGCTGGCCCGGAATTTTATCTGGGGCGAACCGGGCTTCTCTGCCAAAATGTACGAGCGAGTGCTGCACGAAATGAATGCCTCGGTAGTTGTTGAAAATGTTCAATCTGATGAACTGATTTTTGTTGTTCGTGTTTCACTTGAAAAAGAAAGAGAACCGCAACCGGCACAGAATTTTCAAACCGGGCATATTCTTTTTGTTGACGATAATTTGCTCAATCAGCGTATTTCGGCCATTGTGCTGAGAAAAATGGGTTATGAGGTGGATTTGGCCGAAAATGGCCTCGTGGCGGTAAATCTTTTCAAAACTAAGAAGTACGATTTGATTTTGATGGATTTGCAGATGCCGATGATGGATGGAATTGAGGCCGTAAGGTTGATGCGTGAATACGAAAAGCAACAGCATATTGAGCATCCGGTAAGGATCATGGCGATGACAGCCAATGTGATGGACAGCGTCAGGCAAAAGTGTATCGAGACAGGTTTCAATGATTTTTTGCCCAAGCCTTTCGACCTTGAGAAGCTTCCATTAGTGCTTGGGAACGGCTTTAATTTGAAGAATGAGTCCGCAGATTTCCACTAGAGGATATTTTTTTGTTAATTATAAGTGAATAAATGAGTGATCCGAGCAGCAACGAAAACTCGGACAAGCGTATTTTTTCATATCTTTGAAGCCCTTTACCCAAAGCGGATGAGAGTACATTGCTGGGCAAGAAGGTTATTACTGAATAGTCTAATCCCGATTGCACGGATGTTTCTTGATAAGAAACTGATATTATGATATTTATCTTCAATTTTAATACATTGTGTAATGAAAATCAAATTACGTTTTAATCTTTTGGCGCTTTTACTTGTGGTTGGCGCGTTTAGCCTCAAAGCACAATATGTTGTGGATTTTGAGGGCCTAGGGGAGACAAAAAACTCTTATGCTTCTGGTACCGTTAAACTTTCCGGACTAGATTGGAATTTGACGGAGGTATTGATCAATCCGGACCCGAATGACTGGAAAAACGGCTCGCGATCGGCTCGTTTGCGGGGTTATGGTGGCTCTGTCATGACAATGCTTGAGAATAAAAATGGTGGTTTGGGTACCATTTCATTTTCCTACCGACGTTACGGCACCGATATACAGGTGGACTGGATGGTGGAATACAGTACCGATGATGGCGCCAACTGGACACAGATCGGAGACGCTTTTACTGCTCCGGCAAGTAATGATATCAGCACCTTCAATCAAACTGTGAATGTAACAGGGAATGTACGTGTCCGCATCAAAAGAGCAACAGAAACCGGGAATGCAAATCGCCGACTGAATATTGACGATATCACACTGACGGATTACGTTGGCGGGGGTAATATTCCTCCATCCATCACCAATGTGGAGCATCATCCTTCCTCCAACATTAACCCAACTACAACCGTCAGTGTTTCGGCAGATGTTACGGATGCCGATGGCGTCATCACTTCTGTTCAGTTGAACTGGGGGCTTGTATCGGGCAGCCTTACCAATACTATTCCTATGGCAGTTGGCGTTGCTCCAAATTATGTCACCACCGCTTCCATCCCGGCTCAGGCTGATGGAACCACTGTTTATTATGCCGTTTCGGCTACCGATAACGGAGCAGCCAGCACTACTACGGTCGAGTATAGCTACATTGTTACCAACCCGGCCACAAAACTAGCTTTTATTGATTTTCCCGCTGCCGGTCAGCAGGGAAGCCCGGTTGCGAGCTTCAAAGTTCAGGCTCAGCGCAACGACAATACGCCGGATGCCAATTATAGCGGACAGATTACCCTCAGCAAGGCCTCAGGGCCGGGGAATGTGGGTGGAACTTTGGCGAAAAATGCCGTAAATGGTGAAGCGACTTTCAGCGATATTCAGTTTGATCAAACCGGCGATTACACCCTTCATGCCAATGCTGCCGGATTGACACAGGCCACCAGCCCGCAGGTTTCAATCAGTGCCGGCCCTCTGCTTACAGAGGTCATTATGCCGCAATATATTCAGGGTGTTAACGGAACCAACAACAACCGTGTTCCCTTTGCTTTCCGGCTGAGTTTGTCAAACCTCAACCCCAATGCCACCTACCGCTATATCAATCAAATGATTATTGCAACCGACAATGCAACAGCCGGCGGAGCTGGCAATGTTATCTTCGTTAACGCCGATCATACTTTTACACGCACTACCGGCCCTTCGTTGGCCACAGCCGGAGCTTATGGTGAGTTCACCACTGATGGCACAGGCTCTTTCACGGGTTGGTTTATCACTGAGCCATCGGGTAATGCCCGTTTTACACCTGGAAATGAAGTCTTTGTGCGCGTACAGCTCAACGATGGTGCCGGAGGCACAACCGCCGCAACCCGTCTGACTTCCACTTTACCTGTCAAGGTGATCAATTTTGGTACGGCAGCCGACCCGAATCAGGGAACCGCCATTCGTGCCGAGTCCAACGCACAGGCCAAGAATTTTGCTTTCCTTTATGACAATACTGCCGGCACAGGCCGCCCACTGTATGGAACAAGTATTGAAATCACCGGAGTTGATTTTAGCGCCACCACCTGGGCTTTATTCTATCGTGACAATGTTGCCGGCGAAAATGGCGCCTGGGGCGGTATCATCCCCAATGTAAATGCCAATGGGGTGAAATTGGTTCAGGAACGCAAGCTGACAGATGGTACAGTGGCTTCTACCACCACCAGTAACGATGGAATCTGGGATGGCCAGAATACTGTAAATCCTACCGGCGGAACTAATAACGTGATTGTACTCAATTTAGGGCAAGGACCTGCAATCACTGCTAACCCGTTAAACCTTAATGGATTTACCTATGAAGAAGGCCATGGACCTTCGGTAACGCAAAATGTTGTTGTCAGCGGAACCGCCCTCACGGCTAATGTTACTGTTCAGGCCTCGGCCGATTACGAAATCTCGCTGACCGATGCGCCGGCTTTCGTTGGAAATGCTACACTCACCTTAACTCCATCGGGTGGCACTTTGGCAAACACCACCATTTTTGTCAGACTGAAGTCCGGACTTGCAGAGGGAGCTCATAACGGCCAATTGACGCTGTCCTCAATGGGAGCCGGCAATGTAACGGTGAATCTGACCGGCAATGTAACAGTGAGTGTGGTTGAACCTGCCGCTCATGCCACTGCATTTACGGCTACTGCATTGGATTTCAGCAAAATTAAATTAGATTGGACAGATGCTGTTCCGGCAGCAGAAAACTACCTTATCAAAGGTAGCACTGTCGGCTTTGGGGATATTGCCGACCCGGTTGATGGAACACCTGAAGCCAACGCAACGCTCGTGCGCAATGTAGCTTCAGGAGTTGAAACGTTCACTTTCACCGGATTAGAATCAAGCAAAACTTATTATTTCAAAATCTTCCCATATAACGGATCAGCTGCTCAAATCAATTACAAGACGGATGGCGTTGTTCCACAGTCCAGCACCACAACTCTGGCCGGTCCAATGCTTACTGAGGTCATTATGCCCCAATATATGCAAGGCGTCAACGGAACCAACAACAACCGGGTGCCTTTTGCCTATCGGCTGAGTTTGTCAAACCTCAACCCCAACGCCACTTATCGCTATCTAAACCAGATCGTTATTGCAACCGATGCGCCGACGGTCGGAGGTGCTGGTAATGCAATATACGTGAATGCCGATCAGACTTTTACACGCACTACCGGCCCTTCGTTGGCTTCAGCCCCTAATTATGGTGAGTTCACCACCGATGGCGCAGGCTCTTTCACGGGTTGGTTTATCACTGAGCCATCGGGTAATGCCCGTTTTACACCTGGAAATGAAGTCTTTGTGCGCGTACAGCTCAACGATGGTGCCGGAGGCACAACCGCCGCAACCCGTCTGACTTCCACTTTACCTGTCAAGGTGATCAATTTTGGTACGGCAGCCGACCCGAATCAGGGAACCGCCATTCGTGCTGTGTCTAACGCTCAGGCCAAGAATTTTGCTTTCCTGTATGACAATATTGCCGGCACAGGCCGCCCACTGTATGGAACAAGTATTGAAATAACCGGAGCAGATTTTAGTGCAAATTCATGGGCTGCGTTCTATCGTAACAATGTTGCCGGCGAAAACGGTGCATGGGGTGGTATTATCCCCAATGCAAATGCCAATGGAGTGAAGAGGTTAGAAGAACGCAAACTCACTGATGGAACAGTTGCCTCCACCCAAACCCGTAACGATGGAGTTTGGAATGGTCAAAATACGCAGAACCCCACCGGCGGCACCACCAATGTAATTGTCATTGACCTGAATGCGCTCCCGTCTGTTTCCGCTACACCATTGAGTCTGAGTGGATTCACCTATCAAGAAGGACAAGGCCCATCCACTACGAAAAGCTTTACTGTCAGTGGAAACAACCTGATTTCGAATGTCGTTGTTCTTTCTGCGCCAGATTATGAGCTGTCGTTGACCGATGCTCCCGGCTATACGCCTACAGCCCAGATTAACCTGAATGCCCCCGGTGGAACTTTGGCCAATACGACCATTTATGTCCGACTGAAAGCCGGTTTGGCTGCCGGAACTTATGATAACCAGTCAATATTTGTAGCTTCTGCGGGAGCACAAGATGTTGCCGTAAGCCTATCAGGAAATGTTACGGCCGGAGTGGTTGAACCTGCAGCCCATGCTACGGCATTCACTGCTAATGCATTGGATTTCAGTAAAATTAAGTTAGACTGGACAGATGCCGTTCCCGCAGCCCAAAACTATCTTATCAAAGGTAGTACAGTTGACTTCGATGATATTGTTGCACCGATTGATGGAGCTCCTGAAGCCAATGCTGCACTTGTACGCAATGTGGCTTCGGGAGTTGGAACTTATACCTTCGCCGGATTAGAGTCAAACAAAACCTATTACTTCAAAATTTTCCCCTATAACGGCTCGGCTGCCCAAATCAATTACAAGACGGATGGTATGGTGCCGCAAGCCAGCGCCACAACGCCTCAGGGTCCCGTAATGACCGAGGATCTGCTGCCCGAAAATATCATCGGAAGCCCTGTCCGATTGCCTTATGCCTTCAGACTGAGCTTCACGGGACTCTTGCCTAATGCCACTTATAAGTATATCAATCAGGCGGTCAACAGCACTGACGGCCCGACAGCAGGAGGCGCCGGAAATGCTATTTATGTGGGGGCTGATGGCAGTTTCACCCGCACCACGGGCGCCAGCTTTACCAACCCTGCCCAACATGGCGAGTTTGTAACCGACGCAGCCGGGGAATACTCTGGATGGTTCATGCTCGAACCTACCGGCAATGCCCGATTTACTCCGGGCACGAGTGTATTTATGCGTGTCAGATTGAATAACGGTGCCGGCGGCACCACTGCCGAAACCTATTTCACGACGCTACCTGTGAAAGTCATTGGTTTTGGTACCAATTCGGGAGAATATGATGGCACTGCCCTCAGAGCAACTTCGGCCTTTAACCCGGGCAACTTCGTATTCCTATACGACCGTCCGCAACAGAATGCATTGTTTGGAATCGCTGTTCGCCCTGTTGCGGGAACAGCCATTGAATC
>JACFNF010000004.1 GCA_019454985.1 Bacteroidales bacterium
TGGATTAAAATGGAAAAAATTATCAGTAAAGGCATTAAAGGCGAGCAGAAGCTTGTGGTTGACCACACCCACACTGCAAACGCCTTTGGATCGGGCTTAGTTGAAGTTTTTGCGACACCGGCCATGATTACTTTGATGGAAAACACTGCTTTTCAGAGTATTGCCTGGTTGTTACCCGAAGGGATGACCAGCGTTGGCACCGAAGTTTGTGTGAATCATCTCAGAGCAACTCCGATAGGCCATACCGTTCATTGCGAAAGTCGCGTCACTGAAGTCAGGGGACGCTCGGTAGTGTTTGAAGTGACGGTTAGCGATGAAAAAGGCATCATCGGACAGGGAAAGCATACGCGCTTTGTGGTTGACACCGAAAAATTTATGTCAAAACTCTGAGCTGTGAACAAAATCATTGTTCGATTGATGCTCTTTTTGCCGGGCTTTTTTTTGTTTTCCTGTATCGGAAAAGAAGAAGTAGAACATCTGCAATGCCAGCTCGAAGCCACGACTGATGAAATTGAAGGCAACAACATCATGGTTATCTATGCCATCGAAGGCAATGGAAATTATCATGTTGATTCATGGGTTTATCTTGCCCCCGAAGGTGAAATCAAAAAACAATCGCTGGCACTCCCCGTTTCTGACACCCTCTTCTTCAGCAGTCGGGTCATACCCAAAACAACAGCAAAAGTCAAGGTAACCGATGGTTGGGTCAGGATTGGTTTTAAGGCTCAGACCGAAGATAAGGAGTTTTCCGGAAGTGATAAATGTGAACAATACATTAATCCGTAGATCTCAGACGAATTCAAATAAGTCAGCTATCTGACAATCAGCCTTTTTGTAATATATCGCATTCCGGTATCAAGACGGATCAAATAAACACCGGGCTTTAGCCGATTAGTTTCAAACTTAAAACGATTCAGTCTTTCGGGACTGACGACACCTTTTTCTTCTCTTTGCAAAACCCGGCCATCGAAACTCAGAACATCCACAACTAAAGAAAAAGGCTCATCAGTAGTCAGCTCTATCACAACATATTGGGAAGCCGGATTCGGGAAAATATTTACCTGAGGAACCAACCTTTCGCCAACCTCGTCAAGTCCCACAAAATCAGGAACAAGGAGTTTTTTTGTGGTATAAACCCTAAACTCGCCCGGGCCTAAAACAATTTCAGTATAACCATCCGATACCTGAAGGCTATCACCCGAAAAATACGAATACCAATAACCGGTTGACGAAAACGAAGTGATGGCCGAACGCGGTTCAACGTCAAAATTAGCAACCACGACGGCATCCATTTCCTGTCCTTTCAAACTCAAAGTTTTCACCAAAGTATTGGCCGAAATGTTGAAGTCAGAAGTTTTAAATACTTCGTGTGACTTACGAAGCGCAATCAGATTGCGATAATAATGAAACAACAATCGCCGGTTCCAATCCAGCTGATAATCCCAACGAACTGGTTTTGCACTGGTACGGCATCCCTCGTTATAAGAGCCGTCGGGGCAATGGTTAATTCCATAGTCGTAGGCTAATTCGCCAAATTGCCAGATCATTTTTGGACCCGGAACCAAAAAGAACATGGCAGCCGCGGCAGCATTGCGCTTCACGGCAATATTCAGGTTGCGCGGATTGTGGTATGAATTGCTGTTGTTACCGTATTTTTTGTTTTTATACATCAAACGCTCCTCATCATGACTTTCCATATAGCCCACCAAATGAGGGTTTTCCCATCCACGCTTTTTGTACGAAACGTTCGAGAAATCAGAATCAGAAAGATAGCCCATTGTACTTTGGTTATATGCATTCGTAACATTTCCCCAGAGCATCATTCCATAATTTGCCAGTTCCTTCTCTTCGGTATTGGCGGTAAAATGTTCCAGAATGACATAAGCATTGTTTTTAACAGCCCAGATCTGGTCCGCCATCCTTTTGAGCAAAGCAATGCGTGAAGCATCATAGCTATAGCCATCGCCCGATTTGTTGGTGAAACCTTTGGTGAAATCGAACCTGAAACCATCCACTTTAAATTCCTGAAGCCAGTAACGATTTACCCGATCAACAAACTCCTGTGTAGCAACACTTTGATGATTAAAATCGTATCCCCAGCAATAAGGCGGATGCGGACAGCTGACATTATACCAGGGATTATTGGGAGCAACCTGACCGTTTGCACCCATATACATCTGAACCATTGGTGAAAGGCCAAAAGAGTGATTAAGCACCATATCTACAATCACAGCCATGCCACGCCGATGGCACTCATCAATAAAAGCTTTGTAGTCGTTCATGGTGCCATAAGCTTTGTCCGGGGCAAAATAAAAGGCAGGATTGTAACCCCAGGAATCGTTCCCTTCAAACTCGTTGATGGGCATCAGCTCAATGGCATTCACACCAAGGCGCTGAAGATAATCGAGTGTATCGCGTACCGACTTGATATCGCGATTTGCCACAAAATCGCGTACAAGTAGTTCATAAATAATCAGTTCTTCAGCTGGTGGACCTTGAAAATCTGTGATTTGCCAGTTGTAAGGTTCCGGGTTTGTTTGCATGACTGAAACAATACCACTTGTTTTCCCAACGGGATAGGGTTTAAGATTGGGATAAGTACTCGGCGGGATATAAGCATCGTTCCACGGGTCGAGGATCTTTTGGCTGTAAGGATCGGCCACCCGAATCTGACCGTCAATAAAGAACTGATAGGCATATTCCCTTTCTGGATTTATCTTGTTGATTTGCAGCCAATAGCGCTTCCCATCAGGGGTTCGTTTCATATAGTTGTTTTGGTCGAGGCTCCAATTGTTAAAATCGCCTATCAGGAATGCAAATTGTTTTTCGGGTGCAAAAAGCGAAACCAGCACAGCACTATCGCTCAATCGGTTAACCCCGTCAATCATTCCCGGAGGAAGGTTCTCAACCGTGATTGGAGGGCGAACATAAATCTGCGTTGAATCTTCCACAAAATTATTGTTGCCATAAGCTTTAGCTTTGAATTCATAGTTGCCGGTATCCGAAGCAACGAAAAGGTAATTCAGTTGTGAAGAAGTGGTAGAGGATAGTTTTTGTTGATTCAAAAAAAGACTGATCGAGTCGGCATCAATGGCAGCTATACGGATGGGTACGGAGTCGCCAATTTCGGCCAACACCTGCTTTTTGTCGGGTTCAATGAAAACGACCTGAAGCCCATGTTCGTAAACATCATAAAAAATATCTCCATTAAGTTCGGTCTTCCCTTCCAGATAAGACCCTCCGACCGGGCTTGCACTTCGAAAAACAAAAGCCATCTGCAAAATCTGTTCGCTGGCCGGCACATTGTAATACTGCCTTATGGAAGGCCCAATCGTCAGGGTGTAGAGGTTTGGCGCAATCCGTGTCATTTTTGCTTTGGGCAGATTGGTAGTCCAGGATGCTACCACATGTTTCCAGTCAGAACCACTTTGACTCAGATTGGTAATCACGCCGGTGTGAGCATACACATCTCCGGTATAATTCTTCAACCCGGCATTTCCTTTGGTTGCGTCAAAAGTAATCACCACCTGACTTTGATCGGTAGGGAAAACCGGATCGGCTGAAATAAGCTGAGCAATTAATTGTTGAGAAAATACAAGCAGAAAGATTGCAGACAGCGTTAAAATTCGTCTTTTCATGGCAAGGGAGGATCAATCATCCATCAAAATTAAGACATTTTGAGCTAAAACGCCACCTTGCCGGTGAATGCATATGCATTTCCAGCTGCAATGGATTGCATAAAACGAAAGAGCAGGCAATGCCTGCTCTTTCGTCCCGAAACACAAGGTTTCGAATCACTCACCAATCGCCTATCGTAATTCCGATAGAATAGGGATAAAGCTCCGGGCCACGGTTTTTGATAAACATAGGTGTTATCGAATAAGTTGCAAACAGGTTGACAACCCCCCATCCTGCCCTGAGGCTTGCATCGAGTTTAAAGGGTGACTGCTGAAAGCTGTCGAACTCTTTCACAATGTTGCGTTTGTTTGTTGCAGGCGACTGCATTTCTCTGACTACCTCATTACTAATTGGATCTATCAACCTGAATACTTTGTTTTGTTCAAGATAATAGATTTTCGTATGGCTGCTGAATCGCCATCCGCCGATGACGCCAAAGGCAAGGTGTACTTTCCCTTTATTTTTTTCAGGCCCCATCTGAAACTCTATGAACATGGGTAAGGTGAGATAAGAATTAACGAGTTTACTTTTTTTCACACTGATGCCATCCAAATAATATCCGACCAGTTTATTATTTTCATTCTTGAGCATCACATCATTGGCAAAACGGTAGTTGTTCCACGAAAGCCCGAGACCGCTCACTAATCCGACATTGCCTTTTTGGTTGAAAGAAATGTTCTGTTCGAAGAAATTCAGATTCACATTGATACTTTTCTCCACCCTTTGATCTAAAAACTCGTACCCACGTCCGTAGTCCATGCTAAAATCAGGTGTAACCAGGCCGTTGATTCCGAGTTCAAATCCTGCCCAATGACCGTTGAATTTGCGTTTTTTTGGTTTTTGCTCTTTCGAAACATTCACATTTCCATTTTCGTCCACCACAACTTTACGCGAGCCAACGATCACCACTGTTGAATCGCCATCCAGCACTTTCACCTTCACTTTTCCTAAGTTGACGGTAACCGAATCCGTGGTTTGCTGTCTTTTAGCCTCTCGTTCGTTTTTTTCGTTCTGGTCGCCGAGGGTATTTGTCACCTTTGCCATTCCACTTATATGTTGTTCAAGTGTATCGGCGGTGATGCGTGCCTCGCTGACGCCACTGGCATCCACAAAAGTAGCTGTAGTTTCGAGGCCTTGTGCCACGAGCTTGGATGCTCCGCTCAGATATGCCTCGTGTGAAACTGCATTGCCGTAGAGGATAATTTTTGCTGCACCCGAAAGCTTCGTAGTCAGATGATTCTGAACATCTACTGCCGCTTCTATTTTTGATGCCCCTCCTGCTGTAAGCTCCAAATTTTCAGCTTGAACAATTCCATCGGCGTTAAAGGTAGCAGCACCCGAAAGGTTTATTGTTTTAAGTTCGGGACAAGCTACCACAGCATGAAGCCTGGAAGCATTGCGGGTAGTTCCTGCCGAGATACGCAAGACACCATCAGTCACCTTCATCTCAATTTTGTTGATGAGGTTTTCATCGGTTTCAAAAAAAACAGCATATTGTTCGGCCTGAGTGAATGATATCCGGATTGCACCACCTGCCTCAATGCCCGTGAAGCCGGAAAGTGGAAATTCTTTTCTTGTCAATTGGCCATTTGTCTGTGCAATACTCTGTATGGTGAGCAAGGAAAAGAGAATGAAAAAAATCATTTTTCGTGTGTTCATCTGAGTTTTCATGATGTTTAATTTTGAGATTTGCTCATAGGACGCCTCAAACCCCCTGAAAGTTACAAGTTCCGAAAAAACCATTTCTTCAACGAGTAGTTTCCTTTTATTTGAGCAGGTCGTACCGGCTTTGTATTTTTGCAAAAACAGCACTATGGTTTTTTTGTTACTTTCCATTGTTTTCAGTACGGCAACCCTGTTGTTGTTTCGTTTTTTTCATCAATGGAAAGTTCATAATTTACAGGCCATTACCCTGAACTATCTGATAGCTTCCTCAATGGGCTTTCTTTTTTTTGGTTCATTGCCACATTACGACTTATTGATTCAGAAAACGTGGCTTTGGCTAGCTATGGGCATGGGGATTTTGTTTATTGCAAGTTTTTTTCTGCTTGCGCTCTCCTCCCAAAAAGCAGGTGTGTCAGCAACTGCCATTGCCAGCCGTATGTCGGTAATCATTCCTGTAACAAGCGGTTTTCTATTATTTGGCGAAAAAGCTACTTTTCTCAAAATCACAGGGATTCTTTTAGCTCTACCTTCATTTTATTTCACCCTGAAAAACGAAAAAAAGTACGCACTTTCGTTCTTGGGTTTTCTTTTTCTCATCGGTGCTTTTTTGGGGGTTGGCAGCAACGATTTTCTCATCAAATATGCTGATTATCACTATCTCGACAATGATTTGCCTCTATTTCTAACTGTTGTCTTTTTCGTATCAATGCTTTCAGGTCTATTTATCCTGATGGTCAAATGGATGCAGGGTCAGATTATTTTTCACCCGCGTAACATACCGGCAGGTTTGTTACTCGGCTTGGTTAATTTTGGTGCAACTTACGCTATCTTTCAGAGTGTCAACAGCATCGAAAGCTCTACCATTTTCCCAGTATTGAATATTGGCATTGTATTGCTTGCCACTTTGTCCGAATTACTTTTTTTTGGCCGTAAGCCGGGGCGCGAAAACTATCTTGGATTTGTGCTTGCCATCATGGCCATTCTTTTCATTGCATTTGGATGAATAACGACACCTACAATATCATTACCGCCAAAAGCGAGGGTCTTTATAAAGAAAAAGGTAGTAAGTTTATTGCCTTAGCTCTTCCCGTACAAAGCGAAGACGATGTCAAAGAGGCTCTATTGCAAATCCGAAAAAAATATTTCGATGCACGCCATCATTGCTATGCCTGGGTTTTGGGCTCCGATCAAAGTCTATTTCGGGCCAACGATGATGGCGAACCATCCGGCAGTGCAGGCAAACCCATTCTGAACCAGATCTACTCGGCCAATCTCACAAATATTTTGGTTGTGGTGATACGTTATTTTGGCGGCATCAAATTAGGAGTCAGCGGTCTGGTGAATGCCTATAAAACAGCCTCACGCGAAGCGCTTGCCTCAGCGCCACGAGAAGAGAGGACAGTGGACAACTATTACCTTGTTAAATTTGCTTATCCGCTTATGAACGATGTTCAAAGGGTGCTGCGGGAAGAAAACCTTTCACCCCTTGCCAGTCGTTTTGAGCTCGACTGTGAAATCGAATTTAAATGTCGTATTTCGCTGTCTGACAATGTATTAGATAAGTTCAAAAAAATTTATGGAGTTGAGATTAAATTTCTAAAAACGGCTTAATTTATTCATTCTCAACGCTAAATGATCTTTTTTGACCGCTTGCTTAATTTACAACATTAATTCTTTTTTATCAAGGGCAAAAAGGCTTTTTTTTTAACTTTCTTTTCTTCATTTTTGTTGAAAACTAAAAAGCAATTCTGATTTTTTGCAAAACAGTAAGGATCAATCACTTTGCTTTGTTGCATTTTCTGATAGCTTGCGTAAATTATTTAATTGATTGAATTTCAAAGTATTAATGAAGAAGAAATACAATGAAGTTTGGGAGAGATGCCTGAGCATCATTCGCGATAACGTTCACGCTCAGAGCTTCAAGACATGGTTTGAACCCATTATACCCATCAAGCTCGAAAACGATGTTTTGACTATTCAGGTACCCAGTCAGTTTTTTTATGAGTGGCTCGAGGAGCACTATATCGGGTTGTTGAAAAAAACCATCAAGAGGGAACTCGGACCCGAAGGAAAGTTAGAGTACAGCATCATCATGGACAGCTACGCAGGCCCATCGGGACCCTTGGCCATCAGTTATCCGACGAGCAACCAAAACGCGACCAAAAACCCCTATGTGGCCATGCCCCTCGATTTGAACAAAAGCAGTTCAAATGAAATCCCAAATCCATTCATCATTCCCGGCCTGAAAAAAATCAAGGTGGAGTCGCAATTGGTCGAAAGTTATTCGTTTGAAAACTTTGTTGAAGGCGAATGTAACCGTTTGGCACGTTCGGCTGGCTATGCAGTAGCCGAAAACCCGGGCAAAACGGCTTTCAACCCTTTATTGGTTTTCAGCCAGACCGGCCTTGGCAAAACCCACCTCGCCCACGCCATCGGATTACAGGTGAAATCGAATTTTCCTGAAAAGACCGTTCTTTATGTCCAAACAGAACAATTTGTAAATCAATATATTGAGTCTGTTAAAAATAAAAACCAGAACGATTTCGTTCATTTTTATCAAATGATTGATGTGCTGATTATTGACGACATTCAGTTTTTGGCCGGGAAAGAAAAGACTCAGGACGTTTTCTTCCACGTATTCAATCATCTTCACCAGAACGGCAAACAACTTGTTATTACCTGCGATAAACCGCCTGTTGAACTCAAAGGAATGGAACCCCGGCTGTTATCAAGGTTTAAATGGGGGCTCTCGGCTGACCTTCAGATGCCCAACCTCGAAACCCGCATAGCCATTCTCAAACAAAAACTTTACAGCGATGGCATTCGAATTCCCAACGATGTGATTGATTATCTGGCAGCCTCAATCACCACAAGCGTTCGCGAAATGGAAGGCGCTTTGATCTCGCTCATAGCTCAGTCATCGCTCAATAAAAAAGCCATCACCATTGACCTGGCCCGTCAAATGATTGATCGTTTTGTTAAAAACAGCTCCAAGGAAATTACCATTGATTATATTCAAAAGGTGGTTTGCGACTATTATGGACTTCCAATTGACCAGATCTACGCAAAAACCCGCAAACGCGAAATTGTTCAGGCGAGGCAGGTGGCCATGTATTTTGCCAAAAAACACACCAAATCTTCATTAGCCACCATCGGGCAGCAGTGCGGCAACAAAGATCATGCTACAGTACTCCACGCTTGCAAAACAGTTTCTAATTTGATGGATACCGACAAAGAGTTCAAAGCAAGTGTCCACCGGATTGACCAAAAACTCATGCAATAGGTTTTTCAACTGCCATCATCAATGAGCCGGAACCATTACTGATTCCGGCTCATTTTGTATAAAAAAGTGTTGGAGAAAAATGATCGTTCAGAAGCACTTAATCTTAAAGTTGTTTCCTGTCAAACACGGGCCTGTTTCCATTCACAACAAGGAGTTTATTCCGGTTGATATTCCTGTAAGTTATCCATCAGTTTTTTACGACTGTAGAAAATCCGGCTTTTCACAGTACCAATGGTCAGATTCAGTTCATCAGCAATTTCTTTGTATTTGTATCCTTCGTTGTACATATCAAAGGCGCGACGAAATTCTTTATCCAAAGCCTGAATTCCTTTGGTAAGTTCCTTAGTGGCAATGATTGACTCAGGATTAAATTCGGTGTCAAGCGAAACAGAATTGATGTGGTAAAGACTGTCCGTCTGATCTATGAAAGTTTTCGATTTTTTATTCCGGCGATAATTGTTGATGAAGATATTCTTCATGATGGTGTAAACCCATGCTTTGAAGTTGTTTTGATTCACATACTTCTCACGATTCACGAGTGCTTTGAGAAAAGTTTCCTGGAGAAGGTCTTTTGCATCGTCTTCGTTGCCGGTAAGCTGTTTTGCAAACACTTCGAGATAGCGTTGCATTGAAGTAAGATTATAGTTAAATTCGAGGGCAGTCATGATAGTTTTTGTTTAAGTTTTACCTCGCAAATTTAAACATTGAGGCCAAACTATCAAGCTTATTTAGAATAATTCTAAATAAATATTTTGAACTATGCGATTTTACACTGATTTACAACTCGTTACATTGTGTTAAAAAGTATTAAAAACACTTTGACAATGCAAATTGTGGGCAAAAAAAGGCTTTTTTGTTGAAGAATTCTTCAAAATTACCTGTCAAAAAATAAACAAAATCGGTTTTTTTGGATGAGGTTTCTCAGATACCAAAAAGTGTTGAAATGGTTTTGTGGTTATGCTGATGGACACCATTTTCCGAACGGTAAAGTGCATCGATGGGGTCTTTATAGGTTTCGAGCACTTTATGTCGTACCATTTTCATGGTCGAATTGATCATCAGATTTTGTTCGGTAAACGGTTCAGAAGCCAGCACAAACTGTCTGGGCACCCAAACTTCAGGAAATTGATTGGCATAAGCCTCATGTTGTGTAAACTTTCTAATATCGTTAGCAACAAGTGCCATAAGTTCTTCTTTTTTAGAAATCTGCTGTTGTTTGACCAATTTTTTAATTTTATCCTCAGCCAAAACAGCAACGGCCACAGTGTAAGGTTTCATATCATTATAGACCATCACTTGAGTAATAAATTCAGCCGTATTCACAATGGCCTCTTCGATTCCTTCGGGTGAGTATTTCTCGCCTGAGGCCGAGATAAGCAATGCTTTTTCGCGGCCGATGACGACTAAGAAACCATCGCTATCGAAATAGCCAAGGTCGCCGGTATAGAGCCACCCATCACTAATTGCAGCATCAGTTGCAGTAGGATTCCGATAATATCCTTTCATCACATTATTACCACGGATCACAATCTGGCCTTTTGTTCCCTGCGATACTTCCTGACCATCGCTGCCAATGATTTTACATTCAAGATTGGGAATCACCTTTCCGGAGGTTCCATATTTATGCACCCTAGGATTATTGGCCGAAATGATGGGAGTGGCCTCGGTCAGGCCATAACCTTGATAAACCGGAACTCCGATGGCTGCAAAGAACTGCTGTTGTGACAAATCGAGCAAAGCGCCTCCGCCAACACAATAGCGCATGTTGTTCCCGAAGATCTTTTGTAATTTTTTGAATATCAGATGATATGCCAATTTATAGTTGATCCATTTTTTGAGTCCGGGCCATTTTGTTTTTTCATAACCATTGCCATTGATTTCGATCCCGGCTTTGAGTCCGGCCTCAAACAGTTTTCGAATAAAGCCTCCTTTTGCATTCACCCCATCTTTCATTTTGTTCATGAAATTGCCGGTAAGCGCCGGAACAGTAAGCATGATGTGCGGATTCACCTCTTTCAGGTTAATGGGAATATTTTTCAACGCATTGGCGCTACCGCCTCGGGCATCAACAAAATGGATGGATAAACCTTTTACCGCACAGGCATATATCCCGACAGTGTGTGCGAAAGAGTGATCTAATGGCAGAATAATCATCAACTGGTCGCCCACAGAAACATCAAAATACTGCATCGCATCGGTGCTATTGCTGTAATAGTTCAAATGAGTAAGCATGATTCCTTTTGGATTGCCTGTTGTGCCACTTGTATAAGAAATTGTAACCACCTGATCCTCTGCGATTCCATTTTCGATCTCATTAAGCTTGGTCGAATTCTCATTATAAGTGAGCCGTCCTTCGTCATAAAGCTGTCTGGCAAAAAGAAACTGACTCTGACTGATCCCTTCGGGTTTAATTTGCGAAAGTTGACTTTCTAGATCATGATCAAGATAAATGATACGGATTTTTTGACGCATTTCTCCTTTCAGGCCGTTCAATGCCTTTTCGAGAGTGTTTGACGAAACGATGATCGCCTTGCACTCGGAATGTTCCAGTCGAAATTGAATTTCATCGGGCAAAAGCTTGATAGACAACGGTACCATGATTCCGCCAACACGCAAGACACCATATTCAGTGATGACCCAATCGGCGCGGCCCTCAGCCAGGATGGCCACTTTATCGTTAAAACCAAAACCGTGATCAATCAGTGAGGAGGCAAACCATCCTGACTTCTCGAGAACTGAAGAAAATGAATATGAAATCCAGCCATTATCGCTTTTTTCGTTGAGATAAGATGAATGAGGGTAATGGGTGGCGGCTTCGCGCAATAATTGAATTACAGTACGTTGCATAGCAGTCCGGTTTAAAAAAGTCGCAATTTACAAAATCCCGAAAAAACTATTGATAATTTTTGAGTGTCTGGGTGTTTTTATCCGAAAGTGATTTTTCCTCTGACGAGCATTTTTCCTGGAAAAGATCAATCGAAAGCTTAGAAAAAACTGTAAATATTCGTGTTGCCTGGTTGTTTTAGTTATCCAATGCTTCGAGTATTGATCTGAATTCCAATGCCGAAGATAAAATCTGAACATTGGGAGGCAAGGCAAAACGGATAGTTTGTGTTTGCATTCCACTGATTAACAGCGTACTCAGCGCAAACAACGAGCTCAGCTCAATGATGTATTTTTCCAATTTTTCAGCTCCTACAGCCGAAACAAAATATGTGGCAATGAGATGCGGGTCTATTGACCGAATCACATGTGCAAGGTCGCCGGTCGGAATGCTTTGACCAAGATAGAACACTTTGAAGCCATGCCGGCGAGCCAAATAATAATAGGTGAGCAGTCCGATCTCGTGCAGTTCCCATTCAGGTAAAAAAAGAATAATACGGCGGGCTTCGGAATTTTGAACTATAGGAAGTCCATCAATAGCCACACAGAGTTTCATCCGTATCAGATTCGAAATGAAATGTTCCTGTGCAGGACTCACCGTTCCGGTCTGCCATAACAGCCCGATACGTTCAAAAAAAGGGTAAATTACACGGTAAAGGGTCTCTTCAAAACCCATTTTAAGGATATTCTGAGAAAGAATCTGCTCAAAACGCCCCTCATTCAATTCGATCATAGCGGCCACCAAACTTTCGATCTGGCTTAAATCACTTCCCGGTGCGACGATTTCAATAACTTTTTGATTCAGCTCATCGTTACTCAGTCCGGCAATTTTAGAGATTTTCAGGCCATGACGATTGAGGATTGAAATATTCAGCAAACGTTTAAGATCGTTATCGGTATAATTTCGGATATTGGTCTTTGTGCGATCGGGGTCAACTATGGCATAACGCTTTTCCCACATACGGATGGTGTGGGCTTTAACATTGATAAGACGTTCCAGATCTTTGATGGAATAGCTCCCCATTTTTAACTATTAAACCGATGTGATGAATAACATTTCTGGGGGGCAATTGTTCAGCCAAGATTTGATCTCAGTGACTCATCAAGCATTGGGTATTGAAAGCGATAACCCGCTTCTAACAATCGTTTGGGCATGACACGTGCACCCTGTAACAGAAGTTCCTCACCCATCTCCCCTGTAACCAATCTGACTAACGACTTCGGGATATGAACAAATGACGGGCGATGAAGCGTTTTTGACAGTGAAACCGAAAATTCAGATTGTCGAACAGGATTTGGCGATACAAGGTTATACACACCCTGACATCGTGCGTTGCGCAGAAGAAAAAGAATAGCTTCCGTTTCATCTTCAATATCAATCCACGAAATCCACTGCATTCCACTGCCCACCTTTCCACCCATAAATAACCGATAAGGTAAAGTCATTTTTGGCAAAGCCCCGCCATTTGAAGCCAACACCAATCCTGATCTGACAATCACCAAACGCTGACAAACTTCGGCCAATGGCGTTGCAGATGCTTCCCATTTTTGGGTAACCTCGGCCAGAAAACCACTTCCTGAAGGGCTTTCCTCATCGAAAGTTTCGGTATTACTGTTTCCGTAATAGCCGATTGCTGATGCCTGAATTATTGTATCTAATTTGATTTCGGAAGCTTTCAGCAAAGCGTGGAGCATACCTGTTGTTTGTACTCTGCTCCAAAGCAAGGCACGTTTGCGTGTTGGGGTCCAACGGCTTTGGCCGATACTTTCGCCGGCTAAGTTGATCAAAGCACGGCTTCCGTCAATGAGCGCTGCAAGATGTGAGGGAGGCTGATGCCAATCGGCAAAATGAATTCCTGTACCACCTCCAAAGACTTTTCGGGCATGAGGTACATCCCGACTAAAAACCACCAGCTCGTGCCGGCCAGAAAGTCGTTTAACCAAAGCACTGCCAATGAGGCCAGTTGCACCACTGATGATGATTTTCATTTTTGCCTGTTTAGTGTATTTAACAGCAGTAATGAAAAAATGTTTTGCTTCTCAATTGAAAAAGACAAAAACGAAGAGCGGCCTTTTCTCCCTATTTCAATAAAAATACATCTGTAAAAAACAGCGGAAATCTTTTGGTGAGCTTCGTACAAAACCTTTATGAACTTAGTTGTTAAAAAACAAAGGCCTAACCACATTTGAACAGACCCAATCGTTCGATTTAATGATTTTTGTAAATTTGTCCGATGTAAAAACTAAAATTCATGAAAGAACTCGTACGTTGTCGCCCCTGCGGCTATGTGATGGAAGCCGACAAACTGGGTGATGTTTGTCCGGCCTGCGGTATGCCCCGCAAAGTGTTTGAACCTTATCGCGAAAAGGTATCGCTCAACCGACTCAGATTGCTCAACCTCGATCTTCATCCCATTGCCATTCATCTTTCACAGGCACTGGTGATTGCCATACCGGTATTTATCTTTCTTGCCGGAATATTTCCAGATTTCAGGCCTGATGTAATACGTGGGGTTTTAGTGTTTTCGGTTTTCATATTTCCGTTTACCTTAGTATTAGCAATGATTACAGGTGTTATTGATGGCCTTACACGATTCAAGACACTCAAAACACCTTTATTAAAATACAAAATCCTTTTCAGTATCATTATTGTTTCACTCTCCATTTTAATGATGGCGTTAGGCCCAAGAGAAGACTACGGGATATGGACTTTCGTCCTGAGTATTTTATGCCTTGCAGCCGGAGTGCAGTTAGGGCTTTGGGGCAAAAAGCTGATTAACGTCATATTGCCCGGAACCTATCCCCAAAAAAAAGGAAATCGTAAAGCAAGCGCCACGCCAGAACAAACCGAAGCCTAAATTCCTTTCGGCGCACAACCACACGATATTCATGCAAAACAAACTCTCACGAATTCCGCTACTTGGTCGTGTAGCCATTGCCATTGTTAGCGGTATCATTTTTGGCCTTTTTCTACCGGTAGGAGTTGCCCGCGTGTTTGCAACTTTTAACGATCTGTTTGCCAACTTTTTATCATTTATTGTACCGCTCATCATTCTTGGGCTCATCACACCAGCCATTGGTGAATTGGGTAAAGGAGCCGGCAAACTACTGCTTATCACGGCATTGATTGCTTACGCCTCCACTCTTTTCTCCGGCTTTTTTACCTTTTTTTCGTGTCGGGCTCTTTATCCCTTGATTTTAACGGCCAATACCGGAGCCAATACGTTTCAACAGATTGATGAAGGTGCTATCCTTCCTTTTTTCAGCATTGCCATGCCGCCGCTATTCGACGTCATGTCGGCCCTGGTTCTAGCATTTAGCCTTGGGCTGGGCATTACGTTTGTGAAAGGCGAAATGCTTCAGAAAGTATTTGTTGATTTTCGTGAAGTCATCACATTGATTATCAGCTCTGTCATCATTCCTCTTTTGCCGCTTTACATTTTTGGAATGTTTTTATCCATGTCGGTATCCGGTCAGGTGTATTCTGTTATTGCTCTGTTCATCAAAGTCATTCTCATCATCTTTGTCTTACATATCGCATTGCTCTTCTTACAATTTCTTGTTGCCGGCCTCATTTCACGCCGCAATCCCTTGAAAAGTCTTCTGGGGATGCTGCCAGCCTATGCTACTGCTTTAGGCACGGCTTCTTCAGCAGCCACTATTCCCGTAACGCTGCAATGTGCTATTAAAAACCGTGTCCATCCAAGCATTGCCTCTTTTGTGATTCCACTTTGTGCAACCATCCATCTGGCCGGAAGCACAATGAAGATTGTCGGATTTGCATTGGCCATTCTTTATTTCTATGGAGTTCCTGTCAATCCTTTGGTATTTTTTGGTTTCATCTTCATGTTGGGCATTGTGATGGTGGCTGCTCCCGGCGTACCTGGTGGTGCCATTATGGCTTCTGTTGGATTGATACAGAGCGCATTAGGATTCAACGAACAGATGACCGGACTAATGATTACGCTATATATTGCAGTTGATAGTTTCGGAACAGCCTGCAACGTGACAGGTGATGGAGCAATTGCACTAATTATCAATAGAATAGCTAAATTAGAAAGTCAGGCGGAGAGCTAAATTGTAAATCAAACCCTCCCTCATAAGCTCATTTAGCTTTGATCGAATATTTATTTTTTCTTATTGATGCTCACAGGTTGCTATTGAGAAAGTCGCCTTTTGATTATATTAATAATCAAAGCTTTACATCTCTTTGATGCATTAATGTTGTATTTCAGAAAAATGAAATGTAGCAGAAAAGTGCCTGTTATCGTAGCGGAAAAGTGCCTGTTATATTTAAAACAGTCAGTAAAAATGCATTTTACTTTTGTCAATGAAAATTTTAATGTAAAATCCTAAACAGACAAAAATGAAAAGATCATTCCTTTTTACTGCACTTTTTTTGATGGCCATTATGGGACATTCTAGATTGGTTTCCCAAACAGCCACGCTGGTTCCTGTGGTAGCCGACGACAATGCTATTATGTTCAAAGTATCGGACAATGGGCTTTGGGCTGTTGGTTATTATGGTTCAGAAGGCAACGATGTTGGTGGCACTTTATGGAATCTAACCACCTACGAGGCAACTCACCTGAGTGATGCCAATGGGGTGGCTGCCGCATACGATGTTTCAAACGATGGAAGCGTTGTTGTTGGAAGTTATCAAAACAAACCCGCTTATTGGCAAAATGGGAGCTGGCACGTGCTTCCACTGCCGGGCATTGCAACGATTGGTGAAGTGAGAGCCGTTACGCCTGACGGTTCGAAAATGGGCGGAAGGGCTTTCAACTCGAGTTTGACTGTCTCATATGCCTGTGTATGGGAAAATGATCAGCTTGTAGAGCTGAACCTTCCGGATGTTGACCGCTTTGGTGATAATGCCAATTTTAACGAGATTGTGGCCTTCTCAGCAGATGGCAATACAATTCTGGGCTGCCTCAACTATAATGTATTGCCAAACCGCACAGCTTTTGTGATCAAAGACGGTGAATACATCATGTTTGGCGCCCAATATTATGATCCTGCTACCGGTGGCGACGAATACAATTTCTATGATGTGCTTTCGATGAGCCCCAACGGCAGATATGTTACCGGTGATATTTACTGGATTGAAGAAGTTTGGACCAACGAATATTATTGCCCGTTCCGCTATGACGTCGTAACTGACGAAGTTGAGCTCTTTTTAGACGATGTTGAAATGGCTTCGTTTGCATCAGACAACGACGGTGTTCTTTACGGAGCGAACCCTTTGAATTTCCCGATGCGCAATCCCTATTTTGTTAAAAACGGTCAATGGGTTTCATTTGAACAGGAGATTATCAACACCTACGGCATTGACATTCATGAACAAACTGGTTACGACGGACTTGGTAACATTTTCAGCGTTTCGGCAGATGGCAAAACCATCGTAGGTACCAATGGAGTTACAAAATACAATTGGGTCTTTAAAATTGGCTCCATCACCGGCATTGAAAGTCCAAAATCAAGCGATAATCCCATGAAGGCGGTGATTAAAGGTCAACGCTTAGCTCTTGGCGGGAAAGTAAAATCTTATGCCGTATTCGATATGCAGGGCAAGCGCGTGATGGGTGGTCAGGTTGTTGGCGCACCACTTTACGATATATCACAACTTCCTGTTGGCACTTACATCGTTCACATGACCGACGCTTCAAACAACACCGCAAGTTCAAAAGTTGCAATCAGCAGATAACCTGCTGTTGTTTAACAACTTAAAAACTGGCTCGCACAAACAACACAATTATTTTTCTAACTACCCGACAGTTTCAAAAACTGTCGGGTAGTTTTTTTTTCAGTTTTTTCTGGCCAGAATCATCAGGGCATTGATATGTTCTTTGTGTTTCAGAAAAACACCTCGCATTGCTCTTACACGCCGTTTTGCGGCCGGATGACTCAGAATATTAAATCCAATTTTCAAAGCCTTGAAAAAGCCTTCGTCGCTGATGATTCGGGTAGGTTGTAAAAGTTTCATGCTGTTTCTTTCAATCTTTTGAATCGTAAACCCCCCCTTCTCGAGCAAAGCAATCCACTCAGTTTCTATCAAAGGACGTGCATTCACTTTGATAGTCCGGGCTAAATCCTGATAAATCTCTGATTTCTTCTCTGCTGAAATCGAGCCGGGAAAAAGGCCTAATTCATGAATGGCATAAAAACCGCCTTTTTTCAATATTCGAAAAGCCTCTCTTACGATTTCCTCTTTGCGGTAGTCAGCATGCATGGTAAGCATGGCTTCGCCAAAAACCTTATCAACACTGGCTCCGGCCAGGCCGGTTTCTGCTGCATTGGATAAAAGAAATTCCGCTTTTGAGTTGATGAATTTTCTGCGCAAATCGTCAACCACTTGCGGATTAAGATCAATCCCACTGTAAGATAACGGGTTGAGTTTTAAAATAAGTTGGGCCGTATAGCCAATCCCCGGTGCAAACTCAACCACAGTATCGTTTGAGCCAACATTCAAGTTTTCAATTAGTTTTTGTGTAAGGTCTTTGCCGCCGGGCCGCAGCACTCGTTTACCCATTCGTGCCAGAATCCAATGACCCTGAGCTTTATCGTAGTCGTCTATGATCATAACCTGTTATTTTTGGATGAAAAAGATGTGAGTTATTTAGAATTATTCTAAATAATCCAAAAGTACAGGCTCCTCTTAATAGACGCAAGCCATCCAAACAAAATTTAACGCTTTTTTATCTTTTGGGTGTCGAGTGGAGGGCAACACCATTGGCTACTTCAAAGAATTGAGCAATTGCAGTAAGACAACAGCTTGGTTATGGCTCAGATCTTTGGCTGCAAAAAGCAAGGTAAGTCCCCGGGTATCAGCTATTTGAGATAAACGAAGCAGTTCATCTGTTTTATCCTGGAGCTCCAGCACGTAACTCTTTGCAAACTCATCAAAGCGTTCCGGTTCGTGATTGAACCATTTACGTAGATCGTTGGAAGGGGCAATATCTTTATTCCATTCGTCAAGACGGGCGTCTTCTTTTTTCATCCCTCTTGGCCAAAGACGATCCACCAACATCCGATACCCATCGCCATCTTCAGGCTGTTCGTAAATTCGTTTGACTGCTATCTTTCGTTTCATCTCAAAATATTTTAGTCTTTCATCATAACAAATAAATATCCATTATGTCGCAAGCAGCATGAAAATTCTGCAAAACCTTTTTTCCAGATTAGGAATCATCAAAAAAATCAAAACAACATTATTTTTCCGTTCAAATTTACGATCATGATCTGATTGACTTTACATTGAAATTGTCCCGATATGTGATAAGGAAGGCACAACAACCGTTCACTCATTCGTTTTTGCTCTTTGCTTTGTGAACTTTCTTCACCCATTTTAAATTCCCTACTTTTGCGGCCAAACCTCCCCCTCTCTGGAAGCAAATATCTCATACAAACGTATCTGGAGTATCGCCTATCCCATCATTCTGGGTAGTGTGGCTCAAAATCTGATCAACGTCACCGACACCGCCTTTCTGGGGCGTGTTGGCGAGGTTGAACTGGGCGCCTCGGCTTTGGGGGGCATGTTTTATTTGGTACTATTTATGCTGGCATTGGGCTTCGGAACCGGAACCCAAATCATCATTTCGCGACGTCATGGCGAAGGCAATCATCACCTTATTGGAAAAACCTTCGATCATGCGTTATATTTCCTTCTACCGCTCTCCTTCGTGGCATTTGGAATACTTTTCTTTTTCTCCACTCCAATCCTGAGAAGCGTAATCCAAAGCGAAGATGTCTTTCGGGCTTCGGTTGACTTCCTGAAATATCGCATGCCGGGGATATTCTTTGTTTTTGGTCATATCCTTTTTCGGTCGTTTTACATTGGTATTGCTCAAACCAAGGTCATCACCTGGAGTACTTTAGTCATGGCCTTAACGAATATCATTCTCGATTATGGATTGATTTTCGGGAACTTAGGCTTGCCACGGATGGGGCTTGAAGGAGCAGCAATTGCTTCGACCATAGCCGAAGGAATTACGTTGGTGTTTTTAGTGGTTTATGTGAGACAACGCCAACATCATAAAAGTTATGGGCTTTTCCGATTTGAGAAATTTGACAGTTTACTTTTCAAGCGCAACTTTCGTCTGGCAGCTCCCATCATGGTACAGAACTTTCTGTCGTTTGGCATTTGGTTTGCTTTTTTTTTAATCGTTGAAAAACTGGGCGAGCAGGCTTTGGCCATTTCCAACATCATTCGTAGTGTATATGTGGTGCTGATGATTCCGATCTGGGGATTTGCTTCGGCAACCAATTCGATGGTGAGCTACCTGATTGGGATGCGTCGTCACGAATTAATTTTCAAACTCATTCGCCGTGTTGCTGCCATGTCGGCCGGTGGTGTAGCCATTTTGGTAGTGATCAGTCTTTTTGTTCCTGAGGCTTTGCTGCGTATTTATACCAACGACTTGGTACTCATTCACATGAGTATTCCGGTCTTGCATGTGGTGAATGTGGGAGCGATATTGCTTGCTATAGGTTTTGTGTTGTTTAATGCAGTCATGGGAACGGGAAAAACCAATATTTCATTTGCTATCGAAACGTTGACATTAATCCTCTATTTGATGTATGTGGTGGTGGCCGTCAGATGGATGGGTGGTGGTATTGTAACTGCCTGGCTCGTAGAAGTGCTTTACGGTATGATGCTTTCGGCCCTCTCGTTTTTATATTTGCTCAAAGGAAACTGGCGAACCTACAAGATATAAGTTGTTGCAAGGTTAAAGCTGGCCATTTTCGATCATCAGCACGATGAGTTCAATGAGTTCGTCTTCGCCTTTTGGATCGTATTTGGTTTTCAGGTTGTAACCCCACAAACGTGCAAAGCCCTGATAGAAAAAAGCCCTGACGCTTCCGCGCAATTCCTTTACAAGCGCATAAGAGGTGGAAGAAGTTTCACGATCTATTAGTTTAATAAGGATTTTCCCCTGCGTAAAAGTTAGTTCTTTCAGCTCCGGGCCAAATTGTGCGGTGATCTCATCCTCCGCTTGTTTCATGATTCGTTTTCGCTCTTTTTCCGATGAAACTCCCTGAAGTTGAGCTTCATACTGTCTGAGTTTGATGCCGGCTAAACGGGCATACGGATACACTTTTTTCACATGATAGATCAGCTTCTCAACTTTGCGGATATCGCGGCGGCTATCAAAAAGGCGGATGGCATAAACGGGAACTTCGGGAAGCTGAACAATGGGGATGGTATCATTTCCCACCACCTTGGCAAAGACCACTAAGCTGTCGCCATAGGGCCATTTTGATGGCCGGGCCGGCTCCTGGGCAAAAAGAGCCGTTGCGCAAAGAAGCAGAAAAAAGAATACCGACAGTTTTTTCATCCTTTCAGGTAAAACAAAACAAAGCTTGCTACAAAGAACTTCATTTTTTCGCAACAACTATGCCAGAAAGAATCCGGCGTAAAAAAAACCGGCCATTTCAGCCGGTTTAAATATTGATTCAAGCCACTTTAAACTTTGAAAGACTCGATTTTTTAATCTTTTTCTCGGCATAATCGCGTGTAATTAACAGATGTTTCACATCTTTTCGCGAAGGGAGCTCAAACATATCATCAGCTAAAATTGCCTCGAAAATAGCCCTCAATCCGCGTGCGCCCAATTTATATTCGATAGATTTTTCTACCACAAAATCGAAAACGTCTGCTTCGAATTCGAGCTTGATTCCATCGAGTTCAAAAAGCCGGGTAAATTGTTTTACCAAAGCATTTTTAGGTTCGGTGATGATACGTTTCATCGTTTCGGCCGAGAGTGGTTCCAAGTGGGTAAGGATAGGCAGGCGTCCGACAATTTCGGGAATCAGGCCATATTTTTTCAGATCGGCCGGAGCAATGTATTGCAAAAGGTTTTCCTTGTCAATTTGTTCCTTTTTGTCCGTGCCATAGCCCACTACATTGGTGTGATGGCGTGCTGCGATGATACGTTCAATGCCATCAAAAGCTCCACCGGCGATAAAGAGCACGTTTTTGGTATTTACCTGAATCATTTTTTGTTCAGGGTGCTTTCGTCCGCCCTGGGGTGGCACATTTACGATTGTTCCTTCGAGCAGTTTGAGCAAAGCCTGCTGAACGCCTTCGCCTGAAACATCGCGGGTAATGCTGGGATTATCACTCTTGCGGGCAATTTTGTCAATCTCGTCAATAAATACGATTCCCCGTTCGGCGGCTTCCACATCGTAATCGCTGGCCTGCAAAAGACGAGTAAGAATACTCTCCACATCTTCGCCAACATAGCCTGCCTCAGTGAGCACGGTGGCATCAGCAATGGCAAAAGGAACATTCAGCATACGCGCGATGGTGCGAGCCAATAAAGTCTTACCGGTTCCGGTTTCACCAACAAGGATGATGTTCGACTTCTCGATTTCAACATCCTCGCGGGCAGTTTGGGCATGATCAATGCGTTTATAGTGATTATAAACTGCCACAGCCAAGATGCGCTTGGCTATATCCTGTCCAATGACATATTGATCCAAAAAGTTCTTTATCTCAATGGGTTTCAGCACTTTGGGCACGATTTTGGCAGTCTGCTTCACTTTCCTCCGACTCCCAAACTCTTCTTTCACAATCTGGTTTGCCCGTTCAACACAAACATTACAGATATTTCCATCGGGGCCTGAAAGCAAAAGTCCGACCTCGTCCCGGCTGGCGCCGCAAAAAGAACAAGTATCTTTCTTTTTGGCCATTTTAATCCTTCTTGGTTCTCAACAATATCTCGTCAATCATTCCGTATTCTTTGGCTTCTTCCGAGGTCATCCAATAATCACGGTCGCTGTCTTTCCAGATACGTTTGTAAGGCTGCCCACTATGATGCGCAATGATATCGTAGAGCTCTTTTTTCAGTTTCTGAATCTCACGAGCGGTGATTTCGATGTCGGAGGCCTGACCTTGTGCGCCGCCCATCGGCTGATGGATGAGGATACGGGAATGTTTCAATGCCGTACGTTTTCCTTTTGCACCGGCACAGAGCAAAACAGCACCCATGGAAGCAGCCATTCCGGTACAAATGGTCGAAACATCGGGTTTGATATACTGCATGGTATCATAAATGCCAAGACCGGCATAAACTGAGCCACCGGGTGTATTGAGGTAGATCTGGATATCACGGCGGGAATCGACGGACTCTAAGAAAAGCAATTGTGCCTGAATAATATTGGCCACATAATCATCAATCGGCACTCCCAGAAAAATAATGCGATCCATCATCAGGCGCGAGAAAACGTCCATTGTAGCAATATTAAGCTGACGTTCCTCGATGATGGTGGGCGAAATATAGGCCGTGGTGGTTTTACTGTACCTGTCGAGGCCGGTGGTACTCAGCCCCAGATGTTTTGAAGCGTATTTTCTAAATTCGTTTTCCATGATTTATTCGTTTGATTTTTCAATCTCTTCGTTTTGAGGATTTTCCTCTTTTGACTTCATCAGATCCTTGAATTCTTCGCTTGACATAAACACTTCCTTGAGCTGAAGTTTTTCGCGGAAAAGTTTCACAAGCTTTGTTTCGCGAATCTGGTTGTGGATCCGTTCAGCTTCTTTTTTATCTTTTAGAATCGAATCGGTGAGTGAATCAATGAGTGAATCCATCCCATCACCAAGTCCCATTCCATACTGACGGATGTAAAAATTGGCAACATATTGCCGCACATCGTCGCGGCTTATGCTGAGTTCAGGATATTTTCCGAGAAGTTGTTCCTCGATGAGCTGGAAACGCAGTGATTTGACGTAATCGTCAAACTGTTCTTCCAATTGATCAGCCGTCAACTTTTGTTGTTCAACCTCGAGCAGCCATTGTTTAAGCAATTCGTCATCGAATTTCATGGGAGTTTCGTCCACCAATTTTTTCAGTGCAAGGCTATAGACAAAATAATTCGACTGGCTGTCCCATTGTTCGCTCATGACCGTCCTTATTTTTTCTCTGAAAGCAGCCTCACTCTCGAAAGTATCGTTAGGGAAAATACGATCGAAAAGCTGCTCGTTGAGGGCTCCGGGGGCTTCGCCGCGAATTTCATCGAGTACCACATTGAAGGTTTCTTCGGCTAAATGTTTTTGTTCTTCGGCGAGTCTGAGTCGCTTTGCAGCTTTTTCTTTATCGCCCAAGGCTTTGGCAAAATTGAAAAGAAACTCTGAACCCAGTTCTTTGCCCAACAGCAGGTTTTTGATTTCATCGTCGGCAATATCTTCCATGCTAATCACGACTTTTGTCTGATAGCCGCCATCTACTTCGTTTCCATCGGCTCCGGCCTGAGCAGCTTTCAATTCAACAACATCCTTTTCTCCGACAGTTTCCGGGTAAGTTGTTTCCGGGTTTTCTTCGATTATTTTGGAGATGGTTTGGTTGAGCTCGTCGTCCGATACCATGACTTTCGGGTAATCGAAAGACATTTCTTCCAATTTCACATCAAATTCAGGAGTAAGCAGCACATTGAAAAAGAAGCTGAACTCATTTCCATTTTCGAGGTCAAGGGTTCCTGTTCGTTGAAAATCGGGCATTGGATGGCCAAGGATATTCACTTTGTTCTCGGTGAGATAATTATTCAAGCCTTCCGACACAGTTTTATTTACCTGATCGGCAAGGATTTGGCCTCCATACATTTTTTTTACCATTCCGAAAGGTACTTTACCAGGTCTGAAGCCCGGCATCGAAGCCTTTTGCTGGAATGTTTTCAATTCTTTATTCACTTTCGACTCAAAGTCGGCTTTTTCAATTTTTACTTCAATGGCTAACGATCCTTCGTTGATGCTTTGCTGGCTAACTTGCATGCGGAATGTTATTTATCAATAATGGGTTAAAAAATGAGCCGGACCAAGCCTGATCCGGCTTAAAAGATTGTGCGGATGAAGGGACTCGAACCCCCACGCCTCTCGGCACCAGATCCTAAGTCTGGCGCGGCTACCAATTACGCCACATCCGCTTTTGGCTTTCTCTGACACTGTCTTTAAAAGCGGGTGCAAATATACACATTTTAGCGCAAATACCCTTGTAGGACAAACAAATAAAAATAGGCCATGTGATCGCCGGATTTTGCCATCTTTGGACGGATATAACAAAAGCGTACATTTGCCGTTTCGAAAAGCCGGACATTTTTTTAACCCAATGATTCATCCTTAACCCCGAAAATGAGTATGAATATCGTCAGTTTACAAGACCAGCATCCGGCCGATATTGCCGAGCAACTATCAGCCTTTGACCAGAAAACCAGAGATTTGTCGTTTTTGCTGCTATCGAGCGAAAAGAAGTCGGAAGTTTTCCCTTATTTTGAGCAGAATGTCCAGCAGGAAATCATTAAATCATTGAGCGATAAGGATCTGGCCGATGTGCTGAACAACCTCAGCCCCGACGACCGAACTGCCATTTTGGAAGATTTTCCGGACGATTTGATCAAGCAAGTTGTCAACCTGCTGAGTAATGAAGAAAGGGAAACAGCACTAAGTTTAATCGGATATCCCAAAGATTGTATCGCGCGCCTGATGACTCCGAATTATGTTCAGGCGAAAGCACATTGGACAGTCAAACAGGTACTCGACCACATTCGTAAACACGGCCGAAAAGCAGAAACCCTCACCTATATTTACATAGTGGATGAGACGAACAAACTGATTGATGACGTAAAAATCGGAGATTTGCTGATGGCTACTGACAATACGCCCATTGCTGATATGATTGATCACAATTTCATCAGCATTCAGACCACAACACCGATGGAAGCAGCTTTCAGTATTTTCGACAAATACGACCGTTCATCAATTCCCATAGTCACGGAGCAAGGCACTTTGGTTGGCATTGTTACTTTCGATGATATTTTTGAGAAAATCAAAGAAAGCGACACCAAAGATATTCATAAATTCGGGGGTGTTGAGGGGTTAGATTTGTCGTACACCAAGACGCCCTGGCTCGAGTTGGTTCAAAAGCGTGCCGGCTGGCTGACAATTTTGTTTTTTGGTGAGATGCTTACTGCTTCTGCAATGGGGCATTTTGATGATGAGATTGAAAAAGCCGTTGTGCTTGCACTATTCGTTCCATTGATTATTTCCAGCGGCGGTAACTCGGGATCACAGGCAGCCTCACTCATTATCAGGGCTATGGCATTGCAGGAATTAAAGCTCAAAGATTGGTGGTATGTCATGCGGAAAGAAATCATTTCGGGAATTGCCCTGGGTCTGCTCCTTGGGTTAATCGGTTTCTTACGAATCTTTGTCTGGCAAAAAGCAGGCATCTATGACTATGGTGAATTTTGGTTCTCGGTAAGCATGGCCGTTGCGGTATCCTTAGTTTTTATAGTTCTATGGGGAACGCTTTCCGGTTCGCTGATCCCTTTCATTTTACGAAAGGTTGGCCTTGATCCAGCCACAGCATCGGCGCCATTTGTGGCGACATTGGTTGACGTCACCGGTTTGGTTATTTATTTTAGCATTGCAGCTATCTTTCTGACAGGCAAATTATTGTGACAGCATACCATAAAGATCTCAAAACAAAAAAGCTGCCCTTCTTTTGGGCAGCTTTTTTTGCTTATTCACCATTTCGATTGCTTATTTAGCTCCGGCAATGGTATAAGTGAGGTTAACAATATCAGCTGTAACCACAAACTGTCCGCCGGCAGCAGGCGTTGGTATATTGGTTGGATCAGGGTCGCCTTCGGTTGCACGGAAAACGAGTGCTCCACCGGTGCTGGTACCTTCAGCATTGGTACCGTACATGGGAGCCCACTGACCAAGGGTAGTGATGAATTTAATACTCTTGGCATCGCCAAGGGTTGTTTTCAGGAAATAGACTCCATTGCCCGAAGTGAAAAAGGGCAATGCAGCCGAATTATCCCAACCGGCAGCGCAGCCATCGCCTAACATATAGAGCGGAGCAGAAATGTGATAAGTCAAATCATTGGTATTGATGGTGATGGTATAAACGCCTTCCGTTTCAGGTGTAGGAATGCTGGCCGGATCAGGATCGCTTTCCGTAGGACGATAAACGAGGTTACCACTGGTGCTTGTACCTTGAGCATCGGTCCCGTACATTGGAGCCCACTGGCCAAGGGTAGTGATGAATTTGATCCATTTACCACCGCCATAAAGAGTGGTAGTAATGGAGTAAACGCCATCGCTTCCCGTCATTGGCAATGCTGCACTATTATCCCAGCCGGCAGCGCAACCGTCGCCAAGCATAAACATTTCAGGAGCAGCACCGGCAGGATTTACAGTAAAGGTATAAACTTCGGTAACAGCATTGATTTCAAATTTCATGTCATATACTGCACCATCCACTTTCGGAACAAAGTTACCATCACCATTAGCTTCAAAATCACCGGCGGATAAACCAGCCATCACGACATCATTGTATCCAACGCTCTTTCCGTTCCAGTCTTGGCCCTGACGGATTTTAAAACCACCGCCGGCAGTTGTAACACCAACATTGGTAAAGTTCCAGGTGTAATTGGTTTCGTTGGTAACGGTGGGTTTTTGAATCTGTATGGTTTCATCCCAATTGTGCTGAGCGCCATTGACAACAAGGCCATCACCAACAAGGCCCATTTCATAGTCGCTATAGTTAATCACTTCGAGATCACCTGTCTTAACCAAGGTAGCGGTATAAGGTGAACCGAGTTTCCATACCATGGTAGCTTTGTATTTTCCACCGGCATCAAGGGTAATATTGTCGCCACCGGGTACAAGGGCATTCACAGCACCGCCAAAGTTGGTATTGGCTTTTACACCGACAACTCCACCACCCAGATCAACCTGATCGTCAATGATCACTTTCCAGCCACCTGAATAGCGGAATTTGAAATCGGCTTTGGTCATGGTAACATCCTCAACCTCGAAGGTCATGGTGTTAAGATCAAAACCCTTTGGTTCCATTTTGGTATCACCGCCCCATCCGCCTGGGGTAGCAGCGCCGATAAGCCCCCAGTATTTAACCGGAATAACAGCGATTTTTTTCAGCTCGGTATCCATCACCACGTGATAAAGTCCATCGGCATCAACCGTGAACTTAGTTTGGTTTTCGGCGTATCCCCCGCGTTGAAAAGCCACTTGAGGCTCATCGGTGGTGGGTTCGGAAACCACTGCAAAGTCGGCTGCCGGACCGTAGGTAGTGCGTGTTGAACCTGCAACTTTCACAATATTAAAACCATCAGAACCGGCTTTTACGGCTACATAGATTTCGAGTAAAGCAGCACGGTCAGTTTGATTGACCTCGTTGCGGGTAGCTTTGAGCAATCCTTTTTCGTTGAGTTCAACCAAGGCTGTTCCGGCTCCTTTAAGATAGATACCATCCAGCACCACTTCCGGATCCGGATCTGGCTCTGGGTCGTCTTTTTTACAAGAAACCGTAACCACGCTTACGAGCAGCATCACGCTCATCAGTTGCAACAACTTTCTTAAACTGATTTTTTTCATAATAACTTTAAATTAGATTGATAAAAAATTGGGTTAGTGAGAGTACAAAATTAATTTAAAAGATTTGGGTTTGCATCGGTAGCCCATTTGGGGATGGGGAAAGTCCGGCGACTTCCGTCAGTAACGCCTTTTTCCCACCACGATTCTTCCCATTTTCCATAGCGAATCTGATCCTGGCGCCTGTGGCCTTCGAGCCAAAGCTCGCGTCCACGCTCGTCGTAAATGTCGGTCAGAGTAGCTCCATTATAGGTTGACACACCGGCCCTCTGGCGGATCGGATTCACCCATTGGTCGCCATTACGGCCAAGTCTGACTTCCAGTTCGGCTTTCAGCAAATAGAAATCGGTGAGTCTGAAAAGCGGGAAATTATTGCTGAGATTTTCTTTAGCTCCTTTTTTGATTTCATATTTGCCTGCACGGGCGCCTGTAGTTCGAATTTGTTCAGGGGTATATTCGCCCTCGAGCATCACCAAAGCAGGAAGCAGAGGATCAATTACCAAAGGTTCGTTAGTAACACTTTCAATAATGGGTTCTCCGGAGCTGGTAAACTGCGGACCGTAGATGAACCATTTATGTTTCCGGATATCGCTTTCTTCATATTTCTGGAAGAAGGTCGGTACAACGGCCAAACCGTTCCACGGCCCCACAGGCATATCATAGGTCAGGTTGTGCTGATAATGAAGCGTGCGCATGTGAAGGCGAAAACCCTGAAAGTTATCTTCGTCAAAAGGAATAGCAAAAATGATTTCAGGCGAGTTGTCGTTGTTGGTCACAAATGCAGCCGACACATCACTTTCGAGTCTGTAAGGCCCGGCAATGATGCTGTCGCAATAAGCATCGGCTTTTTCCCATTGAGGAGTTCCGGAATATACACCGGCATTAGCGTATAGCTTGGCAAGCAACGCAAACCCCATATAACGGTTTGCTAACAGTTTGCTATCCTGAAGTTTGAGCATTGAACGATTTCGCTCAACAGTATTTACTAAACTATCGTAAATAGCTTTACGGCTTATCTTCGACGGCAGGAAATCCGACGGAAGATCAGCCGTAGTCAAATAAGGTGCATCACCATAGTTATCCATCAACAGATAGTAATAAAACGAACGCATGACTTCCACTTCGGCAATTTTAGCTCTAATGTCGTCATTTTGCTCCATTTTCCGAAGCATATCAAGGATTTGATTGGAGGAAGTGATGCCATCCCAAAATGTGCTCCACATGCGGTTGACTCCTTCGGTGTCATTCGACCAGGTATGACGGTGCATATCAGTCCACTTTCCCCCATCATACCAGTCGGAGGCACGGGTTGGTCCGCAAAAACCATCAGAACTGATTTCCTGAGCTAAAAACCACCATCCGTTGTCATCACAAAGGTTTTGAAGCCGTTTATAGGCGTCAACGCTCAGGTTGGCTACCTGATCGGCATTTTCGGGATAGACCGAGCCCGGAATCTTATCAAACAAGTCTTCTTCGAGCTTGGTGCAGCCACTCAATGCAATGATAGCGACTGCAAACAGGGTATAGATAATCTTTTTCATGATAGTCAAAAATTAAAAACTTGCATTTATACCAATGGAGATTGATCTGGTTTTGGGATAAACGTTGTATTGGTCAATCCCGTAATTGATTCCTTGAATCGTCGTTTCAGGGTCAATTCCGGAGTATCCCGTCAAGGTAAACAGGTTACTACCAACAACATAAACTTTTAAATCGCTCAGCCAGTCAATCTTTTTGGTGTTCACCTTGTAGGCCAGAGTCAGATAGTCGAGTCTCAGGAAAGAAGCATCTTCCAAATAAATATCCGCGATTGTGGCGCCTTGAGTACGACCTTGTTTATACCAGTCGTACACATCGGGCATGCCATTGAGCGAAGGTGCCACGCCAGGCGAATCGAAGAACGATTTGGTCGCATTGTACACCTTGTTACCTATGAGCGAGCGGAACGAGAAATCGAGACTCCAGTTTTTCATGAAAGTGAGGCTGTTGGACCATCCCAGTTCGATATCCGGGTTGGCTGTACCGGCAAAATAGCGTTTAGCCTCGGAAAGGATATCGGTATAACCGCCCGATTTACTTTCGTAGATGAATTTACCGTTTTTCACAGTGATATATTTTGGGAGATAGAAGGCACCCACCTCTTGTCCGACGGCAATGCCAAGAAGATAGAAGTCGTCGCCAACCATTCCTCGCCCGGAGATATAGCCTTCGTGACGCACACCGTTGGCATCGGTAACGAAATTACCCAAATCAGTGAACTCCGACTTATTATGTGCTGCTACTAAACTGGTTTTCCAGCTGAAGTTTTTCATGTTCACCACATAGCTCTGGATATAAAATTCAACTCCGCGATTTCGGATACTTCCCGAGTTGGCAAAGGTTCGTGGGGCAAGGTTAGGTGGAACCGGCACAGCATATTGTCCGATCAGATCGTTGGTATTTTTTTGGTAAACTTCAATCGTTCCACTGATTTTACTATTGAAGAAAGCATAGTCAAATCCAATGTTGACTTCCGAGGTCCTCTCCCATTTCAAATCGGGATTGGAGTTCCAGGCCGGTTGATAGGAAATCACGTTCATTCCGGTCTCAGGATTGATGGCAATTCCGCTTGGAGACCAGGCAGCCTGGCTCAAATAAGGCGCAAAAGCCTGGTTTCCTGAAACCCCATAGCTGGCGCGAAACTTCAACTGATCAATCCACTTGACACGGGCCATAAACTCTTCATTGTGAATGTTCCAACCCAAAGCAGCTGTGGGGAACCAGCCCCAGCGGTTGTTTTTCCCAAACTTGGTTGAGCCGTCACGCCGCAAACTGGCAGAAGCATAGTAGGTTGAATTGAAATTGTATTGCACACGGCCAAACAACCCAATCAAAGTTGCTTCATCACGGTACGAATTGATGTCACCCCATTTTACATCCACCAGCGACCGCAGGTTGTCGGCTCCAATGCCGGGTGAGGAAGCATTGCTGGCATTGGCTGAGAAACCATCGTTCCCTTCTTCCTGCCATGAATGTCCCACAATCACATCGAGGTTATGAAACTCCGCGAAACTGGTATTATAATTCAGTGTTGATTCGATCAGTTTTTTGTAGTTATTTGAATAGTACCGGCTTGCATAGCCATTATCAGCCGAAGCAAACACACCTGTCGGACGGAAATAGGTTCCTTCGTGGTCGTTGCGGATATAGCTGGCATTCACACTACCCACAAGCCCTTTGGTGATTTCCAAATCGGCTCTGATGCTCCCAAGATATCTTTTTGCATCACGGGTGTTGGTAATCATATTAATGATGGCTAGGGGGTTTTCGTAGTTAAACTCGCGCTGTGTTTTATCGTAATTGCCCTGTGCATCGTAAACAGGGTCGGTGGGATTGCGCGAAATGGCCTGATAAATAATATCTTCCTTACCCCAGCCGCCATAATTTTCATAATCATTATTTTCAAACGAAGTATTTAGATTTCCCGAAAGGGTAAGTCTGTTGTTAAAGGCTTTATGGCTCAGGTTTACTTTGGCTGTGATACGGTCTTTTTCAGTTCCCTTCATCACGCCCTGCCATTGTGCACGGGCAACAGAGCCGTAATAAGCGCTTTTGTCATCACCTCCGAAAAAGTTAATATGCGTTTCGTTATTAATCCCTGTTCTGAAGATCTCGTCCTGCCAATCGGTGTTGGCGCCTCCGTCGCGGAAGATGCTGTCCACAGTCCAGTTTGGGTGCTCCGCTAGAGCTGCCTGTAGTTTTGTTTTGGCGAAGTCGCGTATTTCATCGGCAGTCATCACATCAAACTTATTGGCAACACGGTCGAAACTGGTACGATGGGTAAATTCAACTTTCGATTGTTTTGAGCCTGGTGTTGTAGCAAGCTTCCCTTTTTTAGTGGTGATGATGATAACACCGTTGGCGCCCTGTGAACCATAGATAGCCGTCGAAGCAGCATCTTTGAGGATGTTGTAGCTTTCGATGTCTTCGGGAGCAATGGCTGTCGGATCGGCATTAGGCACCCCGTCAATGACAAACAGTGGTGTTGTGCTGGCATCATAACCAGCCGAGCCTCTGATTCTTACAGCAAATCCGGCGTTCGGGTCGCCGCCTTTCTTCGAGATGAGCACACCGGCTGCCTTACCCTGAATTCCCTGAATGGGGTCGGTCAATGTACCCTGATTCAACTCATCAGCTACCAAATGTGAAACAGCGCCGGTTTTATCGCTCTTTTTCTGGACGCCATAACCGATTACAAGAGTCTCTTGCAGGTTGATGGCATCGTTTTCAAGTGAGAAATCAAGCTCGATGGTTTTTCCGGCAACAACGTTAACGGTCTTCGACTGTGGTAGATAGCCAACAAAACTAACCTCGATTGTAGCGCTTCCGGTCGCAACATGTTCCAGTACATAGCTACCATTGAAATCGGCCGAAGTTCCGGTGAGCGTACCCTTCACCAACACATTGGCTCCCGGGAGGGTTTCGCCTGTACTTTTATCCCTTACGGTACCTTTCACCGTTCCTGACTGCCCAAAGGCAAAACCCGTCAGAAACAAGCTTAGCGCCAATGGGATTAACCTTCGTAAAACACTGTTCATAAATAATAATTTTGTGATTAGTGATAGAAATCTTGCTTTTCTGAAATCAGGAAAACGAAATACGTTTTTCTCTTTCAAGGTTATTTGTACAAAAATACGAAATCATCCTTAAAAATTTTGGTTTCGTTCATTCGAATTTCTCTTTTTTTTCTCGCAAACGTTTGAAATAAATTAAATACTTTTGAAACTGCTTTCAAAGGATGGAAAATGATGTATTTTTAATCCTTCATTTCTTTCATAAAAAAACAACTCATTTTACAATGAAACGTCAGGTTACGATCAAAGACATTGCCTACAAGCTCGGCTTGTCCACTTCTACAGTTTCGCGTGCTCTGAAGGATCATCCCGACATCAGTTCCAAGACGCGTACTGCCGTCAAGGAATTAGCTGCATTGCTCGGCTACCGTCCTAACCGTATTGCTCTTAACCTGCGTAGCAATTCAACCCGTACCATAGGTCTGATTATTCCCGAGATTGAACATTATTTCTTTTCGGCCATCATCAATGGCATTGAAGAAATTGCCTATAAGAACGACTACAGCGTGATGGTCTTCCAGTCGAATGAATCCTACAAACGCGAAGTCATCAACACCAACGCCGTGCTCACCAACAGGGTTGACGGAGTGTTGGTTTCGTTTTCAAAAGAGACAAACGACTTTTCTCATTTTCAAAAACTAATTGACAACGAGATACCGGTAGTTTTTTTTGATCGTACCACAGAAGACCTTCCGGCCGATCAGGTGGTTGCAGATGACTATCAGGGAGCCTTTCAGGCAGTCAACCATCTGATTGAAAAAGGCTGCAAAAGGATTGCTCATTTTGCCGCACCTCAGCACCTTCAGATTGGGAAAAGCCGCTTAGCGGGCTATCACGACGCTTTGCTTAAACACAATATTCATTTCAGCCACGAACTTGTTTTTCTGGCTGACACTTTTGAGACTGCACGTAAAACCGCTCATGAAATTTTAAGGAAGCCCAATGCTCCGGATGGTTTTTTTGCAGTTAACGACATTTCGGCCATTGCCATTATCAAAGCAGCCAAAGAATTAGGTAAGCGCGTTCCGGAAGATGTGAAAGTTGTGGGCTTCGAAAACAGTAAATCGGCCGCATTCAGCGACCCTGAGCTGACTACTGTTGATCAGTTTGGGTTTGAGCTTGGCCGCGAAGCCTGTCTCATGTTGCTTAGGCGATTGAAAGAAGGCGAAAACACCGACTTCCAGCCTGTTCGTAAGATAATCAGGACAAAATTAGTGGTTCGCAACTCCACTTAATCCAAATCAAGCTCTTTTGAAGGATCCCAGAAGCGTTCCTTAAAATTTTTGATCTTATCGTTTTCGATCACGAAACCTTCGTTTTCGAGTAACTTTTGCATCAGATCGGGACTGCCAAAATGCGCTTTACCAGTGAGCAAGCCATTTCGGTTGACCACCCGATGTGCCGGTATGTTATCTGGTTGCAAATGCGAAGCATTCATTGCCCAACCGACCATACGTGCTGATCCCTTTGTGCCAAGGTATTCGGCAATGGCGCCATAGGAAGTCACACGGCCAAAAGGTATCTGACGCACTGTCTGATATACAAGTTCAAAAAATCCTTCAGACTTCATCTTTCGGAAAGCCAAAACAGATATATTTGATGGTCAACCCCTGCGAGAGCCAGATTTGTTCATAAAAAGTACGGATTTCTTTCACCTCAAGTTGATTGGGATTTGAGTAAAGATCGTCATCATGAAAATAAGGCTCCAGCCCCATTTCTTTGATGGTTTCGAGGGTAAAATCGTAGAGAAGCCGGCTGTCGGTTTTCAAATGTATGAGCCCGCCGGCTGCAAGAAGAGGCCGATAACGGCTGAGAAACAAAGGTGAAGTAAGCCGCTTTTTGGAACGTGAGAGACGAGGTTGAGGATCGGGGAAAGTGATCCAGATTTCAGACAATTCGGATGCATCGAAAAAGTACCCAATATGGTCAATTTTGGTGCGTACAAATGCAACATTCTTCAGCCCCTTGTCACGGGCTATCGTGAGGCCTTTCCACAGCCGTGCCCCCTTTATATCGAATCCGATAAAATTTTTATCGGGATATTTTTCGGCCAATCCAACGGTGTATTCGCCTTTGCCGCAACCCAGTTCAACGACCACGGGATTGTCGTTTTTAAAAAAATCACGTGCCCATCGTCCTTTGTATTCAAAAGGCAAATTAATCAGCTGTTCGTAATTGTATTGGAAAAGATTGTCGAAAGTTAGATTTTCTGCAAAACGCTGCAGTTTATTCTTCGATCCCACCGATATTCACTTCTTAAGTTATTTATAAAGCGAGCAACCAGGCCTGCGGGTTTTCATGCTGCCTGATCATGGCAAGCTGCTGAAGAGCCTCTTCTTCGTTTGGATATTCGCCATATGACACCCGCCACAGGCCATTATTGGTCTGACCAGCATAAAGTGCATGAAAACTTTTTTGATTGAGCATATTGATAAGCTTCTCGGCATTCGACTTATCTTTGAATGCTCCTGCAATGATATAATAAGTTTTACCCCCAACTTTAAACGGTGATTTTTGTGACACTACTGTTTTGGGAGCAGGCTTTTCCGGAGGTAATACAATTTGCTCAGATATTACCGGTGAGGATACTTCAACCGGATGTTTTTCAGCAGATTCAGTCTCAACTGTCTGGCTATGATCATTGGCGTCAATTGTGCTATAAGGCACTGCTTCGGGCACTATCTCGAGTTCAGTTTTGCGTGCGGGTTCTTCAGTAACAGGCGGTTTGGCGTCAACCTGGGCTTTATAACTTCCTGCCGGAATCAAATCGTTGACACCGGCTTTTGCCTTAAACAAATCATCGGTTGAAGTAGCCCCGTTGTCAGACGAAAATGCTCCTTCTATTGGGAATTTTTCGTAATTACTCAGGATATATTCATTTGGGCTCGAATAGAAAATCGGGAAAAGCGTAGCTTTCGATTTGTATTGTTGATACACAGAATTTACGGTCTGATAATTCATTCCTGCCCAAACGGCAAAGATCAAAGTAGCAGCTGTTCCCACAACAGCCAGTTGTTTGCGAATGCGATTAGGCCGGCGTGAAGCCAACATTCTTCTTGGTGGCATTTCCGCCGCCTGATGTGATTCCGGTTTTAGCTTAGCCGGCTCTCTTTCGGGACGCGGGGGCGGACTGCTGAACACTTTCTCAACTTTCTGCTGAAAATCCTCGCGTTTCACCGGAGGCGACACAAAACTGCTTAACCCAAAGGAAGAGGCAAGATAATTCTGCGTTGTATCAGGCTCAAATACAAGCTGTTTGTCTTTATTGTAAAAGATACTACCGATGTTACGGAACTTAATCTTTTTACCCTCGTCCATCATGGTAATGCAACGAAGTACAAAACGGTCGAGTTTAGATTTTGCTTCCTGATAGGTCAGTTTTTCAAAACGGGCAATATGGCTCAACAATAATCCATCGTTGGTTCGCAACATCGGATTGAAGACTATTTCCCGATGAGGCGGCTTGAAATAATGCTTCATCGGATGAATATAGGCCGGATGATCCCGCGTGAGGAAGCCGCCCAGGCCGGGGATCACCACACATTCGTATTCATAAAGTAAATCAGCAATATAGCCTGCTATCTTCATTCCGCTTTGTCAGCCAATTAATGGAATTGTAACTTGTTTAGTTTGCTAAGATACATCTTTTTTACGGAAAATCTCAGAAAAAGTTGTGTATTTTTTTAAGGTCATCGGGTGTATCCACACCTATGTTTTGATACTCAGTGAGTCCCACAAAAACGGCATATCCATTTTCGAGCCAGCGAAGCTGTTCAAGCGATTCGGTTTTTTCGAGCAAAGAGGGTGGTAAAGTACAAATGGCTTTCAAAACAGCAGCTTTATAGGCATAAAGTCCAATGTGTTTAAGAAACGGGAAGTCGTTTAAAGCATTTTTACCGGCTTGATTTCGAATGTATGGGATTGCATATCTGCTGAAATACAAGGCTTTACCATTTAAAGAGCTCACTACCTTTACCACATTTGGATTTTGAAGTTCGTTTGCATCCCGTATTTGGTGTGCCAAAGTGGCAATTTCAGCCCCGGGCCTTTCGAGCAGACGCACAAGCTGGTCAATCTGTTCCGGATTGATGAGCGGCTCATCGCCTTGAATATTGACTACCGCATCGAAATGCTCATTTTGCTTTTGCAGCGCTTCAAAGCAACGGTCGGTTCCGCTTTGATGGTCTTCCCGGGTCATCACGGCTCTTCCGCCAAAAGCAATCACCGCATCGAAAATCCGTTGATCATCGGTGGCAACCACTAAACTGCTCAATGTTTTCGACAGTTGGCATCGTTCGTACACACGTTGAATCATTGGTTTACCGGCAATATCAGCCAATGGTTTGCCGGGAAAACGGCTCGAGGCATAACGTGCCGGAATCACGCCCAGGACTTTCATCGGATCCAGATTTAATGATGGGTTAAAAAAGTCCGTGCAGGTTGGCGTTTACACTTTCGATCACAGAAGCCAGATCAGCAGGCTTTTCCAGATCAATCTCATCCACTTCAACAATGAGCAGTTTGCCAATGGTGTATTTTGAAATCCAGGCTTCATAACGTTCATTAAGGTGTTTCAGATAGTCGAGGCGAATGGATGCTTCGTATTCTCTCCCACGTTTTTGTATCTGACTAACTAAGGTTGGCACCGATGCCCGAAGGTAGATAAGCAAATCCGGAGGCTGAATAAACTGGGCCATCAGCTCAAACAAAGAAGTGTAATTACTGAAATCACGCGATGACATCAGATTCATCGCATGCAGGTTTGGGGCAAAGATATAGGCATCCTCATAAATAGTCCTATCCTGAACCACGGTTTTACCGCTGTTGCGAATATCAATCACCTGCCTGAAACGACTATTGAGAAAATAAACCTGCAAATTAAATGACCAACGCTGCATATCTTCATAAAAGCTATGGAGATAAGGGTTGTTTTCTACATCCTCGTAATGAGGCTGCCAGCCAAAATGCTTTGATAGCAGTCGGGTAAGGGTTGTTTTACCGGAACCGATGTTTCCTGAAATGGCGATATGCATAAGGAAAGTTTTTCTGCAAATGTAAGCTTTGCAACGATTGGTTAATCAATCAAAGGAAGAATTTGTTCGAGCAGGATTCTGTCGTTCGACAAGCGGGGAACTTTGTTTTGTCCTCCAAGCTTACCATTCATTTTCAACCAGTTATAAAAAGTCCCGGGTTTTGCCTGATGGACAACAGGGGGCTTTAATATCAGATTATGATATCGTTTGGCCTCATAATCACTGTTGAGCGATTTCAACGCATTGTCGAGGGTTTCGACAAAAAATCCCAGGTTTTCAGGTTCTTTCTCAAACTCAATGATCCACTCGTGATAAGCAGTATTACGATCGGGAAGAAAATGCGGCCCTGCCGTATAATCGGTGATCACAGCGGCACATTTGGCGCTGGCAATGGCCAATGCCTTGTCGGCATTGTGCACCATGAGCTCTTCGCCAAAAGTATTGATATAGCTTTTGGTGCGCCCCGAAATCTTGACTCTGTACGGACTAAGTGAAGTAAAAGTAACCGTATCGCCAATTTGATAACGCCAAAGTCCTGCATTGGTTGTAATGACCACGGCATAGTTTCGCCAGATTTCAACTTCACTTAGTCGCAATGTTTTAGGGTTTTCATCGTCCAGATTTTCAACCGGAATGAACTCATAAAAGATCCCATAGTCAAGCATCAGTAAAAGTTCGTTGCGGTCTGACATATCCTGAATACCAAAAAAACCTTCCGAGGCATTGTAGGTTTCCATATAGTGCATGCCGGCCAATGGAATAAGCTGCAAGAATTGGCTACGGTATGGTTCAAAACTTACCCCACCATGAAAAAAGACCTCGAGATTGGGCCAGACCTGAGTGACATTTTCTGCTTTACTGATACTCAATATTTTATTCAACAAAACCAACATCCACGAGGGCACACCCGATATGCTCGTAACGTCATTTAAGATGGTTTCATTGGCCATTTTTTCGATTTTCGACTCCCATTCGTCCATCAGGGCAATGTTAAGGTTGGGAGTTTTCAAAAGTTGAACCCAGAAAGGAAGGTTTTGGATCAGGATCGCCGAAAGGTCGCCATCATAATAAGAGCTGTTGCTCACTTCCGTAATGCTATGACTGCCGCCCATCACCAAACTGCGCCCATCGAACACTCGGGTGTCGGGGAAGTTGTTTACATAAAGCGAGAGCATATCTTTTCCTCCACGAAAATGGCATTCTTCGAGAGCGGAATTGCTCACGGGAATGAATTTGCTTTTACCAGACGAAGTGCCCGAGGATTTGGCAAACCATTTTATTTCTTCGGGCCAGAGGATGTTTTGTTCGCCTTGTCTCAGGCGATCAATATAGGGTTGAAGGTCTTCGTAGGAGTTTACCGGAACACGTTCTGCAAAGGTATCATATGACTGAATGGATTTGTAGTCGTATTTTTTACCCCATTCAGTGGTTTTCCCCTGATGAATAAGTCGCCGGAGCCACTCCTCCTGCACCTCATGCGGATATTTGATAAAGAGTTCGATCTGATGAATGCGTTTTCGCATCAGCCACGACATCAATGTATTGAGTATTGCCATCCGATAAATGTTCAGAATGGTTAGACGACTATTTCGGCGCTTTTATATAAAGGTATATGCCGATGATAAAGAACAATATGTTGGGTATCCAGGCGGCAATCCAGGGTTTTAGGTTCCCAAAAGTAGCAAAAACCGTTGAAACCTGCATGAATAATATGTATGAGAAAGCCAATGCGATACCTGCCCCAAGGTGCATACCGATACCCCCCCTCACCTTTCGGCTCGACAAAGAGGCGCCAATAAATGTGAGGATGAGGATAGCTCCGGGCGAAGCAATACGCTTGTTCATTTCAACCTGATAAAGGGTTACCTGATCGTTTCCTTTGAGTCTTTCCTGAGCAATATGATGTTTTAATTCCCAGAAATTCATCACCTCAAAATCTTCCTTGATCTCATACAGATCGGTAGTTTTCAATGGTAGCAAAGTATCTTTCCGGGCGCCTTTTTTCAATATCTCTTTCTCTCCTTTAATCCAACGTTCGGCATAGGTAACAATATGCCACAGGCTGTCGGCAGTGTCGCGTTCAATGCGATCGGAACTCAGTTTATAGACCAGATTCTGATCATCATATTTTTCGAGCGTAAATCGGTAACCCGTATGTTGTGAGCTATTATAGTTTTCGACATATACAAACACACCTTTTTCAATCTGAAGATGGATGTTACGTTTGCGGTCTTTGGTCAGCTGCTCCATATATTTCCCTTTAAAATCGCGGCGCAGCTCATTAGTTCTCGGAATAAGAAAGTTACCTAAATAGGCCGATATCAGGGCAAGCAAAACGGAGGCCATCAAATAAGGTCGCATCATACGCCGGAAGCTGACTCCGCTACTGAGGATAGCAATAATTTCGGTATTGCCCGCCATTTTGGAGGTAAAAAAGATGACGGATATGAATGTGAAGAGATAAACAAAGAGGTTGATAAAATAAGGAATGAAATTCAAATAATAATCAAAAATGATAGCCTGCAAAGGGGCTTTGTTTTTTAAAAAATCCTCGATATTCTCGCTCACATCGAAAATGATCACAATGATGATGAGCAAAGAAATGGCATAAACAAAAGTCCCAAGAAACTTTTTAATGATATACCAGTCAATGATTTTCATACCACAAACTAAAGGCGTTGCATCAACCGTAAGACCATTTGGTTTTTCCATGAAGCAAAATCGCCGCTCAGAATATGTTTTCTTGCTTCGCGCACTAACCACAGATAGAACCCCAAATTGTGAACGCTGGCAATCATCGCACCAAGCATTTCTTTGGCAGCAAAAAGATGCCGCAAATATGCCCGCGAATACTGACTATCCACAAATACCAAGCCATTGGAGTCAATCGCACCAAAATCGTTTTTCCATTTTTCATTTTTGATGTTGATGATTCCTTCAGAGGTAAACAACATTCCGTTACGACCGTTGCGGGTTGGCATCACACAATCAAACATATCCACACCTAAAGCTATGCTTTCGAGAATATTGGCCGGTGTTCCTACACCCATCAGATAGCGGGGTTTGTCGGTAGGCAGGATCGAACACACTAATTGGGTCATTTCGTACATTGTTTCATGTGGTTCGCCAACCGACAGCCCTCCGATGGCATTGCCCGAAGCTCCTTTAGAAGCAATGGTTTCAGCCGACTGAATTCTCAAATCACGATAAGTGCTCCCCTGAACGATGGGGAAAAGCGCCTGCTGATGCCCATAAAGGGGCTGGGTTTCTTTAAAGCGGGTCAGGCAGCGATCGAGCCAGCGATGGGTGATTTCGGCCGAACGCAAAGCATAGCCATAATCGCAGGGATAAGGAGTACATTCGTCAAAAGCCATCACGATGTCAGCGCCAATGATACGCTGGATATCCATCACATTTTCAGGGGTGAACTGATGCCGGCTGCCATCAATGTGAGATTGAAAAACCACTCCTTCTTCGGTAAGCTTACGTCGGGCACTGAGCGAATACACCTGATAACCACCACTATCCGTCAGAATCGGGCGATCCCAATTGTTAAAACGGTGCAAACCACCGGCTTGGGATAAAATGTCCAATCCTGGTCTGAGATACAAATGGTAGGTATTTCCAAGGATGATGCGGGCATTGATATCATTTTTCAATTCGCGCTGATGCACAGCCTTTACGGTACCAGCCGTACCGACAGGCATAAAAACAGGCGTCTCGATGCTGCCATGACCAGTGGTCAGAATGCCGGCACGTGCTGAACTTTTTGAATCGCTCCCCTGAATACTGAACTCCATCCCGTCAAAATTTGCGCAAAGATAGCCAATTCCCAAAGATTGGATATTTTTGCAATCTTAAAAAAACCAGTCTGTGTGGATTGATCTCAATTTTAACCTGCTCACATACATAGCTTTAGGCATAACTTCTTTTTCGCTGCTCGTTCAGATGGCCTATTATTGGGGGCTGTTTTCACGTTTGGCATTCTACAAAAACATGGAAAGTTCTCCCAACGATGAGCAGTTACCGCCGGTATCCGTGGTTATTTCGGCCCGCAATGCCGTGCTCGACCTTGAAAAAAACCTTCCTTACATCCTCTATCAGGATTATCCACAGTTCGAAGTGGTTGTTGTCAACGATTCATCCGATGATGGCACCGAAGAATTTCTGACTGAACTGGCACGTTACGAACCAAAGTTGAACATTGTTCACATTCGTCAAAACCTGAACTTTTTTCATGGGAAGAAATTCCCGTTAAGTCTCGGTATCAAATCAGCCAAAAATGAGTTGTTGCTTTTTACGGATGCTGATTGTCGTCCAAAATCCGACAAATGGATTCGGTGCATGATCTCACATTATCAGGAAGGCACCGAAATTGTGCTGGGTTATGGCCCTTATACCGGTGCAAAGGGTCTTCTCGGATTTCTGCAACGATTTGACACTCTGCAAATAGCCATACTCTACCTGTCAAAAGCTTTAGCCGGAAGACCCTATATGGGAGTCGGGCGAAATCTTTCGTACCTGAAAAGTTTGTTTATGGATAACAAGGGTTTCATTTCGCATTACAACATTCCTTCGGGCGACGACGATCTTTTTATCCAGCAAGTGGCCAATAAACGCAATTGTCGGGTAGCTCTTGAAAAAGCCTCATTCACCTTTTCCGAACCTGAAAAAACTTTTAGCAGCTGGATCCGTCAGAAAAGACGGCATCTCACCACAGGTAAATATTACAAGCCAGGTATTAAATTTCAGCTTTCATTGTTTGCATTCAGCCAGTTCAGTTTTTATGCAAGCCTTGTATGGCTGCTGTTATTGCACATTCATCCGGTTTTTCCGGCAGGATTCTTTCTGCTGCATTATATCCAGCAACTCGTCATTTTTGGCAAAAGCAGCAAAACGCTTCACGAAAAATTTCCCTTCTATCTCAGCCCTATCGCTGAAATCTTTTTTATTATTTTTAACCCCTTACTCATCTTCATCAATAGCGTGACAAAACCTATTAAATGGATGTAAAACAGCGTCTTACTGAAAAAGGGCAGCGAGATTTCGATCTCATCCAGCGTGCATTGAGCCGGCACGACCAGTCTGCTTATGCCCAACTGCTTCAGTATTATCGCGAGCCGGTGTATTATCTCATGCTTAAGATGACAGGAAATGTTTATGATGCCGAAGATTGCACCATCGAAGCTTTTGGCAAGGCATTCAAGAAGTTGGATCAATATGTTCCCGAATATGGTTTCAGTACCTGGCTTTTCCGGATAGCCACAAACAATTGCATTGATTTTCAAAGGAAAAACAAGATTCATACGATCTCGTTTTCCGAGACTGAAAAAGAAAAACGCAATTATTCCGATCTTTTGAAAGCCGAAAGCAGTTCTGACCCGGAGGCATCCGTAATTCATTCTCAAAAACTGATGCATGTGAGGCAAGTGGTCGAAAAACTCAAACCTCATTATCGCAGTCTGATCGAGATGCGTTATTACGAAGAAATGAGTTACGAGGAAATTGCTGAAAAAATGCATCTCCCGCTCGGCACTGTCAAAGCCCAGTTATTCAGGGCAAGAGAATTTCTTTTTCAACTTTTAAAAAGGTCGCAGGATAAGATTTAGACACCAATCTGGCCAATCCGGCATTGTTTCTTTATCTTTGCAACTCCAAATTAACCTGACGCATGAGCCAGCAAAACGAGTTTCAACAAGCGATACTTCAGGGCATTCCACATGAATTGCCCAACCCAAAGCCGTTTGACCCTGCCGTGAATCACGCCCCAAAACGGAAAGATATTCTGACCAAGACCGAGAAAAAACTTGCCATTCGAAATGCATTACGCTATTTTCCCGATCGTTTTCATCAGATTCTGGCCAAAGAGTTTGCCGATGAGCTTGAGCAATATGGTCGTATTTATATGTACCGTTTTCGCCCTTCCTATAAAATACACGCACGCAGCATTTACGATTTTCCTCACCGGTCAAAGCAGGCTGCGGCCATTATGCTCATGATCAGTAACAATTTAGATGAGGCTGTAGCGCAACATCCACATGAACTCATCACTTACGGAGGAAATGGAGCTGTTTTTCAAAACTGGGCTCAATATCTGCTTTCGATGCAATATCTTGCCCGGATGACTGACGAACAAACGCTCGTGCTTTATTCGGGCCATCCGCTCGGTCTGTTTCCTTCGTCCAAAGAAGCACCACGGGTGGTGGTCACCAACGGGATGGTAATCCCAAACTATTCAAAACCCGATGACTGGGAACGGATGAATGCCCTTGGAGTGAGCCAGTATGGGCAAATGACCGCCGGTTCGTTTATGTATATTGGCCCTCAAGGAATTGTTCATGGCACAACCATTACTGTTTTGAATGCTGCCCGCATGAAACAGCATCCAAAACACCAGTCCGGTATCAAACTTTTTGTCACTTCGGGCCTTGGCGGCATGAGCGGTGCACAACCCAAAGCCGGAAATATTGCCGGTGTGGTGAGCATCACCGCCGAAATCAATCCGAAAGCTGCCTTTAAACGTCATCGGCAAGGATGGGTGGACGAAGTGATTGACAATGTTGATACTGCCATTGACACAGCGCTAAGCTGGCAAAAACAAAACAAAGCCCATTCCATAGCCTTCCTTGGCAATGTGGTTGATTTGTGGGAACGACTTGCCGAACGCGATATCGTTGTTGATCTTGGATCTGATCAAACTTCGCTGCACAATCCCTGGGCCGGAGGCTATTATCCGGTTGGCATGACTTATGATGAATCGGTGGCCATGATGGCCGGAAATCCCAATCTGTTTAAAGAGAAAGTTCAGGCCTCGCTACGTCGTCAGGTTGATGCAATCAATCGTTTGTGTGCCAAAGGCATGTACTTTTTCGACTATGGCAACGCCTTTTTGCTCGAAAGCAGCAGGGCAGGCGCCGACATCCTCAATTTTGACGGAACATTCCGTTATCCTTCTTATGTTCAAGACATTATGGGACCAATGTGTTTCGATTATGGTTTTGGGCCTTTCCGTTGGGTTTGCACCTCTTCCAACGAAACCGACCTGCAAACCACCGACAGGATTGCTGCTAATGTGCTTGAACAAATTGCACTGACTGCTCCCAATGAAATCAGGCAACAAATGGCTGACAACATTCATTGGATCAGGCATGCCGGACAGAATAAGCTTGTGGTTGGTTCACAAGCCCGTATTTTATACGCCGATGCAGAAGGAAGAATCAAAATTGCAACGGCTTTCAACGAAGCCATCCGTAAAGGTGAAATTTCGGCTCCTGTTGTGCTCGGACGCGACCATCACGATGTGAGCGGCACCGACTCTCCATTCCGGGAAACTTCAAACATTTACGATGGCTCAGCTTTTACGGCCGATATGGCCATTCACAATGTGATTGGCGACTCATTTCGGGGAGCTACCTGGGTTTCGATTCACAATGGAGGCGGCGTTGGCTGGGGTGAAGTCATCAACGGCGGATTCGGGCTTGTGCTTGATGGTTCAGATGATGCTGACCGGAAACTGAAAAGCATGCTCCATTGGGATGTGAACAACGGGATTGCCCGCCGAAGCTGGGCTCGCAATAAAGAAGCACTCTTTGCAATTCAACGTGCCATGAATAACGAACCTTTGCTCCAGATTACCCTGCCAAATCTCGTTGAAGATGAAATTATTAACAATTTATTTTGAAACAAAAAGAAATAAATAATGCAACTTTGGCTCCATTAGTGTTGTCTTACAGAAAATCTAAATTGTAGCACGATTATTGTATATTATTAACTAAAACTGTGAATATGAAACAAAGATTACTTTTCCTTATTATGGCATTGCTCGGCAGCAGCTTGGCCGGTGCACAGTCGCTGTCCCTTTTTTATGAAGGCGAACAATTGGCTAATGGCCAAGAAGTTGAAATTGTGAGCGAGCTTAACGAAGATCCTTATTATGAAATGATCGCCTTTGCGCAGGTGAAAAACAATACCGATCGCGAAGTTTCGGTCATGGTTCGTCGCATCACCCACTCAGTGGTGGACGGAACCGAAAATCAGTTCTGCTGGTCGGCATGTTATCCGCCTTTTGTTGATGTATCTTCGGTACCATACCCCATCCCCGGCAATGAAATGACCCCCGAAGGCATTTTCTCCGGTCATTACCTCCCGCAATCAAAAACCGGCACCTCAGTGTTGGAATACTCTTTCTTTATTGAAGGGGATCCAAACGACAGCATTTCGTTTGTTGTTAAATTTAAGGTAGAAGCCGTTGGTTTGGCCGACAGAAAAGAAAAGGCCTCCATCAGCAATGCCTATCCCAATCCCGCTAACGGAATGGTGAACTTCGATCTCGACCTTGGCAACAATGAACGTAACGCTCGATTGGTCATTCAAAATCTGCTCGGGCAGCCTCTGCTTGAACAAGTGATTGAGCCCGGAGCAAAGCATCTGAGCATTCCTGTAAGCGAACTCAGAGAAGGTGTTTATTTCTACACCCTCTATATTGACAACAAAAATATTGTCAGCAAAAAACTCGTCATTCGAAGATAAGTTGCCTTTGCACAATTTTTAATTCAGCTAAAAACGCCTGTTATAAAAACAGGCGTTTTTCTTTTTAAGAAAGTTATCATCTAAAGCATAGCCAAAAAATGATATTTTCAACAAATTTTAGTCGCTTGATTTTCAATTTGAAATGATGCAAAACACATTCATCCAACAGAATTTGCCTTTCGGAAGGTTTGATTTTTTTGCTATTGTCAGTTAAAATATTTTACCTTTGTGATGGGACAATATGTGTTCTTTGAAAACAAACAAACGTATTGCATTGATTTTCAACCGGGACAAAGTCCATCACATATTGCTTTTTTGCACAACACAGAACTAAATCATCCTTTTATGGGCATTAAACAGAAAACTAGTGATTTGCAGCGGCGCATGCGCGATGCACTCATGGGTGGAGGTGAACAAGCCATCGAAAAACAAAAATCAATTGGCAAGCTCACAGCTCGTGAGCGCATCATCACCCTACTCGATCCAAAATCATTTCATGAGTATGATCTTTTTGTAGAGCATGCGGCCAAAGATTTTGACATGGATAAGAAATACCTTCCGGGCGATGGAGTTATCACCGGCACAGGTACAGTAAGTGGTCATCCGGTTTGCATTTATGCACAAGATTTTACAGTTGCCGGAGGCTCTCTGGGTTGGATGCACGCAAAGAAGATTACAAAGATTATGGATCACGCCATGAAGCTCAAAGTGCCAATCATTGGCATCAACGACTCTGGCGGTGCGCGTATTCAGGAAGGAGTTAACTCATTAGCCGGCTATGGTGAGATTTTCTACCGCAACACTCAGGCCTCCGGAGTCATCCCTCAGATTTCGGTTATTCTCGGCCCTTGTGCCGGCGGTGCAGTTTATTCACCTGCTTTGACCGATTTTGTTTTTGTAGTTGAAAACATTTCCAAGATGTTCATCACCGGGCCGGAAGTGATCAAAACCGTTCTGGGTGAGGAAATTTCGATGGAAGAACTTGGCGGAGCGCGTATCCATTCCGAAATAACGGGGAATGCCCATTTTTACGCCAAAAGCGAAGAGGAATGTTTCGAACAAATCAAACAATTAGTAAGCTACATTCCGTGGAACAACATGAAAAAGGCCGAGCGTTTTCCGAAAAAGGCCCCAAAAACCCGCGAATATAAAATTGACAACATTCTGCCTTCCGACCCACGTATGCCTTATGATGTGCGTCACATCATCAAAGCCATCTCTGATAATTCGGATTTTCTTGAAGTTCAGGAGCTTTTTGCTACCAATATCGTCGTTGGATTTGGTCGCATCAATGGCGATACGGTTGGTTTTGTAGCCAACCAGCCAATGGTTTTGGCCGGCGTCCTCGATGTTGATTCGTCTGACAAAGCAGCCCGTTTCATCCGTTATTGCGATGCGTTCAACATCCCTTTGGTCACTTTGGTTGACCTTCCGGGTTATCTTCCGGGCATTGACCAGGAACATGCCGGCGTGATCCGTCATGGGGCCAAAGTGCTTTATGCTTACTCCGAAGCCACTGTTCCAAAGATCACTGTGATCATGCGCAAAGCATACGGCGGGGGCTATATTGCCATGTGTTCGCACCATTTGAGAGCTGACTTTGTATTTGCCTGGCCAACAGCCGAGATCGCCGTTATGGGACCCGAAGGCGCTGCCAATATCATCTTCAGAAAAGAGATTATGAGTGCCGAAAATCCGGAAGAAATGCGCAAACAAAAGGTTGAGGAATATAAAAACAAGTTCGCCAATCCCTTTGTAGCTGCTGCTTACGGTTATGTTGACGGAGTTATCGAACCCTCCGAAACCCGCCGAATGTTGATGCATTCGCTCGAAATCTCAAAAGACAAGATGGTGGAAGTTCCCATGAAAAAACATGGCATCCCTCCATTTTAAACGATCACTTTCTGAACCTTAATTACATTTTTTCAGAGTTTTATAACCCGTAACACAACATTTCATGTCGAAAAACAGACCCCCGAAAAAAGAAAAGGCGAAAAATGAAGAACCCGGTTTTGAGAAGTTAGTGGTTGACGACTTTGAATATCAAACCCTTTACACAAAAAAATACGCCGGGAATAAAAAATATCAACCATCTGATCCCCGGCTCTTAACAGCGTTTATTCCGGGTCTCATCACCGATATTTTCGTTCAGCCGGGTCAGGAGGTGAAGAAAGGTGAACTGATGGCGGTGCTCGAAGCCATGAAAATGCTCAATGAGATTTGTGCGCCATTCGATGGAAAGGTAAAAACCATTCACGTTGAGAAAGGCATAAAAGTAATTAAAAATCAATTGATTATTGAACTTGAGTAAGTTTGCCGAAAAGATCATTATGAGTTTCAACAAAGCTCAGAATTTCTTCGCGGCCACGACCCAACTCTGATGAACTCAGAATAATTTCAGGAAGCTCTTCCCACTGCTGGAGGAGCTTCTTTTTATAGGCAGACACCATCTGATCGAGCCTTGTCGAGCCAAGTTTGTCGGTTTTGGTAAAAACAATCACAAAAGGCAACTCCATAATGGCCATCCACTCCATCATTTGAAGGTCAGAAGCCTGAGGTTCAATACGCGAATCTACCAGAATGAAAGTACAAACTAAGTTTTTTCGGCCATGCAGGTATTGTTCCATCAATTTTTGCCATTGCATTCTGGCCTCTCTTGACCTGCGTGCATATCCATAGCCGGGTAAATCAACCAAATACCAGGAATCATTGATATTGAAATGGTTAATGGTGATGGTTTTCCCTGGTTTGGCCGAGGTTTTAGCCAATCCTTTCCGGTTGCAGATCATATTGATGAGTGACGACTTACCAACATTCGATCGTCCGACGAAGGCATATTCAGGCTTTGTCGGCAAAGGAAGTTTTTCGAACTTAGAGCTGCTGATTACAAAATCGGCCGTTTGGATAATCATAAAAGATGTTTTGGTACCTCGCCTTTGATATAACTGTAAATATAGCGTTCTCTTTTTGCAGCATGGATATCATTGATCGTTACCATAATACCTGTTTCTTCCACATCGCCAAAAGAAGCATTGAGAGCCGTTCCAAATGTCCGCATGGTGGACGAAAGATTCATATAAGCATTAAACAAGGGCGGCACAGCTTCATTATAGTTTCTGACCAGATGTACAAGATGCTTAAAATCTGCTTCATATGATCCACCTTGAAATGACTCTCTCAACAAAGCTTCATCGGTTTTATAGAGCAACGGAGAATGTGGTCGGACCAATTGGTCTTTATCCGGAAAATAGAGATTGAAAAAATAGAGGATAAGGTCGCGGGCATGCGGTTCGAAATGGCCATACATGGTTACTTTACCAAAGAAATATTTTGCCTTGGGATATTCTACCACGATTCCACCAAGCCCATCCCACAGATTATCAAGCGAATACATTCCTTTGCGAATATTCTTGGTCGGTTGATATTCGGGTTGCACAAATGAACGTCCCAACTCAATGGTATATGGGAGATAATCTTTAGCAAATTTCTCGCTATAGTTAAAAAGTTTGGCCGTTGGGGTATGAACCTGAAAACACTCATCCACTTTCAGAATACTACAATCCACAAAACGGTACCCTCCTACAATTTCTTCTAATTCCGGATTCCAGACAATGAGTTGCAAAAATCCGCCTTCACCAAAGTCATAATCATCCACATCAATGGTTTTACCTGTTCCACCACCGGCCTCACGAAACGAGATTTCCCGTAGTCTTCCCACTTCGTTCATCAGATGCGGGGCTTCATCGCCTTTGAAAATATACAGCTCTTTGTTTCCATTCACCGTATTCCGTAAAAAACGTTCGCGCGTCAGTTCGCTTTTCAGCAGGTTGCGATCAACCGCATCCATTAGTGGTTCCATTCAGTTTGTGTTTCTATGAGTGAAGTAGTTGAAAATATTCTAATTGCGGGTCAAACACGGCATCAGGGTTTTCTCCTAGATAATATGAAAAACCGCGGAGTTTCTCTGCCCATTGCACGTCAGTAAAGCGTTTATCGAAAACAGTGTATGGGATTGGTTTCCCAAAAGTGATGGTAATACTTTTCCCCTTTTGTTTGAAAAACTCATCGGGAAGATAAAGCATTTCAATGTTAGCCTTGATACCCAGCGCCTTGCGAAAATTGGAAAGGTTATAGAAAAAAGCAGAATTCCGGCCGTTGATATGGGTAGGTATTATATCACGCTTAAAAGCTCTGGCTTTCGACAGAAATGTTTTCTTCCAGTCGAGATCGCGGATGATTCCATTGCGTTTACGCGACACGAGGCCGAAAGGGAAATAACAAACCACCGCATCGCTTTCAAATGTCTGGTTGAGGATACGGATATTATCGGCATTGCTTCCATGTTTGTTGATTGGGACAAATAACGGTTGGAGATTGGTAAGGTAAAGCAGAATGTCGTTCACGGGAAACTGTATTTCGGGCTTCACTTTCCCAATCACATGCATCAGCACAATGCCGTCGAGGCCTCCGAGCGGATGGTTGCTTGCCACCACAATTCGTTGTGTCAGCTGAATATTTTCGATTCCAATCACATCAATTTCAGGTCGAAACTCCTCAATAATCGCCTGAACAAAATCAAGTCCCACTTTTTCACCTTCACGTTGCATGAAGTCATTGATTTCGTCCTGATGTATCGTTCGTTTCAGATAGCGTAACAGAAACCCGGGCAATATTTTTAAGAGGGCCGGATTTTTACCGGCAATGACTTTTTCAACATCAACTGCCCGTTTTTCAGGCGGAATTTCCACGTTTTGCGACATGGTAACGGTAATTTTTTAGGACACAAATGTAACCAAAATCCATTTCAGGGTGCAAGAGCTTTTTTATAATGGTTTTTCAGAAAAAATGAAGGAGACTTTTTCATCATAGCAACAATTTTTTTGTGACAATCCCACTATTTCTTGGTGTTTAAGAACAAAAATTAACACAAAGGGAGCTATGTGGGTATATAGAATCTACCGAAATGAAAAACCATTTTTGAATTTTGTGTCAAAGTTCAATGTGTTTGGTGGTTAAAAATACAAACCCAACTTCATTCCTCAGTAAACCATCAAAGCCAAAAAACCCATTTTAAGCCATCTCATAAGTTGTTAATAACTTTTTTAAGCATTAAACACATTGATTTCGTGATACTTATAGTCAATCCGCTTCTTTTTTTACTCAAAAACGTAACCTTCATATACAAAAAGTGGTAAAAAGTGGTGAATTGTGGTAAAAAATGCAGTATTTTTACAACCTAAAAGAGCCCTTTTTTGAACTATCCGATTGGAGAATATCAGTGTAAGCTCGACGCCAAAGGCCGTTTGATGATTTCAGCCGATTTTCAGGAGCAGCTTGGAGATCAGTTGAAACAGGGTTTTGTGATCCGGCCCGGCCTTTTCAGCAAGTGCATTGAGTTATACACCATGAACGATTGGATGGCAACCCAACAAAAGCTCAAAGGACTCAGCCAGTTTGTGAAAGCCAATGTTGACATTATGCGTAAGTATAATGCCGGTGCACGAATGGTAAAGCTTGATGCGAGCGGCCGGCTTCAGGTGCCCAAACACTTGGTTGACGAAATTGGGTTGAAAAAAGACGTCGTTATCAACTCATTGCCAGGCTATATGGAGATTTGGGATAAAGACGCTTACCGGAAAGAGCTGGACCAGTTGGATCAGGAGACCCTCGAAAAAATGCTCGAAGAAAAATTAGGTGGTAACAATCTGTAAGTCAGCGCAAATCTATGTATCACAATCCGGTTCTTTTGCACGAAAGTGTTGAAGGCTTGAACCTTCGTGAGGGCGGCATTTATGTAGATGTCACTTTTGGCGGAGGCGGTCACTCGCGCGAAATCCTGCGCCGACTCAAAGGGGGCCGTCTTGTGGCATTTGATCAGGATAAGGATGCTGCCAACAACACACCGGATGATACCCGTTTTCATTTTGTTCCTCACAACTTTAAATATCTGAAGAACTTTCTTCAACTACTTCAGCTTCAGGAGGTAGATGGTATCCTGGCCGATCTTGGTGTATCATCGCACCAGTTCGATGAGCCTTCCCGCGGATTTTCAACGCGTTTTGACAGCAGCTTGGACATGCGTATGGATCAAAACAACCCTGTGGAGGCATCACAAATTCTTCAAAACTACTCACAGGCTGAGCTCAGTCAGCTTTTCACGGTCTATGGCGAGCTTCCGCAAGCCAACCGCATGGCACAAGCCATAGTGGAAGCCAGAAAGATTTCTCCAATTAACACTACACTGCAGCTCAAAGAAGTGGTAAGCAAATTTCTCCCCTTTGGGAAAGAAAACAAAACCCTTGCACAGCTTTTCCAGGCTTTACGCATCGAGGTGAATCAGGAGTTAGAGGCATTGGAATCCATGCTGGTGCAAAGCGCTCAGGTATTGAGGTCGGGCGGACGCTTGGTGGTGATTTCGTATCACTCATTGGAAGACCGGTTGGTCAAAAATTTTATGAAATCGGGGAATGTCAACGGAGAGGTTGAAAAGGATTTCTTTGGCAACAACCTTTCGCCTTTCAAACTCATATGCCGTAAACCGATCACAGCCGGTGAAACTGAGTTACAGGCAAACCCTAGGGCAAGAAGCGCCAGATTACGCATTGCTGAAAAAAGGTAATCATGAGTACGCCCGAGGTCATAGAACAGCAGCCCAAAAACGGACAGATGAAGAAAAAGCCGTCTTTCTTCCTCAAAATATTTCATGATATTCTGGGAGGCGAATTTTTGGCTCATCAATGGAGCAGCCGGCAGGCTCCGTTCCTACTGTTTATTGCAGGCCTTTGTTTCCTGTATATCGCCAACATCTACTATACGGAAAGAATGATCCGGCAAATTGACAAAACACATCGCGAGATCAAAGAGTTACAGTTTGAATATACCTACGGTAAATCGTCCGTGCTTTTTGAAAGCAAACAGACAGAGCTTGCGCGAAAGCTAAAAAATCGCGGCTTGAAAGAATCGGTTGATCCGGTTGTGAAAATTGTATTATCTCAAAAAAGCAAGCCATGATTCAGCCAAAACGTGAGATTCTATGGCGCGTTTATATCGTATATGCCGTTTGCCTGATTGCCGGGATTGTTATTCTGGCACGCATCATCCAGCTACAGACCAAGTATAGAGACGAGCTTTTAGAAATGGCCAAGAAACAGGAAGTCAGGGTATTCGACATTCCGGCTATGCGAGGCAATATTTATTCGGCCGATGGTTCAATGCTGGCCACTACGGTCCCCATTTTTGAGGTAAGAATGGATGTTGCATCCGAGCTTATTGACGATGTGACTTTTAACACAAAGGTTGATTCCCTTGCCGAGGGGCTCTCACGAATTCTGGGCACTAAAGGCAAACGTGAGTTTCTACAGGATTTGCGTCGCGAAAGGATGGAGGGCAACCGTTACTGGCTGATCAAGAATCAGGCAACCTATGCAGAGGTCAAAGCCTTAAAACAACTCCCCATTTTCAACCGCGGCAAATATAAAGGAGGGCTCATCCTGAATCCGGGCAGTAAACGCGAGAAACCATTCAAAGATTTAGCCAACCGAACGATAGGCTACGAAAACAGCCGCGAAAACTTGTTTGTTGGCATCGAAGGAGCCTATCATGACATATTAAAAGGCACCAATGGAAGGCAGGTAAAGCGAAGGATCAACCATGGTGATTGGGTGCCTCTGTATGACGAAAACGACGTTGAACCCGTGAATGGCTATGATATAGTGAGCACGATTGACGTCAATATTCAGGATGTTGCCCAGAATGCCCTTCGCAAAAATCTGATTGAAAATGAAGCCGAACAAGGATGTGCCATATTGATGGAAGTTGCCACAGGTCAGATTGTGGCCATCTCTAACCTTTCGTTAGACAAAAAAACCAAAACCTATAATGAAACCTACAATTACTCCATTGCCGAGAGTGTAGAGCCAGGATCAACGTTCAAACTTGCCTCGATGCTTGTTTTACTCAACGACAACAAAGTTCGGCCACGCGACAGCATGAATATCGGGAACGGTCAGATGAATTACTACTCACGTACGATGAAAGACGTTCACCCCATTCGCAATGGGCGCATCACAGTGAGGGAGGCTTTTGAAAAATCATCGAATGTGGCCATTTCCAAATTGGTTTGGAACGCATATAAAGACCAGCCTTCGAAATATGTTGATGCCCTTTACCGCATGGGATTGAATCAGCCTCTTGGATTGGATATTCCGGGCGAACGCAAACCCAATATTAAGCATCCAAGCAATAAACAAACATGGTCGGGAGTGACCCTCCCCTGGATGTCAATTGGTTACGAAATTACCATTACACCGCTACAAATGCTGACGCTCTACAATGCCGTGGCCAATGGCGGTAAAATGGTAAAGCCCCAGTTTATCAAAGAGATACGAAATGGAAACATCGTTATTCGTCGTTTTGAACCCATCGTCATCAACGAAGCTATAGCCAGTGGGCCGGCTATTGATTCAGCACGAAAATTATTGGAAGGCGTTGTAGAGCGCGGCACCGCCAAAGCGCTCAGCAACAGCCCATTCAAGATTGCCGGAAAAACCGGAACAGCACAGATTGCAAGTGGCAAAAGTGGATATAACAAACAAAATTACACTGCTTCTTTTGCAGGATATTTCCCTGCAGGCAACCCCAAATACAGCTGTATTGTGATGGTGAGCAATCCTTCAGCAGGTAAAATTTATGGCGGAGCCGTTGCTGCACCGGTTTTCAAAGAAATTGCCGATAAAGTTTATGCCACACGCCCGGGCATTCATGATGGTTTTGAGAAAACAAGGCACGACAGCCTGACGGTTCCGGCTATCCCCGGAAAATGTTTTGCGGCCGATGCGTATCAGCTTTACGATTTTTTAGGCGTCAGCAGCAATCCCAACATGAAGAACAATGCCTGGGTTGAAACACAGGCACAAAAATACTCGATGCTGTTTAAACCGGCCGAAGTCCGCCAGGGTACCATCCCCGATATGAAAGGAATGAACGCCCGCGATGCGGTTTACCTGCTCGAAAACATGGGCTACAAAGCCATGATCAGTGGCAAAGGCCGGGTGGCAGCCCAATCGGTTGAGCCAGGCACATACGGCTTTCAAGGACAAACGGTTGAACTTACACTCATGATGTGATGCAAGCCCGATTGAACGACATATTGCAAGATGCCGCTGTAAAGCAAATAATTGGCCCAACCAACCTCAGCGTTGAACGTTTGGTATTCGATTCACGCATTGTCAGGCAGGGAGATGTATTTTTTGCCATCAGAGGAACCACTTCCGATGGTCATCAGTACATTGCCAATGCACTTGCACAAGGTGCAATCGCCATTGTTTGCGAACATCTCCCCGAATTTGCCGATTCACAATGCACCTGGATATTAGTTGAGAACTCAGCTTACAGTTTGGCAAAAGCAGCAGCGGCATTTTATGGCCATCCGTCACGAAAACTGAAACTGACAGGCGTTACGGGTACGAACGGAAAAACAACAATTGCAACTTTACTGCATCAACTCTTTGACCAGGCAGGATATCCGAGTGGGTTGATTTCAACCATTTGCAACAAGATTGGCCGAAAAATCATTCCTTCAACCCACACCACACCTGATCCGGTCAGCCTGAATGCTTTGCTGTCCGAAATGGTTGAAGCCGGCTGTTCACATGTTTTCATGGAGGTAAGCTCACACGCCATGACCCAGATGCGCACCTTCGGTTTGCAATTTGCCGGAGCGATTTTCACCAATCTCACCCACGACCATTTGGATTATCATGGGACATTTTCCGCTTATCGGGATGCAAAAAAACTCTTTTTCGATCTTCTGGGTTCTGAAAGCTTTGCCTTAGTAAATGCTGATGACAAAAACGGCTTGTACATGGTTCAAAACACCCATGCCCGTGTGAGTACATACAGCTTAAACGGAACGGCAACATTCAAGGCTAAAATTCTGGAGAACAACTTCGAAGGCCTAATTCTCAACCTCGATGGCAATGAAGTTTATACACAACTGATTGGCCGTTTTAACGCTTACAATTTGACAGCCATTTACGGAGCAGCTCTTTTGCTGGGGATGGAGCGCGAAACGGTATTGCGGGGGCTAAGCCTGCTGCAAAGCGCCGAAGGTCGTTTTGATCAGTTACGCTCAACCAATGGCATCACCGCCATCATTGATTATGCCCACACTCCCGATGCTTTGCTGAATGTGCTGAAGACCATCGGGACAATCAGAACGCACAACGAACAACTGATCACTGTGGCCGGAGCCGGAGGCAACCGCGACAAAACCAAACGTCCGGAAATGGCTCGTGTGGCCGTCGAAAACAGTAATCTTCTTATTCTCACTTCCGACAATCCTCGCAATGAAGACCCTATGGCCATCATTGACGATATGCGCAAAGGCATCCCTGGTGAGCATTTCAAAAAATATATTGTTATTGCCGACCGACGCGAGGCCATCAAAACAGCAGTGATGATGGCTAAACCGGGCGACATCATTCTCATTGCAGGGAAAGGGCACGAGAAATATCAGGAAATCAAAGGTGTGAAATTCCCATTCGACGATAAGGAAGAAGTCATCCAACTTTTTAATCATCTTCAAAAACCTTAGCGATATGTTGTATTACTTTTTTTCATATTTGGACAGGGTGTATGATTTTCCTGGGGCGCAAGTGTTTCAGTACATTTCGTTTAGGGCTGCTGCTGCCGTACTTACCTCGCTTACCATTGCATTGGTATTTGGCGAAAGTTGGATAAATTTTCTAAATCGCAAACAAGTTGGCGAAACCGTCAGGGACCTTGGGTTGGAAGGTCAATTAGAAAAACAAGGAACTCCCACCATGGGCGGTATCATCATCATTGCTGCCATTGTGGTTCCTACACTGCTCTTTACCCAGCTCGACAACACCTACATATTGCTGATGCTTTTCACCACCCTATGGCTTGGCATGATCGGTTTTGCGGATGACTACATTAAGGTCTTCAAAAAAAACAAGAGAGGCCTGCCAGGCAAGATGAAAATCATCGGCCAGGTGATTCTGGGTCTTGTCGTCAGCATCACCATGTATTTCGATGCTTCGGTTGTAACCCGTGAGAAAAACCTGTCGGAAAAAATCGAGGTTGCAGCTCATCATTCAGTAACAGAACATTTTACACGTTTTGGAGAAAGCGAACATGGCGCTATCAAAACCACCATACCTTTTATTAAAAACAATGAGTTTGATTATGCTAATCTGATTCAGTGGATTGGACCCGAATACCGGAAATGGGCCTTTTTGGTTTTTATTCCAATTGTTATTTTCATTATCACTTCAATTAGTAACGGAGCCAATCTAACCGACGGGATGGATGGTCTGGCGACGGGCACTTCAGCCATCATTGGCGCCACGCTTGGGATACTTGCATGGGTTTCGGGCAACATCATCTTCGCTGATTATCTGAATATCATGTACTTACCCAATACGGGCGAGTTAACCATTTTTATCAGCGCCTTTGTTGGAGCTACTGTCGGCTTTTTGTGGTACAACTCTTTTCCGGCGCAGGTTTTCATGGGCGACACCGGCAGCCTGACCATTGGCGGCATCATTGCTGTTTTTGCCATCCTTATACGTAAAGAGTTGCTTATGCCCATTCTCTGTGGGATCTTCCTTGTCGAAAGCCTCTCGGTTATCATACAAGTAAGTTATTTCAAATACACCCGCAAAAAATTTGGTGAAGGTCGGCGCATTTTTCGGATGTCGCCCCTGCATCATCACTTTCAAAAGAAGGGACATCCCGAACCCAAAATTGTCCTGAGGTTTCAAATTATTGGAATTTTCCTTGCTGTGATCACCATCATTACACTAAAACTCAGATAGTTAATGAATGCTAATCGGAATAAATACAATCAAGTCCTTGTGCTGGGCGCCGGTGAAAGCGGCATCGGTGCAGCTCTGCTTGCCGTTAAAAACGGCCTTGAAGTATTTGTTTCCGATGCCGGTAAGATCCGCGAAACATACCGCTCACAGCTTGTGGCAGCCTCTATTCCATTCGAAGAAGGCGGCCATAGCCGTCAACGAATTGAGCAGGCCGAACTCATTGTTAAAAGTCCTGGTATTCCCGACAATAGCATGGCGCTTGCAGGAATTGACAGGCATAAGATCATTTCCGAAATTGAGTTTGCCTCATGGTTTACCAATGCAAAAATCATTGCCGTCACAGGAAGCAATGGCAAAACCACCACTACCCTGCTGCTCGGTCATATTTTACGACAAGCCGGCTTTGATGTGGGAGTAGCAGGGAATGTCGGGCCTAGTTTTGCAGCCTGTCTCAGCCAAAACGATCACGAATATTTTGTACTTGAATTAAGCAGTTTCCAGCTTGACGGGATTCGTGACCTTCGTCCTGATGTAGCCATTTTGACCAATATTACACCCGATCATTTAGACAGATATGGCAACTCGTTTGAAGCTTACGCACGCTCCAAATTCAGAATAACGCAAAACCAGCTAAGTACCGACTACTTTATTTACTGCTACGATGACCCCGAAACCACACGCCTTTTAAAAGAAACAGCTCCGGCAGCACGATGCATCCCGTTTGCTTCAGGTCATATTTTGGCCGGGGAAGGCGCTTATGAACATCATGGAATTCTTCGATTTGAAATACAACAAAACACTTTCGACATGACTCTTGAACAACTGGCTCTGCAGGGAAGGCACAATGTTTACAATTCTTTAGCTGCCGGCCTTGCTTCAAAAATTATCGGTATCCGCAACGAAACCATTAAAATGAGCCTTTCCGATTGTCAAAATGTGGCTCATCGTCTTGAATATGTTGCCAACGTGCATGGCGCAGCCTATTACAACGACTCAAAAGCCACGAATGTCAATTCCACCTGGTATGCACTTGAAATGTTCGACCGCCCGATTGTGTGGATTGCGGGAGGAATTGACAAAGGCAACGATTACAGCCAGCTCCTGCCATTGGTTAGCAGGAAAGTCAAAGCATTGATCTGTCTTGGCCGCGACAACAGCAAGCTGATCGAGGCTTTTGAGGGAGTAGTTGAAACCATTGTTGAAACCCAATCGGCGGAACATGCGGTGTCAATGGCCTCGCTCTTATCGGAGAAAAACGATGTTGTGCTGCTTTCGCCGGCATGTGCCAGCTTCGACTTGTTCGAAAATTATGAAGATCGTGGAAACCAATTCAAAAAAGCTGTACGCTCACTTTGACTAATATGGGTATTTTCAGAGACATAAAAGGCGATAAAGTGATTTGGGCCATCGTACTGTTGCTGTCGGTTTTTTCGATTCTGGCAGTTTACAGCTCCACCTATAGTTTGGCATATGAACAAAAAGGAGGTAACACCAGTCATTTCATTCTGAAGCACAGTATCATTCTGGCTATCGGTTTTCTTTTTATCTATCTGGCCCATAAAGTCAAATACATATATTTTTCGCCTTTTCTGCAAATTGCACTCTGGATAAGCATCCCCTTGTTAATTTTTACCCTTCTTTATGGCGTTGATCTGAATGAAGCAAAACGTGTACTGCAATTGCCTTTCAAGCTCACGTTTCAGACCAGCGATTTGGCCAAACTCACCCTGATCACTTATCTGGCACGTACTTTAACTAAAAAACAAGACAATATCAAGGATTTCAAATCGGCTTTCGTCCCCTTGATGATTCCGGTGTTGATCATTGTATTTCTGATTTTACCGGCCAATCTTTCAACAGCCGCCATGTTGCTGATTACCAGCCTTGTATTGATGTTTATCGGCAGGGTGAAACTCAAATATATTTTTTCATTAATCGGCCTCGCCATCGCTTCTTTCATGCTGTTTATCCTGATTTTGAAAATGATGCCCGAAGGAAACCAAGGGCGTATGCAGACCTGGAAAAACCGTATTGAAAACAAAAGCGATCATTATCAGGCCGAACAAGCCAAAATAGCCATTGCAAGCGGAGGATTGTTTGGCAAAGGACCCGGCAACAGCACCCAGCGCAACTTCCTTCCACACCCCTACTCTGATTTTATTTATGCCATCATCATCGAAGAGTACGGTCTGATTGGGGGAGCTTTTGTGTTATTATTATACCTCATTCTGTTATTCAGAGCGGTGGTTATCGTCACAAAAATCCCGCAAACCTTTGGCGCTTTCCTAACCATTGGCGTAACGTTTAGTTTAGTTTTTCAGGCCATGATCAATATGTTGGTTGCTGTTAGCGTATTTCCGGTCACAGGTCAACCCTTGCCTATGGTGAGTATGGGCGGTACATCAATCTGGTTTACAAGTATTTCATTTGGCATTATTCTGAGTGTGAGCAAAGAAGTGGCTAATAAACCCGAAAAAAATAACCCCGATGAAGCATCAGTCGTTGAAAGTTGTGATTAGTGGAGGCGGAACAGGCGGCCATATCTTTCCGGCCATTGCCATTGCCGATGCTTTGAAGTTGGCAGATGGAAATGTGCAGATTCTCTTTGTTGGCGCAAAAGGCAGGATGGAAATGGAAAAAGTTCCTCAAGCAGGCTACCCCATCAAAGGGCTGAACATCACAGGGTTTCAACGAAAATGGAGTTTTTCAAATTTGATATTTCCGCTTCGGTTAGTTGTATCTTTAATCAAATCCTGGTTTATCCTGCGGTCATTCCGTCCCGACGTGGTTGTGGGGGTTGGTGGTTATGCCAGCGGACCGACACTGCGAGCTGCAACCTGGCTCAATATTCCCAGCCTCATTCAGGAGCAAAACTCATATCCGGGCATCACCAACCGACTTTTGGGCGGCAAGGTGAACACCATTTGTGTAGCTTACGACCGCATGGAGCGATGGTTTCCGGCTAAAAAAACCGTTCTGACGGGCAATCCTGTCCGAACTGCTTCGGTGGATATCGTGGGGAAACGACAGGAAGCTGCACATTTTTTTGGCATGGATCAAACACATCCGGTTTTGCTTGTCATCGGCGGCAGCCAGGGTGCGTTGGCCATCAACCATGCCATACTGGAAAACCTCAATCTTTTTTCGGATAACACGGTTCAACTCATCTGGCAAACTGGGAAAGCGTTTTACACCGAAGCCATGCAAACTGTTGAATCTGCCCGATTGTCCAAGCAAATCAAAGTGGTTTCCTTTATCGAAAAGATGGACTTTGCCTATGCTGTTGCCGACCTCATCATTTCGAGAGCCGGAGCGATTGCCATTGCTGAGATCAGCATTGTTGGTAAACCAGTGATATTAGTTCCGCTACCCACAGCCGCCGAAGATCATCAAACAAGCAATGCTCTGCGTTTGGCAGAAGCCGGTGCAGCAATACTCATCCCCAATCATGAAGCAGCACAACAGTTGCTGCCGACAGCTTTCAGCCTCATTGAACAGCCGGAGAAACTATCTTCAATGGCTAATGCAGTGACTTCATTTGGCCGACCTGAAGCCACACATCTCATTGTTAAAGAAATACTTAATCTCGTAAAACAATGAAAGCACCGGTTCAACATTTATATTTTGTCGGCATTGGCGGCATTGGCATGAGCGCTCTTGCGCGATATTTCAATCGAAGCGGCGCCATTGTTTCGGGCTATGACCGCGTGCGCACGCCTTTGACAGCAGCATTGGAAGCTGAAGGCATTCAAATTCATTATACGGATAACCCTGACCAGCTTCCACAACACATTGATTTAGCCATTTATACACCAGCCGTTCCAAACGACATGCTGGAAATGGCAGAAATCAGAAGACTTGGCATCGCCCTGAAAAAACGTGCCGAAGTGCTTGAAGAAATCACTGAAGGCAGCAAAGTGATCGCTGTGGCCGGCACTCACGGCAAGACCACCGTTACATCAATGATCAGCCATTTGCTGGTCGAGGCTGGCATTCCCATCGCAGCATTTATCGGTGGTATTGCCAATAACTTCGGAAATAATTTTGTATTCATGCCCGACAGTCGGTTTATTGTGGTTGAAGCCGACGAATATGACAAGAGCTTTTTGCGTTTAAAACCCGAGATAGCTTTAATATTATCCGTAGATTCCGACCATCTGGATATCTATCATAATCATGCTGAGCTAGTAGATCACTACCGTCGTTTTGCCATGAATATCAACAAAGGCGGAAAGGTGATCCATCGTGCTGATCTTGAAGATCTTCAAGTTCAAAACCCTATTACTTTTGGGTTGAAAGGTCGTGCCACCCATCAGGCTCATCATATCCACATCGAAAACGGGCTTTATGTTTTTTCCTGGCTTCGTGAAGGACATCAGCCTATTGAAATAAAACTTCAGGTTCCGGGGAAACACAACATCGAGAATGCACTTGCCGCATCGGCTGTAGGTATAGAAATCGGCATTGAGCCCCAAATTATTGCAGCAGCTTTGGCAACTTTTAAAGGTGTTGCCCGTCGTTTCGACCGGAAAGTAAACGGGCCAACTCATTATTATATTGACGATTATGCCCATCATCCGGCAGAGCTGACAGCCTGTATCACCGCAGCACGCGAGCTTTTTCCCGGAAAGAAAATCTGCGGCCTGTTTCAACCGCATCTTTTCAGCCGAACCCGTGATTTTCTCGACGACTTTGTCAGAAGCCTAAACCTGCTCGACGAGCTCATCCTCCTTGATATTTACCCCGCCCGCGAGCAACCCATTTCCGGAATCAGCTCACAGGTTTTGCTCGACAGGTGCAGCAACCCCTCGAAAATTCTTCTTGCGAAAGAAGAAGTTGCGGGCTATTTAGAAAACAATAAGCCCGAAGTGCTGATTAGCCTCGGAGCCGGAAATATTGACCAACTCGTTGAACCACTTACCAAATTGATTGCCTCATGGTAAAACGCATCCTCACCATACTCACCTGGACGCTCAGTTTTGCCGGATTAGTTGTATTACTGGGCTTTGCACGACAAACACACTATCTGAAACCCGTTTCGGGCCTTGATTTAACCATTGATCATCAGCCCGAAGGCAGCTTTCTCCCCTACAATCAAACCTATGCTTCAATTGGCGAGTTAGTAGGCTATCATGGATTGAAAAGTTTAGGCAGCGTCAACCTACGGCAACTCAGGGAGCAGCTCAAGAAAAACCCATATGTTGCTCAGGCAGAAGCTTATACCACTTTGGGACGCAAATTCAAAATTAGATTGGTGGAGCGCAAACCAATTCTACGCTTTTTTACCCAAACTGGCCAAACCTTTTATATTGACGACGAGATGGTGATTTTCCCAACCCATATGGATTATGTTGCAAGAGTAATGGTTGCCAACGGGAATATACCGTCAGTTCCCGTTCAGGATCATCAAGCGTTACCGCTTCAACAGCTTATGAATCGCAAACATATGGTCATACCGGTAGCGGTTGTCGCAAAAGCCATTCAAAAAGATAAGTTACTCAACGTTTTAATAGATCAGTTATTTGTCACTGACGACAGTTTAATAGAGCTCAGCCCGAAGATAGGCAATGCCCCTGTTATACTAGGCGACACAAGCCATCTTCAGGAAAAAATTGGAGCTGTGTCGGCTTTTTTCCGCACTCAATCAGACAATCCGGAGCTAAGTCGCTACCAAAGCATCAATGCAAGTTTTCGAAATCAGATTGTATGTACCAAAAACGATACCCTATGAAAGCATCAGAAATTATTGTCGGACTAGACATTGGCACCACCAAAATTGCCTGTATTGTAGGCCGTCGCAATGAGCATGGAAAGATTGAAGTGCTTGGGCATGGGCGCACCGAATCAATCGGCGTAAGACGCGGCATTGTTTCTAACATCGAAGACACGGTGAACTCCATCAAAAAAGCAGTTCATGAAGCTTCCGAGCATTCGGGAGTGGATATACGTTACGTCAACGTTGGTATTGCGGGTCAACACATCAAAAGCATACAACATCGGGGAAGTCTGATCAGAGAATCAAGTGAAACAGCCATAAAAAAAGCCGAAATCGAAAAACTCAACAATGATATGTACAGGCTCAGTATGGCTGCAGGCGAAGAGATTGTGGACGTCATTCCGCAGGATTATATCGTGGACGGGGAGCAAGGCATCAAACAGCCGGTAGGAATGCTGGGAAGCAAGTTGGAAGCCAACTTCCACGTAGTGATTGGACAGGCAGCAGCTGCCAAAAACATCCTGAAATGTGTAAAAAGCGCAGGTCTGCAGATGGTTGACATGATTCTGGAACCCATCGCATCAGCCGAGTCCGTGCTTAGTGACGAAGAGAAGGAAGCCGGTGTGGCTTTGGTGGATATTGGCGGCGGAACAACCGACATTGCCATTTTCTATGACAAAATATTGCGCCACACGGCTGTGATTCCTTTTGGCGGCGACGTGATTACCGACGATATACGTGAAGGTTGCAACATTATTAAAAAGCACGCTGAAGAAGTAAAAATCAAATTCGGCTCGGCTGTGGCAAGCCTCAACCGCGAAGACGAAGTGGTTTCGATACCCGGAATCCGGGGCAGACCAGCCAAAGAAATCTCTTTTCACAATCTTGCCAACATCATCCAGGCCCGTATGGAAGAAATCATTGACCATATACATCTTGAAATAAAAAATTCAGGTTTCGAGCGCAAGCTGATTGCCGGAATTGTGCTCACAGGCGGCGGCGCGCTGCTAAAAGATATCAGCCAGCTCACGGCTTTTTCCACCGGGATGGAGGTAAGAATTGGTTATCCTAACGAGCATCTGGCCAAAGGGACGCCAGCCGAACTGGCCAGCCCGATGTATGCCACCGGAATCGGTTTGGTTATCGAAGGAATCAAACGATTTGATACCGAGCTTGAAATGGAACGTTCAAAAGACGACAAAACCGATGAACTGCTTAACAATGCCGATGAATCCGAAAAAGGAAAAGAAGAGCCGGTTGCAGAAAAGAAAAAAACCAGATATCTCGACCGTATCATCCGGCTTTTCGATCGCGAAATGTTAGAATAGACCAGTTTATCAACTTTAAATTGTTGACAACTTAATACATAAACCTATTTTCCAATCAATTGAAGAACTAATTTTAATTTGCTGAATCATGACTGAAATGTTAAAATTTGAACATCCTAAGGATCAATCAAATATCATAAAAGTAATCGGTGTCGGAGGTGGTGGAAGCAATGCTGTAACCCACATGTTTCACCAAGGAATCAAAGGCGTTGATTTCGTATTGTGTAACACCGATTCACAAGCTTTGGATACTAGTCCGGTTCCCAACAAAATACACTTAGGCAAAAGGCAGCTTGGAGCAGGTAATATCCCAGCCGTCGGGCGTGAAGCTGCTTTGGAGACGGTTGAGGAAATCACCGAGATATTACAACCACACACCAAGATGCTTTTCATCACTGCCGGAATGGGCGGTGGAACGGGGACAGGCGCAGCGCCTGTTGTAGCAAAAATTGCCCGTGAATTAGACATTCTAACGGTTGGTATCGTCACCCTGCCGTTCAGTTTCGAAGGCAAAAAGAGAAGGCAACAAGCCATCGAAGGCATTGAGGAGCTTCGCAAACACGTAGATACACTATTGATTATCAGCAATGATAAACTCCGTGAAGAATATGGAAACATGCGGCTGACCGAAGCTTTCAAAAAAGCTGACGATGTTTTGACCATTGCTTCGAAAGGTATTGCCGAAATCATCACAGTTACAGGCTACATCAACGTTGACTTCGAAGACGTGAAAACCGTAATGAAAGATTCGGGAAAAGCCATCATGGGTTCGGGAAGAGCCGAAGGAGAAAACAGGGCTATCAAAGCCATCGAAGAGGCCATGCGCTCTCCCCTGCTCAACGACTCGAATATCTCCGGAGCAAAAGATATCCTTCTTTATATCACTTCGGGCGAGGACGAAATATCGCTTGATGAAGTACATGAAATCACCGATTACATCCAGCAGATTTGTGGAAATACGGCCGAAGTCATCTGGGGTAACGGTACCGACCAAAATCTTGGAAAAAGCATTGCCATCACCATCATTGCTACCGGATTTGAGAACAGCGATTCGCTGTCGCCATATCCTACTCCGGCTCGCGTAAAAGTGACGCAACTTTATGGTGACAATCAGGATAATGATTCGACAGATATTCCGGCCACCAATTCTTTCCGCGAAACATCCGTTGCCGAAGCCACAAAACCCGCTATTCCCTCTGTTTCGGACAATCAGGCAAAATCGCCTTCCGTAAAAGTTCATCATCTGTTCGACTTTCCGGAACCACAAGAAACTTCCACCGTCAACACAGAACCTGCTGAAACTGCCCAGACTATCGCGACCGACCTCTTAAATAAGGATGAAACTGAGGTTCAATCGTCGCCAGTCAAACTCAAAGGGGCTGATGAAATTGTTTTTGAAATTGTGGAACCACAAGCCGAGATCATAGCCGAGATTGTTCGCAAACCTGCCTCTCCGCATTATTCGGATGAAAGTCCTCAGGATGCCGAGCGTCGCAGTATTGAGCGGCAGAACAGACTGAAAGCCATGAGCCTGAAGATCAAAACCGATGAAGGGGTAAACGAACTCGAGCGCATACCAGCTTATAAACGCAAAGGCACCGAGCTTGACAACGAGCCACAGTATCAGGAAATGTCGCGTTTCAGCATTGATCCTTCGAGCGGACGGCCCGGACTCAGATTAGACAATCCGTTTTTACATGATAATGTTGACTGATACCAGAAATGGAACTCGAAAAGAAAATCAATGACGACATTAAGCAGGCCATGTTAGCCAAGGATATGCGTAAATTAAATGCAATCCGGGCTATCAAGGCAGCATTGCTACTCGAAAAAACCGGCAAAGATGTCAGCAGCGGGATTATTCCCGAATCGGTCGAGATCAAATTGTTACAGAAATTGGTGAAACAACGTCGTGAATCGGCTGCCATCTATGCCGGCCAAAACCGTTCAGACTTAGCCGAAGAGGAAGAGTTTCAGGCTTCTATTATCGAGAGCTATCTCCCGGGAAAAATCCCGGATGAGGAACTTCGCCAGATTGTCATGGACGTCATTGAAGCCACAGGCGCAAAGGGGATGAAAGATATGGGTAAGGTGATGGGAGCAGTCTCGTCCAAAGTAGCCGGTAGAGCCGACAACCAGACGATTGCTTCGCTCGTCAAAACACTTTTAGGATAATCATCAAACTGTTCGATGGCTCAACCCTGCCATCTGTATAAAAAAAGGGGGGGGGAATGATAAAAGGCTGCCTTCAAAACGGCAGCCTTTTTTTCATAAAATCGAAAAAGGGATATCAAATCCGATAACCTTTCCAAATTCTGGAAAATAAATTCCAATTTCAAGCTTAAAAATCTAATTTTTAGATTAAAATTCCATTTTTGGGAAACTTGATTATTTCCAAGAAAATGTTCATAATTTTTTTCCTCTTCCCCAGCCTAATTATCATGATTATCAGAAATTTATTGGCATATTTGTTGCGCATTGAATAATCAATCCGTAATGGATAAAACTTTGAACGAAAAATGATCTTTTTCGACGGGACATATCGCCACAAATTTCTCTGTTCATGTGGATTAACCCTCAACATGCTATATCTTTTTTCAAGCTTGTTGGCGTTTCAACTTCCCGCAACGGCTCAAAAACAGATTTTCCCATTTTTAGACAACAAAGCTTTCGTTAACCCTATCATAGCGCCAATTTCGGACGACATATTGGACAACCCCTTTCACCATCGGATGGATGTTGAAAGACTAAATAGCCAAAGTGATGATCATAGAGATGGCAATCAAGATGAGATTGGCTTTTTCCCCGACACTGTAATCGTTTACTCCATCAGCCAGAATCCGACCAGATACAGCTATTTCTACTCCGAAAATGGATTACGGCTACTGACCATCATCAAGCTATACGAAAATGAAGAATGGGTAAATATTGCGTATGAGTCATGCACTTACGACAGTGAGCGCAACCTCCTCACTTCCATCTGGCAAAGTTGGCAGAACGGCAACTGGCAAAATACCAGCAAGACAACATACACCTATTATAATAACAAAATACTCACCCGTACCCTTCAGACATGGACAAGCTCGGGATGGACGAATTTTGAAAAGATAACAAATACCTACGACCTCAACGGAAACCATTCGACCTACAAGGCCGAGCGCTGGGTTGACAATGAATGGATCAACGATGTGTATGTACTTTATTTTTACGATAACCAAAACAACCTGACAAGTGGTATCCGTCAGATCTGGAACGCCGTATATTGGCTCAACAGTCAGGAATACAGCTACAGTTATTCCAGTAGTGGGAAACTACTGTTAGCCACCATCAAAAACTGGGAAGACGACGATTGGGTGAATTTTTACAAAGAAACCTACAGTTACACTAACAACAGGCTCAGCGAATATATTGGTATGGAATGGAACGGGACGAGCTGGCAAAACTCCACCAAATATAATTACACCTATACCGATGCCGGTTTTCTGTTTACCGCCACCGGCCAGCAATGGGAGAGCGGTCAATGGCAAAATCTCGAACGAAGCCAATATTCTTACAACACCTTTGGAGGCATTTTGTCGGGTCTGGTTCAGAATTGGGCATCGGCAGTCTGGCAAAATAATATGCTCATCACCAATGCCTATGATGAAAATGGCAATGCTCTATCGGCCAATGTTCACTTTTGGGATGGTTCGGCATGGATGCAAAACCAGGATGCTCTTCTTGAACTTTGTTACTCAAACAGCTATTTAAAAAACTATTACACCGGCTATCGGGCAACGGCTCATTATATTTCGGCCATAGTTGGTTTACCTCAACACGAGAGAAAAGCCACTATTTCACTATTCCCCAATCCGGCGAAAGAAAGTATCCATTTAGCAACCACCCTACCCGAAGAAACTATGATAGGAGTTAAGTTATTTAGCAGCGACGGACGATTTGCAGCCTGCCTATACGAAGGAAAGGCTCAACTCTTACCTAAGCAGATTTCTACCGGACATTTGCCCAATGGAATATATTTCTGTACGATTCAGACACAGTACAATACCGAAACAATTAAAATAATTATCAACAAATAACAACAACTATTAAATCTTTACAACATGAAAAAACGTCTAACCTCCCTGAAGGCATTTCTGGTGCTGATCCTTCTTGCCTTCAGTGCTGTGGTATACAGCCAGCAACCACCAACGATTGTCATTAATCAGCCAACGGCTCCTGGAATTTTTTGGGAAATCGGTTCCACAAAACTTATTTCATGGACGAGTAATTTCACCAAGCCTGTGAATATTGAGTTAGTGGATTATACTGACATCAATAACCCTCAGTTTTTGATGATTGCAAGTAATGTATCAGGCTCAACTTATCTATGGTATATTGACCCACTTCTCTGGCAACCGGGAAACAAGTACAAGATTAAGGTAAGCAGTATAGTAAACGTTGATTATCAGGCCAAAAGTATTGAGTATTTTTCGTTGGTAACATCGCTGCCGGGAGCCTATATCAAAGTGGAACAGCCCAATGCGCCGGGAATCACCTGGAAACAAGGCAACACTTACGTCATTTCGTGGGAAAGGTACAATATCCCAGGGAAATTTAAAATCGAACTCCTTGATTATTCTGCAGGTAATCCTCCCGTTCAAACCCTCATTGCCAGCAATGTTGAAGGTTCGACCTATAACTGGACGATTCCACAAACTATTGTCAATGGAAGTAAGTACCGAATTCGTGTAATCAGTGAGACCGATCCAACGGTGAAAGACCGTAGCGACAACGACTTCACCATTTCTACAATTCCAGCACAAGGTGCCATTGAAGTGTTGCAACCAACCGAAGCCAATATCGAATGGCTGAAGGGTGAGACCTATCTCATTTCATGGATCGGCAACTTTACCGACCCAGTTGATATTGAGCTTGTGAGCACCGTTCCGATTGGTACTGAAGTCATTGCATCAGATAAAGGCAGCAATTACACCACATGGAATCATGGCGACAACAAAGGAACAGGATTCCAGCCATGGAATATCTATTCTGACAATGCCGGAGGCACCTCAATGAATACCATTGCCAATCCGGCTACAGGCGGCATCACCGGAATGGACCCCCAATCATTCGCACAAAGTATTTCCATTACAGGCTCACCCGGCAATGTCAATGTTTTTGCTGAACGCAAATTCGTCACACCTCTTGCCGTTGGCAACACTTTTTCAGTAGATTGGGCAGTGAATCAATACAATGGAAGTTGGCAATGGTTCAGTCTGACGCGACCTGCAGGTGGGTACTTCGGTCCAAGCCTCGAAACTGCTGACAACAAAATTTTATTTTATTATTCTGATAATGATTATGAAACCATCTTCAACAATCCGGGCACCAAAAAAATGAATTTCAAATTCACCCTTGTGGATGCAACCCACATCAAAGTGGAAGCAACAGGTCGTGATGGTGTTGAAACATGGAGCAAGACATACACCACACCGAGCATCCCGGATGGTTTGTATTTTAATGTGAACAACAACGCTACTGTCAGCGACCCGCAGAAATTCAACTATTTCGACAACCTCAAAATCACCAAGCCTGTCTATGTGGCCACCCTCAAAGCTGGAGCCACCGGTTCCACCTATCTATGGACGGTGCCCAACGACCTTCCCACAGGCACTTACTACAAGATCCGCGTTTCCGATGCATCACACACCTATTCTGACGAAAGCAATAACCTTTTCGCCATTGTTGACCACAATGCTAACAGTTTCGTGAAACTCGAACAGCCCAACGCCGGCGGCATTGAATGGATCAGAGGCACAGCACATCTGATTTCGTGGGATTCCAATGTCCCCGGAAAATCCACGATCTATTTAGTCAAGGGAGGCGTTGACCAAAGCCCGGCTTTAGCAACCAATGTTGAAGGTTCTACCTGGGTTTGGAACATCCCTGCCACTACTTATCCGGTGGGCTCAGACTACAAAATTAAGGTGGTAAAAGGTTCTGTTTCAGGCGTTAGCGCAAACACGTTCAAACTCGTTGACTATGCAACCGGCGGCACACTCACCGTCAACCAGCCCACAGTGGCCAATTTGATATGGCTTAGAGGTCAATCTTATCTGATTGCATGGGAATCCAACTTTATGACAGGCCCCGTCAATGTTGAGCTTTATAAAGGCGCAACCAAAGTGGATGACATCGTCACCAACTATGAGGGCTCAACCTGCATCTGGGCTATCCCACCCACCCTTCCTCTTGGCAACGACTACAAGGTGAAAGTGTGTGCAAACAACGGCACTGTATGCGATTTCAGTGACAATGCTTTCACTGTTGCCGACACCCCCGGCGGCAATGTTCAAGTGTTGCAGCCTAACGGAGGAGAATACCTTTCAAGAGGCACTTCTTATCTTATCTCATGGATTGACGATATTCCCGAAAACGTCAACATCCTGCTTATCAACGACATCACCAGCACCACTGAAGTATTGGCATCCAATGTTCTTGGCACAACCTGGATTTGGGACATTCCCTTGACACAGGCTCTTGGCAACAAGTATAAAATCAAGGTCAGGAGTATCCATTCCGACCTTATCAGCGACCTGAGCGATGGCTATTTCACCATCTTCGACCAGCCATTGTATGCAGTTTATCCGAATCCGGCACAGAATCATCTGAACATTCGTTTCGATGATAAGGCTAGTCTCGATTATGTCGTACAACTTAAAGACCGTTTCAACCTTCTCATCTTCGAGCAAAAACTCAATGCTTCGGATCTGAAAGACCTTCAGATCCCCACCGGATCACTGAGCAACGGAATTTATTTTCTTACCATCACCTCCGAACATTCGAGAGACACACAGAAGATAGTAGTTCAACACTAATTTGAGCTTGTTCACATCAAAGAAGGCTGCCTTTCGCGGGGTAGCCTTCTTTTTTTACAAAACATTTAAACTCCGTGGCTATTCAACAGCCCACATACTGTTCCAGGCTTAATGGACAAAATTTCTGAAAGTTTTATCGTTTTCTCTTGATTTACAGACAAGAACATTTTTAATTTTGTAATAAACTGATCAGCAGGGTTTGACCAGTATTTACGGAATAGTTTTCTTGTGTCCTTCACAATTATAAAACCAAATTTCTGAAAACTGTAACCCATAAAAAGTTTAAAAGATGAAAAAGCTCCTTTTTTCTTACGTAATGCTTGTCTTTGTTTTTACATGCTGTAAAAAAACCGACAATCCAACTGACGATGGCAAGATGGATTGGAACGCTCCTTCTCACCCTTATATGGCTCCGAATGGGAAAAACAATATTCATAACGATGTGTATATGACCGATGTTTACACCATCAAAGGGCCTGAAAGTGGAGACCTTAACGTGACGATGTCGAACATTGGTAAATTAGGCGGCACCATTGCATTTAACAGTGAGAATAAAATCATCACTCTTGGAATCTGGGCTGATGGGTCAAGGGCATTATACATCCTTGATCCGGAAAATTTAGTGATTTTGGATAAATTTGATCTTCCTACGGGGACTCTGAGCGTTGCCGGTGGTGGATATTTCTATTTAGATCAGAATTACAGGGCTGTGATTCCAACTGTTGACAAAAGAATTTTCATTATTGGAACCTCAGGGAATCCGGCGAAGTTGACCTTAGAAAAAGAATATAACCTCTCAAGTCTTCCTGACCCATGCAATATCGCATCGGTTTTACCGGATTGGAATGGCAACTTATGGTTTGTAACAGCAGAAGGCATTGTCGGAGTGGTGGGCGATAATAATCTGAACACCTTACAGTTATCTCATCTCGATTCGATAACAAATACCGTTGTCAACGAGCCGATTGCAAATTCATTTGCCATAGATGAAACAGGAGGCGTTTTTATCGTATCCGATTATGCCTTATACCGATTTGAACTTAATGGTGCTGGACAACCCGTTGTGGTGTGGAGAGAAGAATACGATAGAGGTACGATGAAAAAGCCCGGCCAGCTTTCATTTGGTTCGGGCACAACTCCAACCTTAATTTCAAAAGATTACGTTGCGATAACTGACAATGCGGAGCCACGGATGAACGTTCTGATCTACAAAAGAGCGAAAAACATCAGCTCAAACAGGTTATTATGTAAAGTACCCGTCTTTACAAGTGGTGCATCATCAAACGAAAATTCGTTGATTGCTTTTAACAATTCAATCATCGTTGAGAATAATTATGGGTATTCGAATCTTTTCAATTTTGTAGGACATCTTTCCGAGCCGGGTTTATGCCGCATTGATTTTCGTGCAGACGGAAATTATTCTATTGCATGGACATCGAGTCTGATTATTCCCTCAGTAGTTTCAAAATACTCTTCGGCAAACAATTTGATTTATACTTATACCAAAGATACCGAAGGATGGTATTTCACGGCTGTTAACGCGACCACGGGACAGGTTGCTTTCCAAAAAAAGGTTGGGCTGGATGAGATTATCTACAACAATCATTACTCAGGCATTGCCATTGCACCCGATGGCACGGCTTATGTCGGCTCTCCCAAAGGAGTGATCAAATTTTCTAAAAAATAACATTCTAAGTCTTTTGCAAAACAATATAGGGAGATATTGGACAGATATGCTGTGGACAACCTTGATGCTCTTTTGTGAACTCCTATATGGTTGAAAACAAAGAATTAACCACAGAGGAGTCTTCGAGGGGTGAAGATGCCAAAATTCAAATTTTACAAAAAAAAGCTGCCTATAAAAAACAGGCAGCTTTTTAATTTGGTTTTTGAGTAGATTAGCCCAACATCAGCCTTTTGAAGGCGGTAACGGTTAAGCTTTTATCGGCCTCAGCAAGATACTGTTTTACAGTTTTTTTGCTGTCGCGTACAAAATCCTGATTGAGTAAGGTATTTTCACGGTAAAATTTTCCGAGTTTTCCGCGTGCGATACGTTCAAGCATATCTTCGGCTTTACCTTCGTTACGCGCCTGTTCCATTCCGATTTCTATTTCGCGCTGAATCACATCGGCCGGAACGTCAGCTTCATCAATGGCTACGGGGTCCATTGCAGCCACTTGCATTGCAAGTTCACGGGCAATTTGGTGAACATTGGCAACGTCAGCCTTATTCAGACCAATAATGGATGAAAGGCGGTTTCCGGGATGGATGTATGCTGAAGTCAGTGGAGCTTCGATTTTATAGAATCCGCCAAGATCAATTTTCTCACCAATAACACCGGTTTGGTCAGTGATGGTATCTTCAACCTTACGGCCATTCAACTCAAGTTTTTTCAGTTCATCAATGGTTTGAACCTTATGTTGAAGGGCGAGATCAAGAATGCCGTGGGCATATTTCACAAAATCTTCGTTCTTAGCCACAAAGTCGGTTTCGCAGTTCACCATAACCAAAGCGGCATAGGTAGCATCAGCGTTTGTTTTTGCAATGATAACGCCTTCGGTGGCTTCGCGATCGGCGCGTTTTGCAGCCACTTTCTGACCTTTTTTGCGTAGGATATCAATGGCTTTTTCCATATCGCCTTCGCTTTCGACAAGGGCGTTTTTGCAGTCCATCATGCCTGCGCCTGTAATCTTTCTCAGTTCGTTAACCTGAGCAGCAGTAATATTCATAACAAATTGTATCTTAAATAATTAAATTATTTCCTTGCGGATGGTCTGCGAGGTCTTTTGCCGCGGTTTTCTTCGCCCGAATCTCTGCGACCTTCATTACGTGGCTCAGTGTCTTCCGAGCTTTCGAAATGTTCGGTTTCTTCTACGAAGTCATCGGCCTCGTCATTACCTTCTTCCTGACCCTTTTCCTTAGCAATTTTCCGTTCGTTGAGACCTTCTTCGATAGCCTGCGTCATGCTTTTCACGATGATGGCGATAGATTTGCTGGCATCGTCGTTTCCGGGAATGGGGAAATCAATAATATTGGGATCGGCATTGGTATCGCAGATAGCGAAAGTGGGGATATTGAGTTTGCGGGCTTCGGCCACGGCAATATGTTCCTTGATCACGTCCACCACAAAAACAGCCGATGGAAGGCGGCTCAGGTCGGCAATACTCCCAAGGTTCTTTTCAAGTTTTTCACGTTCACGCTGAATCTGAAGACGTTCTCTTTTCGACAGGTTATTGAACGAATCGCTGACCATCAGTTTATCAATATTCGACATTTTGCGAACTGCTTTGCGGATGGTGGCAAAATTGGTCAGCATTCCACCGGGCCAACGCTCGGTAACGTAAGGCATTCCGACTTTTGCTACCTCTTCAGCCACAATGCTTTTAGCTTGTTTTTTGGTAGCCACAAACAAGATTTTCTTTCCTGAACGGGCCATCTGACGCAGGGCATTGGCAGCTTCTTCCATTTTTGCCTGCGTTTTGTATAAGTCAATGATATGGATTCCGTTACGCTCCATAAAGATATAAGGAGCCATACTGGGGTTCCATTTTCTGCGAAGGTGTCCGAAATGAACTCCTGCGTCTAATAATTCTTCAAATGATACTCTTGACATAAAAAAGGATTAAAAAATGTTTACATTCACGAATTCAATTGCCGGGTAGGTCTGGGAAGACATCGCAGCAATTTGGATACTAAACACAATCGTTTGCCCGTAAGACTAACGCTTGCTAAACTGGAACTTCTTACGTGCTTTGGGCTGGCCGGGCTTTTTGCGCTCTACCATACGTGGGTCGCGACGGAGCAGGCCTTTTGCTTTCAGGACAGGGCGGAATTCAGGGTTGATTTCGCACAGGGCACGGCTGATTGCTAAGCTCAGGGCTTCGGCTTGTCCGTTGATCCCACCACCATCTAAGTTTACCTTGATATCGTATGCGCCGATATTTCCGGTAAGTGCAAGGGGCTGTTCAACAACAAACTGCAGGATGCTCACGGGGAAATATTCTTTGTAATCTCTTTTATTGATCACAATGCTGCCATTTCCGCTTTTCATGTAGATCCGGGCAACCGCTGTTTTTCTCCTGCCTAAGGCGTTGACTACTTCCATAATGATTATTTAATTGAATTTAAGGTTAATTCGGTTGGCTGCTGAGCCTGATGTTTATGCTCAGGGCCGGCATAAACATAGAGATTGCGGAACAGTTCATTGCCAAGCTTTGTCTTGGGAAGCATTCCTTTCACGGCATGTTCCACCACGGCTATTGGCTTACGTTTTAACTGTTCTTTAACCGGCCGAACTCTTTGTCCACCGGGATAACCCGTGTGACGGACATAAAATTTTGTGTCCATTTTTTTGCCGGTGAGCGCGATCTTTTCAGCATTGATCACAATCACATTGTCGCCACAATCACTGTGGGGAGTGTAGTTGGGTTTGTGTTTGCCGCGCAGGACCTGGGCCACAGTAGAAGCAAGCCTTCCCAGAACCAATCCTTCTGCGTCAATCACCATCCACTTTTTATCAGCATTCTCCTTGTTCACGCTGATAGTTTTGTAACTCAGTGTATTCATTGACTTATAGATTTCTTCTTTCGTTTTGGCAACCTTTTTTCCAAAACGGGGTGCAAAAATAGAAACATTTTTTCAACTGAACAAATTTAAAAACATCTAAATCATTCTCTTTCATTTTTCATAACGCTTTGAAACAGCGTGACGAAATACAAAGCCAACAGAAGCTATATTTCTCTGTCCTGCTACTGACATCCGTGAGTGTGCTGCGATGGCAAAAGGATTCTTTCTTACTTTTGCCAAATCAATCATTTCGACACAGCATGTCCGTTCACGTTCAGCAGGTTTCAAAAATTTATGGTGAACAAAAAGCGCTCGATTCATTGAGCCTCACCATCCATCCGGGCGAGATCGTGGGTTTGCTTGGCCCCAATGGCGCCGGCAAGTCAACCCTGATGAAGATCTTAAGTTGTTATATCCCACCTACATCAGGAACAGCTTCCATCATGGGTTTCGATGTGAGGCTACAGCCGGTAGAAGTCCGCCGATTAGTGGGTTATCTGCCGGAAAACAACCCTCTCTATTTAGATATGTATATTAAGGAGTACTTGCTGTTTGTTGCCGGAGTTTTCGGGCTTGGAAAGCAATCGGCAGCGAGGGTAAATCAGATGATTGAACTAACCGGCCTCGGGGATGAGTTACACAAAAAAATCGGAATGCTGTCGAAGGGCTATCGTCAAAGGGTCGGACTTGCTCAGGCTTTGATGCACGACCCGCAGGTGCTCATTCTCGACGAGCCCACATCAGGCCTCGACCCTAACCAATTAGTCGATATCCGTCGGCTGATTAAAGAGACCGGAGCAAATAAAACAGTTATCCTTTCAACACACATCATGCAGGAGGTGGAGGCTTTGTGCAGCCGGGTGGCCATCCTCAACAAAGGAATTTTAGTGGCTTATGATGAAATTGGCGCCATTCGTTCGGACGAAAAGAAAGAGACGGTGAGTGTGGAATTTGCTGAGGAGGTATCCATCGGGCAATTAAAAGGAATCGAAGGTGTGGTGTCAGTGGTTCGCGAAGGTAGTCAGTGGGTGCTTATATCGGCCGCAGGGACCGATATCCGCCAGGCATTGAACAGCTGGGCTGCCGCCAACAGTTTCACTATCCTTTCACTGGCACGCAAAACTCACCGTATGGAAGAGTCGTTTCAGAAACTTACCGGAAAACAAATTGAATAAGTGTTAAACTCATGCAGGGAATACTGAAAAAAGTATGCAGCTTTTCAGGCATTCACAATATTTTTGTGCCAAAAAAAGTAGATTACTTCAGTAAAAAACGTAAGACCTACACCATAACTTTTTTGTTTTGAAAACAACTGACGAACTCAGACAGATTGCCTCAAAAGTAATCGAAACAGAGATTGGCGCTTTGCAATCAGTGGCCAAACGCATAGACGACACCTTTGCCGAAACAGTGCGGATGATTTATTTTTCAAGCGGGAAAGTGATTGTTTCGGGTGTAGGCAAAAGCGCCATCATTGCACAAAAGATTGTGGCTACGTTCAATTCAACCGGAACGACCGCTGTTTTTCTTCATGCTGCTGATGCCATTCATGGCGATTTGGGCATTATACGCGATGAGGATATCATCCTGCTCCTGTCGAAAAGTGGTGAAACCCCCGAATTGAAAGTGTTAGTCCCTTTTTTAAAAGTTCGAAAAAACAAGTTGATTTCAATAGTGGGTAATATCTCATCCTATCTAGCCGGACAGTCGGATGTTGTTCTCGATACGACCGTTGCACGCGAAGCCTGCCCCAACAATCTTGCCCCAACCACCAGCACCACTGCACAACTTGTCATGGGCGATGCTCTTGCTATTGCCTTGCTTGAATGTCGCGGATTTACGACCGAAGATTTTGCACGGGTTCATCCCGGTGGAGCTCTTGGCAAGCAATTGTTGTTGTGCGTGAAAGACGTCTTTACAAAGAATGAGGTTCCACAAGTGTCGCCCGACGATGATCTTTCTAAGGTCATCATTGAGATTTCGGCCAAACGTCTCGGAGCCACGGCAGTTATTGAAAACAGCGCCCTTGTCGGGATTATTACGGATGGCGATTTGCGCCGGATGCTTTTGGCCAACCCTCGGCCTGACAATTCTGTTGTTGCCCGCAACATCATGACGGCCAATCCAAAATCAATTCACCCCAATGCACTTTTGGTTCAGGCTCTTGAGCTGATGCGTCAGCACAACATCACCCAATTACCCGTTGTGGAAAACGGTCGTTATCTGGGTGTTATTCATCTTCACGACATTTTAAAAGAAGGTCTATTTTAAAAAAAACAAGTTTAACAATGAGTAAAGTTGACGAATTTAACCGTTATCGTTCGCGGATGAACGAAAAGATGCTGGCAGCGCCCAACAACAAAATTTTAAAACGCATTGTAAGTGTGGATACCATTGCTTACGAAGCAGGGGCGCTCGACGCTAAAACCAAAGAAATGCTCGGGCTTGTGGCTTCGATGGTGCTCAAATGCGATGATTGCATCTTTTACCATCTTCAGAAATGTTATGAGTTGGGAGCCTCCACTGAGGAAGTGATGGAAGTGTTTGGTATTGCCAATCTTGTTGGCGGAACCATTGTGATTCCTCACACGCGTCGTGCTTTGGAATTTTGGGAAGAGCTTGAAGCAGGTGCCAACGCAGAAGGAAAATAAACCCAAAATTCCCCGCCAATATTTTCTCACCTTGAACCAAAAGACAAAGGCATCCATTTTGCTGAAAAAAAACCGGTCATCAGAAATTTATTGGATTAACTGTTACCTTTGCGGCACACTATGAACTCAAACCTGAAGTTTTCATGCAGCTCAGGACAAGCCATCTTTATAAAAAGTACAAGCAGCGCACTGTTGTAAAAGACGTTTCGGTTGAGGTAAACCAAGGCGAGATTGTCGGTCTTCTTGGTCCGAACGGAGCAGGTAAAACCACCACGTTTTACATGATCGTGGGATTGATAAAGCCATTATCGGGGTATGTGCATCTCGATGACCTCGACATCACCAACGAGCCGATGTATCGCAGGGCACAGCGCGGCATTGGTTATCTGGCACAGGAGGCCAGTGTTTTCAGACAGATGACCGTTGAGAACAACATCCTCTCGGTGATGCAGTTTAAAGACTACAGCAAGAAAGAACAACACGAACGCCTTGAGAGCCTTCTCGATGAATTTGGGCTGCAACATATCCGTCGCAGCAAAGGCATCCAGCTTTCGGGTGGCGAACGACGGCGCACCGAAATTGCCCGCGCCCTTGCCGTTGACCCGGGTTTTATCCTGCTCGACGAACCTTTTGCCGGTGTTGACCCCATCGCCGTGGAAGACATTCAGTCCATCGTTTCATCGCTCAAAAATAAAAACATCGGCATCCTGATCACCGACCACAATGTACACGAAACCCTCTCGATTACCGATCGTGCTTATCTGCTTTTTGAAGGCTCAATCCTCAAAGCGGGCACTTCGGAAGAGCTGGCCTCCGATGAGCATGTGCGCAAGGTTTATCTTGGCCAAAATTTTGAACTACGTAAAAAGTAATTATTTTATCCTTGTATATCAACAAGATATACAACAACCGAAAATAAAATATAAAGTAGGATAATAAAAGGAATGGCAACAAACTGCAGACTGAACAGCAGAACCAGTGCCAATGCCAGAAACAGGTAACGCACCTCGTTACCTTTAAATCCAAATGATTTGAATTTCAGGCCAAACAAGGGCAAACCCGAAACCATGAGCAGGCTCATCAGAATGGCCAGCCCGATATAGAAATAGGTATTGGTAAAAACCATATAAGACAAGGACTGGCTGCTGTAAAGCTGTGATTTAATGAGCGGCAGCGAGGCCAACAACAAACCCGAAGCCGGCGACGGCAGTCCGATGAACGATACACTCTGACGTGTATCAACATTGAATTTGGCCAATCTCAAAGCCGTAAAAAGCGGAATCATCAACGCTACAAAAGGCAGGAGATTGGTTTGTCCTATTCGGACGTCGGGCAGTCCATGGCTTTCTTGGATCAGGGAGAATAAAATCAAAGAAGGGGCTACTCCAAACGAAATCACATCGGCCAGCGAGTCGAGCTGAGCGCCAAGTGGTGAATAAACCTTGAGCAAGCGTGCAAAAAAACCGTCCATAAAATCGAACATAGACGCCAGAAATACCAAAAATGCAGCCATATCGAGCCGCCCCTCGGCAAAAAAAACGATGGAGACCAGCCCACAGGTAAGATTCAACAATGTGATGAAGTTGGGAATGTGTTTCTTGAAAGCCATGACAACGGGATTTAAGACACAAAGATAGATGACTTTGGTTTGCTTAGCAAAACGAACTGAGTCAAAGCAGATAAAGATTCTTTAATTTTGCGCCATGAAACACATCACACGTCATCCTGCTCTTTTCATGGCCGACAAACACAATCCGGCAGTTTTCTTGTTTTTCCGGGCCATGTTCATCCAAAAAACCAACCATCACCATGAGTGATATCTGCTCGGTTTCTATTGAAGATTACGGCTATCCATTGCAAGAACATCAAATTGCAAAATACCCGGTTGCCGACCGCACGCAATCGAAGCTTTTAATCTTCAGAAACAGTGAACTGGCGCAGGATACGTTTTCCAATATCGGTGCTCATCTACCACCTGGTACGCTTTTAGTCTTAAATCAGACCAAAGTTATCAAAGCGAGGTTGCTTTTCAAGAAAGCCAATGGCGTTCCGATCGAAGTATTTTGTTTGGAGCCCTTAGACGAGAGTTTCAACCACGGACATCCGATGGCAGCAAGCTCGCCTGTGCGTTGGAAATGTCTTGTTGGAAATTCCAAACGCTGGAAAGAAGGCCCCCTGGAAATGGCTTTATCAACAGAAGGCAGCACAGTTATTCTGAACGCTTTGAGACTTGATAAGACCGATAGTCATTCAGTGATCGAGTTTCGCTGGAACGACGAGCGCCTTTGCTTCGGCGATTTGATTTCTTTGGCCGGTGAGCTGCCTCTTCCGCCCTATCTGCATCGCAAAGCCGAAGACAGCGATTTGGTCAGATACCAAACGGTTTTTGCTCGCGAAGAAGGTTCGGTGGCCGCGCCCACTGCCGGACTTCATTTTGACGACCGGCTTATAGCACAACTGAGTGCGGCAGGATTTAGTTTTACCAACCTTATCCTGCATGTGGGTGCAGGAACTTTTAAGCCGGTAACCTCAGCGACCATTGGACAACACGAGATGCATTCCGAGAAAATCGTCATCACGTCTGAAACCATTGTTTCACTGCTTGCAAATCTGCAAAAACCTATCATCCCGGTGGGAACAACCAGTATGCGAAGTATCGAGAGTCTTTATTGGATTGGTGTGCTGCTCTTGACGCAGCCAGATCAGATTTCAGACTTTCACATTGACCAATGGCTACCCTATTCGCCTGACATTGAAGACATTCATCCGGGCATCGCCTTGGAAGCTGTACATAATCACCTGAAACAGCACGGCCTCAGCCAGTTGGAAGCTTCCACCGCTTTGATGATTGCTCCGGGCTATCGTTTTCGGCTGGCTACCGGCCTGATTACTAATTTTCACCAGCCTAAAAGCACATTGTTGCTGTTGGTTTCGGCTCTGGTGGGTGCCGATTGGCGTCGGGCATACGACTATGCAGCCCAAAATAACTTCAGGTTTTTGAGTTACGGCGACAGTTGCCTTTTTTTACCGAATCAGAAACCTTTATAAATCAATATTGGGCTGGACAACATACTCACCGCTTTGCAGCTCAAACCCAATCAGGTTTCCATATCCAGCCCGATTCGGCATATACACTCCATTATCGAGGTCAATAAATTGATAGGCCGATGAACGGATCACATGATCCATAAATTCAAGATCAACGGGGGTGTGGCCGTGGATGACTTTCTTTTGTTGAATTTTATTGGGATCAACCGTAAATTCCTTGGTCCAGAGCATAGCGAAAGTATCGGACAGCGGATCTTCAATCTTAAAGTTTAAACCCGCGTGTACAATGATATATTTCTCGGTTTGGATATACATTTCGAGTTTGCGCATCCAGTCAATGTATTTCCCGGGAATTTGTCCGGCCAAATCAACACCAAAACTTACCAATGTCTCTTTGCCACCATGCATCTCCCACATTTTCTGTGCACGTGTGCGAAACGAAAGACCTAGAAAACGGCGTTTTGCCTTATCTTCATCATAAGTTTTAACACAGTATTCTTCATGATTTCCTTTGAGCAGGCGGATAGAATACTCCTGATGTTGAAGCTGCATGATATAGTCAATCACACCTTTTGAGTCGGGCCCACGATCAATATAATCGCCAAGAAAAATTAACTCATCCCATTTTCCCGGTTTAATCAGATTTTCGATCAGGCTGCGCAAAGTCTTGCTGCAACCGTGAATATCGGGAATAACCCAACGTTTATTGTTCATGGGGTGGATGGCTTTATGCGCAAAGATAGAAAATATAACGTAAGTAAAAAAAGCCGGTCAGTTTTGACGACCGGCTTCATCTTTATTTTAAAGTTCAGGGTTTTATTTTTTCTTCCCCTGATTGGCAACGGCCTCCATCAATTTTTTAATTTCTTCAGGATCACCAAGGAAATAGTCCTTTTGCAATACTAAGTTATCGTCAAATTCAAACACATAAGGTACTGCGGTGGGGATGTTGAAAGCCAGAATTTCCTCTTCGCTCATTCCTTTCAGGTGCATAACGAGTGCCCTCAGACTGTTTCCGTGAGCAGCCACAAGGATTTCGCCATGTTTTTCGAGTCCGGGGCGGATGTCGCTTTCCCAGTAAGGCATCATTCGTTCGATCACCTCCTTCAGCGATTCAGTGAGAGGTAACAAACTGCGGTCAACATCTTTGTAACGTTTGTCGTTGTGCGGACTGCGACTGTCGGTAACAGCCATAGGTTGCGGCGGCACATCGAAGCTACGACGCCAGAGCAACACTTGTTCGTCGCCATATTTGGTGGCTGTTTCGGCTTTGTTCAGGCCTTGCAACTCGCCATAATGTTTTTCGTTGAGTCGCCACGACTTCACCTCTGGGATATACATCAAGTCCATTTCTTCGAGCACAATCCACAATGTTTTGATGGCACGTGTGAGGTAGGAGGTAAAAGCCATCTTAAAATCAAAACCATTTTCTTTCAGCAGGCGGGCGCCTTTTTTTGCTTCTTCCACGCCGGTTTCCGAAAGCTGGACATCCGTCCATCCGGTAAACACATTGAGCTTGTTCCAGGTGCTTTCTCCGTGGCGCATTAAAACCATTCTTTTCATAATCAAACGCTTAAATTAGGTGGATATATAAAAATGAAAAAATTTCAACTTTTTTGCAAATTTACAGCTTTTCCGCTTTGGTATCGCTAATTTTACGGCATGAAAGCAACAACGATACCGGCATTTTTGCGGTGGTTCTATCCTTCTCTGCTGTGGCAGATGCCATCGGGCAAGCGCCGCATATATCTCACCTTCGACGATGGGCCACATCCACAGGTAACACCGCGGGTGTTAGACCTGCTGGCCAAATACGATGCAAAAGCCACGTTTTTTTGTGTGGCAGACAATGTTCGCAAACATCCGGAAATTTACCAGAGCATCCTTGGGGTCGGGCATTTGACCGGGAACCACGGTATGAACCACCTGAATGGCTGGAAAACCCCACTTAATACTTATTATGAAAACATTGTCGCAGCAAGACAATACATTGATTCAGAGCTATTTCGACCGCCATACGGACGTATCACCCCCAGTCAGATTCAGGCTTTGAAAAAAGAGTTTACCATCGTAATGTGGACGATTTTGAGTTACGATTTCGATCGCGAAACCCGTATTGAGCAATGCACCGCCAATGTTCTCAATAATTTGGAAGACGGCGCCATCATTGTTTTTCACGATAGTCTGAAGGCTGAACACAATATGTTACCTACGCTTGAGGCCACCTTAAAACAAGCACAACAGCAAGGATTTGGTTTTGGCCTTTTGGACGAAGAAAAAAACCTGTCCGGCCAATCGTAAAATGGATAAATCCGGACAGGGATAAGTTGATAATTTACAGATTATCAGGAGTTTGTAGGATAATCTATTTTGCCGCGATGGTTTCAATTTCGACCAAGGCACCCAATGGCAGGCCTTTCACGGCATAGGCTGCACGCGCAGGCGATTCGGTTGGATAATATTTCCCGTAAACGGCGTTCATAGCGGCAAAATCGGCCATATCGGACAACAGGCAGGTTGACTTAATCACGTTGGCGTAGGTGTAGCCGGCTGCTTCGAGGATTGCGCCAATATTTTTCATCACTTGTTCGGTTTGTTCGGTAATACCGCCTTCTACCAATTTTCCGGTAGCAGGATTGATTGGAACCTGACCCGAAATAAAAAGCATACCATTGGCTTCGATGGCCTGACTGTACGGGCCAATGGCACCCGGGGCATTGCTGGTAACGATAACTTTTTTCATAGGTTGAATATTAAAATGAAACAAAGCCGTCGGTTTTTCGACGGACGTTAAATATCTCTGAAGTCTTTCTTTTTGGTCAATTTTAAGTCCTGCAATACAGGAGCTTTTACGTTAAGGGTAAAGTTCCAGCTTTTACGCGGCCCGATGGGGATCCAACTGAAACGCATCTCCCAACAATGCAGATCACGGTAAATATTGACACTTGTGTAGGACAACCCTTTGTTCTCAAAATCCCAACCGGTTTGAGCCGAAAATTTCCATTTCGGCGTAAGGTTGATATCGCCCGAAACCCCGAGCGTTTGAATAATTTTTCGATTGTTTGTCCGGGCAAAATCAAGGTATGATACGTTATTGGTATATTGGAGGTTATAGTTAATTGTGACCGACCAAGGGATAGTCCAATCTACATAGTTGTCAGGGTTTTGGTTAATCTCATCCAGTTCTGCTTCGCTAGCCACCTGGCTTGTTCTATCGGTTTTTTTTGCAGGCGCTCTGGAAAAATCCTGCTGGCTGAATCTCCAGTTGGCGCCTAAACTCCACGAAGTTTGCGTAGGCCGAAGCAGCCGTCTGTTTTCGATCCATTCAAAACGGTTGATTTGTTTGCCTAGTGAATCGCGCACATAGGGATCCCAACTTCCCGAATAGGTAACGCTCATATTTTTAAACAACTTGGTGCGTCCATTCATGGTAATATAACTCATTTTCAGCGAGTCGCGTGCCAGATCGTAACTTCCCGAAAGAGAGAAGTCTTCGATGAGGGCGATTTTTTTCATGCCCGTGATGGTATCACTTCTCGAGCGGACTTTGATCTCAAGGTTATTGCTTATTCTGAAATTTATTCTTCCCGATTTGCCTGCTGAAGGCGAACCAAAGATGGCACCTTCGTACTTAGAATAACGGACTTCATTACCGTCCTTATCCAAATAAGAGTCGTAATAACCCCATTTGGGATTGCCAAAATCAGGCATATACGAGAAGCCTACGCTTGGTGTAACAACGTGACGCACAGCTCGAAGAATTCCCTTTTTAAACATCACCATTCCATAAACCTTGGTGCTGAGATTGGTGGACAAATTGTAGTCAAACACATTGCCAAAAGTTGACAGGGTATCGGTGCGCTTGTAGCCGCCAAGAATCGTATCGTTGTTTTGGAAAAGTGTATCATTCGACCAGTAAACTCGTTGCTGGCTGAAATACATCCTATCCGTGATATTGACTGAATTGGTGAGCGAAAAATATTTTAATACTTTGAGTGGCAGGTTGATCGGAATATTATGCTGAATGCCGTTTCGAATCTTTTTCATACTGCTGGGCTTGAAAAGCACACTGTCGGGCAGGCTGACGGTATTCTCGGCTCGCATCGTATAGCCCAGATTAAGTTCTTCGTACCATTTTGGTCTGCCAACCCGTTTTTTCGATTTTAACGGATTGAACTTATTGGTGTTAAAAGTCATTGACGGCAGGGTAACATTCACAATTTTGGTTTTGGTATTTTGTCTGTGACTGGCATTCACCGTGAGGAAGTATTTGTTGTTCCAATTAGTCTGGTAAGCCACTGACGATTGGAACTCATTGCTCAAATAACTTTCGGTATTGACCGGATTGAAGGTGTTAAAATTACTGCTGACGATATTCACATTGGCGCTAAACCGGTTTGTCGGATGTGCTTTGGGATCTTGCTGATGTGTCCAGCGAATACGGAAGTCGCGGCTTTTCTGATAGTCGGAAGCGCCCTCCACTCCCGTGATATTGATGGCATACGCAAGATTTAGGTTGCCATTGTACTTATATCGTTTGGTATAGCGTAAAGTAGGTTTCAATGCCCAACTTCCACGCGTGTAGATATCGCCAAGGATGTCGAGATCGAGGTAATCGTTGATAGACCAGTAGTAGCCTCCATTTTCAAAATAAAAACCCCTTTTGGCGGCCTCGCCATAAGTGGGGACGCGGATACCCGAACGCTGACCCTTTTTGTTAGGAAACATCCCGAAAGGAATGGCTAAAGGCGTTGGCATATCTTCAATGACCAGATAAGCCGGCCCGGTAACAATTTTGTTGTCGGGGATGACTTTTGATTTGTTAAACCTGAACTCGAAATGCGGGTGTTCTTTGTCGTTGCAGGTGGTATAGCCTCCCAAACGGATATTGATGCTGTTGTCGGCCATTTTTTTTACATGAAGCCCATGCAAATATCCTGATCCGTCTTCGGTAACCACCTTGTTGATGATGCCTTTTTTTGTATCGAAACTATAATGTAGTTCATCCGATTCAAAGGTCTGGGTCTTATCGGTGAATCGAGGCCGTCCGCTCAGTTTTCCTGTTGAATCGGCTATGCCATGGGCATACACCTGATTGGTTTCGAGATTAAACTCGATGTAATAGGCTTCGAGTTTGATGTCGCCATAGGTAACGATGGCGTTGTTATACATGAAAATTTTCTTGTTTTTGAGATCCTGCACAATGGAATCCTGCGCCGAGCGTTCCACCTTTGCCTCGAGTTTGTTTTTTGTTTTACGCACAATACTATCGTTAAGCACAAGGCTATCGGGTAATAGTTTTTTTAAGGTATCGGGTAAAATCGGTAGTGTGTCACCAGAAATCGCATTGATTCTGTGTAACTTATCAAACATGAACCGAGACTCGAAAGCTGAAACCGATGCAGTGGAGGTAGCAAAGCCTAAGATCAGAAAAAAGGCCACAATCGGTAAAAATGAGCGTTTAAAAAGAAACATGGGTTTTACCAATGGAGTTTCGGTTAAATTTGTAAGCGATTGTGGGCTAAAAATCCAGTGTGCAAATATACTTCCAAAAATATGATTGACACAGACTTTAAGCATCAACGTTTTCGGGTTTACTTTGTTGTATTTCTCACAGCCCTGCTGTGGGTTCAACCTGTATGGGCACAGAAAGGAAATAAAATCAGGACAGTAGTGATTGACGCAGGCCACGGGGGTCGCGATCCGGGAGCTATTGGTTCACAAAGCAAAGAAAAAAACATCGTGCTCGATGTGGCATTGCTCACCGGCAAACTTATCAAGCAAAACCTTCCTGATGTCCGGGTTGTTTTCACCCGCACCAAAGATGAATTTATTGAGCTTCACCGCCGTGCTGCCATTGCCAACGAAAACGAGGCCGATCTATTCATCTCCATTCATTGCAACGCATCCACAGATAAAAAGGTTTACGGAGCTGAAACTTATGTGATGGGTGAAAACAAAACCGAAGCCAACTTAGAAGTAGCAAAACTCGAGAACGCTGCCATTCTTTTTGAGGAAAACGCCAGCGAAGAATACGGCGGGTTCGATCCCAACAGCGCTGCCGCCTACATCGCCCTTTCGCTCTATCAGTCAGAAAACAAGCAGCAGAGTCTTAAAATAGCTCAGGCTGTTCAGGAACAGTTTACGCAGCGCGTTGGACGCAAAGACCGGAGTGTGCAACAGGCCAGCTTCTTAGTCCTTTATAAAACAGCCATGCCAAGTATCTTAGTCGAGCTGGGTTTTATCACCAATCCGGCTGAAGAGAAATTTCTGATGTCGGAAGATGGTAAGACTTATATGGCATCAGCCATTTACAGGGCATTCAGGGATTATAAAACCCGTTACGACCGCAGCAATGCAGCGGCGCCTGAAATCCCCGAAGAGTGGAAAGAAGTGCTGGTTCCGGATGTTGTTAAAGCCGAAAAAGAAAAAAAACAGCAAACAGCAGATGAAGAAAAAGCTGAGAATAAGCCCGAAATAAAGGCAGAAACAAAAAAAGACAGCTCCCCGCCCGTAGCGGAAAAAACTGCAACCACAGCCCAAAAAACAAACCAAAATCAAGCCGATACCGTTAAAAAAACAGAATCCGAAGAAACTGTTCCAAAAACTGAGGCGGGTAGTCAGGCTGTGGTTTTTAAAGTTCAATTTGCTACCTTTCAACGCGAAATTCCTTTGAATGATAAACGATTCAACGGGTTGACCGAAGTATCATCCTATTTTCATAACGGGGTTTACAAATACACCTCAGGCCGTTTCAACTCGTTTGCCGAAGCTACCAAACATCAGACAAAATTGCGCGGAATGGGCTTTTCTGATGCATTTGTCGTTGCGTTTGAAAATCAAATCAGGGTGGAAATCACATCAAAAATGCGGGGGCAGTAAATGGATTCATCAACCAAAGCACATATTTACAGCTCAAAGCATTATCTTTGCAGCGTCGTGAAATCAAATCGTCTTTTTTTCGATTAATGCGGCAATACCTTGTATATCAGATATATTGAAACGCTCTTTTAAGAAAGTGAAGAATGAAAAATAAAAAGCTTTACTTAGTAGCCTTCCTTTTTTTAGCCGCACTATTCCTTTTTGTATGGGGTTTTAACTTTCTGAAAGGAAAAGACATTTTCAACAAGGAAGACATTTATTATGCCGAATATCCCACAGTAAACGGATTGGTAAAGAGTAATCCAATCATTTTGAATGGCTTGCGCGTTGGATTGGTCAGCGACATTTTTTTTCATCCCAACAAGAGTGGCCGCCTCATCGTTGAATTGTCAGTTACCACCGATTTCCCTATTCCCAGCAACAGCATTGCACGGATTGTGAGCTCCGACCTCATGGGATCAAAAGCTGTTGAAATTCAGTTAGGCGATTCTCCCATCGCCCTTCAACCCAACGATACCCTCGTTTCCGAAATCGAAGCCAGTTTGATGGATGAGGTGAATGCCCAGGTTCTCCCATTAAAAAACAAAGCCGAAGGTTTAATATCATCTGTGGATTCGTTGGTCATCATCATGCAATCGTTGTTGGATAAGAATTCACAACAGAATATCTTCGAAGGTATCACCAGTATTGCCCAAACCATTAAAAATCTTGAACATACCACCGCCACCGTGGACAGTATCGTAACCAAAGAAAAATCGCGTCTTGCTTCAATCCTCTACAATATCGAACTGATTACCCGCAACATAGAAGCCAACAATGCGCAAATTACGGCGATATTGACCAATACAGCACGTTTGACCGACACCCTTTCGCATGCCGACATTGCCGGAACGGTTAACAAAATCAACAGCTCGCTGAGCGAGCTCAACCAATTGCTTTTGGCCATCAACAAAGGTCAGGGTTCGGCCGGCAAGCTGATTACCAACGACACCTTATATAATGAGTTGGAACGTTCGGCTGAGCAACTGAACAAACTTTTGGAAGACGTGAGGTTAAATCCGAAGCGCTACGTAAAAATCAGTCTGTTTTAGCCGAGGTCTCTTTATCCTCTTTTGCTTCGGCCTCGCCTTGATCCTGAGGTTCCGGCCTTCGGAATACATCGTTTTTATCCGTCGGACGAAGTGGATTCAACCATTTGAAGCCTTTAAGTACAGCCTCTTCTTTTGGCAGATCTTTTTCAGGATACATCACCTCTTGTGGTGAGCTGAAGTATGCAATCTCCTTCACACTCTTATCTTCAAGTTTTATAGCCATGGTACTCGATTGTGAAAGGTTGATGCCAATCAATGTGCCATCGTCTTCCCTCACCCAGTAAACTGTTTGCGCGTTACCATCAACGAAAATCTTAGTTAATTCATTTTCAACAAAATAGCCAACCATATTTTTACCTTTCACCTGATTGAAATTTTTCAGGGTATCGTTGGAAATGATAAACGCACTATTGAACATAATCAGCGAATCGAGTTTCTGGTTTGCGATGATGATATAAATGGAGTCGGCGGTCAGTTGGTTTTTCCCCGACCACAATGCCGGTTCTTTATACATCCGCAGAGTAGAGTCGGCCGCCAGATAAACAAGTGAATCGCAAACACCCTGAATATCGCTCCTGTAAAATCGCGTACCGAAATATGCTCTCATTTCACGTGCTTTACGGTCTTTATCAAAAAACAGGAACAGGGTATCAGAATGCATAAAGAGGCTATCTTCAGTATCGTAACTGATACCAAGCGCTTTTCCGGTGACATAGGAACGTCCTTCGTCTTCCCAGATACGACCTGTTTCGCCGGTGATCATCATTTTGTTGGCCGTATCGCTGATCATCACATCGTGATATGCCTCGCCATAGCCGGTATCGCGGTTATATCGCAACCAGCCCGCTTCAATCGTTTGGCCCTCGCCGCTGATGCGGTTATTCTTTTCTAATTGCGATTGATCCGTACGGGTGTTATACCAACCCCATTCCGAATAGATTGTGCTTTCGTCCGTATATATATAGGTGGGGCTGTAAAACCAGGCGATCTCGCTGCGGGTGTTATACATCATCGTGTCGGTTTTGATGGTGTATTCGGGGTTGCGCAGCTCCACATTCCGGCTGAAATAAAATTCTTTGCGCTGGGAATGATAAAAACCCTTTTTGCTCATCAGGATGTTTTGACCGCTGGTGATCGTTCCGCTGTCTGGATACATTGCCAGATGCTGCAAGCGGTAATAAATCAGATATTCCGTCAACAGCACGGTGGTATCGTCCACTAACTTCACATGGTTAAAGAGTTCGGCTTCGCGGCTTTCGCCTTTGTATTTCAGGCGATCGCCGTAGATATGAAGTGTGTCGCTCACCTTAATATGTACATTGCCAAAAGCCTCAAAATCCCTCAGCTTCTCGTTCAGGTAAGCGCTATCGCAATAAAACCAGGTGGAATCCTGCCTGAGCACAACGCGACCGATCAGCCTTTCGATGTCTTCGCCAAGGCGTTTGTCGTATTCCTGCCGCAACGCCCTTTCGATATGAATGACCGTTTTTTGCTGGGCATGAAGTGCCACACCACAAACAAGCAACAGCAGTAAAAATTGAATTCGGATGAAACGCATAAGCCTGTATTTCGTTGCAAAAATAGGATTATTGCAGCAGTGGATAGCATTCGGCAGAAAATAGGACTCAAATCATATGGCTTATTTAGAATCATTATCGGGTTTGGGAGGCCACGGATTTCCGTAATTTTACCCTGTTTTAAAATTGTTCGTCATATCGACTTTCGAATTGACTTAATATGCACACCACCAAAATATTACATCAAAATTGTGAATTTCGTTTCGGACAATTTACAATCGGGGTAGTTATGATTTGAGAAAGGAACTTTTGTTATGGAAACTTTTTTCAACCCACAGGCCAATTACGAAGCCACCAAGCGCCAGGCCGGTTATGTGAGCCTCGAAGAAGCAACATCCGAAGATTACGAACGTATTGGCTTCATGTCGGGTTTGGAGGTACACCAGCAACTACTCACGCGTGAAAAGCTTTTTTGTCACTGTCCGACAGGTATTTACAACAAAGACTCAGATTACGATGCCGAGCTTGTCCGTCATATGCGGCCCACTTTGAGCGAGTTTGGCGAATACGATGGAACGGCTTTAATGGAGTTTAAAACGCGCAAAAAAATCATCTATCGCATCAAAAACGAATCGGCCTGCACTTATGAAGTGGACGACAGTGCACCCTTTCCCATCAACCGCGAAGCCCTCGGCATTGCCATTGAGATAGCGCTGCTTTGCCGGTCCAACATTGTGGGCGAGGTACATATCTCACGCAAGCAATACTTAGATGGTAGCATTCCTGCCGGTTTCCAGCGTACTGCCATCATTGGCGTTGGCGGGCAAATCGGCTTGCGACATAAAACCATCAGGCTGCAGCAACTTTGCATTGAAGAAGATTCCTGTCGCGAAATTTCCGATATTGGCCACACCCGTATTTTCAAGACTGACCGCATGGGTATTCCGCTTATCGAGACGGTGACTTATCCCGACTGTGTCAATCCCCACGAGGTGAAAGAAGCCTGCGATTGTATCCGTTTTATGAACCGAAGCACGGGCAAAGTGCGCACCGGTATTGGCAGGGCTCGCCAGGACGTGAATGTGAGCTGCCGGGGAGGATCACGCGTTGAAATCAAAGGAGTGGCGCACACCCGCCGCATCCCCGAACTGACGCACAATGAAGCATTCAGGCAATGGTCGCTGCTGATTCTGCGCGACAAGCTCAAAGCAAAAATCAAAGACACAGACCATTGGAAAACAGAATCAATTCGCATCGTACCGGGGCCCCATCAGTTGGCTTATCCTCCCGTTGCTCAGGCTTTAGCGCTTAAACAGCCGGTGATGTTGGTCAAGCTGCCCGGATTCAAAACAGCCTTGTCGCATTTCACACAACCGGGAAAGTGTTTTGCCGATGAGCTTTCTGACCGGATCAAGGTGATTGCCTGCATTGGGAAACCCAATATGCTTCATAGCGAAGGTTTAACCGTCGGACTTAGCCCACAGGAATGGAAAACGCTTGGCAAGACACTTTCGGCCGATCCCGATGACGGTCTTTTACTGATTTGGGGTCCGGAAGACGATATACCTACTGCTTTGGAAACCATTGAAGAACGCTGCAAAATGGCTTTTGAAGGCATTCCTCCCGAAACGCGTAAAGCGCTACCCAACGGTACCACCGTTTTCGAACGTGTTTTGCCGGGAGCCAACCGGATGTATCCCGATACCGACTCAGCGCCTATTCCAATCAATGATAGCACCATTCACACCATACAGGAAAAACTACCTTCCGACATTCTCAAACGCTACCATCAGCTCCGGCAATGGGGGATTCCGGAAGACACCTACGTTTTTCTTTTTTCAAAAAACCTCTATCCTTTGCTGCACCAGATTATCACAACGCTTGGATGCCCGGCGGCGATGGCCGGAACACTTCTGGGGCATCGCTACAAATATTTGCTCGGACAGTTTCCCAAAAGCAGGTTCAAAGCACAAACCATTTATCAGCTTTTGAGTTTTCTGAAAAGCGAAAACCTCGACCCTCAACTTGCCTGGGATCTGCTTCCGGTATTGATGCAGCATCCGCGCCTTGAGTTTGAATCGGCTCTCACCACCATCCAATTCAAACGAGTCGGATGTCAGGAGATTCTGGCTAAGATACCCCTCTTGCAACAAAAATTCATCGAAAAGAAATCGAAATCCGACCCACGCCACCGTTTCAACTGGATTATGGGTCAGATGCGTCCGCTTGCCATTGGCAATATGAGCCTGTCGGAGTTGGCTTCACTAATACATCAGCAATTATCATGATCGAAGATTTTTTTCAAGGATATAAAGGCGCCTCGCTCGAAGTATTGAAAAAATATGGCGTTCGGGTTTGGGGACAGGTGGAAGTGAACACCACACGAGGATTGTTTTCGGGCACCGTTCTGCCGCGTGCCGAAAACGATGACGATCAGCATATCGTGCTAAAAATGAACACCGGATACAATGTTGGAATCAATATTGCCACCTTACTTTCGATGAAAGAAACCGGGTATAAAAAAGCACAATACAAGATTCTTGAGAAAGAGTTTCCGTTCACAGCCGGTCTTCCGCGCGTGAAGCTTTTCGGCACGGGGGGCACCATTGCTTCGCGGCTCGATTATCGTACCGGCGCTGTGATTCCGGCATTTTCGCCGGGCGAGCTCTATGGCACAGTTCCCGAATTGGCTGAGATATGCAATTTGGAGACCGAGAAAATCTTTGCCATTTTCAGCGAGAATATGGGCCCCAAACAATACATCACCCTTGCTCAAGCCATCGCACGCGAAGTAGAATCGGGTATTGACGGCATTGTTATCGGGCACGGGACTGACACTATACAGCATACAGCCTCGGCGCTCACATTTATGTGCCAAAATCTTCCCGTTCCAGTGGTCTTGGTCGGCTCCCAACGCTCGAGCGACCGGCCCAGTTCGGATGCAGCCCTCAACCTGATGTATGCCATGAAAGCTGCCGGAACTTCGGATATTGCCGAAGTGATGGTATGCATGTTTGGCCCCACATCCGATGAATACGGCCTCCTGCACAAGGGCACGCGGGTCAGAAAAATGCACTCGAGCTATCGCAGTACTTTCCGCACTATTGGAGATATTCCCATTGCGATGGTCAACCGCTACAAGGTGACACCCATCCATAAAACATACAACAAAAGGCGAAGCGACAAAAGCCTGCGGCTATTGCCTTATTTCAGCGATGAAGTCACCATGCTTTACTATTATCCCGGCATTCGGCCCGACACCCTTGATGCCCTCATTGATGCCGGATATCGCGGGGTGATTTTCGTGGGTACCGGTTTGGGGCACGTGAACAAAGACCTTTATCCGGCCATCGAAAGAGCTCATTCCAAAGGCGTGCATATGTTCATGACCTTGCAAACCATTTGGGGTTATGCTAATATGTTTGTGTATGACACCGGTCGCGACCTGATGGCAAAAGGTATTGTGCCCGTCGGCAATATGCTGCCCGAAACTGCATGGGTGAAGCTGAGCTGGGTGCTGGGGCAAACCAACGATCCTGAAGAAGTAAAACGACTGATGCTCTCACCTGTAAACGATGAAATCACACCAAGAGAGCCTTACAGTGGATATTTAGTGTATCAGGGCGGCATTCCCGAAGTGGAAACTTTTGTAAAAGAGGTGCATAAATAACAATACAAAATAGAACCTAACGGTTTATTTATCAATTATATACCTAGTCAAAGTTTATTTATGAACCCTTGAAAAGTACGGTACTCTTATTAGATTATTACAGGTTTTATTGGCAATTAAGTAAACGTAATACCTTAAAAAGTAGCGGCAAAAAGAAGGCAATATGCTTTGAGTTACCAGTTGACTTCAACCAATTTGAAGCCTTTGGTTTGGTAATTATGAATCATTTCAGTGCGTGACTTTTCAGCCTCGTTTTTTGTCGGGAAGCCATTCTGCACAATATTTCCCTGATCAACTCTAAACCAGGTGGGGTAAGTCTGAATAAGCAGCGACTGAAATTTCTCTTCCATTTCGTATGATTTGGCCGGTTTTTTCACCGGACTTACAAACATATAATAATCCTTTTTCCCCACTTTATGGAGGTCAGAATAGCTTGATGAATAAACATAAAACCAAACTGGTTTGTTCCTTGTCGGATGAGCCGAGCTTAGGTTGAGTTTTGAAAAACTTGACGACAAAGCCGTTGACTTTTGTTTTTCGATCACTCCGTTTCGGTAAACCCTTGCTTCAGGTTGATGAGTATTACTGATTCCGGCAATAACGATATCGAGGTCGCCATCAAGATCGTAATCGCCCCATTGTCCCGAGCTGTTATATAGCGGGATAATATTGGCCCGAATATCGCGAAACTGAAAATTGCGGTCGTTGGCATACACTTTTGAAACTGCCCCGTTGGCCGACATTCCGCTGATGAGTACATCTAAGTCGCCATCCAAGTCCATATCGCCCCAATCGGCAAAGCCATCACTCACGTTGACTAAAGTCGTTTGTCGAAGCTGAAACCCACTTCTGTTATTCACATAAAGCAATGTAAGTGGCTGTCCCTGAGCTGTTTCTCCGGTCATCAACAAATCATCATCGCCATCATTGTCGGCATCACCAAAGGCATGATGAGCATTTTTAAGACCTGTAAAAATCGTAGGATGTTTTCGAAATCCCGCACCTGTGTTTTGGTAGAGCTGACTGATAACATTTCCGGCGGGGTCAATTCCGCTGATGAAAACATCCGGCAGGCCGTCGAGGTTAAAGTCGCTCCAACTGGCCATTCCTCTTTTCACGCCAGGAATGGCATGGTTGACAGCGCTGAACTTCATATTTCGATCGTTGCGATAAATCAACGTGACCGATCCTGCGGTTGCTTCGCCCGAGATGAGAATATCCAGATCGCCATCGCCGTCCATATCAGCAAAAGCAATACTGCCATCCCGAACGCCTGTGAGGGAAACCGGCATTTTTTGATAAGAGCCGTTGGCCAATCCTTTCATGACATAGGCAATTCGTTGCCCGTTTGCTGCTTCCCCAACAATTCCAATATCATTTATTCCATCTAAATCTAAGTCGCCCACAGCAAAAGCGCCTCGGTGAAAGTCGGGAATATTGCTTTGAACATTCGTAAAACGATCGTTACGATGATTGTTATAAATTCGAGTTGAAATACCATTTGCCTGGGAACGGAAAAATTCTCCGGCTACAAACACATCGGGGTCACCATCTCGGTCGTTGTCAATCCATCCTGCAGCGCTGCCAGCAACCCCGGTAAGGTTAGCCCGAACATCGGTAAATGTCTGAGCCTTAATGGTTGCTGTCACAAAAATTGTAAATAATACGAAAACAGATACAGTTGATTTATTCATAAACCATTGCTTTTAACAGCAATATTACAATTTTCTTAACAATAGAACGATTCTAAATTTGAGTTTATGCTAAAAAACAGCTATCTTTCTCACTTTCCTGGTCTCTGGCTCCAATAAAAAGTCTATTTTTGTGAAAATTTTCACATCATTTCAATTCACATGAAACCATCTCATATTGAACACATTGGAATTGCGGTAAAATCGTTAGATGCAGCAATTCCGTTTTACGAGCAATTACTGGGGAGCCCCTGTTATGCCATTGAAGAAGTGGCCGAACAGCGTGTTAAAACGGCTTTTTTCAAAATTGGTCAAACCAAGATTGAACTCCTTGAAAGCACCGATCCGGAAGGGCCGGTTGGTAAATTCATTGAAAAGAAAGGCGAAGGCATTCATCATATTGCATTTGCTGTCAAAGGTTTAGAGGAGCAATTGGAGAAAGCCAAAGAAGCAGGTATTCAGCTCATTGATGCCCGCCCCCGCAAAGGTGCCGAAGGCCTTGATATTGCATTTTTACATCCGAAATCTACTTTTGGCGTCCTGACCGAACTTTGTGAAGACAAAAACAAACCCGAATAAAACACGAAATATTATGTCAATTGAATTGAAGATACAGGAGCTGCTCAATAAACGGCTCGAAGCCAAAAAAGGGGGTGGCGAAAAACGCATTGAAACCCAACACGCCAAAGGCAAGCTCACCGCTCGTGAACGCATCGAATTATTGCTCGATGAAGGTAGTTTTGAAGAATTTGATATGTTTGTCACCCATCGTTGCAACAACTTTGATATTGGCAAACAAGAAATTCTTTCGGATGGCGTTGTCACAGGTCATGGCACCATTGACGGACGGGTAGTTTACGTGTTTTCGCAGGATTTCACAGTTTTTGGCGGATCCCTTTCGGAGGCTTATGCCAATAAAATTTGCAAAGTGATGGATCAGGCCATGAAAGTTGGCGCGCCGGTGATTGGCATCAACGATTCGGGTGGCGCCCGCATTCAGGAAGGCGTCAATAGTTTGGCCGGATATGCTGAAATTTTCCAGCGCAACATCATGGCTTCGGGCGTGATTCCACAGATTTCGGCCATTTTTGGCCCTTGCGCCGGCGGAGCCGTTTACTCGCCCGCACTCACTGACTTCATCATTATGAGCAAAGGCAACTCTAATATGTTCGTTACCGGTCCTAAAGTAGTGAAAACCGTCACCGGAGAGGTAGTGACTGAAGATGAGCTGGGTGGAGCCATGGTGCATGCTTCAAAATCGGGAGTTTCGCATTTTGTAGCGGAAGACGAGCAGGAAGGCATCCAATTGATCCGCAAAATCATCAGCTACCTGCCACAAAACAATCTGGAAGACCCGCCACTCACCGTTTGCAGCGATCCGATCAACCGATTGGAAGACAGTCTGAACTATATTATTCCTGATAATCCCAACAAACCTTATGATGTAAAAGACGTGATCCATGCCATCGTTGACATCAACGAGTTTCTTGAAATTCAGCGCTATTACGCACCCAATATCGTGACAGGTTTTGCCCGTTTCAACGGTATGCCCGTTGGGATTGTGGCTAATCAGCCCAATTACCTGGCCGGCGTGCTCGACATCAATGCCTCGCGCAAAGCTGCCCGTTTTGTCCGTTTCTGCGATGCTTTCAACGTTCCTATCCTAACTTTGGTTGACGTCCCGGGATTTTTACCCGGCACTGCTCAGGAGTATGGCGGCATCATTACGCATGGTGCAAAACTGCTCTACGCCTATGGTGAAGCAACTGTGCCAAAAGTTACCGTGATTCTGCGCAAAGCATATGGTGGCGCTTATTGTGTGATGAGTTCGAAACATTTGCGTGGCGATATCAACTACGCCTGGCCTGGAGCCGAAATTGCCGTGATGGGAGCCAAAGGCGCCATCGAAGTACTTTACAACAAAAAGATTTCGGCTATCGAAGATGCCGCAGCTAAAGAAGAATTCATCAGCAAAAGCGAGGAAGATTACCGTGACAAATTCGCTAATCCCTACAATGCAGCAAAATACGGATATATTGATGATGTGATTGAGCCTCGCAACACCCGTTTCAGGGTGATCAGAGCTTTTCAGGCATTGGCCACGAAAAAAGACCTCAATCCACCCAAAAAACATTCCAATTTACCCTTGTAAGTCCAAAGCTATGCGCAGCATCCGAATACTTTTTTCACTCAGCTTTTTGGCAGCGTTTTGCCTGATTGCCATGCCTCGGGCAGCTGCCCAGAGCGGTAACGACATCCGCATCAACGAAATCCTTGTCATAAACGATTCAAACTATATTGACGACTTCGGCCAGCGTAATGCCTGGATCGAGTTGTTCAATACGGCCTATAACAAGGTGGACGTTGGCGGAATGTATTTAACAAACGATCCGAATAATCCCACAAAATACAGGATTCCAAAAGGCGACCCCATCACTTCAATCCCTGCCAGGAATTATTTGATATTTTTTGCCGACAATCACACTACAAGGGGGATTCTACATTTGAATTTCGACCTCAAAGACAGCGATTATCTGGCATTGTACGACATGAACGGACGCACCCTGATTGACGAAGTCAGATTTCCAAAATTGGAAGTTGATAAATCTTATGGCAGGGTTACCGATGGTGGAAGTGAGTGGGAGGTTTTACACAAGACAACTCCAAAATCGAACAACTTCACCGGCGAGCCACGCAATCCTGGCCTCGAATTTAAGGAGTTTGACCCCTTTGGCATTGGAATGGCTCTTATCGCAATGACGGTTGTGTTTTTAGCCCTCATTCTGCTCTATTTAGTTTTCAAAAACACCCGAAGTTTTTATGGTATCAAGTTCTCTGACTTATTCAAACAAAAAGCCGTTTCGGGCGTCAAAGTTGAAGCCCAGCCCGATTTAACGGGCGAGGTGAACGCTGCAATTGCCCTATCGCTCTATCTTTTCAGAAACGAGTTACACGATAACGAAGCCACTGTCTTAACCATCAAAAAAGTAGCCAGGACTTATTCTCCATGGAGTTCAAAGATTTATGGTTTACGGAACTTTCATAAATAGCAATTATTTAACAGCCCGCATAATCCAATGAAAAAATTCAAATTCACCATCAACGGCAATATTTATGATGTTGACATTCAGAATATTGACGATAATATTGCTGAAATAGAGGTTAATGGCACCTTGTATAAGGTCGAGGTTGACAAACAAATTCAGCCTACCAAAACGCCTCGTTTGGTGCGTACGCCAAGCGTACCCAGCACGGATATGGCACCCAGCACAGCAAAATTTGCCAGCCCGGCTTCGCCTAAAGGCGCCGGTAATATCAAGTCGCCTCTTCCCGGCTTAATACTCGATTTATACGTTAAACCGGGCGACCAGGTAAAAATGGGTCAGAAAATTATACTCCTCGAAGCCATGAAGATGGAAAACATTATCCATGCCGACAAAGAAGGCGTAGTCTCGTCCATCAACGTCAGCAAAGGCGACAATGTGATGGAGGGGGATGTTTTACTCGTAATCGGCTAACAATATGGAGACTTCATCAAGCTATTTAAGCTTCGTCATCGAACACCTTCAGCAATTTTTCAGCTATACTGCATTTGCCAACATTACGATTGGTCATGTGATTATGATTGCCATCGGGTTGTTTTTTATCTTCCTGGCAATCACCAAAGAGTATGAACCCCTGCTTTTGGTTCCTATTGGCTTTGGTATCCTTATTGGTAATATTCCGTTTAAGCCTGGATTCCAGATTGGGGTTTACGAAACCGGAAGTGTGTTTAACTATCTCTATTTCGGGGTATTGCAGGGAGTTTACCCTCCATTGATTTTTTTGGGTATCGGAGCCATGACCGATTTCTCGGCGCTGATTTCTAACCCAAAGCTTCTGCTGATAGGTGCAGCAGCTCAATTGGGTATTTTCGGTGCTTATGCCATTGCACTTATGCTTGGTTTCAGCCCGACAGAGGCAGGAGCTATTGGCATTATCGGCGGTGCCGACGGTCCAACAGCCATCTTTCTCTCCTCGAAACTTGCACCCGATCTTTTAGGGGCCATTGCCATTTCAGCATACTCATACATGGCACTTGTTCCAGTGATACAGCCACCTATCATGCGGCTCCTAACCACGGACAAAGAGCGTGTCATCCGCATGAAACCGCCTCGCGCCGTATCCAAAAACGAAAAAATCATGTTTCCGATCATCGGATTGTTGCTCACGACATTCATTGTTCCTTCGGCGCTTTCGCTTTTGGGTATGCTTTTCTTCGGTAATCTATTGAAAGAAAGCACGGTAACTAAACGCCTGGCCGATACTGCCAAAGGCCCACTGATTGACATTGTGACTATCCTTATCGGATTAACGGTTGGAGCTTCCACCCAGGCCACCACATTCCTCACCTACAAATCGGTCGGGATTTTTGTGCTGGGTGCTTTTTCGTTTGTGATTGCAACTTTCGGAGGTGTGATGTTCGTGAAAATCATCAATCTTTTCCTGAAAGAAGGCAACAAAATGAATCCATTGATTGGGAATGCAGGTGTTTCGGCAGTTCCCGACAGCGCCAGGGTTTCACAGTTTGTTGGCCTTGAATACGACAAAACCAACCACCTTCTCATGCATGCCATGGGGCCCAATGTGGCCGGTGTGATTGGCAGCGCCGTTGCAGCAGGTATTTTACTTGGTTTTCTTTCGTAAACCGAAAATGATTTATATTTACAGCCGGGAAGCCTTCGAAAAGGTTTTCCGGCTTTTTATATGACCAAAAAACCAGTATGCTGATTATCGGAATAGCCGGAGGATCAGGCTCGGGCAAGACGACAGTCGTAAAAAAAATCATCCGGGCGTTACCCAACAGCTCGGTATCCGTTATTTCGCAAGATTCGTATTATATTGACAACGGACATCTGAGTGCCGAAGAACGGAAAAAAATCAATTTTGACCATCCGGAATCTATTGAGTTTGACCTTCTTATACGTCATTTAGACGATCTTAAAGAAGGACGAAGCATCCAAATGCCGATTTATTCGTATGTGACCTGTGCCCGCTCACACGAAACCATCACCGTAAAACCCACCAAAGTTGTTATTGTCGAAGGCATTCTTGTCCTTACCAATGCTGAGTTGCGTAACCGAATGGATATTAAAATTTATGTTGATGCGGATGGCGACGACCGCTTGATGCGAATCATTCAACGCGATATTGAAGAGCGCGGAAGGACCTTCTTAGAAGTACTCAAACACTACGATTCCTTTGTCAAACCCATGCATCTCCAGTTTATTGATCCGACAAAACGTTTTGCCGATATCATTATACCGCAAGGTGGCGCCAATCAGGTGGCCATTGACATTGTTGCCTCCCGAATCCGCATGAATTTAGATAAATAAACCTACAAAGCCATGAAAAAAATCGTCCAATACCTGATATTCGTGCTCAGCATTGCATTACTTCTAACGGCATGTTCAAAAGTAACACCCGTTCCAACCTCCTATAAATGGACATATTATGCCACGAAAGACGGGCTAATCGACAACAATGTGAATGATCTTGCCATGGATGCCCAAGGTAACATCTGGGTTGCAACAGAATTTGGTGTATCTATGTTTGACGGAGTTTCCTGGACAAAATACAACACCCCTCAGGGCTTGATTCACCATCAGGTAAATGCGGTTGCCGTTGGGTCTGACAATCGGGTGTGGTTTGGTACTCCTTACGGGGTTTCGTTGTTTTACAATCAACAATGGCAATCTTTTAACCAAAATAACGGTTTAGGATATAATTATGTTTACGACATTGCCATTGACCAACAAAACACGCCTTGGTTTGCAACCGGAAAAGGTGTAAGTCATTACGATGGAAATAACTGGACAGTAATTGTGAAAGAAGGCGGCAACACCCTGGTTCACGACATTGTGCGTTCGATAGCTATTGACAACAATAATCAAAAGTGGTTTGGTACAGAATTTGGGATATCACTTTACAATGATCAGACCTGGCAAGCATTCATGGCTGGAAACAATCAGGCTGGTTTTGTAGTCTCGCTCTTCAACGGCAGAAACAATGGTATGTGGTTTGGTTCATTGGCAGGAGTTACCAATTTTATCAATCAAACATTTAAAGATTATTCTATGTCGGACGGCCTGGTTTTCAACCGGGTTGATGCCATAGCTAAAGATCAAAAGGGAACCATGTGGTTTGGAACCCGTTTTGGGGTTTCATCTTTCGATGGCACTACCTGGTCTTCATTTACCGAGAACAATGGATTACCTGATCAATGGGTAACCAGTATTTTGATTGACAAAGACAATAAGATTTGGTTTGGTACCAAAACCCGTGGCATAGCCGTTCTGGAAATTCAATAATCGCTACGGTTGAACTGAACATTCGGGCATTTTTCTTGTTTTCTCCAGAAAACGAAATGATGTTAAGAAAGAAAATCAAGTCGCCTTGTCAGCTTATCTGTATTTATGATGAAGATCGCGTGTGTATCGGTTGCTATCGTACACAGGAAGAGGTAGTCAACTGGGATCGTTATACAGATGAAGAAAAACTGCAGGTACTTCGCAATACAGCCGAAAGGCGCCAGGAAAAACAGGGAAGTGACTATTATGGGCTTGGTTAAAAAAGAAGCTGCCCTTTGAGTGGACGGGCAGCTTCTTTTAGATTAAGTCACAGTTTAATAAGAATAAGCTTCTAAGATTTGACCTTCTTTGTCAACCCACTTTGGCAAAGCATATCCAAAACCACGGCCAGAATAGGGTACTTTGATCAAAGCTTTTCGGTTGTCGGCAGTAAGTTTTACCAAACACTGATTGATTTTGGCCTTAGTTTTTTCCTCATCTTTATATAAGCCACGCTCGATCGCAACCTTGGTAACAGTTTCAAGAATTTCGCTGTTAATGGCAGCTTTTCCTTTGGTTTTCACTGCATCCACAATCATCTGATCCCATTCAGATAATGGTTGCTGTTTGCGGCCTAATTTTGCAGATTTCTTTTTCCGGGTGGTTTTCTTTACTTTTTTTTCTTTTGGTTCTCTTTTCTTTCTCTGAACCGTTTCTGCTTCTTCAACAGTATCAACAGTTAGTGCAGCTGTGTCGTCCTCGGAATTCATATTTTCTGGAAATTCCGCAAATTGGTCATCCGAAATAAGGCGGGAAGCCTTTTTTTCCTGGCGCCTGAGAATACGCTGATACTCATCTTCAAGTTCGCCAATACGCTTTTTTACATAGGTGAGCTTGTTTTTTAATTTCCGTAATTCCGAATGATACTCGTTTAATAAATCGAGTACATCAAATTCATTAAGTTTGTCTGAGAATTTCATTGTCTGCTTATTTTTCACAAATATATATATCTTTTAATGAAATAGTTACAGATTTTTTATTTTTTAATGAAATTATTACAATTTTTTTTTAATTTTCAATTCTACTAAATAAAAAATAAGTTTCATTTAATTGACTTTCATAGTATTATATTATGTCATAAACGAAGTCAAAAATAAATACAATTTCACAAAAATTGCTATTTTTTTCAAAGTTAAATGGCTAAACCGGATAATATAAGTATCAGAAACAACTAAATTCCAACAAATCCAGTGAATCAGAGGCCTTTTACGCGAGGTACTCCGGCAATAAAATCCTTTAAATAGAAAGGCTCAGAGTAAGCAAGATCAGCAAATTGCTGTTGTTTGAATTGCTGGTATGCCAAATCTGTCATCCATTGAACGGAAGGCACAAATGGTTTAATATGATTTAAATTTGTTTTGCCAGGCCAAAGATCAAGGCATTTATCAGCACCATCGCCTGCAATCCACACTTGTCCGGCATCGAACCATCGTTTAAGACTTTCAGGGGATAGGATCAAAGCGTGCGTTGGTTCAAGGGTTTGGATTTGATCATCGAACACCGCAGTATAAACCTCCATTCTTCTGGCGTCAATCATCGGGCAAAAAAATGAGTTGTGACGAAGTTTCGGGTCAGCCTTCTGCAACATTCCGAAAGCCATTGCCTTTAGAGTATCAATGGCAATGAGCGGAATATCGAGAGCATAACAAATCCCTTTAGCGGTTGAAACACCAATCCGCAGACCTGTATAGGAGCCGGGGCCCATACTCACTGCAACAGCACTTAAATCGGTGAAGGCCAGTCCGGGTTCGGAAACAACCTCTTCAATAAAGCTGGTAATCAACTCACTATGCGATTGGCTTTCGGAGGTTTCGCGTATTGAGACCAACCGGTTGTCAATGGACAGTCCCACCGAACAAACCCGGGTTGAAGTTTCAAGAAGCAGAATAGAGGTCATGCTCACTTATTTTTTCGCGCCCTCGAAAAGCTTACTTTTATCCACTACCTTAATCTTGTCATTGTTTTTCAAGGTTTTGGAAACCAATTTATATGGGCTGGTGACGATTTCATCATCCAATCCGATGCCCTCGAGAATCTGAATATAGGTATTGTCTTGTATCCCCGTTTTTACGGCTTTGAGAACGGCCTTTTCTTTTTCGGCAACAAAGACATATTCCTTTAGTGGTTCGTTCGATGACTGAGCGGTTTCATCACTTTTTTTTCTGGTTCCGGTCGAGGAGCTGGTGTCCTGGCGTGTAGTCACTGCCTGAATAGGGATTGTCAGCACATCCTTCTCGGTTTTTGTCTGTATGTCCACCGTTGCCGACATTCCCGGGCGAAAAGGCATTTTGATCGTACTGTCTGATTTCATCAGATCAGAATAAGAGTCTTTAAGAAGTCGGACTTTTACCTCGAAATTTGTCACCTGATCCACACTCACCGTAACATTGTTTGCCGAAGTAGCAATTTCAGTAACATAGCCTTTAAACTTACGGTTAAGATAAGCATCCACTTCGATGAGGCAGGTATCGTTGAGTTTCACGCGGGGGATATCATTTTCGCTCACTTCAACCTTCACCTCCATATTATCTAAATTGGCTACGCGCATGATTTCGGTTCCTGAGGAAAACTGCGACGCACCGGTAACGCGCTCGCCCACTTCCACATTCAGTCGCGACACAGTGCCATCGGCAGGTGCGTAAATATTGGTTCTTTTCAGGTTTTCGCCCGATTCTTTCAGCGATGCTTCGGCGTTTTGAACCTGAAACTGTGTAGCTTTAAGGCTTTCTTTCGACGCTTCAAACTCGGCGCTGCTCACCTGATACGAAGCCCTCACAGCATCCCAGTCGGCATCGCTGATCACTTTTTGCTTCCAGAGCGCTTCGTTGCGGTCGCGATCGAGTTTGGCTTTCATAAACTGTGCTTCGGCCTGTGCAACACGTGCTTTAGTGTTGGCCATATTGGCCCGTGCGCTGTTCAGCGAAGCTTCAACCTGTTCGTAAGCCGAGACATATAAAGTAGCATCAATTTTTGCTAAAAGATCACCTTTTCTGACAAAATCACCTTCACGAACATAAAGCTCGACAACCTCGCCCGAAATATATGGGCTGATTTTGACTTCGAGTGCAGGCTGAATCTTTCCGTTTGCCGCCACCGTTTCAATAATGGTACGAAGAGCCGGTTTTTCAACACTGACACTATATTCGTGTTGATTTTTATTTTTGGCATAAAGGATTGCAGCAGCAATTACCGCAACAAACAGCCCGCCGCCGATCAGCCATTTTTTTGTATTTTTTGAAGTCCTGTTCATAAGTTTGTGAAGGTTTTAAAACACTGTTCCGGTTTATTACATTGATTGTCATTGGATTGCCGACTGTAGTTCCGTTGATGGCTTATTCACGTGTATTTTTTTCTTTTTCGTTGAATGTCAACGGGCGGCCAAGATAAAAATCGAGGATCTTGAGCTTGAAAAGATAGTCGTATTTTGCCGAAAGCAACTCCGACTCCGACTTGGCTAATTGACTTTTGGCCAAATTATAATCTATCGCATTGACCATTCCCACATTAAATTTCTGCTCGGTATAATGAAATGATTCGCGTAGGCTGGCCAACGATTTGCCCCGGGCCACATAAGTGGAATGCGCGGATAAAGCATCTGCATAAGCAGTTTCAACGTTTTTGCGGAGGGTATTTTTCGACAATTGCAGATTATAGTCAGCATTCATCAACCCAATCCGTGATTTTCCAATATAGGAACTAATCTGGTAGGCGTTGAAAATCGGTACATTGAACCTGAACGAAAGGGTGGCATTGCGATTGTCAGTCCATTGATCCCTAAAGGGTTTGATTTTGTTGTAATCACCGTCAAAAGGGTTGTTGCTCACCCTGATCTGATCGGAAAAACTAGTCCCGAGGGCAGCGCTTAAACTTAAAGAAGGGCTCCGGCTGCCACGGGCAATATTCAGGCTTTGCCGACTGCTCAGATATTGCTGTTCGGCACTTTTAATCTCGGGCATAAATTCGATCGCCTTATGGTAAATCATATCAACCGGCAAAAGACTTGGTTCTGACGTTATTTCCAATGGGGGCACCTCGATTTCAAAAGGCGTCCCGGCCTTCAGCTCGAGCAGTTGCAGAAGGTCTAAATACGCAAGATTCAACTGATTGGTAAATTGAACAACAGCAACTTCCTCGTTGGCCAACTGTGCCTGAACATCAAGATAGCTGCCATGGGCCAATGTTCCGGCCTCCACCAGCTTCCTGGTTCGTTCCATCTGCTGGGCTGTAATGTCGGCCTGCAAACGGGCATTGTTCAGCAATTCGCGGCTAAACAAAATTTGAAGATAAGCTCCGGCAACTGTCAAAGACACATCATTTTGGATCTTATCGGCGCTGTATTTGGCTGCAAGATAATCGGCCCGCCGCTGTTTGATCGTGTTAAGCTTCTGAAATCCGGAAAAGAGAGACAAATCCGAACTGATGTTAAAATAGGTTGATTTCGTCTGCTTATCCACATAATCGTAGGTTGCCATATCGAGGGCGCGGCCCCATCCAATGGAGTGTGAGCTACCGGCATTGAGCGATGGCAAAAGATCAAGCTTGCTTTGCAACTGAGAAAGTTCAGTGTTCTCGACTTCGAGTCGGCTCTGTTTGATGCGAATATTATTCTCTAACGCAAGCTGAATGCACTCTTCGAGTGTGTAAACCCTTTGAGCTAAGGTACTCATGCTTACGGCCAACAACAGCAATCCGGCAAGAAATATACCCCACGAAAAATGACGATTATGTTTTGTTTTGCCTGGTTTCATACATGAACAATAAAAATGTATTCTTTTTCACACCAAAAATATGCCACAAATGTACTCAATTCGTCCGTGTCATTACACGAATTTCCACCGGAATCAACAAGGCTTCAACCATTCTCCATTATGGTCTGACGAATCATTTACGGAGCAGAAAGAAAATCAACGCTGACAACTGGAAAACCAAGCCTGTCAGTGAATCAATTCAGGCACAAAAGTGCAGTAAATAGTTTATTTTTGCTAAAATTTTCCGGAATGAAAGCACTTTTTTTTGTTTTATCCGTTGTTTTTGGCATTCAAATGAGTAGTGTGGCCCAGTACGAACATCGTCTCGACTTTTCTTCATCTGCAGCAGCCGACACTTGCGACGCGGTTCACTATCGCATCCACTTGCAACAAATTGATTTCACGGCAAAAACGATACAGGCCAAAACCATTGTCAGGCTGCGGCCAAAAGTAAACACAACCATCATTCCTCTCGAACTCAAAGCGCTTCAGGTCAGCTCGGTGAAACGTGGTCAACAGGATCTTGTTTTCACACAATCCGGAAACAGGCTCGGCATCCAAATGGGAACTACAGTTCATCCGACCGATACGCTTGAGCTTGAAATCACTTATGGCGGTGCGCCGTTTCATGAAAGCTGGGGCGGGTTTCATTTCAGTGGAAATTATGCGTTTAACCTGGGTGTCGGGTTCGAGAGCGACCCACACAACCTTGGAAAGGCTTGGTTTCCGTGTGTGGACGATTTTCAGGACAGGGCTACTTATGATGTGTTGATCACGCTGCCGGAAGCCATGACGGGCGTCGGCGGCGGCATTTTGGCTGATACGACCCATCACACCAACGGTACCATCACCTGGGAATGGCAAATCAGGCAACCTATTCCCACTTATTTGGTTTCGGCAGCCGCCGGAAACTATGTTGTAAAAAAATACGACCTCCAAAGCCTTAACGGCATTCTCCCTGCCGCTATTTACACCCGACCCATTGATTCGGGTAAAATCAACAACACCTTCGCCCATCTTCAGGACATCGTCAACATATTCGAAAATCGTTTCGGCCCCTACCCTTTTGATCGGGTGGGCTATGTTGGAACTGCTCTTGGCGCTATGGAGCATGTGGGCAATATTGCTTTCCCTCATTCATCCATCAGCGGCAACCTCAGCAATGAATATCTGCTGGCCCATGAGCTTTCGCATATGTGGTTCGGCAATCAGGTGACCTGCGCCGATGCCGGCGATATGTGGCTGAACGAAGGTTGGGCAACTTTTTGTCACTATTTTTTCAAATATGATCTTTATGGCCCGAATATCTACCGCAACGAAATGAATGTCAACCATTTAGATATTTTAAAAAACGCACATATCACCGACGGTTCTTATCTTCCGCTGCATGATGTACCCACAAACTACACCTACGGTACGACGGTTTATGATAAAGGGAGCACTGTGGTTCACACCTTGATGAACTATCTCGGCCAAGAGGTGTTTTTCGATGCCATAAAAGCCTATCTTCAGCAGTTTTCTTATCATCATGCCAGTTCGTACGACCTGCAGGATTTTCTGACTTCATATACCGGAACCGATATGCAGCCTTTTTTTGATGCCTGGGTTTTCACGGCGGGCACACCCCATTTTTCGATTGATTCAACACAAGTTATCCCGCAAAATGGTCAGTTCAAAGTGAAGCTTTTTATGAAGCAAAAACACAAAGGTGTTTCTCATATTTCGACAAAAAACATCATTGAAGTAGGTTTTATGGATGACAACTGGCAAATTCATACCGATACTATTCATTTTGATGGTCCAACGGACGTGACCGAAAAGACCCTGAGTTTTGCTCCTCTGTTGACGCTGGCTGATCCTTTCGACAAAACGGCTGATGCCACAACCGACTTTTCGGGTGTCCTTCGCACGGTTGGAGAAACTAATTATACGGGCATTAACTTCAAACTTATGGTTGACGCTCTTCCCGACTCAGCTTTTTACCGCGTAACCCATCACTGGGCAGCGCCCGACAGTTTGAAACAAGCCGTCGCCGGGCTTCGGCTATCGCCTTACCGGCATTGGCAGTTGTGCGGAATATTCCCCGAGGGGACAAAGATGCGTGGCCGTTTCTTTTACAGCAACAGCAACTCGCTTGATGGATCGCTTATCCTCACCGAACAAGATTCGGCTGTCATTCTCTACCGTACGTCGCCGGCTTCGGACTGGACGCCAGTTTCCCAGTTCCGCGAAGGTTTCTGGAATATCGGTTATATTACCGTAAACGATCTGAAGCCGGGACAATACACACTGGCAGTGTATGACAAAAATATCGTCGGACTGAACGAAAACCAGAGAAGCATTAACAATACCGTTAAAGCAGAGCCCAATCCGGCAACAGAAACCGTTAAACTAAGCTGGGATAAACCGCTTTCGGGAATCATTTCGGTGTATGACGGCAGCGGCAGGTTGGCTGTCCGGCATTCGGTGACAGAAAAAGACTCGGTTCGTTTTTCATTAGATGGCTGGGCCAAAGGTCTTTATTTTGTCGAACTGCGCGATCATGATGCTTATCTGACAGGCTATTCACGATTTATCGTTCAGTAAAATAGCCTCAAAATTTTCTGAAAAAAGAAAATCTCTATTCTGCAGAAAAAATTGAAATCACATGAAAACCCATCACTTTTTCCTTCGAACAGTCGGCCTTTCGTTTGTCTTTGGACTGCTGATTTTCTTTGTTTCGGGCTGTAAAAAAGAAAAAGAAACATGGATGTGGTGTTCCGACTGCACAATTGAAACCATCACAGGTGCTTACAAAGGCAAAGCCAGTCATTTGAAGTATCTGAATGATTCCACTTACCAGGAGACAACCGATAAAGATGTTTACGCCAACCTGAACAGCGAAAACAGCCAGCTGACGGTAGAAATTGGTATCGTGAATCTGTTTCACATGAATTTTAGCGGTGCCTATAACAACCAGTATTATATTGAGTTACCCGGGTCGGGAGGACAATTTTCAGCTAAAATCTTACGCCATGGCGAAAAAATCAAGCTCGTTGGCATCGCAAAAAAGTTTCACGAAAATCATGGAGTTACTGAGACAGCGGAACTTATAGATTTTGAGATTTACAAAGAGTGAGGTTGATTTAGTTTTTCCGATCTGAATTTATGAGTTTTAGCCCAATTGAAGGTTCTCGCGAATACTGTTAAACGAGCGTGAGAACAGAAGCGAAGCGGTCAGCAACATACCAGCAGCAAAAGTAAAGGTAAGTGAAACACCGGCTTGATCGGCGATATAGCCCAAAATGAGGCTTCCGACAGGCGTAAATCCAATGAACGACATACTGTAAAACGACAATACCCTTCCGCGGAGGTCTTCGTCCACCACCGTTTGCAACAATGTATTGGTTGCCGAAAACTGGGTAATCATTCCAAACCCGCTGAAGTACAATACAATGACAGAGAAAGCCGGCCATACAGACCAACTGAAGATAAGTAAGCCAATCGAAAAGGTAAGTGCCGAAAAACGGATGATGGCCGGCAAAGGTTTCACGCTCGGCCGGGTAGCCAGATATAAGGCGCCTGTGAGAGCGCCGGCTCCAACGGCTCCGGTAAGAAAGCCCAGCAGCTGTGAATCGCCACGAAGAATATCGCGGGCAAAAACAGGCAGAAACGACTGAAAAGGGAGGCCGAAAGTGGCTGTCACCATCACTAACATAATCATTGAGCGGGCAGGCTTGAAATTCCAGGTAAACGCAAAACCTTCCGACAGATCGTGCCAAAGCGAGGTTTGTTTCTTCTGTACCTTTCGCACCGAAACCCGCATCAGCATCAAGGCAATGAGCATAGCCATGAACGAAAAACCATTGATAAGAAAACACACGGCTTCGCCATATAAGGCAACGAGTACGCCGCCAATGCCTGGACCGAGAAAACGTGCTGTGTTTACCAGGGTTGAGTTCAATGCCACCGCATTGGGGATCAGCCGTTTATCGCCAATCATATCCAACAAAAAAGCATGTCGGAAAGGGGTGTCGAACGAAAGCGCAATACCATTGATGATCACGATGACCAAAATTAACGTAACGGTGATGGTATCAGTGAAGACCAGAATTGCCATGAGGAAAGCTGCCGTCATCGAAACAGCCTGAGTGATTTTGAGGATTTGCTGACGATTCAGACGATCGGCAAAGACCCCTGCAAAAGGAGTAAGAAACAAGCCCGGAATCTGCCCGGCAAATCCAACCAAACCAAGATAGAAAGCCGAGTTGGTCAAACGGTAAACCAACCATCCCAACGCCAGATTCTGAATCCATGTTCCCATGAGGGAGACTAATCCTGCGTAGAAAAACAAACGAAAATTCCGGCTTTCCAAAGCCCTGAAAGCAAACCGAAAACTCTCCCACAAATTGCCCAAATCCAAACGTTTGCCCATATCCGATTTTTCAAAAGACAAAGATACGATTTGCCTGCCGATACTTGTTTCAAAAACAGTTGTCCGCGATTTATGTAACTTTGCTTTTCAATCCATTTAAAAAGATGAAAAATGCTCCTTCATTCCGTATCAGCGGACAGGTGGTTGACCTGATAAACGACCAGATTTTTCCGGGCATAGTGGAAGTTGCTGATGGCCGGGTTGTTTCGATCACCAAAACCGACTCAGCCGATCCCCGATACATCATGCCGGGTTTTGTTGACGCCCACATTCATATTGAGAGCTCCATGCTCACGCCTGCGGCTTTTGCACGTTTAGCGGTGGTTCACGGCACCGTGGCCACTGTTTCCGACCCGCATGAAATTGCCAACGTGCTTGGCGTTGAAGGGGTACATTTTATGATTGAAAACGGAAAAAAAATACCTTTTAAATTCTATTTTGGCGCACCAAGCTGCGTTCCGGCCACCACATTTGAAAGCTCAGGCGCTGTTTTGGGCATCAAAGAACTTGACGCTCTTTTATCTATGCCCGAGATTCCTTATCTAGCCGAGATGATGAATTACCCGGGTGTGTTGTACCATGATCCGGAAGTGGAGGCCAAGCTAGAACTTGCCAAAAAACACGGCAAGCCTGTTGACGGCCATGCACCCGGCCTTACCGGCGAGCAAGCCCGCCTTTATGCACAGGCCGGAATCACCACCGATCACGAATGCTTCACCATGGAGGAAGCACTCGACAAAATCCGTTACGGCATGAAAATTCAAATCAGGGAAGGAAGTGCCGCAAAAAATTTCGATGCGCTGATTCCGCTCATGGACAACCATGCTGACAAAGTACTTTTTTGCAGCGACGACAAACATCCCGACGATTTGGTAAAAGGTCACATCAATGAGTTGGCTCGACGTGCCATCGCTCTGGGCTATCCGCCGATGAAGGTGTTAAAAAGCTGCATTCTCAATCCTATCCGGCATTATTCGTTAGATGTCGGATTGCTTCAGCCGGGCGATGCTGCCGATTTTATCGTTGTGGATAATTTGAAAACATTTAATGTACAAAGAACATTCATCAACGGCATCAAAGTGGCCGAAAACGGTAAAAGCCTGATCAACACGCCGCAATCAAGCCACCCAAACCGTTTTGAGGCTCATCCGCTAAGCCTTTCCGACTTGCAGATACCGGCCGGCAACAAAAAAATCAGGATCATAGAGGTCATCGAAGGCCAGCTCATCACCAAAACCATTTTGGATTTTCCCAAGGTTGAAAAGGGATATATGGTCAGCGATACTGAGCGTGACTATTTGAAGATCATGGTTTTAAACCGGTACGAACCTTCAAAAGCCTCCTTTGGATTTATTCACAATTTCGGGATGATACAAGGCGCTTTAGCCTCAACGGTCGCCCATGATTCACACAACCTTATTGCGGTCGGGGTTGATGATGAGAGCCTGTTGCGCACAGTAAATCAGCTTATTGATTCAAAAGGAGGCATTGCTGTTGTTTGTGGTGACGAAGAAATTCTATTGCCTCTTCCAGTAGCCGGTTTGATGTCGGATGCCGATGGTTATGAGGTAGCAAAGGCCTACGAAGCTGCCAATGCGCTTGCAAAAAAAACCGGAACTCCGCTTCACGCGCCTTTCATGACACTCTCGTTCATGGCTCTTTTGGTGATCCCTCAACTCAAAATCAGCGACAAAGGCTTGTTCGATGGCGAAAAATTCTGCATGACCCAGCTCGAAGTTGATTAACGATTGTTTTTTAATCAACACATTATCAATATTATATCCCTAAATTTTACCTTCTAATTTAGACTAGCTCTATTTTAGGGAATTATCGAAATATTCATATATGTTACTGTTAATAAATAAACAGTAATGCTTATTTTTGCAAAAATTTAAGAGTATTTGCATGGAACCGATCAACCTAAGTGCGGCAAAATTAGAACAAATGGCTTCGAAGCTCAAAGCGATTGCACACCCTGTCCGCATTGCCATTATTGAGATGCTTGCAGGATCAAAGTGCCTGAGTGTTACAGAAATATATCTTTTGTTAGACATTGAGCAGGCTGCGGCATCGCATCATCTCAACATCATGAAGAATAAAGGCATTCTGAACTCGAAACGTGAAGGGAAGAAAATCTACTATTCGCTTCAGAACGAGGCTCTTGCCGATATTATGAACTGTATCAACAAGGCTAAAGAACTCGAAAGAAAATAGCATTATTGTGAAAAGCGGAAGCGTAAAGATGCATTTCTAAGGACTGTCTTCCGCATTTTCTGAATTCGTTTTATCCGTTTGACTAACAATCTTCCACTCTTCTTCCAAGTCCCAGTTTGCTCTGATTTCCACCTCTTTTTCAAAGAAGAATACACTTTCGGGCTGTAAACCTTTCGTAAGGTTTCCGGTATCCCACCTTCCGTTCTTGTTTTGATCCAACACGGCTTTTAGCGTATATTTTCCTGGCCTTAGATTTTCATAGGTCAGCTTTTTCGTTCCGGCAATGACACGTTGTGAGATCATCTCCCCTTTTGACTGCCACAACTGTATGAGGAATGGTGTATCCACATCGGGTGAAATACTGATAATGAAATTTCCGTAATCGCTTAGAGGCGGTACCTTGAACCGGATATCCACCGTATCGTTATGTCGTCCGCTCAGCCCGAAAAACACCGAGTCGGGAAATCTGATCCGAAAATCGGATTCAGGAGCAAAAGGCGGATGATCAAAAAGGTATTTGAGGCCGATACTATCTTCTTTGACAAAATGAAGCTGAGCCAACAAAGTATCGCCATTATGAATAATCCAGTTGGTATCGCGCATCTGATAATGAACCACCGGTTCGGCAAACGAGAGCCGGAGTGGCTGACCGATATCGAGTTTGCTGCCCGACACATTGGTTGAAAAAGCAAGCGCTTTGAGGCTTTCTTTCTGTCGCGTTCTCCGGCTCGAAGAGGATATTTTTGGTTTGAGCGAGAGTGCAAGGGTGTCGTTAATCAGAGTATCGAGCCTAACAGTAACATGAAGTGAATCGAGGATACTGTCGCGAAAATACCAGAAGAGTGTATCCATCGCTGGATTAAAGCTTCTGAGCAGATGGAGCGAGTCAGGAACTTCTCCAAGTGGCTCAACCTCCACTTTCTGTGCCGGATAACGGAAAGCAAAGCGCAGCAAACCGGCAGAAGGCAATTCGGCGCGAAGCAGTTTCTGGGTGGAATCCACTTCATTGAAAAGCCGTAGCCGATGGGTGCTGATTTGTGCAAAACGAACTGAATCGGCGAAAAGGCGTTCGGCATAGGCGATGCTGTCGCGCCGGTTGATTTCTTTTGCCGACAATCGCGCATTTGAAGAAGAAAGGCTATCGGCAGGCTGAAGGGTTGTATCAGCTGTTTTTGGCAACACAGAAGTCTTCAGCCATTCAGGTTGCACGGCCGAATCGGAAAAAGCAATGGCTTCACCACCTTTGTCATAGAGGAAATTGCTGTTTTTGTCTTCGAGGGCATACATCTTATACGGCTCGTTGCGCAGGTTACCCATTCTGAAATAGCCCTGTTTATTTGTTCGGGCCACATAATATGGTTTTCGCAGAAAAGGCAGCGAATCGGCCGGAACGCTGTCGCCCTCTAAACGATACAACAAAATAAAAGCTTCCTCGGCAGGCTTGTCGTCAAAGGCAAAGGCCACCTGACCGCGCAAAGCCATCGAATCTAAAGCCGGACCAGTGGAAAAAACAAAGGTGAAATCGGTTAGCGGATTACTCTCGGTCAAATCAACAATGGCATTGCCAAAAAAAAGGGTGTAAGTGGTCAGCGGTTTGAGATCTTCTTTGAACCTCACTTGCAATGTCTTTCCTTTTATTCGGTATTCAGGATTTTCCTGAGGTGGAGGCGAGATGAGTGCTTGCTGGTTGATTTTTTCAAGCCGGATGAATTCATTGAAAGTAATCTCAACAATACGCCCCTGAAAGTTCACCGAATTGTTTTCGGGATGCGAAAAACGGATTTGCGGCGGAAGTGTATCTTTCGGGCCACCGGTAGGCATCACCGGATTGGCACAGCGCGCGAAAAACAGTAGGCCCGCCACAACCCAGAGAATCAACGAGTTTTTCAACCTCATCCGACTGAATATTATCCTGCAAAGATGCAAAAAAATGCCATGTGGCGAGTTTGCGTCATCAACAACTTCGAAGAGATAGTTTTTGAGGCCATGAGGTTTTTGTTTAGTTGTTTATGGGTTTATTCGTTTTTAAGTTAGAGATTGTTTTTTTAAAAGAAGAATGTTTTTCAGAAACAATGGCAGAAAATCTTCAAACTTTCGAAGTACCGGGTACGCGGGCAGGCGCGAGCAGCAAGCTGCGCCGGTAATGAATAAAAAGCCTAACAAATCAAAGAACATATCCCTGCCAATCAACAAGTTACCGAGCAATTATGAGAGATTGCAGCATTAGGCTTTTAAGGTGGAGAACAAGGCATAATCTCGAAAGAATTCTATGTTTATTGAAAACCAATGTGACAGTTTTATTCGACCCTGATGGGGTCGAACCAATCAACCCTCCCATCTTTCTTCGGTTGAAATTTGCGCTAGAAGCCCATCACTTCGTCAAGCCGCTAAAACGTTGTAGTTTTGCAATATATTTCTATGTCTGTGATATATCCTTCCACCTTTGAAGAAAAGATCGGTTTCACCCAAATCCGCAAGATGTTGGGAAAGCTGTGCATCAGTGCGATGGGGCTCGAAAAAGCCCACAACATTACTTTTTCTGCCGACTGTCCGTTGATTGAACTCAGTCTGGATCAAACCGAAGCCATGATGCGACTCATGGATCAGGGGATGCCCTTTGTCGTGGCCGATTATCCCGACCTGCGCGGGCAACTGCATCACCTTCGCGTTGAAGGCACGGTGATTGAACAGGAAGATCTGTTTTTGCTTAAAAGCGGATTAGTCATCGCCCAGCAACTGATTCGTTTTGCGCAGTCCGAGGCCAGTCAACCTTTTCAGACGCTTCGCGATGTGATTGGCACGCTGAGTATTAATAAAAATATAATCAAAGAAATTGAGCGTATCATGGACGATCGGGGCGAGATTCCCGACCGGGCTTCGGATTTGTTGGCCGAGATTCGGCAGGACATCCGTCGGAAACAAGGAACGATTTCACGAAAAATCAGGCAGTTGCTTGGTGAGGCAAAAAGTTCAGGCTGGGCCGACAGCGACGTGGAAGCCACTATCCGTAATGGCAGAATGGTGATTCCTGTTCGCGCTGCCGACAAACGCAAGCTCAGGGGTTTTATTCACGATGAGTCGGCAAGCGGCCAAACTGTTTATATTGAACCTGCTGAGATTTTCGATACCAACAACGAAATCCGCGAGTTAGAATATGCCGAAAAACGTGAGATTCAGCGGATTCTATCTGTTTTTTCGCAGCATCTCCGGCCTTTTCTTCCTGAGCTACTTCTAATTTGGGAAATGATGGGCGAGATTGACCTTATCCATGCCAAAGCACGGTTAGCCAGAAAAATTGGTGGCGTAAAACCTCAACTCAACAACCAACCTCTCTTCAATTGGAAACAAGCCGTACATCCTCTGCTCGAAATCAGTTTGCGCGAACAACACAAAACAACCGTACCCTTAGACCTTTATCTTGATGAGCACCAACGTATTCTGGTGATTTCGGGGCCAAACGCCGGCGGAAAATCGGTCTGTCTGAAAACCACCGGATTGCTGCAATATATGCTTCAGTGCGGATTGATGCCTCCCATGCACCCCGACTCGGTTTGTGGTATTTTTCAACGCATTTTCATTGATATCGGCGATGAACAGTCGCTCGAGAACGATTTAAGCACTTATAGCTCTCACCTGATGCACATGGCCTTTTTTCTGGAAAATGCCAATGCGCACACGCTTTTTCTGATTGATGAGTTCGGCACGGGAACCGAGCCACAGTTGGGAGGAGCCATTGCCGAAGCAGTGCTCGAACAATTGAACGAAAACAAGGCTTTCGGTCTCATCACCACCCATTATGCCAACCTGAAGCTGTTGGCCGATAACCAATCCGGCATCATCAACGGAGCCATGTTGTTCGACACCAAGAGGTTACAGCCGCTTTACCTGCTCCAGACAGGTAAGCCCGGCAGCAGTTTTGCCTTTGAGATTGCCCGAAAGACCGGAATACCAGAAAAAGTTTTAGAAAAAGCCACAACAATCACCGGATTTTCACAACTCAATTTTGAGCAACAGCTTCAGCAGTTGGAATTGGAAAAACGCGAAATTGCCCGTAAAGAAGCTGAGTTACGCGTGGCCGACAATCTGCTGAACGAAGTCGTCGGAAAGTATCAACGCCTGCTTCGCCAGCTCGAAGAAAAAAAGAAAAATATACTGACCGAAGCCGGGCGCGAAGCTAAAACACTGATAGAGAAAGCCAATCGGCAGATTGAGCTGACCATCAAAGAAATCAGAGAAGCCGGAGCTGAAAAAGAAAAAACCAAACTTTTGCGGCAAAATCTCCAAAACCAGAAAGCTGAATTTGAAAAAGAAGCCGGACAACGTGCAGAAGCCCTGAAAGTTGAACAGCCGGATGAAGCTGAAATTCCTTCTGAGCTCAAGCCGGGTATGATGGTTCGTATCGAGGAGATGGACATCACCGGCGAGTTGGTGTCCATCAACGCCCATGAAGCCGTGGTGGTGTTCAACAGTGTCAGGTTGCGCACCTCGCCCGAAAAGCTCAGCGCGATGAGCAAGGCCGAGCAGAGGCGTGCTGAACGGCTTACGACAAGAAAAAAAGGTGGAACCTACACCGACGACATCAACGAAAAAGCCGCACAATTCAGTCTGACCATTGACGTAAGAGGAAAACGCGCAGATGAAGCCCTCGAGTTGATAGGCAAATACCTTGACGAAGCCATGCTGCTCAGCATCAAGGAAGTAAGCATTCTGCACGGAAAAGGCAATGGCATATTGCGTCGCGTGATTCGCGAAATGTTAGCCAACACCAAAGAGGTAAGCAAGTTTGAAGACGCCACTTTAGAAACCGGCGGACATGGCATCACAAGGGTAAAGCTCAGATAATCAGAGGCCTCAGCACTCAGTCAATTCCGCTGAAATGCTTCATAAACTGAACCCTTTCGTAGGCTGCCGAATTTTCGGAAGGTTTCACGCTCATACGCCCTACAAACTGGTCGAGGCTTTTAAACTCGTGTTTTTCCATCCATTCGCGGATCTCATTGTTCATGATCTCTATTTCGCGGAAACCTTTTTTATAAAGTACGGTAGCCACCTGCACAGCTTTGGCCCCTGCCAGCAATTGTTTTACAGCCGATTTTCCATCGTGACAACCTGTGGAGGCTGCAATATCGCAAGAGATTTTAGCCGACAACATGGCCACCCATCGCAGTGATGTGGCCAATTCGGCCGGGCTGCTGAACACATGAGCCGGTCGGAGCTCGAAATGTTCAATATCAATATCCAGCGAATAAAAACGGTTGAATAAAACCAATCCTGACACACCGGCCCACGACAACTTAACCGCAGTTTGCGCCAAAGCTGAAAAGTAATGACTGATTTTGAGGCTCACCGGAATCTTCACTTTCTGTAAAACCTTGGAAGCCACATCAAAATAAACAGCTTCGTTTTGTTCAGAGGAGCGGTTAACATCGGAAGGCAAAACAAAAACATTCAGCTCAATGGCGTCAGCACCAGCATCTTCCATGCGTGACGCAAAATCAACCCATTCGCTTGAAGTAAGACAGTTGATGCTGGCAATGACAGGAATATTCACTGCCTTTTTACTTTCACGAATCAATTGAAGGTAGTTTTCAACATCATTTGAGCGTGTATAATTGCGGATATAATCCTCTGCTTCAGGATAATGCATCCCGATATTTCCGTAATGCAAAGTGTGATTAGCCTGATGCATGATCTGCTCTTCGAACAGCGACTTCAACACCACGGCTCCGGCTCCGAAGGACGCTGCCTCGCGAATGTTTTCGACTGAATTTGTAAGGCCTGAGCTGCCTACAATGATAGGGCTCCTGAGTTTCAGACCCATATAAGAAGTTTCAAGGCTAACCATAACGTCAAATTTTTAAACGGTTGATGATGTAAAATTAGCGTAAAATTGTGCAATGACAACCGGATTCATTGAACAAAATTAATTGCCGAAAATTCACTTTGACAACTCAGCAAACCTCTCAAAGACGAGCAATAACATGTTCATTTTTGATCCGTTAGACCCATTTTGGGAAATAATTGTGAACAAATAAATGTTAGCAAATAAGCCGGATACTCCCCAAAAACAAGAGAGAAAACAACTAATTTTGAATATCTGAACCACCAATTGTGTAAAGCAGACATTACAGGTAATTTTTGTCAACCGGATGATCATCAACCATTCATTTGGAATTGTTTTTTATTAATTAAACCATTGGATAAAAGACACTTACAAATGTAAAAAACAAAATTCCATGAGGCAAATTGCCGGAGCGGTCGTTTTATTTCTGTTCGGTCTTTTGGCTCATCTGCCCGCCCGAATTAATGCTCAGCCTGTGATTATCGGGCAACCGGCAGATACAGCCGTGTGCATTGGAGGCAATGCCCAATTTTCGGTGCTCGCCGTGAATGCCGTAACTTATCAATGGCAGGAGAACGATGGTGTCGGTTGGTACAACATCAACAGCTCTATCACTTATGCCGAAGGATTTACTACACCACTTCTTAAAATCCATGATGCGAACTTAGGTTTGAACGGTTATCAATACCGATGTGTGGTGAAAGACGGCAGTAATCAAAGTGCCGTTTCGGGTTCTGCGATGCTGGGTGTGAATGAGCCACCCATTATCACGCTGAATCCTTTAGATCAAACCGTGTGCAAAAATGAAGTAGCTATATTCACTATAAGTGCTTTATATGCAGACAGTTACCAATGGCAGGAGAGTGTTGGTTCGGGCTGGATCAACGTTACTGACGATGCTTTTTATTCGGGTTCAACAACCCCTGTTTTGAGTATTTTTACCACTACGGGGATGAATGGTTTCCGTTACCGATGTCGTGTGATCAATGGAAACTGTCCTGAGATTTCGACTTTTGCCCGTTTGTTTGTCAATCCGACTCCTACCCTGCAAAACGTTACCGGCGGGGGCTCCTATTGCGCTGGAGGTGAGGGTCTTCCCATCGGTTTGAGTGGTTCCGAAACAGGAATTGCCTATCATGTTTACCGCAACGATTCTCCCACCGGCATAGTGGTTTCGGGTAACGGCCAGGCCATCAGTTTTGGCACATTCACGCAAGCCGGCACTTATTCGGTTGTTGCCATCAATGGTTCCACGGGCTGTTCCATTCCCATGCTCAACACAGTGAAAATCATTGTGAATCCGCTTCCACTGCCACAAACAGTCATGGGTGGTGGCAGCTATTGCGAAGGCAGTCAGGCACCGGAAGTGTTTCTTTCGTCATCGGAGATTGGAATTCACTATCAGTTATTAAAAAACGGACAACCCACGGGCAGCATTCAGCAAGGCACGGGCTTTACGCTTAATTTCGGCACACAAGTCGAAACCGGCTTTTATACCGTTTCGGCCACCAACCCCATGACCCTTTGCAGCGCACAAATGAACAGCAATGCGCAAGTGATTCGTCATCTTCTTCCTCAGGTTTCGGCCGGTGCCGACCAGTCAATTGCTCAAGGAACACAAGCCACGCTGAATGCTCAGGTGAGCGGCAGCTCAAACTATTTTTATCAATGGCAGCCTGCTGCCTATGTTCAGAATCCTCAACAAGCTGTAACCCAGACTATTCCACTTTATCAGACCCGTATCTTCACTGTTTCGGCTAAAGATTTAGTTTCGCAATGTCAGAGCGCCCCCGACAGTGTCAGGGTGGTGGTTACAGGCGGACCGTTGCAACTGAGCCTTTCGGCCAGCCAAAACGAGCTCTGTCCGGGCACAAATGTTTTGATCACTTCCAACGCAAGTGGCGGAACGGGTGTTTACAGCTACAATTGGATCTCTAATCCGCCCGGCTACAGCTCGAATCAGGCTGAGATCAATGTCAGTCCAACACAAACCACTACCTACACCCTCACCATCAACGATGGCAATGCAACGCTCACCAAATCCATCACCCTCACGGTATTCACTCTGCCACAACTTTTTGAGCTCAGCGGAGGCGGCAACTATTGCAACGGCGATCCCGGCCTATCCATCATCCTTCAGGGTTCCGAACAGGCTTGTTCGTATCAGCTATTGCGCAATGGCAACCCTGTTTTAATCAAAAATGGCACCGGTGGCCCAATCAATTTCGGACAGTTTACCGATGCAGGTACATACAGCGTTGAAGCCACCAGAAACAATGGCGGATGTTCGGTAATCATGACTGGCAATGTTCTTATCAGCAATTTTCTGAAACCGTTGGCCAATGCCGGGCCCGAACAATTGATACAACAGGGCGGGACTGCCCTCTTGCAAGGCTCGGCAAGCGGTGGTTCGGGAAATTACGCTTATTCCTGGGCGCCAACGCAATACCTGATCAACCCAACATCGGCAAACGCAGCCACAGTGCCGTTGACTTCCACGAAACAGTTTCATCTTGTAGTGAGTGATCTTGAATCAGGCTGTTTGAGTCAGGCTGCACAAACGGTTGTTTTCGTGAGTGGCAGTCCGGTTTTGCAAGTTCAGATTACAGCCAGCAGCACTAACATTTGTTCCGGCGAGTTGGTGCAGCTTACAGCCTTAGCCAGCGGTGGAACGGGCAACTATTCTTTTTCGTGGAACTCACAGCCCCCGGGCTTTAGTTCAGATGTGTTTAACCCAAACGTAGCACCTGACACGACTACCATTTATACTGTCACCGTCAGTGACGGACTTCTGAGTACTAACGCGCAGATCAGTATTACAGTGAGGCCAAAACCCGAAATATTTCAGGTTTCAGCAGGCGGCAGCTTCTGTTCGGGTGACGCCGGAGTCGAAGTAGAACTATCAGACTCAGAGCCAAATGTGTATTACAGCTTGCTAAAAAACGGGGCTGAGACCGGGCAAATCCGTCAAGGGACAGGCGATACGATCAGTTTTGGGATTCTTCAGGAAAATGGCAGCTACGGTATCAAGGCATTCAGTCCGACTCAACTTTGTGGCAGCCTCATGCAGGGCCAGGCTGTCATTCAGGCTATTCCGGTTCCGGTGGTTGATGCCGGCCCCGACGTTACAGTACCATACAACACAACCCATTTGCTCACCGCTACGGTAAGCGGGGGATCGGGTGGATATTCTTTCCACTGGGAGCCGGCTTCATTGGTGGTCAACCCCGATGCAGCCTCTACCCCCAGCAGGCCACTCACAACGACCAGCGTATTTTATGCCACAGCGACCGATACTGAAAGCCATTGCACGAGTCTCCCCGATCAGAAAAAAGTGTTTGTCACGGGGAACGCATTATCTGTCGGAATTCAAGCTGGATCGGGCAGCATTTGTCTAGGAGAATCTGTTGGTTTGGAGGCGATAGTCAGCGGTGGCACAGGTAGTTACACCTATTATTGGACGTCGGAACCGGAAGGATATTATGGCAATGAGCCCTCGCTGAACGTTCAGCCATTGCAAACCACGAAATTCAACCTCAGCGTAAATGACGGCCTTGAGACCGCAACTGCCTCGTTTGTGCTGAACGTTAAAAGTTTGCCCGAACCCTTTGTCGTCACGGGCGGCGGGCAGCTTTGCAACCCCGAAAGTTATCTTCCGGTTGGGCTTTCAGGCTCGCAGAACGGCGCACAATATCAACTCTTTATCAACGAAACCCCGGCGCTCACCCTTGTTGGAACCGGCGCAGCTTTGCAGTTTGGCCTGTTCAATGCCAACGGCGAATACAAGGTGAAAGCGAGCCAACCGAATAACAACTGTCCGGTCTGGATGGACGGACAGGTTGCCATCAGCAGTTCGGGACAGGTTGTCGCCGAAGCCGGACCAGACAAAACAGTGATTCAGGGCGGCCAGACTACGCTCGAAGCTCAGATCGTAGCCGGAGACGGAGCTTACACTTTCACGTGGAGCCCGGCGTATTTGCTCATCAACCCGCAGGAGATTCAACCGCAGACAAAAGCCCTCCAGCAAACAACGGTCTTCAAACTGACGGCATCGGGCATAGGAAGTCATTGCCCGCCTTCGGTTGATTTTGTTACGATTTTCGTCCAGGGTAGCCCGTTACACGTTGAACTCCATTCCACAGATTCTGCTGTTTGCCCTGAACAACCTGTCCGGTTAGTTGCGCTGGCAAGTGGCGGCAATGGCCAGTACTCCTATTCCTGGACATCTCAACCTCCCGGGCACAGCTCCACCTCAGCTAACCCTGTTTTTTATCCGACAGAACCTACCCTGTTCAGCGTATCGGTAAACGACGGTACTCAGGTGGTGAGCAAAAGTTTAATGATCAATACGTTTCCTACCCCCACAGCTTATCTGCTCAGCGGAGGCGGCAGTTTTTGCGGATCAGACGAAACAGCTGTCATTCAGCTCAATGGGTCTGAACAAGGCGCAAGTTACCGGCTTTTCAAAGACAACTATCCCACTCCTTATGTTGTTCAGGGAAATGGCAACCCGCTCAGCTTTGAGGTGGCAGGCGGACAATCAGGAGTTTACACAGTCAAGTCCAGCAACGGCCAACAATGCAGTCAAAAGATGAATGGAGCAGCAACAGTGATTTTTGTTTCCAGACCGGTTGTAGTGGCCGGTCCCGACCAATTGATTGCAGCAGGGAACACGGCTCAACTAACCGCAGAAGCCGGCGGCAGCAGCGGGTCATTCTCGTGGAAATGGTCGCCGGCAGCTTTTCTAACCAATCCCAACGCACAGGCAACCAGCACCATACCGCTGACAGTTTCCCGGATTTTCACGGTTGAGGCCACTGATCTCAATAGCGGATGTACCAGCCTTTGCGACAGTACTTTTGTAACCGTGACCGGTAATGCACTCAATGTTTCCATTGAAGCAGCTTCATCCACCGCGTGTCGTAGCAGTGAGCTGAATCTTACCGCATTGGCAAGCGGCGCAAACGGCAATTACAGCTACATTTGGAAAGACCCCGACGGAATGGTGATTGGTAACCAACGCTCCATTACCCTATTGGCGACCAAATCGGGCTTCTATTCCGTAAGTGTGTTGGATGGAACTCAGACAGCAAGCGCACAGCTTGAAATAAGCCTCTTAGACAGCCCACAACTTTTCAATTTTTCGGGAGGAGGCTATCTGTGTCAAGGTGTTACAAGCTTGAATGCCACCTTGGAAGATTCTGAGATGGGAATCGAATATCAGCTTCGCTGGAATGAGAATCAACTGATTGCCATCCAGTACGGGACGGGGAATCTATTGTCTTTCAATCAATTGATTCAAGAAGGCAATTATACGGTTGTGGCACGTAAACCCGAAAATTCGTGTACGAGTGTCATGCCGGGTGAAGTATCGGTCATTTCGACGGTTCCTATCAGCATTACTCTGCCTGAGTTTCAAACCATCTGGCAAGGGCAGCAGGCGCAACTTTCGGCGGCTGTCAGGGGTGGCTCCGGAAGTTTTGGATATCAATGGGAACCCTCAAATCTCGTTGAAAACCCTCATGAGCTTGTCACAAAAAGTGTGGTTTTGACCGAAAATACCCTATTTACCCTGACCGTGACCGACCTGACAACAGCCTGTACAGTGTCGAAACAGCATTTTATTTTGATTCAGAACAACAACCTTCATCTTCAGCTAAGCAGTGATCAAACAACAGTTTGTCCCGGAAACACCACCCGATTATATGCCTTGGTGAGTGGCGCATACGGCCCGGTGAGCTATGAGTGGACTTCAAATCCTCCGGGTTTTCATTCTACTGTGTTCAATCCGGTCGTTGAGCCGGTTGTATCCACCACCTATTATATTACGGTGAATGATGGCCATTTCATGCTCACCGACAGCATCCGTTTAACGACCAAACCGGCACCGGCCAACTTTTTGGTGAGTGGTGGCGGAGCTATCTGTACGGGCAGTACTGCAGTAAGCGTTGATCTTTCCGGTTCGGAAAACGGGACAGAATACTTCCTGATGCGCAACGGATATTCAACCGGGCAATCGCTTTCGGGCAACGGTCAGGCGATGAGTTTCGGGAACATCGTTCAAGCTGGTCAATATACTGTGAAAGCCATCATGCAATCCAGCGGATGCCCAACGTGGATGAGTGGTGTTGCCACTGCAAATCTTTTTCCCAGCCCTGTAGCCTATGCCGGAGCCGATCAGATGATCTCTTCGGGTGAGACGGCCATCCTCGAAGGCACAATCAATGGCGGCTCAGGATTTTACAACTACAACTGGAATCCTTCGTACTTAACCCTCTCGCCCCATACGGCCATCACACCTACTCTACCGTTGGACGCAAGTACAGCTTTTTACTTTCATGGCAGCGACCAGCAAAGCGGTTGCGCAAGTTCACCGGATACCACCCTCGTTGTGGTAACAGGCGGCTCGCTCACCGTGAACATTCTGCCCAATACAGCTGTGATTTGTCAGGGTGAATCCATCACCCTCACGGCTATTCCGGGAGGGGGCAGCGGGAATTACAGTTTCATCTGGCGGGGGAGCAATGGTGAGGTACTCGGCTACGGGCAGCAACTCAGTCTGACGCCTGAAATCTCTGTTCAGGTAACAGTAGAGCTCACCGATGGTCAGAATATGGCTCAGAGTCAGGCCGATATTCAGGTGATTGCCTTGCCCGAAGTGATGAATATGACCGGCGGAGGCGCCATCTGCGGCAATAGTCAGGGCGTCGAGATCGGGCTTGAACAAAGCGAGCCTCAGGTTGCCTACACGCTTTTCCGAGATGTTAATCAATCAGTGATGACGGTGATTGGGACGGGCGAACCTTTGGTTTTTGGCATTTTCGCACAAAGTGGTCTTTACACCTCAAAAGCATTCACCGATACACATGGCTGTGCCGCCATGATGGCCGGTTCGGCTGTTGTCCAGCAACATCCGGCGCTTGTGGCTGATGCCGGCCCCGATAGGAGCATTGTTTCGGGCAGCAGCGTTCAACTTGAGGGTACGGTTTACAATGGTTCGGGCGTCTATTCTTTCAACTGGGAGCCGGCCAGCCTGCTGCTCAATCCCGGTTCGGCACAACCAATCAGCCATCCACTTGACAAAAGCGTGATGTTCCAACTTCATGTTACCGATAATCAGACCACCTGTCAGGCACAGGATCAGGTTTATGTATTTGTCGGAGGCGGGCCGTTGAGCGTGGAGCTAACTGTCAATCCGGCAATGGTTTGTCCGGGGCAGCCGGTGAATTGCACAGCTATCCCTTCGGGCGGAAGCGGAAATTACAGTTGGTGGTGGAGCGGCACCGGCTCCTTTTCCAATCCCGTTGGTGCTTCATTGCTGCTCTATCCCGAAAGCAATCAATGGATAAAAGTCACGGTGAGCGATGGCGTCAGCCTTGTCAGCGATTCGGCCTGGATTCAGGTTTACCCCAAACCTGCACTTTTCACCCTTTCGGGCGGCGGCGGCTGGTGTGAAGGAAGCGATGTGCCACTGATCACACTTTCGGGGAGCAGTTCAGGCGAACTGTATCGGCTCAATAAAAACGGATATTTCACCGGACAGTCGTTTGTCGGCACCGGACAACCTTTGAGTTTCAGCCCGGCAGGGATGAACGGACAATACACGATGACAGCCACCAATGCCCATGGCTGCGATCGTCCGATGGCCGGTAGTGCCACCATCGAAAAACTTGCCCAGCCGGAAGTTTACAGTTTTTCGGGAGGCGGCACCTGGTGTGCGAACGATGCGGATGTCGGTTTTCTGCTTTCCGGATCACAGAAAGGAATGGTATATGAACTGCTTTTAAACGGCGATGAGACGGGCAGGTTTTTTGGCGGCACAGGCTTTCCCATGAGCATTGCCGTTCCGACGACCTCAGGCATTTATACGATGAAAGCCATCCATCCGGGTACAAACTGCAGCACGACCATGGCCGGAACGGCATCCGCGCTGTTTTACCCCATGCCTGACCCTTCGATCAGCGGGCCGGAAGGTGTTTGCGCAGGCCAGAGCGTGAGCCTGACAGCCGGCGGAGGTGAACAATACAGCTGGCTTCTCGATCCGCCCGTTCAGGGTAATCCTTTGGTTTTTGAACCCGACGAAGACACAGTCATTTGGATGCGTGCCACCAATGCCTTTGGGTGCTCCGATTCTGTTTCGCACCATATCCAGGTATTCCCTTTGCCAGATTTTGAACTTTTGGATGAACCCGATTTGCGAAAAATTATCGTCATCTCACAAGAACATTACTCACACTACAGCTATTTGTCCGGCGGGCAACTTCTTGCCGAAACCACTCAGCCTTTCTTTTCTTATGGATATACGGTGCTGCCATCTGATACAATCTTCGTCAGGGCAGTCAATTCGCAGGGTTGTGTGACAGAAAAATCTATTTTCGTCCCCGGCTTAATCACCAATGAAATTACCATCAATGCTTTCTCGCCCAACTCCGACCAAATCAACGACCGTTTTCTGGCCGGACAGTTTATCCGGGTATTCAACCGCTGGGGATTGGAGTTGTTTGCAGGCGATGAAGGCTGGGACGGACGCTACCGGGGCGTGGTGGTCGCGCCAGGCACTTATTATTATATTGTTGAACTGCGCGATGTGAACGGAATGGTGGTGAGAAGCACAAAAGGTTCGGTAACAATCGTAACGGAATGAGCAAACTAAGGTATTTCGGTATATTGATTCTGCTGCTTTGGGCTATTCCGGCCATGAGCCAGAAAGGGCTGGCGCGTCAGGCGCAGAAAAAATACGTAGCTCATAATTTTGAGAAAGCTGCAAGCCTGTGGCAGAAAGCCTTTACACAGAGCAAAGAAGAAGAGGAAAAACGCAGATTCGCCTTTCAGACTGGGCTGGCCTACAGCAGGATGAACAAGTTTTCCGAGAGTCTCCAATGGTTCAACACAGCAATTGGCCATCAGGATGCGCCTACCGAATGGCTGCTTTCCCAGGCAGATGTCATGCTCAAAACGGGCAACCTCGACGGGGCAAGAGAAGTTCTTGACAAAGTGTTGGCTGCCGATCGGACTTCGTCCGAGGCAAAACAGATGTTGCAGTTCATACAAAACTACGAGGCCACACGCCGCATCCAATGGCCGGTTATTCACGAAGCGGTGAAGCTCAACACCACATCGAGCGACTATTCGGCATCATGGCTCAATAGCGATTTAGTCATTTCCTCTTCACGCGACAGTTATCTCAGTCGGCAGAAAGACGGTCGCACTTCGGAAAGCTACTCAGCTCTTTTTCTCTCCATCGAAAATCTTTATGGTGACTTTGCGCCTGCTATTCCGCTCCCCATCGGAAAAAACCGGAATATCGGCGTCTTTACCTTTGATCCGGTGCGCAAACTAGCCTATTATACACGTTGCAACAACAACAAAGGCCGCTGCCTGATTGAGGTTTGCAGCTTCGATCCGGTAACCTTCGTTTTTGGGAAAGGCAAGCCTGCCGGTTTTGTGAACAAAAAACAACATTACGGGCATCCGTTTCTGAGCCCCGACGGCTCGAAGCTCTTTTTCAGCGCAAGTCTGCCGGGTGGCTTTGGCGGCAACGACATTTACAGCATCTCTATCCTACCCGATGGTTCATGGGGTGTGCCCGAAAATGCCGGGTCTTTGGTGAACACGCCTTTTGACGAGCTATTCCCTACCCTTTTGGGTGACAGCATCTTAGTGTTTTCGACCGAAGGGTTCAAAAACGGCTTCGGTGGCTTGGACCTCGTAGCCGTTGACATTGGTGCCACCGGATATAGCAATCCGCGGGTTTTGCTGCCACCTTTCAATTCGGGAGCTGATGATTTTTCGCTGAGCATGCGTTCCGACGGCTCCAAAGGTATCTTCACCTCCAACCGCACAACGGGTCGCAGCGACGACCTGTATTTCTTCGACGACTACCCTTTGCGAAACATCTTGCGCGGGACAGTGGCAACCCGCGACAGTATTGGTCTCGATTCGGCTTCTGTGCATTGCACCATGGCCGGACGCGAATACACGGTGATTACTGACTCCCATGGTCACTTTGCCGTGTCGGTGCCCGAGAAGTCAAAGGCACAGTTCACCGTCAACCGGCGCGGTTATTATCCCGAAAAAATGAATACTCCCGCTGCCCGGGCATCCGGCAATCCGCATCTGTGGATATTGCTCAGCCCCACAACGTTTGCAGTTTCGGCAAGCGGCCTGGTCACCGAACGCAGCACCGGGTTACCGATGGAAGGCGAGCTGGTAGAGCTCATCATGCCGGGGGGCGAGATTGCTTCGACCCGAACCGACCACAGCGGACATTATCTTTTTGAGAAACTGCAGCAAGACCGCATCTATACCGTCCGCATCAGCGGACCGGGCATTTTCACCGAATCACGGGTGATCCGCGTGCCCGACCTGCGACAAGACATCATCCTGCAAAAGGCAAACGGCTACGACCTTGATTTCGAGCTCACCCGTATCCGCGAAAAAGAAGAAGTCACACTCAAGGACATCTACTACGATTTTGACAAAGCCGATTTGCGCGAAGCATCCAAGATAGAGCTTCAGAAGCTGGCCTCCATGCTGCGCGAGACGCCGGGTGTGAGCGTTCAGATTGCCTCGCATACCGACGGGCGCGGAACCGATGCCTACAACGACCGCCTCTCGCAGGAAAGGGCTCAGTCAGTAGTAGATTATTTAGTGGCCAGCGGCATCCATCCTTCGCGGTTGATTGCCAAAGGTTACGGCAAACAGCAAATGATTTTCAAGAATGCCACCGACGAGAGCCAACATCAAGCCAACCGCCGGACCACTTTTCAGGTGATTTCGTATGACCAGACAATTCACGACAAATCTTTCACGAAAACTACTGAAACAAAACAGGACACTCCGGCTCCGAGACTAATCTTCCGCGTTCAGTTGTTGGTTTCAGCCAACCGTTACGACCCCGAAACCTATTTCTCGGCTCTCAGTACAGTGATTCCAGACATCCGTATTTACGTTCAGGAAAACGAGAAGCTTTACCGCTACGAGGCCGGCGACCGTCACAACCTCAGCGAGGCCGAGGCCTTGCGCAACCTGATTCGCAGCGCAGGTTTTGCCGACAGCTTTATCGTACCCTATCTCGACGGACAAAGGGTGAGCATGCAACAAGCCAAAGAATTTAAAAACCAATAATCAACAGGGATGAAATGTGAATGATAAAAGCTCAAATCCCATGAAAAACCAACTGTCGTTTTGGATCTGTTTTCTTTTGCTGCTGACAGGATTCAGTTCGTCGGGGCAGACCGACCTGCTGTTCAGCAACAGCATGAATACAGCAATCATCTACAATCCGGCGTTGATGGAAGCCAACGACAAGATCAACCTTCGGATGAGCGGTCGCCAGCAGTGGGTTGGCTTTCCCGATGCTCCGCAGGCCATGCAGTTCAGCGTCGAGCATTTTTTCGAAGAGAAAAAGATGGGTGTGAGGCTTCAGGTCATTTCGCAAAGCATGGGCAAAGAACTGATGCAACGGCTTGTGGCAGCATATGCCTATCGCGTCAATCTGTCGAATAGCGCCACACTGAATTTTGGTTTAGGCGCCGGAATCTACCAACGAAGCATACTTTACAGCCAACTGATATACAACGATAACGACGAGCCACTGCTTCGTCCCGATGAAAAATACCTGCAACCCGATTTTGAATTTGGCGCACATCTAAGTGTCGGGCGAATTGAATCAGGACTGGCTATCAATCATTTAGGCCAGATCAATCGCGACCTTTCGGTTCGGCACATCCCCTTGCATCTGCATGCCTACGGCACTTATCTTTTCGATCTGACCGATGAATACCGTCTCCGTACAGGCATTTCGTATCACCGGCAGGGCAAGGTTCATTATCTTCAGCTCGATGCTCAAGCCATGCTGGGCGTGTTGGAAGCAGGGCTTGGATGGAGGAACAAAGATGCTTTTATCCTCAAAGCCGGCATACACGCTACAGAAAACCTTGAGGTTCATTACAGTTACGACATGGGAATCAACAAATTGGCGACCGTCAACAGCGGTACGCATGAAGTGTTGATTGTGCTTCGGATTCAGAAGCCGGAGCGCAGCTATCTCTCGCCACGCTATCTCGATTATTGAGTGCGCTTTCTCAGGAAGGAGTTATATTCTTCGTCGCTGTTCATAATGGCCATAGCGCGTTGAAGCGTTTCATCGAAACCGGCCACCACTTCGTAATAAGCTCCCATATCCCACATATTGCGGGCAATCAGACCTTTTATCTGATAGAGGATTAAGGTTTTGGAACGTTCGAAAGCAGCGCTGTCCCATTTCACCCCTTCATTTTCGGCCACAGACTCGAAGTCGGCAAGCATCTTCCCATCCACCTGAAATCCGTTGATGAAAGCATTGACATCGGCAAAAGCTTTCTTCATCTTTTTCCGGTTTTCGTTGGTATATTCAAGGGTGTAACGATTGAGCACGCCTTTGCGGATGAGGTCGGAATAGAAGTTGGTATATTGCATTGAGTCCCAGGCTACAAACACATCCGGCATGATGCCGCCGCCGCCGTAAACCGTTCGGCCATTGTGTGTGGCATATTTCAGCGAGTCGGGGAAATGGATGCTGTCGGCATGGACGAACTCACCCCTTTCGAGGCGCTCGTTCAGGTCTTTGTAGTATTTATCCGAGCCTTCGTCATAAGGTCGTTGGATGCAACGTCCGGAGGGAGTATGATACCGGGCGCTGGTGAGTCTGATCACCGAACCATCGGGAAGGTTGAAAGGCCGCTGCACCAATCCCTTGCCAAACGACCGCCTGCCGATCACCAATCCGCGATCCCAGTCCTGAACCGCTCCTGACACAATCTCGCTGGCCGAGGCCGACGACTCGTTGATAAGTACAATCAGTTTTCCTTTTTCGAAGCTACCTTTGCCCGTAGCTCTGAAATCCTGTCGCGGGCTGTTTTTTCCCTCAGTATATACGATCAGCCTGTTATCGGGCAGAAACTCATCGGAAAGTTCAACAGCAGTATTCAGATAACCTCCTGAGTTTGAGCGCAGGTCGAGGATCAGGCTTTGCATCCCTTTCTCTTTAAGCTGGCCCATAGAAGCATAAAATTCGTCCATCGAGGTTTTCGAGAAACGGTTGAGCCGGATATATCCAATTTGACCGGGTAACATAAAGGTGGCATCAATGCTGTTGATCGGGATTTTATCGCGGACGATGTCGTAAGGGATCAGCTCATTACGTCCGAGCCGAAGAATTTCGACCTGCACGACTGTTCCTTTCTTTCCTCTGAGGCGGTCCATCACCCATTTGTTATTGATTTTGCTTCCAAAGGCATCCTCATGATTGATTCTCACTATTTTATCTCCGGCTTGTATGCCAAATTTTTCCGATGGCCCGCCCGGAACGACTGAGGCCACAAGGATGGTGTCGCGGTTGAGTTGGAAAGAAATGCCCACGCCCTCAAAACTCCCTTCGAGCGCTTCGTTGGCAGCCGAAAGTTCTTCTTTAGAGATATAAGCCGAGTGTGGGTCGAGCTCTTTAAGGATGCTCACAATTGCAGTTTCAGTCAGTTTGGCCGGCTGCGTGCTATCCACATAAAAATTCTCAATATAATAAAGCGCTGCGGCCAATTTCTGGCTGGTTTCCTTTGGGTCGCTCTTGCTGTTTTGAGCCCGTGTTCCGGTAAATGTAAAAACGGTTAACAAACAGATGATCAGTCCGTTACGGAAAGACAGTCTCATATCAAAATAGGTTTTGAAAAAGATAATTACTCATTTTGGCGTGTAAAAGTAGGCATAAATGCCCTGTGGCCATCGGACGACATTCTGGTTTTTGTTAATCTTTGTTAAGCATTGGCACAAAAAGAGAAGCCTTTCCGGCTCAAGGCAACGTTGCCCGACACGGAAAAGCTTCCTCGACATTTGCCTAAGAGCAGCTTAAAACTCAAGCACCTCTTTGGCAGCCAAATAAATCTTTTCGGCGTTTGGCAGGATGGCTTTTTCCAGAATGCGATTAAAGCCAATGGGTGTAAATGTGGAGCCGACACGCTTCACCGGGGCATCGAGAAAGCTGAAAGCTTCATCGGCGATGGTGGCTGCCAGCTCGCCGCCAAATCCACCAAACATCTTGTCTTCGTGCACTACCAATACCCGTGAAGTCTTTTTCACCGAATTCAAAATGGTTTCTTTATCGAGCGGGATGAGCGAGCGGATGTCCACCACTTCCACACTCCGTCCGTTTTCGTTTTCGATGCGTTCGGCCACCTGCAAAGCCATGTGTGTTGTGTTTCCGTATGTGATGATGCTCAGGTGTTTGCCTTCGCGACGAATCCTTGCCTTGCCAAAGGGCACTTCAAAATCGTCGGGTACCATGGTTTCGGCTACCGGGTCGTTGTACAATGCTTTGGGTTCGAGGAAAACGGTCGGGCCTTCGGAACGCATGGCCGTGCGGAGCAATCCGGCAGCGTCATCGGCAAACGAGGGATACACAATGCGAAGGCCCGGCAGGGTTGTAAGTGCTCCCTCAATGGTTTGGCTATGATAAAGGCCGCCGCCGATATAACCTCCGGAGGCTAACCGGATGGTTACGTTCGGTGCAAAAGCGCCATTGCTGCGCCAATAGTCGTGCGAGGTCTCGAGCAGTTGCTCCATGGCCGGCCAGAAATAATCGGCAAACTCGGCTCCTTCGATGACGATTCGGATTTTTTTGTCGAAACGGCTCATGCCGTTGGCGGTGCCGGTGATATAATCCTCGGCGATGGGCGCATTGAATACGCGTTCGCGGCCAAACTCCTGTTGCATCCCTTTTGTGACGTTGAAGATGCCGCCTTTGTCTTTGTTGGCCACATCCTGCCCCCAGATGTAGGTGTCGGGATTATGACGGAATTCGGCTTTCAGTGTTTCGTTGAGGGCCTGGATAAACTTCAGCTTACGGCCTTTGGTGCCATCGTGCAAACCCTGCGGATATTTCGTTGACACATAAGGAGCCGGCATCACAAAATTGAAAATAGATTCGGGCGTCGGATCGGGAGCCACAATGGCTTTTTTGTGGGCAGCCGAAATGGTCTTGCGGGCTTCCTCGTCCAAAGCTGCAATTTCTTCTTCGGTAAACTTGCCCGAATGCAGCAACTGGATCTTAAAACGTTCGAGCGGGTCGGACAGTTTCACGCAATGAAGTTCGTTGTCGTCGCGATACAGCTCGTGATTGTCGCTGTTGGAATGCGAATGGATGCGCACGCAATTGGCATGCACAATCACCGGAATGCCATGAGTTTCGATGTATTCCCTTGCGGCAAAGACCGTATTCATCGAATCGAACACATTTTTGCCGTCGCAATACATGATTTTCAGGTTCTTGATACCGCTATAGTTTGCTGCTGCACGGCGGTTGGCTGATTGGTCGCGCTGGGGCACCGAGATGCCGAACTGGTTGTCCTGAAACACAAACATCACCGGCAGTTTCTCGTTCGAAGCACCATTGATGGCCTCGAACACATAACCTTCGGAAGTGGATGATTCGCCCTGTGAGCTGATGGCAATGCCTTTGGCTCCGTAGCGTTTGATGGCTCTGGCCACACCCACGGCATGAAGGGTATGGTTACCCGTGGCCGACGACACATTCTGGATGTTCCACTCCGGCTTGGCAAAATGGTTCGACATATGTCGCCCGCCACTGGCGATGTCCGTACCTTTAGAAATCCCGTTGAGGATGATTTCTTCGGCTGTCAGCCCAGCCGAAATAGCGGTGAGCATATCGCGATAGTATGGAAACAGAAAATCAACATTGCGACGGAACACCTGGCCAAGCGCCAGTTGTATTGCATCGTGACCGGCATAAGGGGCATGATACGACCAGCCTAAGGCCTGTTTCAGGTAATTGGGCGCTTTGTCGTCAATCTGACGGCCTAAAGTCATCAGGCTATACCATTTTTTCAGAGTCTCTTTGTCCGTTGTTTCGAGTGTAAACTTTCTCTTTTGTGTCATTTTTTCAACTTTTGAGGGCTACAGCCACTTTTTTTTGAGGGTGCAAAAATAGGTATTTTTCTTTAATTTATATCCAATCTAAATAAGCCCGATTCAGAAATGAATCCCACGAAGCGGTGTTTATTCGGGTTATTAAACACAGAAGCCGAAAAGAAGTTCAATGTATGCCTGCATTGAAAGGCTAAAGGGTTATGAAAAGCTATTGACGGACAATGGTAAACGTTCCGCCTTCTTCCATACGGATGATGGTGGTGGCTTTGGCGGCTTTGATTTCGTTGTGGTAAAGATTCACGATATGATCCACTTTTCTCTTGAGTTCGGCTGAGATTTGTTCGAAGAACAAGGCGGTAGGCTCGCCCGAGAAGTTGGCCGAGGTGGAAGCAATCGGTTTGTCGAACATTTTGACCAAAGCGGTGCAAAAGGGGTCATTAGTCACCCGAATGCAGATCGAGCCATCTTTACCCAGTACATTTTTTGCAAAGTTGCGGGCATTGGGATAAATAATGCTGATGGGGTTTGCGGCATAAGCAATCAGGTCTATGGCGATGGGAGGCACCTCGGTCAGATAATGCCGAAGCCTGTCGGTGGACTCGATGAGTGCAATCAGGCTGTTCTGTTCATTTTTGCGTTTGATTTTAAACAGTTGCTCCACCGCACGGCTGTTGGTAGCATCGCAGCCAAGGCCCCAGATGGTATCGGTCGGGTAAAGGATCACTTTCCCTTTGCGCAGAGCCTCGCAAGCCAGAGTCACTTCTTTTTCAAATATGTTCATAACCTTTCCAAAAGCTTATTTTCATCAATCTCAAATGCACACCGAAAATGCTTCTCGGGGCACTGCCGATGGCCATGGATGCCGCAGGGACGGCAATAGAGCGGCCGGTCAATCTGCACAACGTCGGCGTCATCGCTCAGGGGGCCAAAACCAAATTCGGGCACTGTGGAGCAAAAAACGGCTGTCACAGGGGCATTCACCGCGCTGCACAGGTGCAATGGAGCCGAATCGTTCACAAAATTCATCCGCGCATCGCGCATCAAAGCAGCAGATTGCAGCAGGCTGAGCCGTCCGCAAAGTTCCATCGTCAGCGGATGTTGTGCTGCTCCCATGATACGCCGGCAAAGAGCCTGATCGGTCGGACCGCCCAAAAGATAAACCTGAAGATGTGGCGGTGCTTTTTTCAAAAACGAAACCCATCGCTCTTCGGGATATTGCTTGGTAAACCACAACGAAGCCGGCGCTATGGTGATGTATTCCCGATGTTTGTAGGGCATCACTGCATCTTCGTCAGATGGCTGAGGATAAAGGCGGGGACGGCGCCGGGACTCCGAAACAAAATCCCGGATCAGGCTGAGATTGCGGTCAACCTCATGATGGGCGCTGCCTCCCGCATTGAAATGATGTGAAACCCAACGGCTGAAAAACCGACTCATCGGATTTTTATCGAAACCAACGGTAGCTCCTGCCCCGCTCAATGCCGTGAGCAGTCCGGTGGTGAAAAAACGTTGCACATTGAAGACCAAGTCGTAACGCCGGTGGCGAATCTTACTGATCAGGCGAAACAAATTACGGTATTTGTGTGATTTCTTATCCCACAACAAGACCTCATTCACAAAAGGGTGGCCATCGAACAAGGCGCCGAAACCTTTTCGAACCAACACATGTATCGTAGCCTCAGGGTATTGGCCATGAAGCGACTCAATCAGTGGCGTGATGAGAATCACATCGCCGATGGATGCTGTCTGAATGATGAGGATACGTTTATGCACAGCAGGCGTCATGCCGCAAATTTAGCATTTTCCTGTTTGGCGCAAAATGTTCGTTTTTTTTATCCTTAAACCCGCTCCACAAGACGGTTTTCAAGAATAACTCCCCTCCCCCCCAAAAAAAAATTCACTTTGTCGAAAGCACTCCAAAAGGCTTTAAATTTGCTGCATCCGAAACCCCATTCATGAAACGGAAAGACCACTCTTCCGGTAAATCGCCCCCGCGCATCAGCCTCCGAAACCTCTTAAATGGTGTGACTTTCACGGAAACAGACACTTTTTAAGATGCGCTTCACAACGAGTTCTGTCCGCATGAACTGCCAGGACAAATCTTTTCTGAGAAAAATAGCACAAAGAAAATCGGGATGCCCTCCATTCATTGCCCTCAGAGCAAATTCAAAATCAAATTCACAAACAAAACCTTTTACCGATGAAAAATCTGATGAGAATATTCAGTGTGCTATTTGCGACCCTGGTCATCACCGCTTCGGTTTCATGCAAAAAGTCGGAACCGGATAACCCTGAAAATGACCCTTTTAGCAATGGTGGAAACGAAAGAAACGTAATCGTAGTGATCAGCGACCTTCATCTTGGCGCCGATTTGGCCTATGCTGAGTGTAGTGAAAATTTAACGGCTTTGGAAAATTTTCTTGAGAAAGTGAGAAAAGCTCCAAATGTCAAAGAGCTTATCATTGCCGGAGATTTGCTCGACGAATGGTATGTTCCGGCCAACGTCAACACCTATCAGGGAAAAGACCAGACAGATTTTGTCGGGCGCATCGCGACAAGCAATAAAGATGTGGTGGATGTTTTCAACAAAATCATTCGAGAAAAAAAGATCACGGTGACTTATGTGCCTGGAAACCACGACCTGACCATTACTTCGGAAAATGTCAACCTTGTTTTCCCGGGAATCAACCAGGTGCGTGACAACGAACAAGGCATAGGCACATATTCGCCCCCGGGCATGCCGGCTTTAGCCATTGAACACGGGCACCGGTATAACTTTTTCTGTGCGCCCGACCCATATTCAAATCAGGATATTGCGCCGGGCACCATCACGCCGCCGGGATATTTCTTTACAAGGATAGCCGCACTTCATCATGTGCAGGATTGTCATACCCCCAACGACACCATGCCGGAACTGACACAAAACACTTCGGGCGGCTTAAGCCAGGGTTTATTGTTCATCTACTGGAATGTCTGGAAGTGGGCCATCAAACTTCTGCCGGTGGAAAACAAATTTGACGAAAACATCATCGTCACGAATGTGGACGGATTCACCGGAACATACTCCATCAACGATTTGCTGCCGTATCAAGCCACTGCCGGTGGCGAAATTGACGTTCATCTGTTCCGGGGCATACAGGATACATGGGATCAACGACAAGCCTACAACCACGTACCCGTCAATATTCCGGCACAGCAGGCCATCGCCAATTCAGCTTCCGCAGACGAAACGGACAATCAGGCGAAGATCCAATATTTCCAAAATCCGAATTCCGACAAAAGAATCGTCGTCTTCGGCCACACCCATGACGCCAAAATCATCCCCTCGGAAAACCTTCAGGGGCAAAAAACGATTTATGCAAATTCAGGAACCTGGATTGACCATAACAATGCAGGCCCGACAACGATGAATTTTGTGGTCATTCAACCGCAAAAGGCCGATGCCGCTTCGCAAACCAAGATCAAGCTATACAATTATCAGGGAGAGGTTTTCACACAAATGGCTGCGGACTCATTGAGGCTTTAAAGAGATGCGAAGCTATCGTCATTTTCGGGGTTTGTTCGGTCAGCCTCTGTCGCCGACCACGACCCCTAATTGAACAGTTCATATTTTGAAAAACACAGTCAAGCCCGGGCTGCCCATCAACCCTCCATTCATACATCTACGACAGCCATGAAGGTCAGGCTTTCATCACAAAAAAATATCCGCCGGTTTCGGCGGATATTTTTGTAGTTGGAATGCACATATCTTATTGAAGCACAATCTTTTTTGTTTCTGTTTTTCGTCCCGATTCGATGGTCATCACATACACGCCTTTGGGCAGATGGCTCAGGTCGGCTTTCAGTTCGCTGCCGTTCCAGCGTGTTTGCCAGATGGCATTGCCTTTTGTATCGTGCAGCTTCACGAGGGCATTGCTGAAAAGTTCGTAACCGCTGTAACGCAGGGTGAGTAGTCCATTTGTGGGGTTTGGCGATACCGAAACATCGGCGCTGTGGTAGTTGGGATCAATGCCAACGATGGGGTTGGCCGAGTAAACGACCAAATTGGCCGCTACGTGCAGTTCGGGATTATAGCCGTCGTTGCAATCGGCACAGGTGACGCCTGTCACGCAGTCGGGGTGATGCGGATGGCAGAGGTCAACATATTCTTCGGCAAAGCGGTATCCGAGAGTGATGGGGTTGCTTCCCACATAAGGGTTCATATTAAAGTTGAACCAGGGAGCGATGGAGCCCGGGCACCAGCCGGCGCGGTTGTGATACCAGGTTCCGTTTTGTGGCTGGCAGCCATCGGGATTGGGGTTGCACACCTGCCAGTTGTGTTGTTCAAAGGTCTGCTGTCCGTTGACCCAGATATGGTGTTTGGTATTGTAAAACTCGGCGGCATTGCCCGTATTCAGGCTGCCCCATCCGTGTCCCGACGAGACGAGTTTGAAAGTGGAAGCAACGGCATTGTCAGGAAATTTGAAAGTGACGTTTTCCACTGGCTGCAGATTGGCATAGTCGCCAAAAGGATAAATGTCGTGCCAGATTTCGTAAACCGAGCTATAGAGATATTGTGGGTTTCCTTTGTTGTAGTTGAGCGTCAGCTTATAGAGGAAGCCGTTGTCGAGTGTCATGCAGTTGAAGCGGAATTTCACTTTCCCCTGCAGGAGCGAAGCGTAGTCTGTCAGGTCAATGGTATGCTGGCAGGGCACGCCATAAGGGGTGATGTAGCGGATGATCTCGAACCAGCGTCCTTCGATGCCCATGGCTTCCACGCTGGCCACACGGTCCCACTCGCCGCAACCGCCGGTGGGGCAGCTCACGGTAAGGGTAGCCGTAATCTGCTGGAAAGCACCCACATAGCACGGCAGGGTGGCCTCAACGGTTTGGGTAGCCGTAGAGGGGTTGAGCCAGACGCCTTCGGCAGCCGTCACGGTCATGTCTTCTGCTGTCGGGACGATGTTCACCTGCACGGTTTGCACGCCCGAAGCGCCATAATTGTTGGTCGAAACAACGTTGATGGTATGTGTTCCGTAAGCCGAGGGCGTCCACCATGCGGTATAGTGGCTGTTGGCATACAGATCCTTCCCATAAATCACCTGACCATCCACCTCGAAACGCAGCCCTGTAACATTGAAAAGTGCGGGGTAGCCGATGGTAGCCACAGCCGAAAGCTGGATTGGCGTGAGGTTTGGCATATACACCGTTCCGGGCAGCGGGTTGCGCACATTGATGTCCGGCACAAAAGTGACCGGGTCGAGCACGGCAAAGCTGTTGATCACCGGCACGGCAGGGTTAAACTGCTCGTTGCCGGGTTGTGTGGCTTTAATGGTGACGGTTCCAGCCTCACCGGTAAGGGTTACTAAATCGCCCTCGATGGTGGCCGGACCCGAAACAACTTCAAACGACACAGGCAGTCCGGAAGTGGCTGTGGCCTCGATGGTAAAAGGCGGATGCGACACCAATCTATCCGCGATTTGTGGGAACGAGATAGCCTGATAATTGGTGTTGAGGGTTCCGTTGAAATTGGAGGTTTCGCCGGTAAGGGCAAAGTTCATCAGTTGGGCATTGCGCTCTGGAGCGCCCACTTCGCTTTTCAGTTCGGTAATAGACGTATTGTCACCGCCCGGCACACCCTGATTGAACTTATAATACAGCTCCAGGCCTTCTTCGCTGCCGGTGAGTTCGTCCTGCATCATGGCCTGAATCTCAGCCTGACTGAGGGCTTTTTTCCATACCGAGACTTCATCAATCCGGCCGCCAAACACAAAGTTGAAGCCGCCTAAGAGGCTTTTTCCAATACCGAAAGGCACATTGGTTCCCTGAAAAATACCCGAAGCAGGTGAGCTTCCTTTGAGGTTTCCGTTCACATAAAGTTTTACGGTATTTACATCAAAAACCCAGGCAATATGTTGCCACACCTGTGGAATCGCCGTATTGGCGGGCGAGACGTATTCGTGCAGGCCGGTGGTGGTTTTTACCCGACACTCGAGCACCCCGTTGTTGAGCTGTATCAGATACATCTCGGCATTTCCTGTTCCACTGCGAAACCCCATATAACCCTGACCATAAGCCAGTTGGTCACAGTTGAACCAGCCTGTCATAGTCAATTGATTGGTACCGCTGAAATATTGAGAAGCGTTGTCCAATATCACATAGTCGTCCACACGGTCGAAATGCAGGTATTGGTTGGATTGTGCCATTAGCCCTTTTAGGCCGCTGAGCGACAAGAGCAGGGCAATGAAGTAGATTAGGTTTTTTTTCATGGCTTGAAAGGTTTAATTGTTTTGGTGATTATCTGGTTATCAAATTTTTATCATGTTTTACGACATCTGAATCTGTCAGGGGATCCACCAGAGTTTGTTTTCCGGATTGTCGCCGCCCTGTCGTTGAATGGCTTCGTTGAGTTTAACGGCATTGTAGGCAGCTTCCGAAGGAGGATAAGGCAGCCGGAAATGTTGTACTGGTTCGTCGGTGCGGGGTGTTTTGGCAGTTCGTCTGACGAGTGCATAAGCCTGATCGGGCTGTCTGAAGGCATCGAGCCAGGCCTGGGCATAGATGAATCGCAGCTTGGTTTCGTCGTCAGTGGCGTTCCAGAAACCCCAGCGGTTTTGAACACTGGCCGAGCTGAGGCTCGCCGGAATTTGAATCATGGCCGGGAAACGCAGTCCCGAGTTTGGGAGTGTGGAGCCGGCTGCCACCTGCATCCACCATTCTACCGAGGCATTGATGCCATTAAGGTATTCTATCTCGGCCTGCATCTTATCCTGGGGTACACCTAATCCGCGGAAGAAGATTTCTGCCTTCAGAAAATGCAGCTCGGCTCCGGTGATGAAAATGATGGGAATATGGTCTTCGTCGCGCACTATGAAATAGTTGAAGGCGGAATAGATATTGGTTTCGCCTTTAATATCGAAAGCACCATCTTGGTCGCGATGGCTTCCGTAAGGAATTCCGCCCGATGGAGGGGTGTCGGCCGGTGCGGGTTGCGGATAGGCTTTCCACTGATTGGCGTTGTTGGTCTCGAAAAAGATATAGGCACGCGGGTCGCTGATACCGCTCCCGTCGGCATTGTCGTTGGTCGAAAGCTGATGCCAGATGACCTCGCCCATGCGCAGGTTGTTGTGTTCGCGGAACGACCAGTTGAGGGCTTCGTGTTTAAATCCGGCGGCAGCAGGCCACAGGCAGGCGCTCTCAAGCTTTGGAGTGATAAAGTCGTAGCCGTAAAACACCGGCCTTTCATTGCCGATGATGTCGCTGATGATGGCGCCGGCCAACTCAGGCTCTTTTTCGTACATCCTCACGGCATGGCGCAGGCGAAGCGAATGGGCCAGCTTGAGCCATTTGGTCATGTCGCCACCAAAAAGTTTATCGAAAGGCACAAAACTTTTGAATGGCTCTTTGACAACGGCTGCAGGTCGGATGTTGTTGGCAGCCCATTCCAGGTCGCTGAGCAGGCTCAGGTATATCTCACGCTGGCTGTCGTATTTTGGCCTCAGATAGTCAAGGTTCTGGAAACCGTAGCCTGCTTCGGAAAAGGGCATATCGCCAAAGATGTCGGTGAGTTTAAAGGTTTTCAGGGCAAGGGTAATTTTAAGCATCGCCTCGATGTTGCGTACCTCGTCCGTGGTGTCGTAAGCTGCAAGGCGTTTATCAAGCTCCCTGAAATCGGGAAGGGTGGAATAGTAGTTTTTCCACATATCCTCCGTTCCAAGGGTGTAGTTACCCCATGCTGCGCGGGTGAGTGCAGCCTGTTGGGTTTGTTTGTAGAGGATTTCGTTCTGGATATAAAACATTTCGTTACCGGTGGGAACCAGCGACGAGATGATGTGGTTGAAAAGCGACCCATTGCTGGCATTGGTAAATCCATGTGGGTTGGTGTTGATTTCTTCAAAATCTTTGGTACACGAAACGAGCGCCAACGCAATGCACAACACACTCAGGCTAAACCGGTGCATTTTCCAAGATCTGGTTTTTATCGTCTTTGTCATGTCTTTGGTCATTTTTGTGTTGATTAGAAACCTGCACTCAGGCTGAAAGTGAACGAACGGGTTCCGGGGTTTGAAGCCCACTCAAATCCCTGCGCATTGCCCGAACCCATGATCCCTTCGGGGTTGATGTTGTCAGGCAGTGTTTTATAGATATAGAACAGATCGCGGCCTGTTATGGAGAGCGTCAGGCTTTGAAACAGCCTGCTTTTTTGAATCCAGTTGAGTGGCAGGGTGTAGGCCAAAGTCAGTTCACGCATCTTCACCCAGGTGTTTTCGACAATTCCGGGGGTGGAGACAAATTTGCCCCAGCCGCCGGCATTGGGCAGGTATTTGTAGTAATAATGCACCACCGTGGTGTTGGGCGTGCCGTCTTCGTGAACGCCGGGCAAAATAATGCCAATATTGCTGGTGTTTCCGGTCGGGTCGGTATAAGGCAATCCGCCTCCTTCGCGTTCTTTGAGTGTTTCGGGGCTTTGGCCGGTTTGCAGTCCGATCACATACGAGCCGCAATAGATATCGCCGCCCCATTTGGTGTCAATCAACATGCCGAATCGGAGGTTTTTCCATTTGACGGCTGTGTTCCAGCCTGCAATGAAATGGGGCGAGGCATTGCCAATCGGTACACGTGTGTCGGTAATCAGATATTTGGTTCCGGCATCGTTCAGCACGCGTTGTCCGTCTTTGTAGATATAGTCGTAGCCGCTGATGGTTCCGTAGTCGTCGCCCTCCTGGAGCACCATTGCTGGGCCGTTCAGCCCCCAGATATCGGCCAAAAGGTAGGTATCGGCATCGCCTCCTAAGCTCACCACTTTGTTACGGTTGCGGCTGATATTGAGGCCGGTCTTCACCTGAAGCTTCCGTGTATTATAAGGTACTGCGTTAATGATCAATTCAAAGCCCCTGTTGGTCAGTACGCCCTCATTGGTCATGACATAACTGGCTCCCGAAGAAACGGCCACGGGAAGGTTGGGAATAATCTGGTCAAAAGAATACAGGTAATAATAGGTGAAGTCGAGATCAATGATGTTTTCGAAGAAGCTGGCATTCAGTCCGGCCTCGTAGGCATTCACCCTTTGTGGCCTGAGGTTTAGCGGAGGAATGATATCGGGAAAGCCCGACGACTGTTGACCGCCGAAGAGGCTTGTATTGTAGTAAAAGCTCAGCAGATAAGGGTCGGTATCGGTAGCCGTCTGAGCCACACCCCCGCGAATCTTGAGGAAATTCATCCAGGGCAGATGTTTCATCACCGGCAGGGCTTCGGTAGGCACAAAACTCAGCGATACCGAAGGATAGAAATAGGAGTTTTTGCCTTGCGGCAAGGCCGACGACCAGTCGTTACGCCCTGTAAGCTCCACAAAAAGGCTTTGTTTGTAGGCTAAATTCAGGAAAGCATACACCGAATTGTTTCGCTTACGCAGGATGCTTTCGCGTGGGACCATGGACGAAGCGCTGTTGCCCGGTCGGTCAACGATGGTGGTGTTGTTGGGGCCGCTCGCATAGGTTGTTTCGGTGAAATTGAAAAAGGTGTACATATTGGGATAATACCAGGTGCCCGAATGTCCGTTGAGGGCGTAATAATCTTTGCTGTAAAGACTTGCACCGGCGGTGAGCTTCACATCGAGCTGACCTCCAAAGAGGGCGTCTTTTCCGGCAGTGACAATCACGTCGTAGTTGTCGCCCATATTGCGCGAGAGGCCGTTGGAATAGTAGCCATTTTGCAATCCGAGCGGGTCGGTGGGTTTGTTGCGGGTTTCAAACTGCTCGATGGTGTAGTCAATGCCCATGCGCCCCAGAATATTAAGCCAGTCGAAGGGGTCGTAAACGAGGCTCAGCGCACCGGTATATTTGTCGCGTTTCTGACGGGTGTTGTTGTTGTAATAATCCCACCAGAGCGAGGGGCTGACATAAAAGAAAGGATAACCTTCCTGAGGGTTGCGCGATCCGTCAGGATTGGCGTAATACTCACGGTCAATGCCACGGTAGCTTCTGGGCCAGGAATAAAGCAATCCTTTGTTGAATGAATGCTCGTCCTCGCCAAGCATAGGGCTGTTCAGACGGTTATATTTCATGAGCGACATAGTGACATCGGTGGATAGTTTTTCGCTGATTTTCAAATTGGCTCCAAGATTCACCGTTGTGCGGTCGAAGTTGCTGTTGTCCACAATGGCTTTGTTGTCCTGACGGGTAAAGGATACGCGCATGGTTCCTTTGTCGCCGCCGCCCGTGGCCGAGACGTTGTGAGTGGTGGTATAACCGTTGTGGAATGGTATGCTCAGGTTGTCGGGCTGGGGCTCCCAACGGCGCATCGTTCCGTCCCACCATTTGATGAGTTGTCCGTCCATACGCGGCCCCCATGACACCGCCGAGCCGTAGTAGCCAAACTCGGCAGAAGTGCTCGATGTTTCGCCCTGTTGATTGAGAATTAGATGGTCGTTTCCGTAGATTCCGGGATAGAGCAGGGTGTCGCCCGAAGTGGGAAAGACGGCCGGAGTCAGCGAGATGGGTCCGCCATGGCCATATACATTCTGCACATCGCGGAAAAGATAGGGGATGCTCACTTTCACGTCGGTGTTATAGGTAACCCCGATGCCTTTTTGTTTTGTTCCCCTTTTGGTGGTGATAAAAAGCACGCCATTGGCACCCCGCGACCCATAAAGAGCCGATGCCGGGCCGCCTTTCATCAGCGTCATGCTCTCTATATCGTAAGCATTCAGGTCGTTGATGGCACTGCCCCAGTCCACTCCGCGACCGATATTGGTGAGGCCGGGCGTGTTTTCGATGGGGATATTGTCCACCACAATCAACGGCTGGTTGTCGGAACCAATGTTGTTGTTGCCGCGGATGACGATGCGTGTAGAGCCGCCCTCTACCCCATCGGGTTGCGAAATCTGCACCCCAGCAGCACGACCCGAGATGGCATTAAGCACATTAGCTGCCTTGGAATCGGTAACCACCGTGGCTTCGATGCGTTCGGTGGAATAGCCGATTTCGCGCTTCTGGCGGGTAATCCCCAATGCCGTCACGACAACCTCATCAAGCACCTTGGTACTTTCGGCCAATACAATTGGGTAAAAAGTACTTTCGCCGATCACTAACTCCTGACTCTCGTAGCCCATAAACCTGATGGCAAGGGTCTGGCCTTTCTTCAAGCCGGAAAGGCTGAATCTCCCGTCCAAATCGGTAATGGTGCCCGTTGTTGTGCCTTTGAGCAGGATGCTCACCCCGGGCATAGGCTGACCATCGGCAGCATCTGTCACCTGACCGCTAACAGTCAGGCCTTGCGCCCCCACCTTGACGATGAGGCAGAAAATCAGGAAAAAAGTAAAAACGATTCTTTTCATAATCTGGTTTTTAGCGTTTAACAGAATCGAAAATAGGTCAGTATTAAATCTATATATTTTGGTTTGAAATTCTAAAAAGGTTTATTGAGTCAAAACACACTTCAATTACTTCTATATTTTCGGTTCACATTGCTAACAAATATAGACAATTCGCAGCATTGGTCGGTTGGCAGGCTCAAAATTTTTCGTTTGGTCAACGGGAGCAAAGTTTTTTTACTTTTGGGTAATTTATAATCATTCCAAATAATCAGGATTATGCTTCAAAATCAGGCAATAGAGCGTCTTCCTCGTCATCTGCACGGCTGGATTATCGAACGACCGTACGACAGTTACACTTCGCAGGATCAGGCCATTTGGCGTTATGTGATGCGTCAGAACGTTGATTTTTTGCGTTCGGCAGCGCATCCGGCCTATTTGGAAGGGTTGCGCAAAACCGGCATCAGCATTGAGCGCATTCCCGACATGACCACGATGAACAGCATCCTGGGACGTATTGGCTGGGGTGCGGTAACGGTGGATGGGTTTATCCCACCGGCGGCTTTCATGGAGTTTCAGGCGTATCGGGTGTTGGTGATTGCAGCCGACATCCGTCCTATCGGCCAGATTGAATATACGCCTGCTCCCGACATCCTCCACGAGGCTGCCGGGCACGCTCCCATCATCGCCGACGAAAGCTATGCTGCGTATTTACAGCGTTTTGGCGAAATCGGCTCAAAAGCTTTCTCATCGGCCTCCGACTACGAACTCTACGAAGCCATCCGGCATCTCTCCATCCTGAAAGCCGACCCACGAAGTCCGGCCGAGAAAATTTTCTTAGCCGAGAAAACTTTGGAAGCCAAAGAAAGAAGCCTTGGCGTGGCCTCCGAAATGGCTTCATTGCGCAACCTGCATTGGTGGACAGTGGAATACGGGCTTGTCGGTACCGTTGAAAAACCATTGATTTATGGTGCCGGACTGCTTTCATCCATTGGCGAAAGCGCAAATGCACTCAGCAAGGCAGTCAAAAAAATACCTTATTCCATTGATGCCGTTTACTACAATTTCGATATCACACGTCAACAGCCGCAACTGTTTGTTACGCCCGACTTTGACTGGCTCGGCAAGGTTTTGGACGACTTTGCCGACCGCATGGCCCTTCGAAAAGGCGGTGTTGAAGGCATGCTGAAGGCGGTTGATTCGGGTTGGCCGGCTACGGCAGTTTACAGCTCGGGGCTTCAGGTGAGCGGTTTGTTTTCCGATTGCCTCATCCTTCAAAACCAGCCGGCATATATCCAGACCACAGGCCCCACACTGCTTAGCTATGCCAACGAGCCTCTGCAAGGTCATCTCCCCGACCAACACGCTCACGGCTTCGGAGCACCCGTAGGACGCATCAAAGGGCTGCTCAAACCACCCCGTTACATGGACAAGGCTGACATGCAAAATCTCGGCATTGTCGAAGGCAAAAAATGCTCTTTTGAATTTGAGTCGAGTGTCAGGGTAGAAGGCGAGCTCTTTTCCGAACTGAGAAAAGAGGACAAACTGCTGATGCTCAGTTTTCGCAACTGCAAAGTGAGCCATCAGGACCGCATCCTTTTCGAGCCTTCGTGGGGAACCTACGATATGGCTGTTGGGGAAGCCTTGACTTCGGTATTTTCCGGGCCGGCCAATGCCGATGCTTTCGGTCTTTCTTACCCAAAACCGCTCGAAAAAACCCATGCCATCGAACACAATGATCATGAGCGCAAACTCCATCAGCTTTATAGGCAACTCCGGCAGATGCGCGAATCAACATCGCGGCCACACGAATTGATGAAAGGCTTTTCGCCTTCGCTGACAACCTATCCCGATGAATGGCTGCTTTGGCTCGAAGCGGTGGAGCTGGCCATTCAGCTTTCCGACCATAGTTTAGCAGACCAACTCACCGATGGGCTGCGTGCTATATCCAAACGGCAACCATCGCTCGAAAAACTGATCTATCGTGGGCTGCGGCTACTTGGAATATAATGAAAAAAGCAGGGCTGAAGCCCTGCTTTTTTTGTTGCAATCAAATCAAGAAACTTATTTTCTGATTGTTACGCGTTGCATCGCAACTTTATTGTCTGTTGTGAGGCTTATCAGATAAACGCCGTTGGGCAGGTGGCTCAGATTGACTTCCTTTAAACCGGCACTGAAGTCCGATACACTTTCGCTATACACTAAACCGCCAATGGCATTGGTAACACGGATATCGCCACGGGCAACCATACCGGGCAATACGACAGTGAACACTCCAGCCGAAGGATTGGGATATACCTTGAGCGATGCAAAAGTATTCTCGTTGAGGCCGATGGTGCTGTGAACCAACACTTCCGAAGCCGGCGACCACTGTCCTTGTCCGCAATCATTAATCCCGGCAGCTTTGATATAAGCTTTGCCCAAATAGTCTGCATTCCATACAACGACAGCTTCAAGTCCGCTTCCGCTAATTGTACCAGCCTCTGCCGGTTCGATAGTCCATGCATACGAGGTAGCGTTTTCAACAGCGGTGATGCTGACAGTGCTCTGTGGATCAAAGGCATGGTCAACGCTTTCAGGAGCGGAAGGCTGTCCGGGAATACCAGGGACGCTCTTCAAAATAATTTCAGCTTGTCCGGAAGCAGCGGCAGAGCAGTTGTTTGCATCAGTTACACCCGTCAGCACAAAAGTTGTAGATGAATATGGCGTAACCACCATTTCCCAGGGCGACTGAGTCATCGTGATTGGTTCAGTGTCCAACATTTCAACGATCCAGGGAGCACTTCCCGTGAGGGTAAATACCAAAGTTGCGGGTTGTCCTTCGCATACGGTCTGATCACCCGAAATCGTGATAGTCGGTAATGGATTGATGGTCAACGTGGCAGTGGTGGATGAAGGTTCACAGCCGGCAATGCCATTTGCGGTGAGGGTGAGAACAGCCGAGCCATTGGCAAGGTCACTGGCTCCAGGTGTATAAACAGGGTGCAGAACGGTAGCATCATCAAACGCACCATCACCCGTACTTGTCCAGAGGAGACTGCTGTAATTGACAGCCGTCGCATCGTTCAACTCAACGGAAGAGCCATGGCAAACCGAAGGAGCCTGACCGGCAAACACCTCGGGATTTCCGTGGATGGTAAGGGTCATAGTGCTTTCCACTGTGCTTGTGTTACCGGTGACGATAAGTTTAAGCTGGACGCTTCCGCCGGCAATATCCTGGCTGCCCGGCGTATAAATAGGGTTCAAAATATTAGTATTATTAAAGCTACCGTCGCCGGTAGTTGTCCAGTTCAGGCTGTTGTACTGTGCAGCCGTAGCATTGAGCTGATAGGTAGAGCCTGCGCAGATTTCAGCATTGTTTCCGGCCCATCCGGTAGTGGTCAGCATCGGCGGGAAGGTGATGTAGTCGAGCCATGCGCAGTCGCTGCCGCTGGCCACGCTCACGTCTTTCATATACACCCATTTGAAAGTATGTGTTCCGGCTGTGACAGAATAGGCTACCCTACTCCAATCCACATCGCCCGACCATTCGCCAACCTTATTGGCATCAATAAAGAACTGCATCTTATCGTAGCCAGATTCTGACGATACTTTACGGAAGAAAGAAATTGAATCGCTCGCGCTCACCTCATATTGCAGGAGGAGCTGTGAGCTCTGATTATTGGTAATTGCACCTGATTTTGCCGAGAAATTGCCTTCATATACATTGGCCATGGTTACGATCCAGGGCAGATTGCCGCCAGTAGTCCAGTTGAACGCATTGAACCCGCCCGACTCAAAGTCTTCGAGAATCAAGCCAACTTTAGCCGTAAAATCTTTCTGAGCCTGATAGGCACCTGCAGCAACATTCACCGTGAACGGAACAGCCTGTCCGATGGGTGTTCCGCCACTGACAGTGATATTGAATATAGCCTCAACGGTTTGTCCGGCATCAACGGTGGCCGATTCAAAACTGCCCGAATTGACTGTAACGAAAGGCGAGTTCAGCGACAGATTGGCCAAAGCATTGGCAGCCTGACTCAAGCCGCTATTGGTGAAGCTCACTTTCAGATCAGCCGTTTCGCCCGGATCGAGCCGTCCGTTGCCATTGCCCGAGGCGTCGTTCACTGTGAAGTTCCCAATGCTGAATGAAGGCGCCAGGGCATTGAGGTTAAAACTGCTTTCCCAGTTTCCTTCGTCGGCCGTGATGGTAAGAGTAAACGGAAGCTGGGTATTATTCGGAACATCGTTGGAAACACTGAATGCAAAGGCATTGTCAATCATCTTTACCTGGTCAGGAGCAATGATACCATAACTTTCAGTGCCGTCAGTAATGGTCACATAAGGTGAGGTTGAGCTGAGAGTTGCTACGATATTGGTAGCATTTTCAACGCCAAGATTGCGGAGCTGGACCCCGAGGTTTACCTCAGTGCCATAATGAACCTGCCCGCCTGCTATACCGTTGACGGTGTTGGAAATATAGGCAATGAATGGCCCGGAAGCAGGAATAATGTCAATTTCATGGATATAAGTCACACGATTAAATCCAAACACGGCGATTTTCATGGTGCCTACATTGTTTAGAGCAGGGAAACTGATGGTGGCGCTGCCGTTTGCAATGGTCCCGGTCCCAAGGATTTGTCCGTCAACGGTTAATGCAACCGTTGCTCCTTCGGCGTCGGCATTCACAGTGAACTCACTCATTCCAAGGAAAATCGTAGGCATGTGAGTCACAGTCATCGGCACGGGGGCTTTTGTCCTCAGGGTGAGCGAAGGATCGCCGAACAGGATCCAGGTATCGTGGGTGCTTCGGCCTGAGCTGCCATGAAGGTCAAGCATTTTCATACTCCCATTGATAGAAGTTCCGCCAAAGGTGCGTTTGATATTGTTTTGGTAGCCTTCAACAAGAATGGTCACCATCTCATCTTGTCCGGTCATCGGCGGAGTCCAAGGCTGTGAAATCCAACTCATCATCGTTCCAATGGCTCCGGTGGGCTGACCATTGTAAGTGGCGCGGGTCCAGACTTCGGCAAAACAGGTGCCGTTGGTAAACTTACCATTGTCGCAGGCAACAGCCCAAACAATGGGCCAGCGGTCAGTATTGGTCAAGGCATCCACATGCGTTGAGGAATAGCCACCAACGCTCCAACTGTTTTGTGAACCGTGGTTGCAGTAGTTGATAATACTCGTACCGGCATTGATACGAGCCGAGATTTGTGTTGCGGTGGTATTGGGCACACCGGGAACACTTCCGTCATATTCGCGGTGAACGGTAGAGTAGGTATAATGCAAAAGGCTATCGCGGATATAATCCATATGTACATAGTCGGCTTCGCCGCCGTTATGGCCTCCGCCGGCGCCTTCGTTGCGGGCAATGCCCGTTCCCACGTCGAGCCAGGTAGCATTCTGATTGAAATCGCGTTCGTAGGTGATCACACGCTGAACCATTGTCTGAACATGGGCAGTGGTTTCAACCGAAAAACGTCCGACAAAAACCTCGTTATAGGAATCGTTTCCGGCCAGATAACCATAATAGTTATCCGAATAACCACCGGCAGTGGTGTTGTTGTAGCTGGGAACATGCTGATGGTCGCCCACAAGCAACAGGTGAGTCAGTCCGTTGGTATTATAATAGTTGAGTACATAATCACGGATAGCCGTTGGCGTAGTCCCAATGCTCGCTACACTCACCATTTCGATGGGGCGGCCAATGGTTCTTTTCCAATCTACAAAGGGCTGCATCGCCTCCATAAACTGAGGTGCAGCAATCACCAACATGCGGCCTTGTTCCTGCAATACAGGATAACGGCCACGAACCTGACTGTAATTGATGAAATGGTTTTCGTAGAGGTGTTCAAACTCAAAATCTTCCTTGCTGTTGACTGCCGACCGGCTGAAAAGATTGGCGCCGCCGGTGCCTTTTTTGTAAATCTCAACTTTCAATTCATGAAACACACGAAGGGTGCGGCTGACAGGGTTATAGGCAAAAGGCATCACGGTCAGCGCCTGTCCTCTGAAATTGCGCAGAATATATGGTTCTTGCAAGCTCACATTGGTGGAAGGAAAGAACGCATCATGCCGATAAGCCGGACCATAGGTGTAAGGTACGCTTGCCGGATCAATCTGACGCGAGAAGTCGCCTTTTGACGGAGCAATGTCCATATCCGGAAAGTCGGTATAGGATGACGACAACACTCTGACATCCATCAAATCATCATCGCCAATAATGGCTGAAACAGCATATTTAGGCAGATCGGGTGACCCTTTTTCGCTGATCGACACCATCTTGGGAACACTGATGATTGCTGCTTTTCCTTTGGGAGTCTCAACATTTGTTTTGTTAAAACCCTTTGTCGAAAAACTGATGACAATGCTTGTTTCATTTGACTGAAGCACTTTGTAATTCAACTGGGCCGGCGAATCCGAGGTGATACCCGTCCAGTTATCCGAAAAAGAAAACAACGACAGTAAAACCACTGCCAGGGTAAGCGTAAATTGTTTCATGGAACTGGTTTTTAAGAAAAACTGCCCCAAAAGTAATATAAATTTACCTATTGGGGCAGTTTAAAGATGTATAAATTCAGATTATTGAACTACTACTTTTCTGACACTGCTGGTTTCGCCGCTATTCAGTCTTAAGTAATAAATTCCTTTGGCAAAAGCACTCAGATCAATGCGGGTATCGTATCGGCCATCAACAGCAAAGTTTTCGCTGCTGTACACCACTTGCCCCTGATAGTTCAGCAGAACGTAGGACACATTTCCTGCTTTACCGCTCAATTGGATATTTAAATGATTTGTTGCAGGATTTGGATGCAGGTCTAATCGCAGCTCACGGGAATTTTCACCTATTCCGGTGCAAGGATCAACGGTGACGACAATTTCATCCGTTACCGTACATCCGTTGCTATAGGTAACATTGACGGTGATTGTATGCGCACCGAGTCCCAAAGCTTCGCCTCCAATGGTGATGGATGGGGTAGTCAAGCCCGAAGGCAACCATAGATAAGAAGCCGCATTGGGCATGGTAGCGTTGAGGGTGGTATTCATCCACGGACAGATAATCTGGTCGGGACCCAGATCTACCTGTGCTGCAGGCAAAACAGTAACGGTTACTGTCCCCGTTGCCTGTGCCATTCCATCACTCACGGTAACAGAATAAGTGGTGGTTTCGACGGGGCTGGCCACAGGATTGGCAATAGTAGGATTGCTCAGGCCGGCGGCAGGCTGCCATAGATAGGTATAAACTCCCGTTCCGCCCACTGCATTGGCGCTGA
>JACFNF010000071.1 GCA_019454985.1 Bacteroidales bacterium
CAAAAAGCGTGCCAACAAAGCGTGCACCTGACGTGTGGGATTCTGCGGCATTTTCGGGCATTTTTCTGGCTTCGAGTTTTTCCTGCTCCCGAACAGAGTCCACGCCCGCCCACACGCAGGTAACGCAAACCGTTGGCACGCCCCTTGCACAACAAGGTAAAAACCGTTCAAGTAAGCAATTCGCCTTTTCGACAGTCTTATCAGTTAAACAAAATAAGGAGATTTTCCATGAGCGATAATTGCTGTTCTACTACATCCGCAGGAAGTGAAGTTTGCGAATTGCCATCAGCAACAATTCAGCATAAATCACATTCTGAAGTATTTTGTCCCGAATGCAAGCAAAAAGGGAAAGTTGTTCAAGGTCAAACTGTAAAGGCGCTTTTATCCGTTTCGTTGCGCTCAATTCAAGATACAGATTATTATTTTTGTCGAACGCAGTCTTGCCCCATTGTTTATTACTCGGCTGATAGCAAGTCTGTATTTACAACATCACAATTACGAGAGCGAGTTTATCAAAAAGAGCCAAGCGCAGATGATGTATTTGTATGCTATTGCTTCAAACATACGGTATCAGAAATTCGTAATGCTTCACCCGAATCCCGTGTTGAGATGGTAAACGATATAAATACTGGTATCCAAGCCAATCAATGCGCTTGTGATTTACGAAATCCTCAAGGTTCATGCTGTTTAGGAAATGTTCGTGGTTTGATGAAACAAACAGAGCAGGTATCCGCCCAATCCTGAAAAGCGTGAAAGTGAAGTAAGCCAAAGAGTCTTGCAAGTCAAAAGCGTGCCAACAAAGCGTGCACCCGACAAGTGGGATTCTGCGCGTTTTACAAGCATTTTTCTGGCTTCGGGTTTTTCCTGCTCCCAAGCAGAATCTCAGCCCGCCCACTTGCGGGTAACGCAAACCGTTGGCTGGCAGAGCAAGATATACTCAAGGTTTAATGGCTATTTATTCTGGCTTGTAAAAATGATGTTGATGTTCTCAAAAAACTGGTTTCGCTTACACAAGGAGTTAGCATGACAAATATCATTCTTATCATATCCATATTGATTATCATCATTTTTACGATTTTGAAATTTGCAGATTTTCTCAAATTAAATGACCCCGAATTACTTTCACACAAATCATTGGACGACATATTCGTGACATCCAAAATAAAAAAACAATTATATAGTGAATACTCGTCTCTTATTCACAAGATTGATATTGACTACAAAGACATCAACACAATACGTTATAAAATCTATTTTGCTGGAGATTGGGAAAAAGACAAAATATATGATAAGTTTCTTGATGGTTCTCAACCTTCTTGGGCAGATATTGCTTCAAAGTACGAATTTATCAATAGCAAATTTCAAGAATCTATAAGCACCCAATGCTTACTTCTACAAGAAGAACTCTTAACGAATAAATTCAAAGAAAAACTTTTAAAGGATTACGTATTACTTTCAAAAGATGTTGACAAATTCATTTTTATTTCCCACAAGCCAAACGATTCTAGTTATTCAAAAATAAAAAGCCGTTACACAAAAGTATTAAATGCTGGTCTTATAGATTCCGTAAGACAAAAGACCGCTAAATCAGTATCAAAGAATGAAGTTGAAGAAACAACCATTATAGGAATGATGATAGGTAAAAAAATTAAAAAAGATACTCGAGCCTACATTTTATTATTTACAGGGCTAGTAATCTATTTATTATTGGGGCTGTTCACTGCACAACCTAATTTGTTGGGATTAATGTTTTTTGCTTTAGCAATTTTAGCCTTACAAACAAATCAGAAAGTCACAGAATATCGAATCAGAAAAGGCTTCTATGGAACAAATTACTACGAAGCCCGAGAAATCATTCAGTTTGTTGTTGAAAACTCCGATGAGAATTTTTACTCTGGCGGCAAAATCAAAAAACTTATGCCTGAACCCGAAGTCTTGCAAGAAGAAGCCAGATGTGTAGAAGGTGGAGTATTCGCATGAACAACCACATGAATAAACTTACAGCCGTTTTCAAAATAGCCACAGATATATTGCTTGTCAAAAACCCAGTAGGAACAAGTATGGGGCTACTTTTTGGAGTTATAGCACATGGCATAGCATCTTTATTTGCTCCTGTAATTGAGTTGACTTGGGCATTAAGACTATCTGTATTGAAAATTTATCACTTTATGGCAATTGGAGTCTTTGGTTTTAACATAAAAAGCCTGAATGCTAAAAATAAAATTCCACCAGATGTGGAAGAAGCAATTCAAATGGTTGATAAGTTAGAAAAACAGGGAAAAATCAGTATGTCGCAAGCCACTTTATACTATCGAGAAATAACAAACAGGGTAATTGAAAATGTAAAATTGAATAACAATGCTGAAATTCAAGCAGAACTTTTCAGAGAAATATTAAAGAAGCAAGTTGAATCAACTTAAAATAACTTCACTGAAAGACAAGCATGTTTTGATTCTGAGAAATGCCAGCCAACAAAGCGTGCACCTGACGTGTGGGATTCTGCGGCATTTTCGAGCATTTTTCTCGCTTCGAGTTTTTCCTGCTCCCAAGCAGAATCCACGCCCGCCCACACGCAGGTAACGCAAGCCGTTGTGCCGCCCCTTTGAAAATTTAATCAGGAAAACCAAATGCCCCCATCAAAATATACGTTCCTCGATTTTGCTCAAGAAATTCTAAAGTCTGCGCCAAAACCTATGACGTTTCAAGAAATTTGGGAATTTGGAAAAACAAGCGGTTTAGATTCCAAACTTTCTATTACGGGGAAAACTCCGTGGCAAACATTAGGCGCGAGACTTTTTGTTGATATTCGAGACAATCCAGAAACGGTATTTATCAAAGTTGGCAGAAACCCCGCTAGATTTTTCTTGTTGTCGCGCAAAGACGAAGTAAATCCTGACGATATAAATTATGCTTCTCGTGCTACAAAAGCAACAGAAGGCAAAAAGGAAAGTAGTTTTGGTTTTCATGAGCGAAAACTTCACCCCGTTTTAGCCTACTTTGCTTACACCAATACCTCTTTCAATCGTGGCAAGCAGGTTTACACCAAAACTATTTATCACGAAAAATCAAAGCATAATTCATTAAGTGAATGGGTACATCCCGATATGGTTGGCTTTTATTCGCCGATTGATGATTGGAACGGGAAACTACTTGAATTCAATAAAGCGACTGATAAAACGGCGATTCGTCTTTATTCGTTTGAGTTGAAAAAAGAAATTGACCGAAGCAATTACAGAGAAAATTTCTTTCAGGCGGTATCAAATTCGTCATGGGCGAATGAAGGCTATTTGGTTGCATATTCAATTCAGCAAGATGATGATTTATTATCAGAATTAGAACGCTTATCGGCATCTTTTGGTATTGGCGTAATTATTCTTGATTTAGACGATATTGATTCATCGCAAGTTATATTTCCCGCCCGCCCGAAAGATTACCTTGATTGGGAAACAATGAATAAACTTTGCGAGCAAAATCGAGGGTAGCGCCGCAGTTAAGCGTGGTCAATTTGCCCATTGTTGAGTGAGTTGAAGC
>JACFNF010000005.1:0-150092 GCA_019454985.1 Bacteroidales bacterium
ATATCATTTGTTTTTGCAATTTAAGGAAAATGCTGTTAATATTAGAACTTAGCCTGATAAGTAAATAAACCTCTAACATTCAGCTTCAGGTTGCAGACCTGTTGCCTGCAACCTGAAGCTTTTAATACCATAAACCAATGAAATACATCAAATCAATGAAATACATCTTACCACTCCTGCTGTTGCTGCTTTCGGCAAGCCTCAGCCAGGCCCAGGAGTATGTTGTTCTTTCCCAGCATTGCTACGGAGGATCTCATACTGATTGGCCCCAAAAGATTCTAAAAAAGCCCGGAGGCGGTTATTATATTTTTGGAAACACTTACTCCTACGCAGGGGATGTGGGCTTCAACCACGGGCAAAGCGATTATTGGTTGTTTGAAACAGATGCCACCGGACAAATTATATGGGGAAAAACCTATGGTGGAAGTGGAATTGAGGAAGCGAGGGATTTTCTTCGCACCCCTGACAAGGGTTTTTTGCTGTATGGTTATACCTTTTCCAGGGATGGAGATGTAAGCTGCAACCATCCGGGCGAATCTAGCGACCTGTGGCTGGTGCGCACCGACAGCCTGGGAAATATGCTGTGGAGCAGGTGTTACGGGGGCACGCACCAGGAATATGGCGGAAAAATCATCCACGACCACGAGGAAGGCTATTTTATATTTGCTGCCACCACCGGCTCTGTTGACGGGGACATTACGCACAACAACGGCACCTACGATTTGTGGGTGGTGAAGTTAGACCCTGAAGGCAATATCGTATGGCAACATGCGTATGGAGGTGCGATGCAGGACCAGGCAAATTCGATCATTCTGACATCCGATGGCGGCTATCTTGTGGGGGGAAATATCAGCTATGTTCAAGGCGGCGATCTGCAGTGCCGCGAAGGCCTGCCCAATGATAGTTATGTTGCCTGGATGCTGAAACTCGACGACCATGGCGAAATTGAATGGCAGCAATGCTATGGAGGCGACAAAGGCGAAGCTATGGTGGATGTGATTCAAACGCACGGAGGTTATGCCTTTGTGGGGCTAACCAAATCAGGCAACGGAGATGTCAACTGTTATCATGGTATTCCCGGTTTGACCGGTGGATACGATACCTGGATTGTGAAAACAAACGAAATGGGTCGCATCGAGTGGCAGCGCTGCCTTGGAGGGACTGGTTTTGATGACCCTACATTCATCAGGGAGCTTGACGATGGCACCTATCTGGTGGGTGGGTTTTCCGACTCGAAAGATTTTGATCTCAGCTGCAGCCCATCCGTCAATGGTGCAATTATCGGAGCGCTGTACCGCGTGTCGGCCAATGGCGAGCTGTTGTGGTCAAAATGCTATGGCAGTCGTTATGGAGCTATTATTCACAATGTTGAAGTCATCTCTCCCGATCACTATGTGTTGGCAGCTGATGCAGTATCCAACAACGATGGAGTAAACTGCAATCTTCATGGCTTTCACGACATCTGGCTTGTCGAAATCATGGACACCACCGTGAGCATACAAGAGCAAAGGCCGGCAGCTACTACCGCAGGTTTTCTGCTCTATCCCAACCCTGCTGCCCTCAGCGCAAGGGTAGAGCTTCCTGAGAAGGATATTCAGCTTTCAATGCAGGTGCAGCTTATCGGCCCAACGGGCCGCAGGCTGTATGAGGCTCCGGCTAAGGGGCGTTTTCACCAAATCGCATTGGAGCACTATCCGGCTGGCCTCTACCTCGTCCGCCTGTGGGACGGAGAAAGATGGCGGGTGCAGAAATTGGTAAAGCAATCGGGAAAAGTGTTTTTGTAAGATTTTAATTTATTGACAATTATCTTGCACAAACAAATTAAAAATACTTTTCTTGTATTGTATTGGTTCGATGATTAATCGGATGGGCGGTCCGGATTTTTTTTGATTACCACTCTACAATTATATTTATACTAATTCTAAATAACACACATCCATCTGATATTCAAACGATAATGATTTTTTTAACACTATCTATAAACATCGTTGCTTTTCAAGCTTGATTTTTAGTGAACTATTTTGTATCTTAGCAGAGTTAATTTTATCCACTTATGTTGTTATGACGACACAGCAATTTAGGTGTCCCCCGACCCCGCCGGGGCCGCTCATCTTCGAGGATGTGTGCCTCCCTGCTTTAAATGTGGGCAGGGCGGCCTGAAAGAGGCACATTAATAATGAATTTCTTAATCAAATACAAAATAAATCATGGGAAAAATAATAACAACTTTTCTCTTTGCCTCAGTTTTGCTAATGGCACATTTTAGCTTTGCACAAGAGAATAAGCAATCACAAGCAAACAGAACATGGCCTGAGCCGGGAGCAACATGGCATTACAGTTACGACAATTTCTCAACAACCGGCTTTGTTCAAATAGAATGTATCGGAGACACCACATTGATTGACATAGGTACCTCACGTGAATATCAAAATTGTAAAATTCTTTCAAAAACAATAAACACCTACGATTATATAAGCGGAAATTATAATTCCGGTCTTATAGGTAATGAATATATTTGGACAAATGAAGACTCTGTCTTCATATACAGGCACAACAAATTTTATGTGTTATATCATTTTTCCGCTGAAGTCGGTGATGAATGGATAATACCAGAAACTTATTACGCAGGCTGTGATACCATCGGGCACATTGTAGTTACAGGAAAAGGAGATACACTGATTCATTCGGAGATACTAAGGTATATTGATGTCATACCCAAAGAATCTTCTAATTGGTCAATTCGTGGAAAAGTAATTGAAAAAATAGGTCCTATTGAATGGTATATGTTTCCCGAAACAGAAGGCTGTATAGCTGACTTGTTTGAGGGTGGCCTTTTCCGATGCTTTAAAGATGGCTTTTTCGAATTTCAATCTGGTATTGCTCCTTATTGTGATTATATTGTTTCAACATCTGAAAATTTTTCTGAAAAAAAGATTAATATTTATCCCAATCCGGCAATGAACACTTTATGGGTTCAATTTACTGATACTGAAAATGCGTATGTTATCATTAGTGATTTATATGGTCGCGAAGTTTGCAGATCAAATATTATTGAAGATTTAACAAAAATTGATGTTAGCAAGCTTAGTGGGGGTCTATATACTGTAATGATTACTGATAACAATCAAATTTATGAAACTATTAAAGTAATTTTAAACAGATGAAAAGTCATATTCATTTAATAATAATATTTGCAGCTCATGTTCTTTGGCCTAATATAACATTTGGTCAAGTCATTGACTCCTGCTGTCGTATTTTTGAGGTACAAGAAACTAGTATGGGATATAGTGGAAACTGTATTCCAAACTCGAATGGAGATTGGTTATTCTATAAAAATATGAACACCTATATTCCATATATGAATATCAATGAGCCTTTAAGCAATTCTCCCATTAAGACTATTGAGATAAATATTAATATCATTCAGAAAAATGATGGTAGTGGTAACTTTGAAAATAATCAGAGCACTATTAACAGATTCAGAAATGTTATAACATATGTAAACTCCTTTTATTCTAACTATGCACCATCAGATAAAATCGAATGGGTTCAGGAGTTGCCAAATTATGATTCGAGAATTAGATTTTCAATAGGTGAAGTAGGTCAGGAGAGAATCTATTTTTATCAAAATACTAATGCTTGGGATGATACTTATGTTCACGAGAATATTGAAGATTTTATAGAAACAAATTATCCAGAAAGGCTTGAAAAGTTGAATCTTTATATTTTCGGTAACCCCTATAATCAGAATTGGGCCCATGCTAGTTTTCCAAGCTGGTCTAATCTAAACAGCCACTCCTGGGTTGTTATGAAATACTGGGGTTCTGATGTAAATGATTGGGCAAAATCTACACTTCTTGCGCATGAACTTGGGCACACTCTGGATCTTCTTCATACTTATTATGGAGGTGGAGCAAGCGCCATTTGTAATCAATTGAACGAGAATTTTTTACAGGATGTTTTTCTTGTTGAATTGCCTTCTTTAAGTAATTGCCCCCATACTGGAAATTGGAACGATAATCCTTATATCCTCAATGGAGATAGAATAACGAATAATTTGCTGGGTGGCACAAGTGCTCAAAGATACATTAGTCCTCAACAATCTGGGCAAATGCACAGGGCATTGGCTTTAACTTCGGTCAGACAATATGTAAAATGTGAGAAATCAGAAGTCCCCTTAGAAATCATAGTAAATCAAACTTGGGACTTTGATATTAAGCTATACCAAGATTTAATTATTAATCAAGGTGCACACTTAACTTTAAGGTGTAATTTGGTTATGCATCCTGATGCGAAAATAATCATCATGCCGGGAGGATTGTTTACTATTGATGGTGGAAGTATTAAAACTGATATAAATGAGAAGTCCCCCTGGCAAGGCATCGAAGTCTGGGGCAACAGTTCAGCCTCGCAATACCCCATGCAAGGGCAGCCCTCCCAGCAAGGCAAGTTGATTCTCAACAACGCCACAATCGAGAATGCCCTTTGTGCTGTGAGCCTCTGGAAAGAAGGTGACTATACCAAAACAGGTGGTATTGTTCAGGCTACGAACACCATTTTCAGAAACAACACCAAATCGGTGCATATACAACCCTACAGAAACTTTAATCCTTATTTCCCTACAGAAGAGATGGATTACCTGGCTTCATTTACCAATTGTACCTTTGTTGTGGATAATGATTATTTGGGGACACACAATTTCTACAAACATGTTGACTTGAACCGTGTGAAAGGCGTGAAGTTTAACAGCTGCAATTTCAGTCTTGCCGACAACGTGCAAAGTGCATCGCCCTGGAACTCTGCCATTGCTTCGTATAGTGCAGGCTTCTCGGCGATGGCGCCCACAGGCCAAACATGCTCCTTCTCAGGTTTCCAATCAGCCATCTATGCAGCCAATACCGGCATGAATACCTACAGCTTTTTTGTGAACCGCGCACTCTTCGACAACAATGCCATTGGCATCAATGCCAAGTGGATGAACAATGCCGCAGTGATTAACTCCACTTTCAATATCGGCAATGGCAACTACACCGCTGAAAACTGTTACTATGGCATCCGCCTGGAACAGAGCAGCGGCTTCGCCATCGAAGAAAACCAGTTTGGAAAGCAGGAAAGCAGCCCTCAGGCCAACCTTATCGGAATAAGTGTAGTTAATTCTCTGGGCGTGGAAGATATATATCGCAACACTTTTGCAGGTCTGAGTGCAGGTAACTATGCCTATGGAAAAAACTATATGTCTAATGGAATTGGCGGACTCTCCTACACCTGCAACACCAACTCAGACAACTATGCCGATATTTATGTGTATGGAACAACTTCTGAACACGGCATTCAGAGCCTGCAGGGCAGCTTCAGCCAGCCTGCCGGCAACACTTTTTCTCCCAATGCCACCTGGAATTTCTACAACGGTACCAGACGCCTGATTGGCTATTATTACAATACCAATGCCGCATTTCAATACCCCGCCTTTGTGGAATACGTGGTGCGCGAAGGTGTTTTGGCCAACAATGCTTGCCCTTCGCATTATGGAGGCAACAACGAAACCCTGACGCTTACAGCCAGCCAGAAACAAGCTCTTGAGAGCGAATACCTTATTTCGATGAACCGATATGATGCGGTTCAATCATTGTATTCAAATCTGACAGATGGGGGCGATACAGAGGGAAGCCTCAACGACATTGCCACAGCACAGTCCGGCGATATGTGGGCTTTGCGCGCAAGACTCCTTGGCGCATCTCCGCATGTTTCACAAGAAGTACTCCTTGCTGTGGCTGATCATACCGAAGTATTCACCGAGGCAGCCATCTTCGATATTCTTGCAGCGAACCCTGATGAATTGCGAAACAATGAGCTGATTGAATATTTGGGACAAAAAGAAATACCGCTGCCCGAATACATGATTGATATCCTCAGGCAAGTGGCTGAAGGAACTACCTACAAAACTGTGTTACAGATGCAAATGGCAAAACACAGCCACGACAAAGCACGCGCTGCCCATGATATGTTGCGAAGCATCTTGAATGAGGAAAGTCCCGATATGATTCAACTGCGCAACTGGTTGCACAACCTTGGCGGTTTGAGTGCAGAACGCCAGATTGTTGCTTCATTTATTCAGGAAGGCAGGTATAGCGAAGCCATTGATCTTGCCAACACGCTGCCCATGGTGTATGCTCTGCAAGGCGAAACCCTCGATGAACACAACAATTTTGTGGCAATGTTGCTTATGAATCAAAATATGCTGGAAGAAAATCGTGGTTTGGAAGACCTGACAGAAGACGAAACTGCCATAATGAACGATTTTGCAGTCAATGATAATGGTCTTGCAGGAACCCTTGCCCGCTCCATTGTTGAAACTATAAGTGGACAGCCATTTGCAAATTGCCCCTCACTGCAAGGAGAATTGTCTTATAAATCATCTGCGATTGTAAACCCAAACCATCTGGCCGGTTATTTCGGATTGAGCATATCGGTTAAACCCAATCCTGCCAACAGTTGGACTTCTTTCGACTTTACCTTGCCCGAAGATGCAAAAGATGCCCGCATCGAGATAGCCTCGCCTGCCGGAGCGGTCATCGAAAGCATCCCGCTCAGCAGCATTAAGGGTCAAAAGCTCTTCGACACACGCAAGCTCAGCCCCGGTGTTTACAACTGCACCCTTTTTGCAGGAGCTTTCTCACAAACCGTTAAACTGATCATTCAACATTAAAAACCAAACTGCAAGGGGGGCGTTTGTCCCCCTTGTTTAACATAGCTATGATGAAACCTCAGATATGGCTGTTCGTGTTGCTACTTACCCTTGGAAATCACATGGCTGCACAACCACTCGTGATCAACTGGCAAAATTGTTACGGGAATGAAGAAGATCAGGTTGTCAGAGATATTGTTTTTACCGGTGATGGATATATTATGGCTGGCGAGACGGGATATTACCCGCGCCTATATCTACTAAAAACCGATCTCGAGGGTAATCTCATCTGGGAAAAGGAATATTACGGGCCACGGCATGGTGAAGCTGCTTTCAGGATATTTCCGGCAGAGCAGGGAAACTACTTTGTTGTAGCAACCGCTTCTTCATCGTCAGGCGATATCACCTATGATCCTTATCCTGATCCCGGCTCAAACAACGCCTGGATACTGAAAATTGACAGCAATGGCAATAAGTTGTGGGACAAGATATTCGGCGGCAACTGCCTGGAGAAGGGCAAGTCGGGCCTACGCACTTCCGACACTGCTGTTATTTTTGTCGGCTTCACCTGCTCAAACGATGGCGATGTGAGCCATTACTACGGTGCCGATGACGGCTGGATGATCAAAGTTGACAAGCAGGGCAATAAAATGTGGGACTTCACCATCGGGAACAATTGGTTTGATCGGATGACTGAAGTGACCGAAACTTCTGACAAAAGTTTACTTGTTGGAGGCTTCTCGTATTATGGCGAAAACGGTAATATAAGCTGCAATGGATTCAATCCCTATGATGGTGTTCAGTCTGTATTGTTCAAACTCGATTCTGCGGGCAACTACCTTTGGCATCGCTGCTATGGAGGATCCTCGCATGAGGCACTGGCAGTTATCGTTGAAACAGATGATGGCTACTTACTTGGTATTTCTACCTCCTCTTCTGATGGCGATGTAGCGGGTACAGGATATCACCCCGGTTATGATAATGTTGGCAATCCAACATTTGATATTTGGTTGGTAAAAACTGACTTCGAAGGCAATATCGTTTGGAGCAAATGTTATGGCGGCTATTACGAGGAGGTTCCTAACCGCATTTTCAGGATGGACGATGGGGGCTTCCTTGTTTTTGGCACCACACAATCCTACGATGGCGATGTGGTTGGGAACCATTCGATGGGCTATCCCAATAGTGATATATGGGTTTTCAAAGTGAGCAGCACAGGCACGCTCGAGTGGCAGCAGTGCATCGGTGGCAACACCAGCGAATACCTGCGTACAGCAATAGAACGAGTTGGCACAAATAAATATGTCATCGCCACAACGGCAGGGGGCGTAAGCTCAGGTCAGATAACATGCCTTGCAGGAACTCTTGATTTCCAAATCTGGCTGATCGAAGTCACTGACACCACTGTAGGCCTTGCCGAAAATGAAAACGATATGCCGCTGCTAAAGCTCTATCCCAACCCTGCTGCCCTCAGCGCATGGGTAGAGCTTCCTGAGAAGGATATTCAGGTTTCAATGCAGGTGCAGCTTATCGGTCCAACGGGCGGCAGGCTGTATGAGGCTCCGGCTAAGGGGCGTTTTCACCAAATCGCATTGGAGCCTTATCCGGCTGGCCTCTACCTCGTCCGCCTGTGGGACGGAGAAAGATGGCGGGTGCAGAAATTGGTAAAGCAATAGCCTGAGAGGATTATTTGTTGATGTGTTGAAGGGGCATAAATTCCTTTCGCACATCCGAAATTAATTCTGTTGCTTTCTAAAATAGAAGGGCGTATCTTTACACAGATTATTAAAACGCAACTAAAGCAAAATTGCCATTGTATGCTATCTGACTATAATACAGCCACCTACATTCGTCAATTTATTTTTTCCATTTTGGGTGGCGGCTGCCGACTATTCCCGGATAGAGTTGCGCATTATTGCCCATCTGAGCGGCGACAAGGGTATGATTGAAGCCTTCAACCACGGCCAGGATATTCATGCAGCAACAGCCACAAAAGTTTATCATATTTTGGCCGAATCACAATAAAAAGAAAGTCAGGCAGAAGGTGTATCCAACGCATTCATTTTAAATGTATGAATCATTGCTTTTGAGGGTCTTCTACCCTAAAAAACATCATCCGCTCAAAACAGAATATCCTTACATTTGCCATAAACCTTTTTGTTATGACAACAAAACGTGCCATTTCATTTGCGACAATCTTTCTCATCCTGATCGCTGTCTTTGTTTATCGGCCTCGGATGCAGCATCACGAAGCCAAACGTAAGGCCTACGAAAACTGGCTCCATCAGTCTATGCTGAAAATTCCGGCTCCCGATGTAAAGCTGAAAGATATCCCTAAGGCCGATCGTCCGGATGTGGCAGCCATTCAAAACTATTTTCAAACCCTTGACCCCGAATTGGGTTATGTGCCAGTGAAGCGGCAATATTTGGCCTATGAGCAGGCAAAGAAAGCTGAAAATGGAGGCAGAAGAGATTTTACGCTCAATTGGACAGGAACCCGCGCCGAGATGGGTGGGCGTGTCAGGGCGATGATGTTTGATCCCAACGACCCTCAGCATAAAGCCGTTTTTGCCGGCGGAGTGACGGGAGGTTTGTGGTATAACAGCGATATCACCAATCTGGCTTCCGACTGGGAATCCATTGGCGACATGATGCCCAATTTTGCCATCAGCTCGCTCTGCTACGACCCCAACGACCCCATGACCATATATGCCGGAACCGGTGAAGCCCAGACTGCAAGGGTGATTTACCGCCAGTCGTCGGGTTTGGGAATGGGAATCATGAAAAGCACTGATGGCGGTTCTAGCTGGGATTTAATGCCTTCTACTACCGACTTTTCTTATGTCACGGATGTGAAAATCAGGGTCGAAAATGGCCTGAGTGTGCTTTATGCCGCAGTAGTCTCGGGCGAATACGAAGGGAATGTTCATCATAGTCAGCCCTCCGACGGCTTGTATCGTTCAACAGACGGTGGCAACAATTGGCAGCAAGTGCTGCCCGACATCCCCGGACAAGTCGGAAAACCTTATGCGCCTGCCCATATTGAGATTGCAGCCAACAACCGAATCTTTATCGGAACCATGGAAAACACCGATCTGAAAGGCGGAGCCGTCGTCCTTTGGTCGGATGCCGGAACACCCGGAAGCTGGACGGCTTATACCCACTACAACACCCTGATACAATCACAAACTTATTATAAGATTCCTGCCCGTACTTTGGTGGCAGCCTCTCCCTCAAACCCTGAAATTGTATATGCCCAGTTTGCAGCCGGTTACAACGACGGCTTCAATTATTATCGGGGCCAATACATGGCCAAATCGGTGGACGGCGGCCAAAACTGGAGTCCTGTCAACATTCCGGCAAACGACTGGAGCACCTTGGCCTGGCATGCTTTTGCGTTGAAGGTGGATCCACAAAATCCCAACCACCTTTTTACCGGCGGATTAGACCTTTGGAAAACGGTCAACGGTGGCCAAAGCTGGACAAAAATCTCCGACTGGACACTGATGTACTATGGTGGAGGCGATGAATACGTTCATGCCGACCAACACACAATTCTTTTCCGACCCGGAAATCCGCAACAGGCTATTTTTTCGAGCGATGGCGGCATCTTCCTCTCGACAAATGCCAACCAAGCGGTTCCTATTTTCACCGAACGAAACCAGGGTTTCAACAGCCTCCAGTTTTATACCTGCGCACTGAATCCTACCGCCGGAAGCGAACAGTTTGTCGGCGGACTGCAGGACAATGGCAGCCTGAAATTTACGGCCAACACCCTCACTATTAACGATATGGTGAGTGGAGGCGATGGTGCTTATTGTTTCTGGGATCAAAACGAACCAAATCTGTTCATCACTTCTGTGTATTACAACAGCTATTATATTTTTAAAAATGATGCCTTTTACGACTACGTCAATGCCGGAAACGGAACCTTCGTTTCACCGGCCGATTATGACTATCGGTTGAACACTTTGTATGCCAATGCAGTTGATTTTCAGGGACTCAATGCCGGAACACTCATCCGTATCAACGGCATCGGCGGACAATCGGGCCTCAATCAGGTGAATCTTGGCACAGCCAATGTTGTACCGTTTTCCTATGTCGGTGTCTCGCCTCATTCGCCGGCCGGAACGACCACTTTGATGGTGGGTACACAGTCGGGAAAGCTTTACAAAGTAACAAATGCTCAGTCCGAACCTCAGGTCATCAACATCGGAAGCTCCAATTTTCCGATTGCCAATATTTCATCCGTGGCCATTGGCGGCTCTGACGACACCCTTTTGGTAACATTCTCAAATTATGGGGTATCATCCGTTTGGCAAACCTACGATGGTGGTGCAAACTGGATGGAATGTGAAGGGAATCTTCCCGATATGCCCATCCGCTGGGCCATTTATCATCCGAACAACTCGGGGCAGGCCATGCTGGCCACCGAAACCGGCATCTGGACTACCAATATGTTGCATGAACCTGTTCCGCAATGGGTTCCGGCTTCCGAAGGTATGAGCCATGTACGCGTGGATATGCTTCGCCTGCGCCAAAACGACCTCACCGTTATTGCCGCATCACATGGAAGAGGAATGTTTACGGCCAAGTGGGAGGTAGATGTGTACACCACGCAAGCAGAAAGACCATTGGCAGAAAACCTACGCACCTTCCCCAATCCGGCAACTGATTTGTTGGCCGTCAGCCTGATTCCGAACGAATCCATGCCTCTAAGCTATGCTATTTTTGCTGCCAATGGCCAATTGATACAGACAGCTTCCTGTAATCCGGCAGACAAAAACTTGCTGCGTATCAACGTAAGTAGCCTGAAAAAAGGCAGCTATATCCTTCACCTTCAATACGATGGGAGAGAGCGAGCTCATCGTTTCCTGAAATTATAATAAGCCCTTTAACTTAAAAAAAAGATGATTTTCAGTGTGTTTTCCGATGAGCATTTTATGAAAGAGGCTCTCCGCCAGGCTGAAGCTGCCCGCCTAGCAGGCGAAGTGCCGGTGGGTGCTGTGGTGGTTTGCGGTAATCGCATTGTAGCCCGTGCACATAACCTTACTGAAACCCTGAATGATGTTACTGCTCATGCCGAAATGCTGGCCATCACCGCTGCCGCAAACCATCTTGGCGGTAAATATTTAGAAGATTGCACTCTTTATGTCACCCTCGAGCCATGCCTGATGTGTGCCGGCGCACTTCATCATGCGCATATCGGTAAGGTGGTATGGGGCGCCGATGACCCGAAACGTGGATTTAGCCTGCTCCAAAAACCTGTGCTTCATCCGAAAACAACCATCCAGAAAGGGATAGAAGCTGCAAGTTGCGAGAAAATCCTCAAAGATTTTTTTATCGAAAGACGAAAAGAGGGTTAAGCCAAACCGATTGATGCCGCTTCTCGATGAGCAAATCGTTAAAAAACGGGATGAAGAATATCAATTTCTTTTGAGAAGGATTGTTTTTTTAATCTTTCCATATCATTACGGAACCATCTGTTTGCAGTCTTGGTAAGATGTTGTGAGTGCCAATTTGGAGGCAATAATTAATGTCATTCTGATAACCAATACTTTTCAAATAATTCAAATGATAGCATGAAGATAGTTTTTCAGCAGGGCTTCCAGCTTGCAGCGCAAAATTTCGCAGAACCAAACCCAGATCATCAGTTTCGATCTGGGTGTATTTTTCCAGTTCAACAATCAACATTCCGGCACATAAGGCATCATCGGCCGAAAAACGGTTGTTGGTGCCACTGCACACAATCATCAGGTTCTCAATTTCTTTCAATTTTGTTGCAGCATAAGGCAGGTTGAGCATGGCAAGCAGAAAAAGGCCGTCGGCTCCATTGCTGTTGCGGATGGCACGCGTTCCGTTGGTGGTTGACAGCACAATATTTTTCCCAAAAACAGTTTCTCTTGAATAGCTGAAAGGGGAATTACCATGATGAAATCCGGGGATAATCACTCCACCGCGTTCGCCACCAAGCAAGGCATTGGATGGGGGAAAGGTCTTGTGTTTTGCGAATGCTTCTTCAACACTGAGAACTGGCCAAACGGCTACAGCGCCGTTGGCTAATGCCGTTACAATGACCGAAGTGGCACGAAGCACGTCAACCACTACCACCGTTTGCCCATGGGTCATAGTGGCATTGATTTCTTGGGCGGTTGAAACGACTTTGATTTTCATCATTCGCCCGATTATGGGTTGTGGAGATCAATGCCAAGCGAGATGCCTAATCCGGTGGCGGTTTTTACCAATGCGTTGTCGAGTGTTACCAAATTGGGTTTGAGGATGGCATCTTTTAGAGGTACCGAAACAAAATAAGGATGTCGGTATGACACCATTTTTCCAAAATCTTTTTTCAGCACCATCTCAAAGGCTTTCACGCCAAACTGGGCCGAAAGCACACGGTCGTAGGCAATGGGGACTCCACCGCGTTGTAGATGTCCGAGTACGGTTTCGCGCATATCAGGTTCAAATCCAGCTTCTTTGAGTTCGCGAATGAGCTGTCGGCCAATGCCCCCCAGACGAAGGTTTTCGTAGCCGACCTCGGTGCTTTTTTCAAAAACCATCTGACCTTCTTTGCGATGTGCGCCTTCGGAGGCTACCACCACCGCAAAGCCGCGTCCACGGGTAAACCGTGCTTCGAGCTTGTCCTTCACAATCTGCAAGTCGTATGGGAATTCGGGAATCAAACACACTTCGGCTCCACCGCCAACGGCCGCGTTCAAGGCAATCCAGCCGGCATAACGCCCCATCACTTCCACCACAAACACACGGTTGTGACTGGCTGCCGTCGTTACAAGTTTATCCACAGCTTCGGTGGCAATTTCTACTGCTGTCTGAAAACCAAAAGTGGAATCGGTGGACGAGAGGTCGTTGTCAATGGTTTTAGGAACGCCAATCACCGGAAGGCCTTTTTCGTAAAGAGCTTGTGAGATACGTTGCGAGCCATCGCCACCGATATTGATAACGGCATCAATACCAAGATATTGGATTTTGCGGATCATCTCGTCCGAGCGGTCAACACTCGTCCAGCTGCCATCCGGATTTCTCACCGGCCAGGCGAATGGGCCTCCTTTATTGGTTGTTTCGATAATGGTGCCTCCCTGAAAGTGGATGCCTCTGACAATTTCAGGCGTCAGCACTTTGATTTCGCTGGGTTCCCACAACACTCCGTTAAAAGCTTGTATGCTCCCCAGCACTTCCCAGTCCTTTTCCTGAGAGGCACGTTTTACTATAGCCCTGATTACGGCGTTTAATCCCGGACAGTCGCCGCCCCCTGTAACAATCAATACCCTTTTCATCTGTGGAGTTTGGGTTAATATTTTACAAATCTGATATCTGTCGAACAGTTTTTTGAAGTAACCAACAGAAAGTTTTGTGGCGCAAAGATACATTTCTGATGCGAGGTGGCCAATTGAAAAGGGTGGGAGTGATCTTCTTTTGAGCGCAAACGATTGTGAAGTGAAAGGGGAAATAAAAAAAGCCTTCCGGTTTCAGAAGGCTATTGGGGTGGTACCACTCGGAGTCGAACCAAGGACACACGGATTTTCAGTCCGTTGCTCTACCAACTGAGCTATGGTACCTCCTGATTTGGGTTGCAAATATACAACTTTTCCAAACATTCGTAGAAAAACTTAAAAAAAATCCTCGCGAGCCCTCATTCCTATTACCTTTGCAGGCCCATAAAAACTTGAAAGCCTTGATGCAACTTGCGGTAGATATTGGGAATACTTATTCTAAAGCTGGTCTCTATCAGGACGGTGTGCTGATGAATACCGTGCGTTTTGCGGGTGACGATCCGGCGGCTTTGATCGCATTTATTTCAGAAAACGGCACTCCGGCAGCAACCATGCTTTCGGCTGTGCGCCCGGTTTCCAACGAGTTTGTTTCGGCCTTGCAACAAATCTGTCCGGTTCATTTTCTCAGCCACGAAACACCACTACCCTTTACCATCACCTATGCAAGCCCCGAAAGTTTGGGGCGCGACAGGATTGCCGGTGTTGCAGCCGCTTATGGTCGTTTCCCGGGGCAAAATGTGTTAGTTGTGGACATGGGGACTTGTATCACCTACGATATATTGAAAGCCGATGGAAGTTGGCCTGGAGGAATCATCAGTCCGGGAATACGGATGCGCCTGCAAGCCATGCACCATTTCACTGGTCAACTGCCGCTGATAGAACTACCTGATGAAACACCGCTCACCGGAACCACTACTGCACAGGCATTGGCATCAGGAGCTTTATGTGGCGCCAGAGCCGAAATGAACGGAATCATTGAAGCTTACAAAGCTATTTATGAAGATTTAACAGTACTAATTGGCGGCGGAGACAATAATTATTTTGATAAAAAGTTAAGAATTAGCATCTTTGCTGCTCCAAACCTCGTCATTGACGGGCTAAAAACGATCATGGATTTTAATAATTTACGCTAAGTTGAAGAAATTCATCCTCTTTCTTTTTGTCTTTGGCATCAGTCTGCCGGAGCTTTTTGCGCAAACCGGTGTTGATTCCCCTTATTCGAGGTTTGGTATTGGTAATCTGGAAACCCGCGCTCCCAATGCACGATTGCAGGCAATGGGCGGAATAGGAAACGCTATCGGAACTCCCCGTTTCGTGAACCCGGTAAATCCGGCTTCTTATGACCGTTTTGACTCATTATCGTTCCTTTTCAATGTTGGTTTCAATGCGTCGGCCGTCACATATGTCACCACGAAACAGACCGAAAATGGCAATGGTGTTGGCATCAACTATTTCTCAGCCGGATTTCCTGTTTTGAAATGGTGGCGAATGGCTGTTGGCCTGCTGCCTACCAGCAATATTGCCTACAATGTGGTTGTCCCCGGCGTTTCGCCTCAAGGCATCGCGGTGAACAAAAGCTATGAAGGAAGTGGTGGCTTGAATACTCTCTATTTCGGTAACTCATTCCGTCTTGCTAATCAATTTTCGGTAGGTGTAAACCTGAACTATAATTTCGGCAGAACCATCACCTCCTCATTCCTTTATTTCCCCGATTCGGTCAATATGGCCACTACCAAAGTGGAAAACACCTCCCTTATCAATGATATTTCGTTCAATTATGGCTTGCTTTATACCGCACCGATCAATTCGAACAACTTTTTGCACTTTGGTCTCACCTACAGTCAACAGATGAAGCTTGGAGCCACACGCGAATATCTGATCAAAAGCCAGTTCGGCGGGTTACAGGGAAATGTTGCAACTGTGGTTGATACCATTTTATACAGACCCAAAGAAAATGGGGTTTTGGTAATGCCTCAAAAAGCCGGTATTGGCTTGGCTTATGAGAAAAAAGAAAAACTGTTAATCGGTTTTGATTTTAACTGGCAAAACTGGGAAAAATTTGAATTTTTCAATCAGCGCGATTCTCTCAACAACAGTTGGAATATGGCAGCCGGGGCACAATATATACCAAATTATTCATCTATCTCTGGCTATTGGAAACGCGTGACCTATCGTGCCGGAGCACGTTATGGTCAAACCTATCTTAAGATTAACGGCGAGCCCATCAACGAGTTTGGCATAAGTTTTGGAATCGGTTTACCATTGCCGCGTTCTTTGACAACGGTTGATCTGAGCCTCGAAGCCGGACGAAGAGGTACAACAGCCAAAAATTTGATTAGAGAATCTTTTGTTAACTTTACCGTGGGTGTTTCAATCTACGAAAGGTGGTTTGTCAAAACAAAGTATAATTAATTCATTCATCCTCTTTATCTTTACCATCATGAAACTTAAAGCCTTAACCAAAACACTGATTTTAACATTCGCAGTGTTTGCAGCAATGCAACTTCATGCTGAAACTGATGGTTTCGACCGTCTGGTTCCTCAGGATAATTTACCAAAATATGGAAAAGACAGTGTTTCGTGTGTAACCAACATTTCACTGTATCGTGAATTCATGAAACAATGGAAAGCAAGTGATTACAATTCGCCCGTGATCAAAGAGATCATCGGCCCTTGGAGATGGGTGTTTTTCAACTGTCCACAGGCAAGCGAAAACACTTATGTGGATGGTGTGAAAATTATGCAATATCGTATTGAGAACGAAAAAAATCCTCAAATTCAGGCAAAACTGATCGATACCTTGATGATGGTTTATGATCAGCGGATTACTTTTTTCCCCAATCATTACAAAACAGGTAAATCGCAGGAAGGCGCCATCCTTGGTCGCAAAGGCGTTGATTTGTCAACCTATGATCAGGAACGTTATGAAGATGCTTACAATATCCTGAAACGCTCGATGGAGCTTGATGGCGAAGATACTGACGGAACAGTGCTGATTTATTATTTCCGCTCGGTGATTAAAATGGCCCGCAAAGCTAAACTTGACAGCTCGATGATTGTGGATGCCTACGATCAGGTGATTGACATTTTGGATCATAACATCAACAAACTGACCAAAGCCGGCGATACCAAATGGGTTGAAAACTACAAGAATTTTAAAGGTAATATTGATGCTACTTTCGAGCCTTTTGCCCAATGCTCCGACCTCATCAGGATTTATTCGGTCAAGATGGAGAAAAACTCCAATGACACCGATCTGCTTAAAAAAATCACCAGTTTGCTCGACCGTCGCAATTGTCAGGACGATCCGCTATATCTCAAAGCCAGTCAACAGTTACATAAACTTGAGCCAAGCCCTGAGTCGGCCTACAACATTGGAAGGCTGCTCGTGAAAGATGAAAAATACAATCAGGCCATTCCTTATTTTGAAGAAGCTACTAAGTCGGAAGATGTGGACAAAGCCCAAGGCGCTTATAAACTGTTGGCCGAAACCCTACGTGCCATGCGTAATTATCCTCGTGCAAAACAGATGGCTCTTAAAGCATTAGAACTGAAGCCCGAAGATGGAAGGCCGTATATCATCATCGGTGACTTATATGCCGCAAGTGCGAAGGATTGTGGCAACAACGAATTCACCTCGCGGGTGGCTTATTGGGCTGCAGTGGATAAATATATGCAGGCCAAACGAGTTGATGATAGCCAAACAGAAATAGCCAACCGGCTGATTGCCACTTATTCGGCTTACTTCCCCACCAAAGAATCTATCTTCTTCAATGGGTACGAAGAGGGCAACCCCTACACTATCGAATGTTGGTTTAAAGAAGAAACCATCGTTAGGGCAGCGAAGTAATGACCCTGCAAGGCTTCCGTAAAAGAAACATCAGAAAAACAGGCAACATCATGCTGGCAATACTGGCCGGCATGATGTTGTTTGCTTGTGAGAACTCACTGACAATTGTCAAGGAAATCACGGCCAGCGATACCTTAGCGGCAGTCACCGCCCATGATATTGTGTATTGGCGCAGCGACTCCGGAAGTGTTTTCATGAAGCTTCAGGCGCCTTTGATGTATCGTACCGAAGGCGACGAACCAACCATTGAGTTTCCTGACGGATTTATCGCCTTTTTCTTCGACTCACTCGAACGCAATACTTCACAAATCAAAGCAAAGTATGGAATCTCGAACGAAAATACGCGGGTAATGACCGCCCGGGATTCGGTTGTTGTCGAAAACTTTATCACTCAGGAAAAGTTAGAATCGGAAACACTTGTCTGGAATCAGCAAACCAAGAGAATTGTATCGCCCGATTTAGTTAAAGTGACCTCGCCCGGGAGAGTGGTTTTTGGCGACAGCCTCACCGCTGCCGAGGACTTTAGCAATCGTACCATCTACAATATCAGAGCTACAATTGAAGTGGACGAATCGGATGATTATTGAACCGATCGGATGGAAAACAGGCATTTATCCTAAAAAACAATCGTTACAGGCAAGGCTAACAAAGTCACTGCTAAAAATAGAAAATACGAACTAACTTACTAATAAGTTTAGTATATTTGTAAAATTAGACAATTTCACTAAATGAATTTGGAGTTCAACAAAATAATACAAGGTGACTGTTTGGAAGTTATGCGACAACTACCAAGCGAGAACATTGATTTAATTGTTACTTCGCCACCATACAACCTAAAAAATTCCACAGGTAACGGAATGAAAGATGGGCGTGGTGGAAAGTGGAAAAACGCTGAACTAGTAAACGGATACAGCCATCACAATGACTGTATGCCACACGAAGAATACGCAAAGTGGCAACGTGATTGCCTAACAGAAATGTTACGTCTTATTCCCAATAATGGAGCAATTTTTTACAACCATAAATGGCGTGTACAAGACGGTTTACTTCAGGATAGACAAGACATTGTAAGCGGTTTTCCCGTAAGACAAATCATAATTTGGAAAAGAAAGGGCGGTATAAACTTTAATCAAGGTTATTTTTTGCCGACTTATGAAGTAATTTATCTCATTGCTAAACAAGGTTTCAAACTTACACCAAAGGCTAATGCATTCGGCGATGTTTGGGAATTTAAGCAAGAGATGAATAATCCGCATCCGGCACCGTTTCCGGTTGCATTGATTGACAGAATTATTTCCTCAACTTATGCAAAAACAGTTCTTGACCCATTTATGGGTTCGGGAACGACTGCAATTGCCGCTTTGATGAATGATATAGAGTATTTAGGAATTGAACTTTCCCCTGAATATATTGAAATGGCAGAAAAACGGATTAAGGTCTTTCAAAGTCAGGAAAGATTACAATTTAATTCTAAAGGAGCAGGCGAGTGAAAGCAACAGAATTTATAAGCGAAATACAAAATCGCTGGCATAATGTTTATTGGTTTTCAAGAATGTTAATCAACAATGACAAGTATGTAGCAATCGGAAAAGAGCCGAAACTATTATCAACAATTACAAGCAGTTTGCGACTTGTAGCCAAAGAAAGCAAAGGCAAGAAAACACTTGATTTGCAGAAGCAAACTTTACGGAATATCATTGAAGAACGCTATAAAAAAACATCTTCATGGGAAAATCGTGTTCAACGAATGTTGAACGAACTTGATCAAGAAATTAGAACACTTAAAGATATGGAAGTGTTTATTCTTACTTGCGAAAACATTATGCTTCCGCTTCATCAAGCAATTTCAAATATACCAAGTAGCGACAGAGAATTTACAGAAAGTATTGCAAAATCATATCTTGATATACAAGGTGAATTCGGTTTGGCTACCGTAATAAATTTGTGGGACGACTTGGGCGTAAAAGGTTGTTTGACAGCCGAACGAGCGGAAATTATTCGAGCATTTACAACTCTTCGTGTTTTGCTCACAAAAGACAAGTCCATAACAGAAGAAGAGAGGGATATTGTACTTACATCGTTTACACAAGAGTTTGAAAGACGAGCAGCACAAAAACGCAAGAAGCGTGCAGGTGGAAGTTTAGAAGATGTTACCGATTTCATTTTAGGCTATTACAAAATCAAAAGAGCAGAAGCACCATCTCATTTTCAAGCCGACCTTGAGGTTGATAATTGGATAAAAACAAAAGACGGTTGGCTCATTGGGATTTCGTGTAAGCGGACAATTCGTGAACGTTGGAAGAATGTAAGTAGTAGTACCGAAGTTTACAATCGTTTCAAAGTAAAATACATTTTTCATGTTGTAACTTTTGATGAAGATTTATCGGACGACAAACTAACATTACTTGGCGAACAACGCCAAATTTTCTACTTGCCAGACAATAGCAGACGACTGAAACACGCTAGTCAGCATGTTGGACTGAAAAACTATGTTAGACCAATTTCGCAACTGATAAATGACATTCGGAAAGAACTGAAATAACAAAAGTCCTGCCTGTAACAAGGGTTTTGCAAAAGAGCGGTTTAAGTGCTCCGTATGAAAACTTATACTAATTTTGAATTATCTGCATAAATTGAGAGTTAGAGCCAAAATCTGCTCCCACGCAAAGCCCCAAATCGTTAAAACCGTGGCAACTCCCTATCTTTGCCAAACGAAAAAAGTTGAATCACCTTAAATCATGATGGCGCACTGGCATCTTATCAGCATCACCCTTTTGTTCTCGGCCTTTTTTTCGGGGATGGAAATTGCCTTTGTCTCGGCAAACCGTTTGCGGGTGGAGCTCGATATCAAAAAACATCATGCCGGCTCCGGAATAATCAATCTTTTTTATAAAAATCCAAGCCGCTTCATCGGCGCCATGTTGCTGGGCAACAATATTGCCTTAGTCGTTTATGGGATTGCAATGGCAGCATTGCTCGAACCTAAGATCATGCTTATTTTGCCTTCTATTGCCGGGAACCCCTTGATGATTGTGCTGATTCAGACCCTGATCTCAACTCTGCTTATTCTGATTGTTGCCGAATTTATCCCGAAAGTCGTTTTTCGCATCAATCCCAATGGAATCCTCAATACTTTTGCCTGGCCGGTCGGCTTTTTGTATTTTTTGCTTTTCCCTTTGATTATTATCTATATCGGATTGAGTGAGTGGATATTAAAAAAACTTTTTCGAGTGGAAATCGAACACGACTCCTACAAATTCAGCTCTATTGACTTAGATACCTATATCCGCGATTTTTCCGGGATTGAAGAAAAAACCGAAGAAGTGGATCCCGATATCCAGATCCTTCACAATGCAATGGAATTCAGGCATATCAAACTCAGAGAATGCATGATTCCGCGAACCGAAATCGAAGCCGTCAGTGTTGATTCCGACATCCGGGTTTTATTAGATAAATTTGCTGAGACAAAACATTCGAAAATTTTGGTATATCAGGGCAGTATTGATAATATCATCGGCTATGTGCATTCTTTCGATATGTTCAAACGGCCGTCAACCATCAATGAGGTGTTGCGAAAGGTGGAAGTTTATCCCGAAACCTTTGCGGCAAGCAATCTTTTGAGTCGTTTCGCCCAGTCAGGGCAAGGAATTGCTGTTGTGGTGGACGAGTTTGGCGGAACTTCGGGAATCGTTGCTTTAGAGGATGTGATGGAAGAAATCTTTGGCGAAATAGAAGACGAATTCGATGAGGAAGAAACCATTGAGCAACAGCTTAGCGAAAATGAATATCTTTTCTCGGCCCGCCTCGAGATTGACTACCTGAACCAGGAGTATGGGCTCGACTTTCCGGAGTCGGAAGACTATGAAACTCTTGCCGGATTTATCCTTCACCATCACGAAAGCATCCCTGTTCTTGGCGAGGAAGTGCTCATTATTCCGTATCGGTTCACAGTGGTCAAAGCCACCGGAAACAAATTGGTTGAAGTACGACTCAACATCGAGGAACAAAGGTAATCGTTAAGATAGGACCGCTTTTTTTGCCTTCAGATTCATTCATCTTTCATCTTTTTTTCGTTGATTATGATTTTGTTAGCAATTAAAGCCTACTTTTGCCGGCTAAATATTTCCATCCTACTATGTCTTCTTTTCAAGAATTAGGACTCAAACCCGAGCTTCTTCAAGCCGTTGAAGCGCTAGGGTTTAAAGAGCCCATGCCTGTACAGGCTGCCGTCATTCCCAGTTTGATCGAACAACCTTCGGATATCGTCGGTCTGGCGCAAACGGGGACCGGAAAAACGGCAGCTTTTGGCCTTCCCTTGCTCCAATTTATTAATCCAACGTTGCGCCAGACGCAAGCGGTAATTCTGTGCCCAACCCGCGAACTCTGTATGCAAATTACCCGCGATCTGACAAATTTTGCACGTTTTATGCCGGGGATTAAAGTTATTCCGATTTATGGTGGAGCTTCTATTGAGCAGCAAATCAGATATTTAAACGATAACCCACAAATTATTGTTGCCACCCCCGGCCGAATGAACGATATGATTCGGCGCGGAAAAGTAAATCTGACACATGTGAGCTGGGCAGTGCTCGACGAGGCCGATGAAATGCTCGACATGGGATTCCAGGACGATGTGGATAGTATCCTTCAGGAGATGCCGAAAGAAAAACATACCCTGCTATTTTCGGCCACCATGCCTGATGAAGTGGAACGTATCCTGAGCAAATACATGCACAGCCCACAAATAAAGAGTGTTGGCGAACGCAATACAGGAACGGCTAACGTGAAACATATTTATTATTTGGTTCAGGCAAAAGACCGTTACGCCGCACTGAAACGTGTAGCCGACTTCTATCCTAACATCTATGCCATTGTTTTTTGCCGTACCCGCATCGAAACACAGGAAATTGCCGATTCGCTCATCCGCGATGGCTATAATGCCGATGCCTTGCATGGCGACCTCTCGCAGGCTCAGCGCGACCATGTGATGAAACGATTCCGCACCCGCAACCTGCAAATGCTGGTTGCCACCGATGTGGCTGCCCGCGGATTGGATGTGACCGACCTTACGCATGTCATCAACTATAACCTTCCCGATGAACCCGAAGTGTATATTCACCGCAGTGGGCGAACCGGAAGAGCCGATAAAACCGGCATCAGCATCAGTATCATCAACCTGAAAGAAAAAGGAAAAATGAAGCTGATCGAGAAAAAGGTGGGGCGCGAATTTGCAAAAGCCAAAGTGCCAACAGGTGTTCAGGTATGCGAAAAGCAGCTTTTCCATCATATTGACCGCATGGAAAATGTAGAAGTCAATCATGACGAAATTGACTCTTTTTTGCCGGTGATCTATCGAAAATTAGAATGGATGGATAGGCAGGAAATCATCAAACGATTTGTGGCCCTCGAATTTAACCGCTTTCTCGACTATTATCGTCACGCTGCCGATTTGAATGTGGAGGAGTCAAAAACAGTTCGGCGCGATGAATTTCCCGAAGAGAAACAAGGCCGCGGCCGGAAAGGTTCGTGGCGCGATGGGTATGGTTCAAAAGAAAATTTTGTCAGGATGTTTTTCAGCATGGGAAGACGTGACAAGATTGGTCCGCACCATATTATTGGCATCATCAACGAAGTCACACGCTCCCGCGATGTGTCGGTGGGGCGGATTGATATCATGGACCATTATTCGTTTGTGGACGTTGATGCTGCCCATGCTGAAATGGTGCTTGCAAGTTTTGGGAATCTGCAGAAAAATCCCTCAGGAATTAAGGTGGAGATAGCCGGAAATAAACCGGAGAGAACCAAAAAGAAAAAAGATCGCAAGACCTATCCGGAACACGAAACCGACTGGGAAAAACCCTGGGTTTCCAGCAAAAAAGCCGATAAGAAAACAAAAAAGGGTAAGCGATTTTAAGCTTACCCTTGAAAATTATGTTTTTAAACAGGTGATTTTAGAAAGCTTCTCTCACAATCTGAGATTCTTTCACCCCTAACGCTGCCAGATGTTTTTCAACGGCGGTCATCATCGGTGGCGGACCACACAAATAATAATAGGCATTGGGGCTTTCCTCGGAATGTTTTTTCAGCAACTCGGCCGAAATAAATCCATGTTCATAACCGGCCAACTCTTCGTTTGACAAGACGTTGATGAAATTTTTGCCCAAAAGCTTCTGGAAATGGCTTTCGAGAATAATGTCGGCCTTGGTTTTGTTGGCGAAAATCAATTTGTTGCCACCAACCCGATTTTCTTTTTCTAACTGTTTAAAAATGGCTACAAAAGGTGTAATACCGGCGCCTCCGGCAATGAAAATTCCCTCGCCTTTATAATGAATGTCGCCAAAAGGTTCCTGCACAATCAGTTCACAGCCAGCCGGATAAGAGAGCAATTGGTTGGTAACTCCCTTGCGGTCGGGATAGGTTTTGATGATGAATTCAATATGGTCTTCCTCGGGTAGTGAAGTGAAGGTAAAAGCCCTGAGTTCGTTTTTCCAGCCCTCTTTGTTGAGCAAAATGTCAACGGCCTGTCCGGGCAGATAGCTCAAACCGGCAGGCTTTTCGGCTCTGAGACGTAAAACATCGTGTGTGAGATGTTCGGTTGAGAGTAAATTGACAATGTGTCCCATGGGTTTATTTGTTAAGTGATAAATGAGATAAAAATTCTTGTTTGACGGTTTCTTTTTCAAATTCGCCCGAAAAACTGGCCGTAATGGTACTGCTCTCGGTATCTTTGATTCCACGTGAAGCCACACACAAATGGTCGGCCTCAATCACTACAGCCACATTGTTGTGCTTAAAAATGTCTTTCAAAGCCTGTGCAATCTGCTCGGTCAGCCGTTCCTGCACCTGTGGCCTTTTGGCATAATATTGGACAATACGGTTGATTTTGGACAGTCCTATCACTTTCTTTCCGGGAAAATAAGCCACATGAACCTTGCCGATAATGGGCACAAAATGATGCTCACAGTTGGAATAAAGTGTAATATTCTTCTCAACCAGCATGCCTTTGTAGGCATATTTGTTTTCGAAAAGGCTGATCTCGGGTTTGTTTTCAGGGTTCAGACCACTGAAGATTTCTTTGACATACATTTTGGCCACACGTTTTGGAGTCCCTCTCAGGCTGTCATCTTTAAGGTCAAGTCCTAAGGTATTCATAATTTGGGCAAAATGATATTCAATCTTTTTTATTTTGTCGGTGTCCGACAACTCAAAAGCGTTGGCTCTCATCGGAGTGTTTAATACCGATTTGTCAGTATCGTCGCTTAAAATTTCTCTTACAAACATCATGACTTAAATTCTTTTCATAACATATTCCACAATTTTATCGCAGTAAACCAAGTTGAAGGCGAAGAGTTCTTCGGCCACAACGGTTTTCTTAATCTCGTCTTGTAACATGGTTTTTGCCCTGTTGAGTCTGGTTTTAACGTTTGCCTCGCTGATTTCCATCAGGGTAGCTGTTTCAGCAACGCTCATGCCGTTGATTTCGCGAAGGGAAAAAACCATACGGTAATCCATCGGAATTTTTGCTAAGGCATTTTCAATGATTGCTCCAAGCTCGCGGTTGTGAACAATTTTTTCGGTCTCGTTGCTTCTATTGCTAAACAGAGGCTCCGACCGCTCGTTGATTTCTTTCATGACCTCGTTTTTATAACTGAACTTTTCTTTTTTGTGGTAACAGTTATTCATCATGATACGGATAATCCAGGTTTTAAAGCTCGAACGACCTTCAAATTGCGCAAGACTTTTAAAGGCATCCAAATAAGTGTCCTGCATCAGATCCATCGTGTCGTCGTGATTGTAATTATACGACCGTCCCACCTTGTAAAGAAATGGGTTGAAACGCCTGACAAGGATTTCGTACAAAGCTTTCTCACCTGAAAGAATGCGTTCAACGATTTCGTTTTCCGTTAATTGATCTGAAAGATTCATGTTTATTGCAAATGTTGATTTTGGTTTCAGGAGCTTTGTTAAGCTCCGGCATGTTTTTTGCCTTAAAAATGCCTGCAAATCAAATAACATTTTTCGTTGTACGATTGTTCAGACAAACTCTGTACAAGTGATCATTATCTTTTTGAAAACAACCTTGTTGTCTTTCTGAGAATGTTTGTATTTCCATGATGAAAACTGTTAGATTCCGACACATTAGGGTGTGCGGGAGCCAAAAAGGTTACAAGAAAAGATGATTTTTTAAGGAGGGGAGATATCCGGCTTTTTTATTCGAACAGTTTTCCCTGTTCGGGATTTTTTATTTTCCCCAAATGTAGGTAGGCAAGTTCGGTAGCTTCGCGGCCACGTGGTGTGCGCATCAGGTATCCTTCCTGAATCAGGAAAGGTTCATAAACCTCTTCGATGGTTCCGGCTTCTTCTCCCACTGCGGTTGCAATGGTGGTGATACCAACCGGTCCTCCTTTAAACTTTTCGATGATTGCTGCCAGAATGCGGTTGTCCATCTCGTCGAGCCCATGCTGATCTACGTGAAGCGCTTTGAGGGCATATTGGGCAATTTCGAGCGTGATGGTTCCATCGCCTTTGATCTGGGCAAAATCGCGTACCCGCCTGAGCAAGAGGTTGGCAATACGCGGTGTTCCACGGCTGCGACGTGCAATTTCAAAGGCAGCTTCTTCCACAATGGGAACTTTGAGAATGGAAGCCGAGCGCTTGACGATGCCTGCAAGGGTGTGCGCATCGTAATATTCCAAGCGCGAGGTGATGCCAAAACGCGATCTCAACGGCGAAGTAAGCAGCCCCGAACGGGTGGTGGCGCCAATGAGGGTGAAAGGGTTGAGGGCAATCTGAACTGAACGGGCATTGGGCCCAGTTTCAATCATGATATCAATGCGGAAATCCTCCATTGCTGAATAGAGATATTCCTCAACGATGGGGCTCAAACGATGAATCTCATCAATAAAAAGCACATCATTGGTTTCGAGATTGGTAAGCAGTCCGGCCAAATCGCCCGGCTTGTCCAAAACAGGTCCTGACGTGAGTTTGAGGTTTACGCCAAGCTCATTGGCAATGATGTGCGAAAGTGTTGTCTTTCCGAGTCCCGGTGGACCATGAAGCAAAACATGATCCAAGGCTTCGCCACGCTGAACGGCTGCCTTCACAAAAATACGCAGATTCTCCACCACCTGTTCCTGCCCGGCAAAACTAACAAAAGCATCGGGGCGGAGCACGTTTTCAAGCTCTTTTTCCGCCTTGCTCAATGAGTTGCCTTGTGCATCCAGATTTTCGTTCATAAATAAAAACCTTCCTGAATTGCAAATGTACGGCTTTGCTGTTTTATTCAATGCAAAACCTTGCTTTTCTTCAGGAATGATGTAAATTAGCAACCAGGAATTACACTGTTCGGCCTAATGGTTTTGATCGTTGCAAACCATTAAAAAAATTGGAAAACCGATAGTGCATAGTGCATAAATACGTTGGTTATGAAACAGTTACTCGTGGCTTTCGACTTTTCGAAAAATGCCCTCAACACTTTGGAATATGCCCTGATGATGGCCAATCGGTCGGGAGCAGAGCTCAGCTTGGTTTGGGTTGATAACAGCAGTACGCCCGATACGGTGGCCAATATAGATCAGGCTCTACGCATCGAAACCAAAAAACTTTTAGAAGATATAGTCCCAAGTTTTGAAGCGCGTCTGAACAGCAGAAAAATCAATGTGATTCTTCGCAAAGGCAAGGTTTATACCGAAGTAGCCAATGCGGCCCGCAAAACAGAAGCCGATATCGTGCTCGCCGGTACACACGGTGTGAGCGGTTTTGAGCAGTTCTGGATTGGAAGTAATGCCTACCGAATCGTTACCCATGCACCTTGCCCGGTCATTACCGTCAGAGGCGATTACCATCCGGAAAATTTACATACAAAAAACATTGTGTTGCCCATTGACAGTAATCCCGAAACGAAACAAAAAATCCCATTCGCTACAAAAATGGCCGGCATTTGCAACGCCCGTATTCATGTGGTTTCACTCTACAGCAGCCCCATCAATATTATTCGCAACCGAGTGAAGGCTTATACGGATGATGCTGTTAAATATCTTCAAAACAAGGGCCTCAATTTTATCGTGAAAGAACTTGAAGCCGAAAATTTAGTGAGCAGCCTGTTAGATTATGCCAATGAATCGAAATGCGACCTCATTTGTATCATGACCGAACAGGGAGGCACCTCGGGCGGAATGTTTTTAGGTCCTTATGCACAACAAATCATCAATAATTCGTTAATACCAGTATTAAGCCTGAGATCAGGACAAATGGAAAATTAAACATGCTTTTTCTGAATCATCATAGCGAAATCAATTGGAAGGCAAGATACCGGTATTCAGGTGCTTTGTTGGCTGTACTGTTATTTTTTTTGTCGGCCAACGGCCAACAACACGGCCTGATGAGTCTGATTCAGCCGGTACAACTTGACAGTTTGATCGAATTGAGTAAACGCCCTGCTTTCAACAAAATCGAGGGCTTTCGCATCCAGATTTTTATGGAATCGGGCAATATGGCCGTGAACCATGCCCAGGAAACCATTGCTACTTTCAACAACGCCTTCCCTGATATACCTGCATATCTGAGTTTTGGACAGCCTTATTACCGTGTTCGGGTCGGAAATTTTCGAACAAGATTAGAGGCTGAAAGCCAGCTCCGCTACATTGCCATGACTTATCCCAAGGCTTTTGTGATCAAAGAAACCATTGAACCCCCTGCATTATACCCTTCAACCATAAACAACACCGGGCCATGAAAAAAGTGATTTTAACCGGAATAGACTTCTCCGATTGCTCCATCAATGCGCTGGAGCACGCCATTTCAATTGCTAACAAAGCCGATGCCGATGTGTGCATGGTTTGGGTGAATCGCCCCGTGAGCGGTAAAGAAATTTACCTTGTAAGTCAGGATCAGATTGTGGCCGAAGCCATCACCCGTTTTGAAGGATTGATTGCAAAATATCAAAATCAAATGGGTAGGGGGAAGATTTATTTTAAGGTGAGAAAAGGCAAGATTTATCGGGAGATCGTTGAATTAGCCGACGAACTCGATGCTTTCCTTGTTGTCATTGGCACACATGGCGCTTCCGGATTCGAAGAATTCTGGATGGGAAGCAATGCTTTTCGCATTGTGAGCGCCATCCAACGACCGATCATCTCGATCAGAGGAGGAGTAGATATCAACCGAACCATCCAAAAAGTGGTTATGCCCATTGACAGCACGGTCGAAAGCCGGCAAAAAACTCCTATGACTGCCCTCATTGCCAAATATTTTGATGCCGAAATCCACGTTTTGGCCCTTCTTTCGTCTGATGTGCCCGAAATTGTGGATACGGTACGAGAATATATCAAACAAGTGGAGGTTTATTTAAAAGAAAATGAAGTGCGCTATATCGTCAAAGAGCTGAAAACAAATAATTTAACTACTGATACCATTCAATACGCATTGGAAGTTCAGGCCAACCTCATCAGCATTATGGACGAACAGGAAATCAAACCCTCCAATATCTGGCTGGGGCCTTTTGCGCAGCAAATGGTACATCGAAGCCCAATTCCGGTGATGAGCATTCATGCCAAAGACTTTACAATGGCCGCTTCGATGTAGGGCGATTGTTCATAATTCCAATTTTATAGAGATAATTACATGATGAAATATCGGTTTTTAGGACGCTCCGGACTGAAAGTGTCGGAGTTGTCGTTTGGTTCATGGATCACTTTTGGCAGTCAGGTGGATGTGGATTTGGCTTACCGGTTGATGACAAAAGCCTTCGACAATGGAGTGAACTTTTTCGACAATGCGGAGGTTTACAGCAATGGAGTTTCGGAAGAAATCATGGGAAAAGTGTTGAAACGCACCCAATGGAAACGTTCAGATTATGTGGTTTCGACAAAAATATTCTGGGGCGGACAGGGCCCAAATGATACCGGACTCTCGCGGAAACATATTTTAGAAGGCACCAACAATGCATTAAAACGTCTTGACCTTGAATATGTTGATTTGATTTTCTGCCATCGGCCTGATTACGATACTCCGCTCGAAGAAACCGTTTGGACCATGAATCTTGTGCTCAATCAGGGTAAGGCATTGTATTGGGGAACAAGCGAATGGCCGGCCTGGATGATTCGGGCTGCACACGATATCGCCCGTCGCGAACACCTGATACCGCCACTCATGGAGCAGCCCGAATACAATATGTTTAACCGGCAGAAACTTGAGCTTGACTATTTGCCACTTTTTGCCGATCTTGGATTGGGGACAACCATTTGGAGTCCATTGGCAAGCGGCATCCTTACAAATAAATACCTCCTTGGCTTTCCCGAAGGAACACGAATGCAACAACCCGAAAACCAATGGCTTAAGCGAAAATTAGAAAGCGAAGAAGGCCAAATAAAAATTCGTAAAGCTGCTAAACTTAATGTTTTAGCCAACGAACTGGGGATGAGCCTGCCGCAACTTGCTTTGGGCTGGTGTCTGAAAAACCCGAATGTGAGTACAGCAATCACCGGAGCATCAAGGGTTGAGCAGTTGGAAGAAAACCTGAAGACCTGCGAACTAAAACATATGATCACTGATGAAGTGATTCAAAAAATCGAAGAGATTCTGCAAAACAAGCCTAAACAGCCTCATTCATTCAGATGAGAGGCTCATCCTTTTTTGTGAAGCACAATCCTTAGCGTGGTTCCTTCGTTGATAATAGAGCTTTTAACAAAAATCTGCCCTTTGTGATAGTCTTTCACAATGCGTTTGGCCAAAGTCAGCCCAAGCCCCCAGCCACGTTTTTTGCTGGTATAACCCGGCTCGAAAGCCTGTTTGATGGCCGACTTGTGCATACCTTTGCCCGTGTCGCTCACATCTAAGTTGACAGTGTTGCCTTCGGTTTTGAGCGACAAAGTGATGGTTCCCTGGCCGTTCATGGCGTCAATTGCATTCTTGCACAGGTTTTCGATCACCCACTGAAAAAGCGATTCGTTGAGCGGCAGTATCACTCTCTCGTTCAAAGGAAAATCCAGAATATATTGAACCTTTTTGGAAGTTCTCGGCCGCAGATAGTTGACGGTGTCTTCAAGCAGGCGAACCATATCAACCGGTTCCAAAACCGGAGTGGAACCAATTTTGGAAAACCTTTCGGCAATCATCTCCAATCGGCTGATGTCTTTTTCCATTTCTTCAACACCGGTGAAGGCGTTTTCTTCCATTTTAAGCAATTCAATCCAGGCCATCAAACTCGAAAGCGGAGTACCAATTTGGTGCGCCGTTTCCTTGGCCATTCCCGCCCACACCTGATTCTGCTCGGCACGGCGGGCATAGCTGAAAAGCAGGTATGCAATGAGCAGAAACAAACCAATTACTGCAATCTGTACCAATGGGAAAAACTGTATGCGCAAAAGCATGGGCGAGCTTTTGTAGAAAATAAACGTCTTGCCATAATCTAAGAACTGAATCTCAATGGGAAGGTTTTCGGTTTTCATCAATGCAATCTGTTGTTGCCAGAAAAGCGAATCGGCAAGAGGTGGTATCTCCAAGTTCCCGTATTGCAATACATTGGTAAAGGTGCTATCGGTGATAATGACCGGGACATTGCTCGCGTTGGAAGCAATATCCGTGAGAAACGAGCTCACCAAATCGTCGAGCACACGCTTTAACTCGCTAAAAATGATTGACTCCTTGTAATAGAGTAATTGCTTGGTATCACTGATAGGAATAGGGCTATATTCCGAAAATGATTCTTTCAGTTCGCCCTCAAAACGGGTTTCGCCATTGAAACGCTTGTCCACATTCTGCCTTTCGATGATATTTCCGTCTTTGTCCACGATAATCACCGGTATGCTGGTGTTGTTGCTGATAATCTCCAAATAGAAAGTGAGCTCTTCTTCGAGCGAACCAAAGAGCACTTTCTGGTAAGTTTTGGCTAAAAGCTCCACCCGCTGACGTTCCTGTTGACGCAAAGCCACAAAGAAATTCTCCTGATAGCGCATCAGGCTGGCCCTGCGTTCAACGGCATCGGCCCAATTGCGCACCTGATTGCGTTCTTCCTGCGCAAACTGCGAAACCAAATTACTGGTGTAATATGTTGATAAAGCGATGATTAGCAATGCGATTGCTGCTAATACCATCTTCCATCTTTTCTTTTTGCTGTAGATATTCACCCTTTTCGCGGATTGATTTACACTCCAAAAACGCTTGTCGGGTTGTAAAAGTATAAAATTCAATCCAATGGCCAATAGTGCCGATTCATGGAAAGCATATCGGGCAAATGCTCAAAACACTATCTTTGCAATCGGATAAATCAGCAATCTCAATAAATTAACTTTTTCAACAATCCGAATGATGAAAATAATTACAAAACTTAGTGTTGGCGGCCTTCACCTGATGCTGTTAACCATAATGATCTCAACACAAATTATGGCACAGAAACCTCCGGTTATTCCTTTGGAAGACTTTTTTAAAAACCCTGAAAAATCATCGTTTAACCTCAGCCCTGATGGAAAATATATCTCCTATATGGCGCCCTACGAAAGCCGGATGAACATTTTTGTTCAGAAAGTCGGCAGTCAGAAGGCTCTGCGGATCACTTCGGAAACCGACCGCGACATTGCCGGTTACTTTTGGGCTAACAACAGCCGTATTCTTTTCTTAAAAGACAATGGCGGCGACGAAAATTTTGCACTTTACGGGGTGGATATTAACGGCAAAAACGCCCGTTGTCTCACCTGTTTTGAAGGTGTGCGCACCCAAATCATAGACGACCTTGAAGACCAACCCGATTTTGTGATTGTGGGCCTTAACAAACGCAACCCCATGGTGTTTGATCCTTACAGGCTGAATATTAAAACCGGCGAAATGGTGATGCTGGCCGAAAACCCCGGTAATATTCAGGGCTGGATGACCGACCACGAAGGGAAGCTCCGCGTGGCAACGGCCATCGTTGATGGCGTGAACAGTCAGTTGCTCTATCGCGACAACGAAAACGAAGAGTTCAGACCCCTGATTACCACCAATTTTAAGGAAACATTAAGCCCCGAATTCTTCACTTTTGACAATAAAAAACTCTATGCCACCTCAAATATCGGCCGTGATAAAAGCGTTGCCGTGGTGTATGACCCCGCCACCCTCTCCGAAACTGAGGTGCTGTTTGAAAACCCTGATTACGACCTTTCGGGCCTGAGCTATTCGCGCAAACGCAAAGTGCTCACAGCCGCCAGTTATGTGAGCTGGAAACGTGAACGTCATTTCTTCGACAAACAAACGAAAGATATTTTTGAAAACCTTGAAAAGCTTTTGCCAGGATACGAAATTTCAATTTCATCATCCGATAAAGCCGAAGAAAAATACATCGTGCGCACCTATAGCGACAAATCGCTGGGAGCCTATTATTTCTACGATCTGAAGAAAAATCACCTGACCAAAATTCAGGAGGTGAGCCCCTGGATTGACGAGAAACAAATGGCTGACATCAAGCCCATCCAATATCGGGCTCGCGATGGGAAGGTGATTCATGGCTATCTCACCCTTCCCAAAGGTGTTGAACCTAAGAATCTTCCGGTGGTCATCAACCCTCATGGTGGGCCTTGGGCACGCGACAACTGGGGCTTCAATCCCGAAGTGCAGTTTCTGGCTAACCGCGGCTTCGCCGTTTTGCAGATGAACTTCCGCGGCTCAACCGGCTATGGAAGAGAATTTCTCGAGTCGAGCTTCAAACAGTGGGGACTGAATATGCAAAACGACATCACCGATGGGGTTTACTGGCTGATTGAACAAGGCATCGCCGATAAAAACCGTATCGCCATTTATGGCGCCAGCTACGGCGGATATGCCACCCTGCAGGGGATCGTAGTGACACCAACCCTCTATGCAGCTGCCGTGGACTATGTGGGCGTATCGAACCTTTTCACCTTCATGCAAACCATTCCTCCATACTGGAAGCCAATGCTCGATATGATGTACGAAATGGTTGGAAACCCTGAAAAAGACAAGATTCAATTTGAAGCCACCTCGCCTGCACTCAATGCCCATCGCATCATGACTCCGCTTTTTGTGGCTCAAGGAGCCAAAGACCCCAGGGTGAACATTGCCGAATCGGACCAGATTGTCGAAGCTATGAAAAAACGTGGTGTGGAAGTGGAATATATGGTGAAAGAAAATGAAGGACACGGCTTCCATAACGAAGAAAACCGTTTCGACTTTTACCGGGCAATGGAAAAATTCCTCAACACCCATCTGATGAAATAACACTAATTTGGTTTTCATACAACTTTGAAAGGGTTGTATGAAAACCATTTTTTCAATTGTCAGAAACAGCGATGAAACAATAAACTGTTTTTCATCTGAAGACCAAAATGTACTCATAAGCTCAAACTCTTATTACTCATTAAAAAACGAACACTTATCTATGTCAGCAACAATTCAATTTACAGCCCCCGATCACTATCTTGTGGACGATCTGTTTACCGACGAGCATAAAATTGTCAGGGCTGCCGTCCGGGACTGGGTCAACCGTTCGGTAAAACCCTTCATCGAAGAAAATTTTGAGAAAGCCGTTTTCCCGCGTCACTTAGTCCGTGAATTGGGCGAGATCGGCGCTTTTGGGCCATTCATTCCTGAGGAATATGGAGGCGCCGGATTAGACTATCTGGCTTATGGCATTATCATGCAAGAACTCGAACGTGGTGATTCAGGTGTACGCTCCATGGCTTCGGTGCAGACCTCCTTAGTGATGTATCCGATTTTCAGCTTTGGAAGCGAAGAGCAGAAACGAAAATATCTGCCTAGGCTGGCTTCCGGCGAAATTATCGGATGTTTCGGCCTGACAGAACCAAATCATGGCTCCGACCCCGGAAGCATGGTCACTCGGTTCAAAGATATGGGCGATCACTACCTGCTCAACGGCGCCAAAATGTGGATCACCAATTCTTCCATTGCCGATATAGCGGTTGTGTGGGCAAAAGATGAGAATAATGTCGTGCGGGGATTGATCGTAGAAAGGGGGATGGAAGGTTTCACCGCCCCGGAAACGCATGGCAAATGGTCGCTCAGGGCATCGGTTACGGGTGAATTGGTGTTCGATCAGGTGAAGGTGCCCAAAGAAAACCTCCTGCCCGGTGTTCAAGGATTGAAAGGGCCGTTGAGCTGCCTGAGCTCAGCACGCTATGGCATTGCCTGGGGCGTGATTGGCGCTGCAATGGACTGCTACAACTCAGCCTTACGCTATTCACTTGAACGACATCAGTTTGGCCGGCCAATCGGGAGCTTTCAGCTTCAACAGAAAAAATTGGCCGAAGCATTGACCGAAATTACCAAAGCACAGCTTTTGGCTTGGCGCTTAGGTGTGCTGCGCAACGAAGGACGTGCCACACCGGCACAAATCAGCATGGCCAAAAGGAATAATGTGGAGATGGCGCTCCATATTGCCCGCGAAATGAGGCAGGTGCTCGGCGCAATGGGCATCACCAACGATTTCCCGATGATGCGACACATGATGAACCTCGAATCGGTTATCACCTACGAAGGCACGCATGATGTTCACCTGCTCATCACCGGACACGAAATCACCGGACTGCCTGCCTATAAAGGATGAAAGCATTGACTTGCCAAAAAAAAGCCGTGAATGGAACCGGCTTTTTCTGTTTCTAAGGAGCCAAACTGTCTAAATAATTCGGAGGCAGGCGTTTTAAACCTTTCAAAAGGAAGACAAAATAACGTTTGGCCGGCTTTCCCGAGCGGCTGATTTCAATGGTATCGGCCGGAATAATCTGGTCAAAGTCATCAAAATACAGCTCGGCAGGGTTCTTGTAGTCGCGGCTGTTGGTGATATACCAGAAATTATCTCCTTCATGGAAACCACCACGCAATACATTGATCCATACATATTTATGTAAGCGTTCAGGACTTCCCATGCCGAAGGATTTTATGCTCAACGGACGACCAACATAATAATCGAGATTGGCTAAAGGAAACCAATTATCGCCGAGAATACCGTCTTGCGGCTGCATGAGGCCCTGTTTGATTTTTTCGGCTCTTATTTCTTTAAAACGTGGTTCGAGTGCACGCCAGCCAAACATATCTAAGGTGACATCATTTTTGCCCAGATGCTGATATGGCTGTTTGTCATTCATTGGGATCAAAGCAAACTTGATTTGCGCACTTCCCGCCACTGCAACGATGAGAATGAGGGACAATGCGACAATGATGGGTTTTGGGAATAATTTCCTTCGGCCATTATCCAAAGCTGTGGCAGCCAGCAATAAGAGGGTGTTGTATGCCGGTCCTGTCCAGTGTGGAAGCGTTGCCCTGAAAAGTGAAAAAAACAGAAAAAGCCCGATCAGCGGAAGCCCAATCAGCAGCAGCAAACGGGTTCCGGCTGATTTTTCAGTCTTGTTTTGCCGTAGAGCTGTTGCAACGCCTATCCACACCAAAACGAAAACCACGGGATTGTTGTAGAGAATCTCTCCTGCAATTTCAGTCAGGAAGGTTGAGGGACGGATGCCTCCTTCAAAAATATTGACCCTTTGTCCGTGAAAACTAAAGCTGATAAAATTGTTTTGAATATTCCAGAGCAGGACGGGAGTCAGGCAAAGCGCTGAAATGAGAATACTTAGATACAACGAAGGTTTGCTGAGCCAGTGCCTGCGAAAAAGAAGGATATAAAGGCCAAAACCAAACCATAAAAACACGGAAGTATATTTTGAAATCATGGCAAGCCCAATGCTCAAGCCGATGAGTGGAAACAGCAGACGGAGCTGACCTTCGTTTTGTCCTTCTTTCACAGCCAAAAGCATGAGCCAAAGGCTCAGCATCCAGAAAAAACTTTGTGGGGCATCGGGCAAAATAAATACACCGGTGATGATGAAAGCATAGATCGAACTGGTGTATAACAAGGCGGCAAACCAGCCGCTGCGCTCACTTCGGAGGATTTTACCCATCTGAAAGATAAGAAAAGTGTTGATCGTCATGAATACTACCGACGAAAAACGCAGGGCAAGCTCATTGTCGAACCGTAGGTTCAGGCTAAATAACTGCATCGCCCAGCCAATCATGGGCGGATGGTCGAAATGGCTTAAATCAGGAAAAAGCGCGTAGGTATAATAATAGACTTCATCGTTGCCCAACTCTAACCAGAAAGCTAAAAAAGACCTGAAGACGAAACTCAATACCAAGAGCAAACCAAGTTTCAGGCGGTAATATGGCGAAACAAATAATATCCTTGTCATGTGCTTTTTTTTCGACTTAAAAATCTTATGAATAAGCTGAAAAACAGTACAAAACCAAAAACAATGAAAGCGCGTATAACTGCTGTCTTCCCAACATCGAAGATTGCGGTTGACTGCACAGGAAGGCTTCCGCCTTGTGTCCGAACGACAGGGTTCAGAAGAATAGTGCTTCCATCATCAAAAACGACTTCAGCCCTCAAATAAGTATCGTCGGGCCGAAAACGATATTCACTTGCATTAGTGTCGGCTGATTGTTGCAACAGTTTTCCGTTTTGTCCGATGAACCGGATTTGTTGAGCCATTGGCCATACCAGCAAACTGAACGTATCCGCCTTCATCAGCGCCGATTGTACATAAGGAACTTCGCTGCCGATGGCAGACAACGGCTGTTCTAAGTTGTAAAACCTGCCTTTTTTGAGGGCGTGAATCAGGTTGGCAGCACTTGTCTCGTTGTAAAACAATTGGGTCGAGAAAAAGGTTTTTGAGCTGTCGGTGGCTTCTTCCCCGCTAAAATTGCTTAACAATAAATGCACATCGCGCCCATGACTCAAAGCAGTGTCCCAACATGCCAGCGAAGCCTCAGAAGATTGGCTGAGTTCGATGAGTTGATAGCCACTCAGTTTGATCAGTTCGGCATACGTAAACGAAGGGATAGGGTCGGTGAGGGCCACAAGCTCGGATGTGCGATTCAGCTTTCGCAAAAGATTTTGTTTATGTCTGGGCTGCGACCAAAGCGGATAGTCGGTCCAGACAACCGAATGTGCGCCAATGCAAAGTTGTTGTCCGCTATTTCCACCCATGCCATGCCGGTAAATGGAGAGCTTTGCTCCACTCTGGTCAACATACGAATGTAAAATTTGAAAATTGTTCACTGTCAGGTGGCTGTGTTGTGTTTGAAGTGTGTCGGCTCCCTTAATATTGATATTGTAATTGCCTTTGAATATCATCCCGACAAAATGGCGGGCGTTGAAAGAAAAGCTCAGGCTACAAGTGGTTTGACCGGCATTATCCTGATAGGGATTGTAAAATCTTTGACCGTTGAAGCGCTCAGGCTCCGAAAACTGATAATAAGGTGCCGCCAAATAAAAAATACCAAGAAAAAGCGCAATGACAAACGGAATGGCCAAAACCAAACGAAAGATAAAGCGAAACCATCGGAATTCTGTTTGGCTATGCAGAGTCATCATGGTCAATTTGATTGTACAAAGTTATCCAAACATAGGATTACTAACAGGAAAAAGTCAGGCAAAAAAGCGAAGCGCAAAATGGTGTTTCTTATTGAACCCTACATCGTCTCTACTTTCTTTCCAATTTCTGGAAATTGGCTCACAAAAATTTGCAATCCATGAATGAGTTGCCTATTTTTGTTCATCTTCCAAGATTGAGAAAATCAAGTGATTAATTTGGTCTGTGGCTTAATGGAAGACTTGTTGTGATTAATAGGGATAAAAAGTTGTTGTTATGGATGGATTTAGGATTTTCATTACCGAGGACGATATGTTGTATGGGGAGATGCTTAAATATCATTTATCTCTGAATCCGGACAATGAAGTGCATCTTTTTCGTAACGGACAGGAATGTCTGAAGAATCTGTACCGAATGCCGTCATTAATTACGCTAGACTACAGCCTGCCTGATATGTCGGGGCTTGAGGTGATGCGGCATATCAAAAAGGAGAATCCCGAAATTCCGGTTGTCATCGTATCGGGTCAGGAAGATGTTTCAACGGCAGTAACCCTGCTCAAAGAAGGAGCCTACGATTACTTTGTAAAAGATGATGATGTGAAAGACCGCTTGTGGAACATTATCAAAAAGATTCGCGAGAATCTTTTGCTCAAAAGCGAGATCAATAAATTGAAAGATGAGATTGGCCGCAAATACGAGTTTCGCAATGTGATTAAGGGTAATAGCCCGGCTATACGGCAAATTTTTACCTTGATCGAAAAAGCTACCAAAACCAATATCACTGTTTCTGTCACTGGCGAGACAGGAACAGGTAAAGAGTTGGTTGCCAAAGCAATACATTATAATTCGCCAAGGGCAAAGAAACCATTTGTGGCGGTAAACGTTTCAGCCATTCCTCGTGAACTGATCGAAAGCGAGATGTTTGGGCACGAAAAAGGCAGTTTTACCGGAGCCATCACCCGAAAGACAGGAAAATTTGAGCAAGCTCATGGCGGAACACTTTTCCTCGACGAAATCGGCGAAATGGATCTTCATATGCAATCCAAACTCCTGCGAGTAATACAGGAGAGAGAACTGAACAGGGTTGGAGGGAACGAAACCATCAAGATTGATGTACGGCTCATCGTGGCAACCAATCGAAATCTTTCGGATGAAGTGGCTAAAGGAGCTTTTCGTGAAGACCTTTATTATCGCTTGCTTGGATTACCCATTGAACTGCCTCCGTTAAGGTACAGAGGCCACGACATCATTATTCTGGCCAAATATTTTGTGGATGGTTTCTGTGCCGAAAACAAACTTAGGAAAATGAGTATTTCCGAAGCCGCACAACAAAAACTGATGCAATATGCCTTTCCGGGTAATGTGCGCGAACTCAAAGCCATGATCGAACTGGCAGCCGTCCTCACCGATTCGGATGTGATTGACGAACAGCACATCTCGTTCAACTCAGGAAGTGTGGCCACCAACTTTTTACTCGAAGAAAATACGCTTGAAGAATATACTTCGAAAATTATTCGTTACTATCTCGACAAATATAATAATAATGTAGTTTTGGTAGCAAAAAAATTAGATGTTGGAAAATCAACGATTTATAGAATGTTAAAAGAGCAAAGAGTCTGATGCCATGACAATGTCCGACGAAAAACTCTATAAATTGGACAAGCTGTTCGAATATGTTGGCGACAGCCAGGAAACCATTCGCGAAATGGTCAATCTTTTTTTGCAATCGGCTGACGAGATTAAAACCCAAATGATGACAGCTTGTCGGCAAAACAATCCTGAGGGAGTGGGGAAAGCTGCCCACAAACTCAAGCCATCACTCGATATTTTTGGGGTGAACAATCTGGCTGTCCAGGTACGACTGATCGAAAAAATTCATCTCGACAAAGAAATGTGCCTCAACCTCCATCAAATCGTAAAAGATTTTTTAGATAAGCTGGATCTGGTGGTTCAACAGCTGCATCACGATTTTCCGAGCAAATAATCAATCGCCTTTCTTGGCCAGTAATCTGATTACTGATGCAGCTCCACGATGATGCGCTCCTTCGTCGAGTTGTGTTTCTATCGCATCAGCAAATTTGATCTCTAAATCATTAAAGTCTTCGATGAGTTCGTTCAGCCGATACAACATCAAAGGGTTTTGCGGTCCTCCTGAGCTTTTCCCTATTTGATTCACGGAAAAAAACTCGGCTATCAGATGTCCGCCAGGTTTAAGGGCCTTGGCTATGCGTTGATGAAATTTGTGTCGGATTTCAGGTTCTAAATGAACAAAAATCAAGGCAACTGCATCATAAATTTCATGATCGGGAATAAAATGTTCAAGGTTGGTCAATTCATAGTAGTTGAGCCGAACACCCTGTTTGGCAGCCAATCGTAGCGCCTTTTCACGTGCAACCTCGCTGAAATCAACCGCATCGGCAAGCCAGCCGCAACGCGCTGCATAAACTGCATTACGACCTTCGCCTTCACCAGGCAGTAAAATCCTTCCGGGGGTGAGTTTCGACAATTCGGCAGCAAAAAAAGTGTTGGGTTGCTCTCCATACACATATTCCTCCCCCTGATAACGCTCGTTCCAAAACCGCGACATAAAATTTTCTGATTAAAATATTTCTCTGTCAACAACGATTTTTGATTTTTGTTTTTCATTTGCTTCTCCTTAAAAAATGCTTTTTATTTTCGTACTTTTGTTGGGAAGATGAAAACAAAGCTGCTTGTTGTCTTTTTTTTGCTGTGGGCGCCCAGCCTTTGGGCACAAGATCCGTTTCATCGGGTTTACGACACCCGTTTTATGATTCCTTCCTCCGAAGCTTATGATGGAATTCAGGACGATGACGGCTATCTGTGGTTCTCATGCGATCATGGATTGGTGCGCTTCGATGGCTATCAGTTTCGTAATTATGAAATCAAAGACGGGTTACCAGAAAATTCGGTCTTTAACTTCCGCAAAGACGACAAAGGACGAATTTGGGTGAATTCCTATGGTGGTAAGCTGGCTTATATCGAAAAAGGTCAAATTATACCTTATGCCTACAATGTAGTGCTAGACTCATTTTTGCAGGCCGAATCCATGACCAACAACACGGTGTATGTTTCCTATTGGATTGATAAACAGCAACAGGCACATATTTATATGAAAAAAGCCGGCGAGGTACTGATTGATTCTGCCGGACATCTTACGACAAACAAACAGCCTGATCATCACAATTTGCATGTAATGTTCGACCAATGGGGAAAGGCGTTTTTTATGGGGCCGGGTGACTTGATGTATGATAGTGCTGTCATTCATCTCAATGGGAAGAAATGGTCCTTTAGCCTGGAATCAATACGGCAGGAAAATAAAGTTTCAAGAAATCTGTTTGCTGTGCAGATAGGGGAAAAAGTGTTGCTTGGATTTCAGTATTCGGCTTTTTTGGTCGGACGAAAAGGTATTGAGAAAATTTTTAATAGCCCGCATTATCTGACCACTGCACAGATTGATCTTCGAGGAAATATATGGTTGCTTACTATTGGAGGGGGAGTTTATATCACCGACCAGAAACTCAATTTGTTGCACCAATATTTTAAAGATGAGTCGTTTTCGGGCTTTGTTCAGGATCACGAAGGAGGCATCTGGCTAAGTTCGTTGAATAAAGGATTTTTTTATATCCCCACGACAGACCATTTCAGCATATCGCCCGAAAACGGATTCCCCAATCAAACCATCACCACTATTGCTGCCGATAATAGCGGCCAACTTTGGATTGCCTATAACAACGGGCAGATTGTGGTTACAAAAAATGGGAACATCAAAAAAATGGACATTGGACTCAAACCATTCGAACGTATCAACGAAATGCTTTTTGATCCCTGCCGGAAACGCATTTTGATCGCCACCAATATGCGAATACTTCATACATCCACTCACCAAATACACTTTCACCAAATTCATTCTCCTGTAGAAAAGTGGAAAAATGGGTATGGAATCAAATCCATGTCGTTCGATGAGCAGAACTGTATGGTTTGGTTAGGATATTTCGATGCCTTTTCGAATCTTCCGGCACTCGAATGCCCTGATGCGAAAAAAAGTATTGAGAGGGATATCAACGAAAGAGTGGAATCAATCAGTGCCGGCGAAAATGGGATGGTTTGGGTTGGTACAAGTAGCGGACTGTACTGTTTTGATGGTGATAGTGTGCAATTTTATGGAGGCCGTAGCCCGATGCTGCGCGACCGTATCGTTGCTCTCAAAACACGCGGAGATACCTTATGGATTGGCACAAAGGGTTACGGATTGCTCATGCTTGCGGGCGATTCGCTTCGCCAGTTCTCAAAAAAAGACGGATTACCGTCCAATTCGGTTAAATCCATTGCTTTCTACAAACAATTTGTACTCGTTGGAACAAATGAAGGACTTGCGCAGCTAGAATTATCAAAAACTGGCGCCCCTTTGGGACATATACGCCATCGTGGATATCGCGAAATTATCAGCAGAGAAATAGAAAAGATTGTAGTTTCAGGCAATACCGTATTTCTGGCCACAAAAATCGGAATCAGCATATTGCTGAACCCCGACAAACCTGAGCCCGATTTCGAGATGCCTTTGCATATCCGTGAAATATATGTTGAAAACCGGCCAATTAAAAAAACAGATCACCTAAGACTTCCCTTTAAAAGTAACAACATAACTTTCGAGTTTTTTGGTATTTCGTTAATAAAAACCGGAAAACTCACTTACAGGCATCGTCTGCTGGGTTTAGAAAAAGATTGGGTGATTGATCAGCAGATCGTGGCTCAATATCCTTTCCTGCCTCCCGGCTCCTATCGTTTCGAGGTTGAGGTTCAACATCCCGATGGTCACTGGAGTCAGCAGCCGGCAAGCTTCAGCTTTGTTGTTGCCAAACCATACTGGAGAGAATGGTGGTTCCTGATGCTTATCGGTTTGGCTTTGCTCCTGCTGATGCACTTCATTGCACAAATCTATATCAAATACAAATCGAGACAGGAACGAATGCTGAACGACATCAACCGATATCAACAGGACGCACTTGTTAGTCAGATGAACCCTCATTTCATGTTCAATGCACTCAACACTGTCCAGCGCTATATTCTCGAAAATGATAAAACCTCCTCATCCCGTTATCTCAGTGTTTTTGCACGTTTGATGCGTCGTATTCTCGAGCAGGCTCAGTTACCCAAAAGCTCACTGATCAACGAGCAGGAGTTGCTGCGTCTTTATATCGAGATGGAAGTTGCCCGTTTCAGCAGCCGCTTTGAATATAATATCATTACCGACCCTAGGATTGATATGGAGAAAACCCAAGTCCCGGTTTTTTTGATCCAGCCTTTGGTCGAGAATGCCATCAAACATGGATTGATGAATAGTCATAAGCCCGGTAAACTCGAGCTGCGCTTTTTAGTTGAGAATGAGAATGACTTGGTTTGTGAGGTTGTGGACAATGGAATTGGCCGAATTGCGGCAATGGAAATTTCCAAGACACTTGAAAAAACCTCTTTGGGTTTAAGCATCCTTCAAAAACGAATAGTTCTTCTCAACCAACGATCCGATAGTTCAATATCTATCAATTATATTGATTTGTACGATGATGACGGTCAGCCCACAGGCACACGTGTCATCCTCCGATTCCCGAATACAGTCATAATTAACAACGAAAATGAGTAATCCGATCACTGTTGCCATTATTGACGATGAGCCCAATGCCATTGTGACCATCGAGCTTATTTTGAAAGAGTTTTGTCCTAATTTACATATTGTGACGACAGCCAACACTGTGGATCAGGCCTGGGAACTCATTAAGCAGCATCAGCCTGACCTGGTCTTTTTGGATGTTGATATGCCGCGTGGTTCAGGCTTTGATTTGCTCGAACGATTTCCTATTCGCAAATTCGATGTGATATTCATTTCAGCTTATTCTAAGTTTGCTGCCAAAGCCTCGGAATACAATGTTTTTGCATATCTGACCAAGCCGGTTGACATTGATTTGTTGAGGCAAACCTGTGAAAGCTACCGTGATTATCGGGTTGCAGGAAATTGTAAGCCTTTCCGGTTGAAACCAAAATAAAAAAGCGAAGCACGCAGCTTCGCTTTTTTTGACAGGTTGTGGTAAGAGGTTTATTCCTCTTCCTTGAGTTTTTCTTCGTATTCTTTGAGCAGTTTGGTTTGCACATCGCCCGGAACCTGAGAGTATTCGGCAAAGCTCATGGAAAATGTGCCGCGGCCGCTGGTGATGGCGCTTAACGATGTACTGTAGCGATCCATTTCGGCAAGTGGAACTTTAGCCTTAAGTACCTGATATTTGTGATCGGAATCCATACCCATGATCACTGCACGACGTCCCTGAAGGTCGGTCATGACAGAACCCATCATATCTTCCGGCATACGAACGGCTACATCGTAGATAGGTTCCATAATTTTTGGACCGGCATTTTTGAAGGCCATGCTAAAAGCATTGCGTCCAGCAAGTTTAAATGAAATTTCATTAGAGTCAACCGGGTGCATTTTACCGTCGTAAACATAAACCACGATGTCGCGGGCATAAGATCCGGTAAGTGGTCCTTCTTCTAAACGTTCCATGATTCCTTTGAGGATAGCCGGCATAAAGCGAGCATCAATGGAGCCTCCCACAATACAGTTGTTGAAGATCAACTTCCCGCCCCATGGAAGGTTATGTTCTTCCTTGCCACGAACGGGGAAATCGGTAGGATCTTTATAGCCTTCAAAATAAGGTTGAACCATCAGGTGTACCTCGCCAAACTGACCTGATCCACCCGACTGTTTTTTATGACGATAGTCGGCTCTGGCCGATTTGGTAATGGTTTCGCGATAGGGAATCTTGGGCGAAATAAACTCGGTAGGTAGTTTATAAACATTATCCAGATACCATTTTATGGTGTTCAGGTGATACTCACCCTGGCACTGAATGATGAGCTGGCGCAGCTCGCGCGATAATCCTGCGTGGAAGGTAGGATCAATGCGGTGAATGTCCTGAAGAATGCTGCCAAGCTTTTCATCGTCGGTAGAGCTCACGGCTTTCACAGCAATCGAGAAAATAGGAGCCGGATATTCAATGAGTTCAAAACCGTTGTCACCCAGTTTTGGATCCATTAGCGAGTCGTTATTGCGACCGTCTTTCAGTTTGATGGTGACGGCAATATCACCGGCCAGTACTTTTTCAATCTTTTCGCGGTTTTTCCCGTTCACAATCATCAACTGCGAGATGCGTTCTTTATTTCCTGTACGCGAGTTGATCAAATCTTGTCCTTCGGTAATTTCACCACCATAAACCCTGATCATGGCAACTTCGCCTAAGTGTTGTTCGTTGGAAAGCTTAAAAATCATCAGGGCAGCAGGTTCGCTGATATTGGATTTGAAAACTTTTCCATCAGTGGTTTTCTTTTCGGGCATCATATTGGGTGCCGGGCAGGTGTTTACTATAAAATCGAGCAGACGCGAGACCCCGACCCCATGTTTGGCAGCACCACAAAGAACCGGAAATATTCCTCTTGAGATTAATCCCATGCGGATACCCAGACTAATTTCGTCAGGCTCGAGGCTATCGGTTTCAAAATATTTTTCCATCAGCGATTCTTCGCCTTCGGCTGCATTTTCGACCAAACTGCGATGGAGCTTTTCGGCTTTGTCTTTTTCCGAAGCCGGGATATCGAGCACTTCCGGAACACCTCCGCCTTGTTTGTAACGCAACATTTTCATTAACATCAGATCAATTACCGAATCGAAACCTTCGCCGGTCTTTACAGGGTACTGAACAATCGTCACCTTTTCGCCAAAATAATCGGTAAGTTGCTTGACAGTCTCGTCGAAATTGGCATTATGATGATCGAGCTGATTGATAAAAAATACAACCGGTATCTGAGCTTTTTCGGCATGTTTCCATGCGTTTTCGGTGGTGGCTTCCACGCCGCTCTGTCCGTTAACGGTGAAGATAGCTGTGTCAGCAACATTCACTGCAGAAACGATCTCGCCTGAATAGTCACTAAAACCCGGAGTGTCGAGGATGTTGATCTTTTTGCCATCATGAAGGGTGTACATCAGCGATGTGTTCACCGAAATCTGTCGTTCAGTTTCAATAGGACGATAGTCCGAAACGGTATTTTTGTCGTCAACGCTTCCTTTGCGGTTAATTACCTTGCCTTCGAAAAGCATGTTCTCGGCTAAAGTAGTTTTTCCTGATTTTGCAGCGCCTATCAGGGCAATGTTCCTGATCTCCTCTGTTTGGTAAATCTTCATATAAAACTCAGTTTATTTTAATATTTAAGCTCATTCATAAAGGGCGCAAAGTTAATCATTTAAGGTGAATAAAAAAACGACCTCCTTATTTAAAATCATACTGAATAAGCCTCATCTTCAATTGAAAGCCTTATTGAAAGGCTATTTTATCTTTTATCAGATAGTCTGCAGCGATGAGCGGATTTGATCCCATCGGTCTATGTCCATTTTTGGCCCAATCACCTCAACCACATTTCCGGCTAAAAGTGATCCGGCTTTCCCGGCCCTACCGAGATCCATATTGTGAAGCAGTCCGTATAAAAATCCTGATGCAAAAAGATCACCGGCGCCGGTAGTGTCAATGGCTTTGGCCGGAATAGCATCAACTTTAACCTTTTCGCTGCCTGATTGGATGAGTGATCCTTGTGCTCCGGTTTTTACAATGGCAATTCGGCAGATAGAGGCCAGAATTTCAAGGGCTTCCTCCGGATTTTTACCAGTGTAGGCACGGGCTTCTTCTTCGTTGGCAAATACGATATCCACCGATTCGCTGAGCACCTCGGAAAGTAGTCTTTTATTGGCTTCAACCACGTTGAAACTGGCCAAATCAAGCACAATTTGTAATCCCTGTTGACGCGCCAGCTCAAACGCTTTTTTAAGAAGCATCTCGTTTTGAACCATATATCCTTCAACATAGAAATAATCGTATCCGGAAAATAATGATGTGTCGAGATGTTCAGCCGAAAGTTCAAGTGCCGCACCCAGATATGTGGCAAAAGTTCGCTCTCCGTCAGGGCTTATCAGCGCATTGGCAATGCCGCTGGGTGTATTGCTGCTGAAAAGATGAGGTCTTATGCCGTTTTCTTCCATATCCTTTCGGAAAAACTGTCCGGTGTCGTCATTACCAATATGACCGATGAATGCGGTTTCGATGCCTAACTTGGCAAGGCCGTTGATGGTGTTGGCTGCTGAGCCGCCAGCCGCTTTTGACCTTGGCATGTCCTGTGTATGATGGTGAATCATCCGCGAAGTGTCGCTATCCACCAATTGCATACTACCTTTTGGTAAATCCAAGTGAGTCAAAACTTCGTCATCATGCACTAATGTGAGAACATCAACTAATGCATTTCCCATTCCAATAACTTTCATTCTACTCTTAGTTTGGGGCAAAAGTAGTTAAAAAAGCGGTCAGAAATGGTGAAAGATCACATGATGACCAGCTTGCGCATATAACTGCGATTGTTTTTCACAATGCTGACGAAATACACGCCTTTTGGCAGATGCGAAAGGTTGATTTCGCATTGACGTCCTTGGCCGCTACAGTCTTCAAACGCAGTTTTGAATACATTGGCCGAACGTCCATCGAAGATGCTTACTTCCAGACGGCCTTCGTTGCCGTCATTCACAATAGAGAATCTTCCCGTGCTTGGGTTAGGTACAAGGACGATACTTTCTCCGCGTTCAAGCTCATCGAGACCAATGTAACAGTCATCTCGTACGGTGAGGTTAAGACTACCGCTCACGGCGCATTCCTGTGTCATGGCAATCACGGTGATGGTTCGCGTTGTTCCGGCAAAATAGGCATTTCCTTTGATCGTAATCTTTTGAGTGGTTTGACCCGTTGACCAGTAATAACTATCGAAACCAGGCCCAGCATCAAGCACAACTTGTTCGTGCGGGCAGATGGCAATGTCTTCGCCTAAATTGATGGATTCGGGCACGACAATCACTGTAGTTTGCAGAGTGTCGGAGCCTGTACAACCGAAACTGTTGACAACGGTATATACAATCATATGTGTCCCGGGGCCGGCAATGGATGGATAGAATTTTCCGTTGAGAACACCGGCACCGGAATAAATTCCACCTTCCGGAAGTCCGGTCAGGGTAACAGGTGTCTGATTGCTACAATATGAAGGTGCAAGTCCGCTCAGGGTTACTTCGGGGGCAGGTATCACGTTCAAGGTCAATGAAACAGACTGCATACAGCCAAAGGCCGTGAAGCCCGTAACTGTATAAACGGTTGTTTGATATGGAGCAACGACAATGCTGGCTCCGGTTTGTCCGGTTGACCAGACGTAGGTGTTGGCTCCTGTGGCCGAAAGTACAACCGGTGTGCCGCCACATTCGTTTTGTTGCGAGGCCTGAACAGTGAGAACAGGCAACGGCTCTACAAAGACTGTCACCTGATCGGTGGTGGAACAGCCAAGATCGCCATCATTGTAAACGCTAGCATAATAGGTCTTTGTTTCGAGAGCTTCAATGGTAAATGTGTAACCCTGAGCCAGAGGGCCATTGTCGTCGCTCCAGATGCAATAGTCGCCACCCGTAGCTTTCAGGCTGAGGGTGCTGCCTTGACAAACGGTGGTATCGTTGCTAATGGTCATCACTGGTAACGCCTCAACGGTAATAAAAATGCTATCGGAAACTTGGCAACCTGCACTGCTGATCATCTCGGCACTGAACCATGCGCTTTGGGTAAATGTTTTTTCAAAATAAAGCACGGGTTCGTTGCCAACCGGAACGGTGACCGAATGGTCCCAGATAACATAGTCAATGTCAATACCTGAGTTTTCACTTACAGAAAAGGTAATTTCAGATCCTGCGCACACTGAGCTTGCGCCTTCGGCAATGTTGAGGAACATTTCAGGCATTGGGTGAACAATCACGGAAATGGTATCTGTTGAGATGCAGTTGGCGGCACTGGTGACTTTGGCCCAATACTTTTTCAAGCCGGGTGTTGTCGGGAAAACTGTCCGGACAGGATTTACATATCCATCCCACCACTCAAATGCCACTGCATCTGTGATTTCGGCTGTAAGGGTTACAGGGTTACCGATGCAAAGATTGCTGGTCGAAGCAGTGATTTCAACTTTTGGTGTATCAAGCGGAATCACCAAAACACTGTCGCTGGCCGTACAGCCATTGTTGGTGTTCATGTCGAGCCTGATCACTGCCTGAACAGAGACAGTATATTCAAAATCAGGAGTATAGACACCAACAGCCTCGCCATTGACAAACCATTCATAAGTATATCCGGCACCTAACGGTCCTTGCAGTAGGATACTGCTGCCTTCGCAGGCTTGTATCGTTTCGCCCAACTCAATCTGGGGAGTGTCGAAGACTTCGATCTCAACCGATTCGGAGCTGGAGCAACCGTATTCGTTTGTTGTGGTGAGTGTCACCATCACCGTATTTTCAGCTTCAAACTCTAAAATCGGTTGTGTCGAAACAACCATTCCATCGATAGTCCACTCGTAAGTATAACCCGGTATCTGGGGTGTTTCGAGGAACATGGTATCGCCCCGGCAGATGCTGGTTCCCATAGGGCTCAGTAAAATCGTTTGTGGATCGCTATGAACACTAATATAAGCAGTATCGTAGGAAATACATCCAATACTGTTGATTCCTTGTGCCCAATAAACATAAGTGGTATCACTAAATGTGGGATAAATGGTTCGATCCAGTAGGTTCCCAGCTAAACCATCCCACCATGCAAACGAAACCACATTCTGAGGATTGATGTGCAAAGTAAAGGAATCTCCAAAGCAGATATCGAGGCTGTCAGGCGTGAGAATGATTCCCGGTTCGTTGTGCATAAACACCGTCAAAGAATCGCTGCCCAGACAACCATTGGCATCGGTTACTTCAAGCTTCACAAGAGACTCACTTAATACCGGGAACTGCAATCTGTTGCTGTTGTCTCCAGCGGCAACACCGTTTATATACCACTGATATTGATAGCCTTCAACATCCGGTCCTTGAACTATGGCTTGACTGTATTTACAGAAAGTGTTGGCCACACCTTGAATTTCGATATGGATATCCGGCGGATTGTTCACGGTAACATAAGCCGTATCACGGCTTATACAACCAATCGTATTGATGGCTTCTGCCCAGAAAGCATAGGTTGAATCACTAACAGAAGGAGTGAAACTACGGGTGTTCACATTCGTTCCTAAACCATCCCACCAGATGAACGAATTTCCGTTTGTTGTAAGACTAAGGGTTGCTGTTTCACCTAAACACATCTCGGTTGAAGGCGGGAAAAGTGAGATGAAAGGTGAAGGAAGCCGGGTGATAAACACAGAGTCGGAAGCTAAACATCCTTCGGCTGAAAACACAAAGAGCTTAATCTGGGTGTGACCGGTCAGAATAAATGAATAAGTGGTATCGAACGAAGCAAATACATTGTTATTATACCAGATATAAGAATATCCCGGATCAACCGGTGCGCTGAAATGAAGCAGATAGCCATCGCAGGACTCAAAGTCAGAACCAAGTTCGATAAGCGGTTTATCGAGGGTGTGGATAATGATCATTGCCGTATCCTGACAACCATATTCGTTGGTCAGGCGCAGAGTTACAGGGGTGGTCTCCTGAACTTCAAATGAATAGGAAGAAGTGTTGCTTACGAGTTCCCCACCAACAAACCATTCGTGTGTTTCATTGTCTCCTCCATTTCCAGTCAGGGTTATCGTTGTGCCTTCGCAAACTGTTGTGGGGCCATCGCTGAATATTTCGGCCTGGGGCAACTCATGAACTGTGACGATGGTTGTGTCGCGGCTTACACAACCAAAGTTGTTGATTCCTTCGGCCCAATACACATAAGTTCCGGCTGTTGTCGGACTAAAACTCCTTTGGTTAAGATGTCCCATTAGCCCATCGAACCAGGCAAATGAGTTCACGTTTACGGTGTTGATCTGTAAGGTGTAACTATCACCAAGGCACACATCAAGGCTGTCGGGTGTAAGTATGATACCTGGCATGATGCGGGCAAAAACAGCTATCTGATTTTCATTGGTGCATCCATTGATGTCCTCAACCACGAGCTTAACCGTTACATCTTTTGTCACAGTGAAACTGTATTGATAACTATTTGTTCCAACGGGAACATCGTCAACATACCATTGATAATGATGTCCTTCAATCTGTGGCCCGCTAATGGTGGCTGTGCTGTTGAAACAAATCAGGTTTGATCCGCCTGAAATACTTAACGGAACCTCGGGAACCGGATTAATGCGAACCGAAACACTGTCGCGCGAAGTGCAACCCATGCCATTGACGGCCTCCGCCCAAAGATGCAAAGTAGTATCGTTAACAGTAGGCACATAAGCCCGATTTGTATAACCCGTAAAACCATCCCACCAAATATGTGATGAAGCGTTTTGGGTGGCAACCGATAAAAAGATGGTGTCGCCCGAACAAATCTGACTGCTGTTGGACGAAATTGCGATCAGTGGTGATTCAATCGGAGTGACCGTAATTTGATCCGAGGAAGTGCAATTGCCCACTTTTACTTCGAGCTTAACCAGCAACGGCTGGGTAACGACAAAACTATAATGATAGTCAGAATCGTTGATCTGAACTCCATCAACAAACCATTTGTAAGTATAGTTTTCATTTTCGGGGCCAGACAGTTCTAAGGTGTGATTTTGACAAACGGTTCGATCGCCGCCCAGATCAACAACAGGAGCTTCCTCCACATTGATGGTAATTTCGTCGGTTGAAACGCAACCGTTGGAATTGGTAACTTTGAGTTTAATGGTTTTTGTCTCAAGCTTGTTGAAAACATAGGTTGAGCCACTCCCTACCGAGTCGTTACCAATTAACCATTTATATTGATGCCCGGGGAGAACGGTAGTGTTAAGCGTAACAGTTTGCCCCTGACAAATGGTGGTAAGTGGCGGCGGATTGATGTGTGCTATCGGCAGTGCAAGCACTTTTACAATCGTTGTATCGCGGCTCACACAACCCGCGGCATTTTTGCCTTCTGCCCAATAGATAAAGTTGCCAACACCCAACGAGTCGGTTGCAAAAGTGCGTTGTTTAAGATGGCCTGCAAGACCGTCGAACCATGAATAAGAAACTACATTCTGGTTGTTGATTTTCAGGGTGAAGTTGTTGCCGAGGCAAACCGATAGGCTGTCAGGTGTTAGAATGATGCCTGGAAGATCAATCACTTGCAGTTGAAGTGGGCTAGAAGTATTGCTGCATCCATGGCTGTCAGTAACTTTCAACTTAACTTCGGCATTGGCCAACATAGTGAAACTGAACTGATGACTGTTTGAGCCGGCTGGATTACCGTTCAAATACCACTGGTATTGATATCCTGGCTGATTTGGTCCGGTTAAAGTGGCTTGTTCATTGATACAGATATTGGTATTGCCTCCTGAAGGTTGTATGGTAACCGTTGGCTTACTGCGAACAAACACTTCCACTGTGTCGCGGGCAGTACAACCTAAAGAATTTACGGCTTCGGCCCAGAAAACATAAGTGGAATCTCCGATTGCATCCGTATAGATACGGGTTTTACTTCCGGTGAAATTATCCCACCAGCTATAACCGGTTGCATTGGTTGTGGTCAATGTAAGCGTGATGTCGGTTCCCTCACAGACTTCCGCTGCATTAGCCGTTAGTGAGATGCCGGGAACAGCCTTGGAGCTAATGCTCATCTCATCGGTAGTTGTACACCCTTCGGGCGAACTCACTTCGAGTCGGAGAAGACTCGTTCCGGCAGGAACGATATAATGAAGTTCGCGGTTGGTTGTTAAAGGTGTGGCTTCATTGTTGCGATACCAGGCGTAGCTGTAACCCGTTCCGGCCGGGCCGGTAAGGTTCACCGTATAGCCCTGACAAATCTGTTGATCAGGGCCAAGATCCACAACAGGTGCAGGTTTGGTGGTAATATTCACAAAATGAGATCCCGAACAACCAACAACCGTATCGTTCACGATGAGCCGAACCGTTGCATTTTGGGCGAAGCTGCGTACAAAAGTGCGCTGCTTTGCGTCAGCTACGGCTGTACCGTTCACATACCATTGATATTTGTAGGATGCCGCAGCCGGCCCGGTGAAAGTAACTTCATTTCCGGTGCACACCGGATTCCCGTTGTTGGAGGCGTTAATGGTGAATGCCAAAGTGTCGCGCACCAGAATATGTACCGTGTCGCGCATGATACAACCGGTAGAATTGATGGCTTCGGCCCAGACAAGAGTGTCTTGAGTGGGAATAAAACCTCGTGTAAGCACATTGCCCTGCAATCCGTCGCCCCAGGCAAAATAAACAGGCGGCGTGCTAGGTGAACTTAAAGTGATATAGGTTTGACTGCCTTTACATAATTCCAGCTTAGTGGCTTGCATCACCAACACAGGTGGTTGAATCGGATTTACTGTAATCGAATCGGATCCATAACAACCTGTCGGAGTGTAGGTTGCACGTACTTTTACTTTGACTGGCTGTGCCCCCGAAATAGTATAAAGCAATGAGTCGGCCGTGGCTCCCTGAACCTTAGCGCCATTCACAAACCATTCATAGGTGAAATTGTTGTTTTTCGTAGCTTTAAAAGTCGTAACAGATTCGGCGCACACATTATTGCCTCCAATATGGCTGAGTTGAACTATCGGCTTTGGAAGCACAGTGATGGTAGCTTGTACGGTATCCACACATCCGGCAAGGTTGGTCGCTGTGGCTGAATAAGTATGTGAGCCGACCGAAGGAAATAGGAAAACAGGATTCACATTGGTGGTGTCGGGGTTGATCCACTTCCAGACGGAACCCTCCTGCCCGGTGAGTTTCAGACGCAAAGGCTCCTCAACACAAATGGGGTTAAAGTTGGGTGTGATCACTAAATGTGGCTTGGCACTGATATCCACATTAACCGGTTTTATGGCATAACAACCATTCACTGATTCACCTTTGATGTAATAAATTCCGTTGGTTGCTGCTTGTGGCGTGGCATACGCTTGTGTTGCCTGGGCATCAGTCCAATAACTGAACGTAAGGCCGGGGCTGCTTCCGGCAGTAATGGCAGGCAGTGTCAGGTTGACCGTTGCCGGCTCGCAAACTCTTGCCGGCTCGTGAATCACCACGGTGGGTGTTGGATTCACAGTGATGGTGGCTGTAGTGGACGACACAACGGCACAGCCCCCGCTCTGAACAATTGCCCTGAAATAAGTGGTCGTATTCAGCGGTTTCGATACAAAAGAGGTAGCATGATATAGCGTATCTACCCAGTTGTTCAGATCCGTTGAGTATTGCCATTTGAGGATGTTGCCGACATATCCATTGAGTGTTAATGGGCCACTGGTTGAGCCTTCACAAACGGTTTTTGAGCCCGAAAGTGTGCCACCCACAGAAGCAGGCGCTTTGATGACCGAGATGCTGTTCTGATTTGTACAACCCGTAGCATCAACCGTTTCAACGACTGAAACAGTACCGTTGCCTACCGTTGCCCAATTAATTTCAAGCTCGTGTGTACCTTGTCCGTTCAAGATGGTTCCGCCATTGACCGTCCAGTTATAGCTGTGATTGGGTTCTGGATTGACAGTATAAAACGCCGTAGTGGGTAGGCCACAGATGCCAAGCGGGCCGATAATGTTAGGTGTAGGAAGAGGGTAAACAGTATTAGTGATTCCGGCTGATGTGGCCGAGCAGCCGGAAGCTGATGTAACAATCACCTTCACAACATCCCCGTTAATAAGGCTGTTGGTAACAAAAACTGGACCTTCACCTGTTTGCTTTGGGACATCATTCACTAAAAAAGTATAATCTGTACCGCCTCCTGCACTGAAGGTTACATTAGTGCCTGCACAATAAGGGTTGGCTCCCATTGAGCTGACAAGCGTGGGTGTGGGCAGTGGATTAACCGTAATGGAACCATTGGCTGAGCTGGCTCCGCATGAGCCTGTAAGATTTACCGTAAAATTGAAATTACCTGCTGTGGTAGGTGTTCCGCTGATGGTAACAAGGTTGTTGTTGTATGAACCGGTTACTCCCGGCGGAAGTCCAATAAAATTAGCTCCTGTGGCATTTGTTGTGGCGTACGTAATGGTAGGCGCTAAAGGAGAGTTCAGACAGATCGTTTGAATATTGCTTCCAAGACCAGATGTCAGAGTAATTGTGCTGGTTTGATTGACAGTGATATAACTGTTCCTGGTTTTGGTGTTCTCAATTAAGCCATCACGAAGCGTGAGTTTAACATTTTTCGAGCCTACGGTGTTATAGACCACCGTATGAGGTCCTTTACCATTGGCTGTTGCCGGATTAGCACCCGAACCAAAATCCCATTCCCAGGTCGTATTTATGGTAGTTCCCACAGAAGCATCCGTAAAAACCACCTGCCCTCCGATACAGGTGACAGTGGGATTAGCCGTAAAGTCGGCTGTTTGGCCTATGGCACGAGGGCTGCCGGCCAAAAACGAAAAAGTTGTGACCGATAAGAGGATCAAAAAGCGGTATAGTGTTTTCATAGGTTAGTTCCTCCGGTATTTTTGTTCGTACATCTGCTGATATTCGTGCAACATATAGCGTTTGTTCTTATGTTTACCAGGCTTTGGCTGCCTTGGCGTGGCTTCTGCCTGTTGGTATTGCCCAAAGCGGAAGCCAATGGTAATTTCGTGCGAGCCTCCTCCGTAATGGTGAATGCCGCCAATACCCAATTCGTAAGAATAATGAAAATTCATGCTGTTAAAGAGCTCTCCACCAACACCTAAGGCCACTACCTGACTGTTTCGGTAGAGGGCGCTGATCCAGAATTTATCGGCATAAGAGAGTTGAGCCGAAAGATCTACAATGGTAGGAGTGTTTGTAGTGCGCCGCGCAACAAGCATGGGTTTCAAAGACCAATCGGTTCCAATGATAAAACGGTTAGCGATGTGAAACAAAAACTCCTGTTCAAAAGCAAACCGGCCCTGACTCTGGTTGTAATATGCATCCTTGGTGCGAAACAAGGTGGGCATGCCCAGACCTGTTTCAAACAGATTGTGGTAGTAAACAAGGCCAAAACCTCCATTGTAGGTAGTGCCGTTAAGTTGATCTAAATTCCTAAAAAGCGGATCGTAGATATTGCCATTTATGTTGTCAACACGAACGGTGTTTTGATATCCACTCCCCCAAATGCCAAAATGCAAAAATTGATTTTCCGTCATCTCAAGCCGGTAGGTGAGGCTAACCAAACCTTTGAAGCGTTCAAGAATATCAACTTTATCCATAAAAGCTTCAGCGCCTAAAAACAAATTCGCGCCAATATGGAAATGAGTATTGAAGCGCATCGTTTCGGGGCTGAATTTGCCAAAATCAAGCCAGTCTTTCCGGTAATTAAAGAAAAGGGCTCCTTTGTCAGTGCCTCCGGCTGTGGCAGGTGTCAATGAGTAGGGATTGACAAGATAGTGATCCGTCATGGGGAACTGTTGCGCCGATGTGTTTCGGGAAAGCCATATACTCATGGCTGCTAACAGGAAATACCGAAGCTGCTTCATCATCTCAACAGGGTTATGGTTCCTTTAAAGAGTTCACCTCCCGACCCTTCCACTATGTAAAAGTAAGAGCCTTCGGGAAGGGGATTGTTATTGTATTGCCCTTTCCAGTCATTCTGGTAATCGTTGTTGTAGTACACCTGCAAACCCGAACGGGAGTAAATGGTCACTTTCACGGGTTTCAGACTGTTGAGCATCGGAATCTCCCAGGTGTCGTTGTATCCATCGCCATTTGGGGTGAGGATGTTGGAGATGGTGAGGCTGGGGTCATAAGGGAATTCACTTTGTAATGCGCTGATCCTAACAGGATTGCTTGCGCAACCATTGCGATATGAAACCGCAGTGTAAATGCCTTCCCGCGTGATATTGAAAAATTCGTTGCGTATGGTTCCGTTCCAAATCACATAATCAAACGACCCATTGGCTTTCAAGTGGATGGTTTCGTTTTTGTAAAGAGTGAGCGGAAGATGCTCAATTGGAGTGCCATCGGAAAAAGTGATGGTAAGTTGTGGCTTCTGTTGAATGGCCACAGGTTTTGATTTCGTTGCCTGACAACCTGTGGTTGAAACAACGTTCAACACAACAGGATATGTCTTAGCTTGATCGAAAGTGACTGTAGGATTTTGTTGGTCGGATATAGTTCCGTTGTCAAAGTTCCAGTTCCAGCTTTCAATTTCACCAACCGCCATCGAAGCTTTCCCCTCGAATGCAACGGCCTGTTGCAAACAGTTGTTTGAATATTCGAAATCCAACTGTGGAATATCGCCTACCTTTACCGGAAGATAAACTGTATGGGGCTCTTCGCTATACTGGGTGGTCACTTTGATACCAACCAACCATTCGCCGGGTTGCGTGAAAAGATATGATGTGCGTAAGCCAATGGCATCGTCATATTCCAGATCGCCATCGAGATCCCATTCGATTTTCTGAATGACATCGTTGGTGGTGATTCGTGCTTCAAAAAAAGTTGAATCGCCAATGCAAGTTTTTGTCGCCGTGAATGAAGGAATCGTGGTATAGTTGACATAAACCACGGCCTGTGCTTGCGCGCTGCAGCCAAAAGCATTTGTTCCGGTCACAACATAAACATTTTCAGGAAGAACCGGACTAACAAAAAAATGTGCATTTGTGCTGCCATCCGGCCAGAGATAGGTAAGCGCCCCGGAAGCGTTGAGAAGAACGGCTTCTCCCGGAAGCAGGGTGGTGTTTGCTGGTTGAACCACCACATTAGGACGTGGGTTGACGGTTACTTTCACCGTATCGCTTTGCACTGTACCTTGAAGATTGGTAATTCTTGCCCAGTATTCATTGGTGGCCGTGGCTTTGAATCGAATAACGCGCGATGTTTCACCCGTGCTCCAAAGATAACTGAGAGCCAGCGGCGCTTGCAAAACAACGCTGTCGCCGGCACAAACCACGCGATCCGGACCCAAAAAACCGTCGGCAACAAGCCGCAAATCCATATCAACGTTTTGCAGTTCGCAATGGGTTCCATCTGTGTGGGCACGACAAGGCAATGTCAGGCTAAACAACAGCAAACCCAGAAAAACTGCCAACGGGCGGGGTAAGTATTTCATACCTTGGCTTTCAATTGTTAATTAAACGGGTAAAAATACACTGACTTTGTTAATTCTCAAAACACAATTCTACAAAATTCATGTTTTTGTTAAAAAAAAGACAAATAAAAAACAATTTCGATCTGACAAATTCTCTGAATGCAGTCAAAACGCCCGTTTCATAACGAAAGGAAAAGATGGAATATGGAAAAACGGACAATTTTATTTTTGCGCGAAATCGAAAGAAACTCCCTCAATTGTTGAACGAAATACTAACTGTCAGCTTGGCTTTATTCAAAGATTAACCGCCGGACTTCCTGACCCTTTTCGTGAATCAGTATCATTGTGTTCAGGCCTTTGAATCTGATGGGGAAATCAAAACGCAGAATTTCGCCTTTTTCTATGCTATGTTTATGCTCATCTTGCCAGATTATATTTCCTTTTCCATCAAACAATTCCAGGCGAAGATTGGAAACCGGCTGATGAAAACGAATATTTACAAATCCTTTGGAAGGATTGGGAAAAATGTCGGCTAACGAATTGCCTTCAGGCTTTTCGTTCAATGATGTATAGCAATCATCACGCACAAAAATTGTAATTTGATCGCCGGTAGCACAGCCAGCATACACACCCGCCACACTGATGGTTTTCGCGGTTCCGGACATAACCGAATTGCCTTCGAAAACAATTTGCCGACTAGTCTCACCCGTTGACCAATAATAAAACTCAAATCCGGGGCCGGCATCAAGTGTCACCGATTCGTGCGGACAAATGATTCTGTCATTACCTAAGTTGATGCTATTATTAAAGTCAACTACCTGAATCACAACAGAATCTATTCCTGTGCACCCTTCAGGATTGGTAAACTGATAATAAATCGTATGAAAACCGGGTCCGGCAATTTGAGGGTTGAAAATATTGCCATTGACCAACGACCCGATAAATGTTCCTCCGGTTGGGAAGCCTTCCACAACATCGGGCGGATCGCCGGGACAATAGGTTGGTAGAAGTCCGCTGATGCTTACTGTTGGTGCAGGCCGCACAGTAATACTAGCCGAAGCAGTACTGCTACAACCGGCCAGAGTTTTGCCGGTAACCGTAAAAACCTGATTTTCGGTCGGATTAACCGTGATGATAGCCCCGTTCATGCCGTTGTCCCAGGTGTAAGTGTTTGCACCGGAAGCACTTAAAATAATACTGTTGCCTTTACAAATACTGGCTGCCTCAGGCTGAACCACAACCGAAGGGGTTGGGTTGACTGTAACGAGAACCGAATCAATACTTTCGCAAGAGGTGGGCATTGGTCCGGTGACAACGGCCTTATACCAGGTTGTGGCCATAGGATTCACGATGATGTTGTATCCATTGCCAATGAGTTGATTTCCAGCATACCAACTGCAAGAAACCCCACCCGATGCAACAAGTTGTACGCTTTGACCCTGACAGATTGATTGCGCTCCGTTGATAGTGATGACTGGCGGAGCAACGGCCACAATGGAAATTTCTTTTGTAGTGCTGCAACCACCGCTGCCAATGCCTTTTACGGTGATGGTCGTCGTCTGCATTATGGTAAAAGTCCGGCTGGTAGTGGTTTGGCCGTTGAGCGGCTCAACAATTGTCCCGTTCCAGATCAACGTATCAACGACTGATGATGGTGATACTGTAACGATAACGGTTGCTTCATCGCCACTACACAATTGTTGAATATTGCCTTCGGTGCTGAGCTCGAAATCGGGAATGGCATAAACATTAACCACACAGGTATCCGTCATGGAGCAACCGTATCCGTTGGTGGCTTTAAACCAGCAATAAAATGTGCCCGGCTCGGTAGCCTGAAATAAAAAACTGGTTTCCGTGCTCCCATCATACCAACTAAAGCTTTCGGCAAACATAGCTGAACCTTGTATCATAACCGATTGCCCAATGCAAAGTGACGCCTGGTGCGGGCTTACCTGAACGCTAGGATGCTCACGCGGAATCACTTCTACCGAATCGGACGAGACACAGCCGTTTATATTGGTGATCTGAAGTTTGATCATCGTAGTATCGGCAACAATCCATTGGATGGCTGAATCAGTCAGTGGAAGGACGTTCCCGTTGGCATACCATTCATAAAAAAGGCCGGGTTCACTGGGCCCTGCAATGACGACGGTATCACCTTGACAAGCCGAAATGGTAAGACCTAAATCAAAAGGCGTTTTTGGTAAAACAGTGACCAAAATGGTGTCGGATGCCTGACAGCCCGTATTGTCTATGACCCGAAGCCAAACTTCATCAGTCGAGTCTGGGCAATACAAAATAGAGGAGGTGGTTTGGCCGGTGCTCCACAAATAGCTGCTGCCCTCCGCTTCCGGCACACTCAATTCAACACAATCATCCATGCAAACCTCGCGATCCGAGCCAAGATCTACCGAACAAGTAGTACAAAATCCTGGCTCATAGGGAATGTTTTGGCTGAATACACATAGTCTGTTGCGCAGAGCTTCCCGTTCAGGGCTTTCCGGGAGCATTTGCACATAGTCCATGGCAATCAGGCAGTTGTATTCTGTGGGTTGCTGTTCGGCTTCTGTCACAGCGTTACCTGCTAACTCAAAAAGATTGTCGGGAATTCTTCCATCCCAGCTCAAATTGATCAGTGCTTTGTTGTTGCCAATACCGGAGTATGTACTCTGCGTATCACCAATGATATTGATGCCCGAAATCACTGCGTCGGATTCTACCACAAGACTGAGATTGTAGAATCTTAAATCTGTGGGAATGTTGCCACTCAGGCTAATCAAAAGGGTGTTTCCGGTAATGCCTTGCTGAATCGTGGTGGACTGCCTGACAATTTGATAATCAATAATTTCTTCTTCAGTAGTCATCCAGATTTGATCCGTACCGTTTTTACCATAAGTGTTGCTGATATAATTGAAATCACTGAAAAAATTGGCCTGTGGGTAGTCTTCAACAATGCGGTGGGTAAAAATTGGCATCCACAAATGCTTGCCTTCGGCTGCTGATGCTGCAAAAAAATCAGCCATTTGCTTCACATTGGTGTTTTCGGCTAAAGCCCTGTTGAGCTCTAAAGGTTGCAGCCAATTGGCGAAGCTGCCCACATCGAGGCCATCATCGGGGATAATGCCCCAGGCACCCATGCGAAGCGTGCTGCGATATCCCTGACTGAAAGCGGCGTCCGTGTAAGCAGTTGCGCCATTGGGATTGACAAATGTTCGGGTTTTTACACCTCCGGGTACGGTGTTTAATAAACGTTTTCGGATAAAACTTTCGTTCCGTTTGATGGAATATGCCATGTAATCCGGTTCGGTGAAGGCATCAGATGTGAATCCGTGGTTGTAGATGGAGCAGCCGTTCTGGATCATTGTGGCCAACTGACTCCAACTTACGGTGCCATAGTTATTGCCTTCCTGGTGCATGTCTTCGTTGTTGAAGCCACTAAACGAAAATACTGAATTGCTCAGACGGAAAGGAATATCGTTCCCGCATCCGTCTGTGTAAAAGAGTCCGGGATAATTTGTCCCGCTTTGGTTTATTCCGGTAAAAAACGGGAATCCCACCGTAAAGACATCTTTAAAACCGTCATCAGTGTGAAAGCTTATCGCAAAATCTTTGTTGTAACGCAACACAGCTTTACTCACGGTCGCAGTGCTTGGTGGCGTTTCAAAAGTAATCATCACATATTGTACGCCGGGTGGTAAATTTTCTTGGGCAAAGAGAGGTTCTACACCTGACAAAGCCAAGAGCATAAAAAATATAAATAAAAGGCGGCGTAACATTTTATAGGCAGTTATCGTTTTTCGTAAGGCGCATAGCCCACAGGTTTGAGTGGCTGCAAGCGGCCCGATTTTTGTTTAGCCGGATCAGGGCAATCGCTTTTTGCTTTTTGGCTGTTGCGCATTTCAAAATATTTTTTATCGCGAATGTCATAACGCTCGTGGTCTGACGTACGACGGGTCTTTTCGTTTCGATTTTTGCTGGCAGGTTTGGTGAATCCGATACTGATTTCGTGAGTATTGCCGGCATAACGGTGGATACCACCGGCGCCAACCTCGAAAGTATAGTTGAATACCATCCCGTCAAATAATCGGGCGCCGGCCGAAAAACCAAAAAGCGAAGTACTTCTGAACAAAGCTCCAAACCAAACCTGCTTGTTGTAAACAAAAGTGCCTGAAAGATCAAAATACGAAGGCATATTGATGGGCTTACGCAGCAATAAGCCCGGGCGGAAATCCCAGTTGGGAGCTAAATAAAAATTATTGGTCAGATATAGATGGAGATCGCGTTCAAAAGCAAATTTGGCTGTGTCATAAGGAAAATTGTATTGGTTGCGGGTTCTGAACAGAATGGGCATACCAAAAGCAGCCTGAAAATCGTGATGGGTATAAACCAGTCCGAAACCTGTTCCAAGGTTAGAACTGAAAAGACGGTTCAGGTCTTTGAATACCGGATCGTCCAAATCAACATCGGCTTGATCTAAACGAATCACATTTTGATAAAAATGGCCCCATATTCCAAAACTGAGAAGTTGCTCTTCTGCCAATTCCACATGAACAGCATAGCTGAGTCCGGCACGAAGACGATAAAAAATATCGGCAAAATCGGCAAGGACATCAGCGCCTAACTGCATATTTCGGAATAGGTTGAAGTCGGCATTAAGTCCCACGGTACGCGGGCTGCCTTCAATGGCCGACCAATCGCGACGGTAATTCATAAAAAATTCCGACTGATTGGCTATACCGGCAAAAGCGGGATTCAAAGCAGCAGGATTCACAAGATAGTGCGACGTGACAGGTAATTGCTGTGTGCGTCCGGTAAAAACGCCTGCCAACAACAATATTGGAATAATAATCAGCTTTCTCATTATCTGATAATACTTAAGGGTCCTTTAAAAACTTGGCCGTCTTTGGCCTCAATCACATAATAATAAGTGCCTTCAGGCAGGGGATTCCCCTGATAATACCCGTTCCATTTGTTGTCATAATCATTGCTCTGAAAAACCAGCGCTCCGGCTCTGGTGTAAACAGCAACCCTGGCCGGAGAAACGCGGGCCAGATCTTTAATCACCCAATAATCGTTGTAACCATCATTGTTGGGTGTAAACAGATTCATAATACCTTCGATATCAGGTTGATTCGAACCGTTTCCTTTGATTACATTAAAGTTCCTGCGAACTCCGCAACCGCCTTGATAAACATCAACATAATAAGTGCCTTCTGAGGTCACATTGAAAGTCCGCGAACGACTGCCGCCTTTCCAGACGATACTGTCATAAATACTGTTGATGGTAAACGTAAGACTGCTGCCTTTTGGTAAAACCATATTTTCTCCTTCGTTGACCAAAGTCCCGTCAGTGAGCCTGAGATCAACCATTGGCGGACTACTAATGGAGAGTGTTGCGCGGGCGGTGTCGCTACATCCGTAATTAGTGGTTACTGCCAACAAAACCTGATATGTTCCGGTTTGGCTGTATTCATAGGTGAAACTAATTTTATCGTATTCGTTGCCATCGCCCACCGACCAATACCGCGAAACAATGCTCCCGACGGAGGTTGTTGACTCGTCCACAAACTGTGTGGGCTGCCCAAAACAATGGTTTGAGGTGCTGAATCGTGCCTGAGGATAGGAGGCTACAATAACCGGATTGTATTTGGTGTGAATGGCGCCACTGGCTGTTCTGACACGCAGGCCAACAAGGTTTTCACCGGTGTTTGGAAGCACAACTTCCAATTGGTCGCCGGTGCCATCGGCAAACAAACCATTTCCTGTTAAATCCCACTCTTTCACTAAAATAGAATCGTTGCTGCTTACCTGGGCTGTAAGGATTGTTTTATTTCCAAAGCAAACGGTATTGGACGTAAAATTCACCTCGGTAGTGTAAACAACTTCAACACGGGCTGTGTCGGAAGCCGAACAGCCATGGATGTCAGTGCCTTTCACCCAATAATTGGTGCTTTGTCGTGGCGCAACTGTAATGCTTTGTCCGGTGCTGCCATTCGACCACAAATAACTTGTGGCACCAGTGGCCGAAAGTTGTACTTCGGTGCCCGGATCAATGATAGCCTGAGCCGGAAAAACCTGAACATTAGGCAAAGGCAATACGCCAATCTGGATAGTGTCGGAAACCACAAACCCATTGGTGGTAGCTTTTGCCCAGAGCTGCATGGATTGTGTAGGCGTCAGGGTGATGCTTTGGGTAGTTTGTCCGGTACTCCATAGATAAGATTGTGCCGGAGGGGCAGTGAACTGGAGGGTTGTGCCAAAACAAACTGTGGTGTCGCCGCCGAGAAATGGAATGTTCGGACAAAAACCTTGTTCATAGTTAATACCGCTTAAAGCACATAACCTGTCGCGAAGCTGGTCTTTGGCGGGGCCGGCTGGGAGCATCTGAACAAAGTCCATCGCTGTCAGTGCATTGGCAGGAGTTTTATTCCCCTCGGCCACACTCACAGCATTTTGCGCCCTCTCAAGAGCATCACCCACCACGCGGCCTTCCCATTTCAGGTTGAGCAATGCCTTGTTCTGATTATATAGATACGTGGAAAGCTGGTTTGGCTCCTGAACCGTCATGTTGATAATGTTGGATTCACCTTCCACTGTGATTGTCATGGCATAATAACGAAAGTTTTGGGGGATATTCTGTCCGCTCAATGTAATGGTCAACACATTGCCATTGAGGGTTGTGTTTACGGTGATCAGCTCTTTCAAACGAAGATATTCAAACACTTCGGAGGATGTGGCCGACCATATTTTATTCGATCCGTCTTTGCCAAAAGCCGCAGCGATCTGGTTCATCTGGCTCTTGAATTGCTCAAAACTGATGTCAACGCCCCCAAAACCATGATTATAAAAGGTGGCAATATAATGATTGTTGGGGCCGCTTTGATTGGCAATACCCTGCACTTGCTGAAAAAGATTGGCAGTAATGCTTCCGCGCGACAACTCCACGCCTTGAATGCTTGGCAGAGATTCTACCCTTGCCGGATTTTGAATTGCATTGATCCCATCGTGATATACCACAAGATGATGCTGCTTGGCAATGGGAATATGGCCGGCAATGTTGTTCGGTACCACATAAATATCCATATCGTAACCGCCCGGTATTGTGCCGCTCAGGGTTTTTCGTTTGGTGTAACTCAAGTTTCTTCGTATATCAAGCTCGTAGTCGTTGGTGGGCGGATCCGCAACACCGTGATTCACCAATCCAAATTCACCGGCCCAAAGATTAATCAGATTGTCCCAGTGTAGGTAGCCGTTCACGTAATTGTGAATGTCCTGCCCAAGACCGTTAAACGAAAAATGAACAGCATCCATCTTAAATGGTTGAAAATTCTGAGGATTGCCTTCTGTATAATACAATCCCGGATTTCCCTGTTGCCCCTTGAAGAAAGGCATCACCTGATCATGAACCGCCGGATTGCTGTCGTCCATCTGAAGAATAAGCGCAAAATCTTTGTTGTATTTCAAAGGTGCTTTAACCACCTGAGGCATGACGGCCGGTGGCTCAGCGAACGTGATGGTAATCGTGAAATCTTCAATATTGCTTTTTTGACCTGACTGCCCGAACGATAAACTACTCATCAACAGTAAGGTAGAAAAAACAATCAAATATATCCGGTATTTGGCTGCCATAAAAAATGAGGTTTTTATATGGTTTTTAAAAGGATAAAAGTAAAGTATTTTTTAGAACTACAATCCATATTAAGCAGATTTTTTTCAATTGAATTGGTCAATATTTTGTAATCTATAGAGAATCTGTATAGATGTTCTAATTTTTAAATATAGTCAGAAAAAAAATACAAAAAATTGAATATTTGTTTGCATTGATGGTCGTTGATATTTACATTTGCATTGCAATTTTCTAAACATTTACTAAAACTAATCAATCTTATGAAAAAAGCACTCTCTTTTGTTCTTGTAATTTTACTGGCAGCTGGAATGTTGCAAGCACAGGAAAGCACCTTTAACAAAGGCGACAAAGTTCTCAACCTCGGTGTAGTTTGCTCTCAGGGATGTATAGCGGAACCGGCTATACCAGCAAAATCCCGCCCATTTCTGCTTCACTCGAATTTGGTATCGCCGACGACGTTTTGGATGTTGGTTCAATTGGCGTTGGCGGATATTTGGGCTATTCAGCCGCAAAATGGGAAACATCTTATTTTGGCGGAACTTGGGGATGGAAATATTCAAGCATCCTGTTGGGCGCCAGAGGCTCCTTCCACTATCCTCTTGTTGACAAGCTCGACACTTATGCCGGTATTATGTTAGGGTATAACATTGTTTCCTCTTCAGAAATCGGGAATGTGCAGACAGGTTATTCTGCTTCGAGTAGTGCTGCATTTTTCTCGGGTTATGCCGGAGCACGCTATTACTTCAGCGAAAAATTTGGCGTGATGGGCGAAGTGGGAACTGGTATTGCTTACCTCAATCTTGGAATCGCATTGAAACTTTAAAAAGTCTGTTATGTTTTGAGGACAGGCCGCCCATGAGGATGGCCTGTTTTTTTCTTTTTTGGAAGTGGAAAGTTAACAATTAAACATTTCGCAGCATTTAACAATAATCCAAAGCAATAAAAAAGACGAAGTGGAGGCACTTCGTCTTTTTTTGCTCCCCCTGCTGGACTTGAACCAGCGACCCTCTGATTAACAGTCAGATGCTCTAACCAACTGAGCTAAGGAGGAATTTTCTCATCGAATGAGGGTGCAAAATTAATTCTTTTTTAGGTTCAACCAAATGTTTTTTGAAAAAAATCGCATGAAAGCTGTCATCGTATTGAAAATGATAACAATATAAAGAAATGGCGAGCTTTTAACGACTTTTGTTGACCAATAATGTATCTGATCTTTCATTGAGTTGTCTTTTTAGGCTAAACGTGGCTTGATAACAGGGCTTTTCGATTTGACCGGAATAGTCAAGGGGATCATCTCCACCGAAACCATGGTTTTGTCAAGGCCATAGGCTCTTACATCCCCAATGCCAATGCGTTTGAGCAGATAATACATATTGAGGGTAAAGCGCTCATGGAAAGGTAGGTCAATAATCTTGCTTACCTGGCGGTCCAGATGTACAAACCGAAAATCGGCCGGTATCTGATATTTTTTCAACGAAGGATACTGACTCACCAGATTGATTTTCCCTTCTTCGCTCATGGTGAGCAACACCTGATTGAAATAGTCGGAAATGCGAGGCTGAACCTTGAATCCCAGATAAAAATCAATCCGGTAGATTTTTTTCTCCCAAAGCTCGGTCACTTTGTATTCTAAAGTGTTGGGCTCATCTAAAATATCAACGTGCAGAAACCAATACACATCGGCGCGCTTTGGCAGGCGTTTAATCAACGAGTAAATGGTTTTTTCTTCAATGTCGGTCAATAAATCCGCATGTGTGGTGTAAACGAGCTGACTGGCGTATTTCGGAACCGCCTCATCCGAACTCAGGTCGTTGAGCACCGGCAGATAGTCCTTGATGGCCAAAAACGAAATGAACCTGTTGCGGATTTGCCGACCTCTGTACATCATCACCATGATAAATGCCAAAATGGAGGCAGCCACGACCGTGAACCAGCCGCCATGCACAAATTTGTTCAGATTGGCCACAAGAAAAACACCTTCGATGGTGAAATAAACCAGAATAAACAATGCGATGATGAACCAGGAAACTTTTCGTGTTTTAAGATAAAAAACCATCAGTACCGAAGTCATGAGCATAGTAATCGTAATAGACAAGCCATAAGCGGCTTCCATATTCTCCGAGGTTTGAAAAATGAGAATCACTAATACACAAGAAAAATAGAGCACCCAGTTGATGGCAGGGATGTACATCTGCCCTTTGGCTGCCGAAGGATATTTGATCCTAATTTTAGGCCAGAGGTTGAGCGAAATGGCTTCGCTAATCAATGAGAAAGAGCCTGAAATGAGGGCCTGACTGGCAATCACAGCGGCTATGGTAGCCAAAAAAACGCCAAAAGGCAGAAACCATTGGGGCATTACGGCAAAAAACGGATTCGTGCCCGAAGGAATATGGCCGATATTCTCCATGATCCAGGCTCCCTGACCCAGATAGTTGAGCACAAGCGCTGTTTTAACATAAATCCAGCTTACTCTGATGTTTTTGATGCCGCAATGGCCCAGATCGGTATAAAGTGCTTCGGCTCCGGTGGTGCAAAGAAACACCGCACCCAAAAGTAATATTCCACCCGGATATTCGGTCAGCAATTTGATGGCGTAATAAGGATTGAGTGCTTTGATGATGGAAGGATGGGTGACGATGAGGCTGGCGCCCACCACACCCAACATCAGAAACCATAAAAACATCAACGGGCCGAACGTTTTACCAACAGCCGAAGTCCCGAGTTGCTGAGCGAAGAATATTGCTGTGATGATACCAAAAACGATGGGAATAACAGGAATAGAGTCCCCATAATGACTTAGGCCTTCGATGGCCGAAGTTACCGTGATGGAAGGCGTAATAACCCCATCGGCCATCAGCGCGCTGCCTCCAATGATGGCAAAGGCACTCAGCCATTTATAGTCCTTGCGTAAAAGCGTGAAAAGCGAAAAAATCCCGCCTTCACCCTTATTATCGGCTCGGAGGGTGATGATGATGTATTTCAGTGTGGTCTGAAGCGTCAGTGTCCAGAAAACACTCGAGACCGAGCCATACACAAGAAGTTCGTTCACCTCGCCCGACCAGTCAAGTATTGCTTTGAAAACATAAAGCGGTGAAGTGCCGATATCACCATAAATAATCCCTAACGTAACAATAACTCCGGCAACACTTAGTTTTGAAAGTGAATCGTTTCGGCTGACTGACATGGCTCAATCTGGTTAGAAAAAACGTGCAAATGTAAAGTAAAGCAAAATGCCTCAGACATATTACTCAATTTTTTTTATCTTCTTGAAAAAGAGCGGATAACAACCATGACCTGATAATTTGAAAATGTTTCTTTCAATCGTTGGCAGGAAGACGGGTTATTGCTAAAAACTCAAAATCAAGCGCAATCGGTGGAAGACTGACCCGACGAAAAGCCTTATTTTTGCACCGTTAATCACTTGAACGATGGGTGTTTTTTTGTTTGACGAGATGATTTTTGGCCCGGTCCGAAGTCGTCGGCTTGGTGTTTCTTTGGGGTTGAACCTTTTACCTACATATAAAAAGGTGTGTAGTTTTAATTGTATCTATTGTGAATGTGGCTGGACGGGAGAGACCCGCCCCGAAGCCGGTAAAATTCCCAATGTGGAAGAATACAGACTGGCCTTAACCGCAAAACTCCAACAGCTACAAGGTACTGATTTCGAGCCGGACAGCCTGACTTTTGCCGGCAATGGCGAACCAACACTTCATCCCGATTTTGCCGGGATCATTGATATCACCCTCGCGCTGCGAAATCAGTTTGCGCCAAAAGCCACCGTCAGTGTGCTGACAAACGGGAGTATGCTGCACAAGAAAGAGGTGGCCGATGCATTGAAAAAGGTCGAAAACAGCTTACTCAAATTAGATGGAGGAACCGAAGAAACCATCCGCGCCATCAACGGGCCGGCCAAAGCCTTCAGCCTTCGGGCTTATGTGGAACAACTGAAAGCTTTCAACGGACGATTGGTCATTCAAAGCCTTTTTTTGCGCGGACAGCATAATGGCGTTGCCATTGACAACACTACAGATCAAGAAATAGATGCCTGGTTGAAGCTTATTTCCGAGATAAAACCGGCAAAAGTGATGGTTTATGCCATCGAACGCGACACTGCAGCCCATAATCTTGTCAAGCTGCCCAAGGATGAACTCGAACAAATTGCCCAAAAAGTAAGACAGCTCGGCATCGAGACAGAAGTATTTGCTTAATAACAATAGCCTTGAAACAATACCCTGTTGAAGTATGGATGGCCCTGGCCGAAACCTTTTCGGGGAAGGAACAGTTTCATCAATGGCTGTTGCAAAACGGCTATCCCGAGCTGGCGGCTTTCAGCAGCGCAGTCAGGGGCAGTCAGGAGGCATTCGACTGGCTGATGCAACATTCCTTTTTTCATCTGGCTGCCCTCGATGGGGCGATTGACAATCAACCACAACCAACCCAATGGCTTCAGACACACGGTTTTGTGGTTTTTGTCCATCTGGCCGCAGCCGTCAACCTCCAGCCTGCCTCGTTGCTTTGGCTCGAAAACAACCACTTGGATATTTTCATTCACCTTGCAAACCGAATACGCGAATACAGAGAAAACCAGACTTTCGATTACCATAAAAAGAATTTCTGATAATTTTGAATATGTTTGTTTTCTGGTTTGTAAAAGAATAGCATGAGAGCAAAGCTTATTTTTTTTGTTTTTTTTCTCCTTCCCATCGTTTCGATGGCTCAACTTTTCACGGGCGGTCTCAAGGCTGGTTTAGTAGTGTCGCAGGTGGCCGGCGACCGGTTTTCCGGATTTAACAAAGCGGGTTTTAATGCCGGTTTTTGGGGCGCCTGGCATATTGTGCCCGGGTTTTCGATGCAGATGGATCTGGCGTATATTCAAAAAGGTTCTGCTCAGCAGGCCAGCGAAAGCCGCTCCGACATCCCGCAATATCTGCTCCGGCTCAATTATGTGGAAATGCCAATTGTAGCGCACTATCAATGGGAGAAATGGGCTATTGAAGCCGGGATCAGTTTCGATTTTTTAGTCGGACATAAGGAAACGATTGATTTTCTGTCAAACGATCAGGGGCAGGTGTGGCGCAAAATGAATCCGGCCAGTGTGCTGGGGGTTCAATATCAGCTCACTGATCATTGGGCAATCAATCTGAGAAGTCTTAATTCCATTCTTTCAATCCGAAAAAATAGTGTACCTCACAATGTCAGACGATATAGCCGGCATTATGGGGCTTACAACGATGCCCTTTCTTTTGGTATGATCTATAAAATTTAAAACGACACTTTCTATATCCCCATATGAACTTTATCTGAAATGGACGAACTGCTGCCGGGCGAGATTGAAAACCTACGCCAAAACATCATAAAGTGGGCGAAAGAGTTGGGTTTTGATGATGTTGGTTTCTCCGAGGCCGATCTGCTTAATGAACAGGCACTATTTGTGGAACAATGGCTCGATAAACAGTATCAGGGAACCATGTCGTATCTGGAACGCAATCGCGAGAAACGCTACGACCCGCGGCTTTTGGTCGAAAATACCCGTACCATCCTCAGCGTGCTGCAAAACTATTTTCCTTCTGAAAATCTTACTGTCGAGGATAACTATAAAATCTCGAAATATGCGTATGGCGCCGACTACCATTCGCTCATTCGCAACAAACTAAGAATATTGCTCTCGAAAATTGAATCTGTTACCGGGCCGCTTCAGGCCAGGGCTTTCACCGATTCGGCTCCTGTGCTCGACAGGGCCTGGGCCGAAAAGGGCGGCTTAGGTTTCATTGGCAAAAACACCTGTCTCATCCATCCGCGCAAAGGTTCGTTTTTTTTCATCGGCCATCTTTTTTTGCCTATCAGGCTGGCCACTCCGGCGGCAAAACCCGTCACGGACTACTGCGGCACCTGCCGCCGCTGCATTGACGCCTGCCCGACCAATGCCCTGATCGCACCCCATCAACTGGATGCCCGCCGTTGTATCTCCTACCTCACCATAGAATATCGGGGCGATTTACCCGGGGAACTCCGCAATCGTTTCAAAGATTGGATTTTTGGCTGCGATATTTGTCAAGACGTATGTCCCTGGAACCGATTTGCCAAGCCACATCACGAACCCCTGTTTGCCCTTAGCGATGAGCTGAAAAAAATGCGCAAGAGTGACTGGCATCGCCTTGATGCCAACGATTTTAAACGCCTCTTTAAAGGCACTGCCGTTGAACGTACGCGCTTCGATGGTTTGAAACGCAATATTCGCTTTTTAGAGAATGAATCGGATGAAAGCTTGGATACGGATTAGATTTCTCTCGAGGCTCATCTGGGAGTAACGAGTGAAATTGTATTTTTGCCCGAAAACCTGGTTCAAAATGAATGGCTAAAAAATTTTGGCCATACAACAGAAAGTATTTTCCTGAACTTTAATGTACGATGAAATCACCTGTGAACCCTTTACCAAACCGAACCGAAATCAGCCAGTTGGGCGAATTTGGCCTCATTGACTATCTGACAAAAAACATCCGGCTGCAAAACAGTACGAGCCTCAAGGGGGTAGGGGATGATGCTGCGGTGATTGCTGCCGACAACCGTCAAACCCTCGTGTCGGTTGACGTGCTGATTGAAGGGGTGCATTTTGATTTGTCTTATACTCCGTTGAAACATCTTGGATATAAAGCCGTTGCGGTCAATATCTCGGATATTGCCGCCATGAACGGGAAAGCCGAACAAATAGTCGTGGGCATTGGCTTGTCAAATCGTTTTCCGGTCGAGGCAATCGAAGAAATTTACGAAGGCATGATGCTGGCTTGCAAGCGCTATCAGGTTGATCTGGTGGGAGGCGACACTACATCGAGCCACTCGGGCCTTTTCATTTCGGTGACGGTAATTGGTAAGGCAAAACAGGAAGAGATATGTTATCGCGGTGGAGCCTCGGTGGGTGACCTGCTTTGTGTGAGTGGCGATTTGGGAGCGGCATACATGGGCTTGCTGCTTCTCGAACGTGAAAAAGCAGCTTTTAAAGCAAACCCCGATATGCAACCCGATCTTGAAGGTTATGATTACATCCTGGAACGCCAGCTTAAGCCGGAACCACGTACCGATGTTGTTGAAATGCTTAAACAGGCCGGTATTAAACCTACATCAATGATTGATATCTCAGATGGCCTGGCCTCCGAAATTCTTCATCTGTGCAAGGCTTCGTCGCTCGGTTGCCGAATTTATGAAGATAAAATACCCATGGATGCGGCAACTTTGACAATGGCTGAAAGTTTCCGAATTGTACCGACTGTGGCCGCTCTTAACGGGGGTGAAGATTATGAGTTGCTTTTTACGATCAGGCAGACGGATTTTGAAAAAGTCAAAGCAATTTCAAACATCAGCATTATCGGCCATTTTACCGAACAAAGCGGAATTGCCGAAATGGTTACCACCGATAACCAATTGATTCGCCTGACGGCTCAAGGATGGGATGCCTTGAAAAATAGTGAAGAAGATAAAAAAGCCGATCTTTAGCTTTAGCCGATAGCTACAAACGGATTGCCGGTTTTTTCCCTGCCAATGCTGGTTTCGGGGCCATGACCCGGATAGACAATGGTATTTTCGGGCAAAACAAACAATTTCTCCCAGATGCTCTGCCTGAGCACTTCATAATCGCCTCCCGGCAAGTCGGTGCGGCCAATACTGTCGCGAAAAAGTACATCGCCTGTAATGACAAATGCCTCTTTTTCGGCATAAAAGCATAAGCTTCCAAGTGCATGACCGGGAGTATAAAGCACTTTTAAAGTTGAATTCCCGAAACGAACCAACTCCCCATCGTTCAATTGCCGGCTTACCGGTTCAACACGGGTCAAAGGCAAATCGTAGGAAAAAGCAAACTGGCTGGCGTGATCCAGATAAATCTTGCTGTCGAAATGGCCTTCAAGCTTTAAGCCGTAATGGTCAACGATATAAGGGTTTCCTAAAATATGATCAACGTGGGCATGAGTGCTTAACAAACGGACTGGGCGAAGCGAATGGGTACGAATATAACGTTCGAGTGTTTCCTGTTCTTCAGTCACCGAGCATGCAGCATCAACAATTACACACTCGCCCGTTTCGTCGGATAAAACATACGTATTCACCTGAAACGCATTAAAAACAAATCTTTTTAATTCAATCATACAGCTTTCTTTAGCATCAGAAAAGCAAAGATACATCTTTAACAACTTTTGCAGCCGTTTAAGCTCAGCAAATTATTGTAATTTAGCCCCCAAAAAACGATCAAAATGACGCTTTGCCCAATGTCAGGCCAATATTTGAGACCAAACCGCTTATTGTGGACTTGGCTTATGATTTGGCTTACAGGCGTATTGCCCCAGGGCTTGCAGGCTCAGTTTTACAACGGATCGAACATGAATTTTGGTAAAAGCCGCGTGCAGTGGTCCAATACCATCTGGTTTTACTATCGTTTTGATGCCTTTGACACCTATTTTTATCTGAACGGCGAAGAGCTTGCACAATATACGGCTCAGTATGCCGAGAAGCAACTGCCCCTCATGGCACGAAAACTCGAAACTTCGCTTTCCGAAAAAATACAGTTCATTATTTTCAACAGCTTAGCCGATCTGAAACAAAGCAATATTGGTTTGGCTACTGAACAAACCTATAATACAGGAGGTATCACCCATATTATTGGGAACAAGGTGTTTCTGTATTTTGATGGCAATTATTTGAATTTTGAAAAACAGATCCGTGCCGGCCTTGCCGATGTGATGGTCACACAGATGATGTCGGGAGGAAATATTGGCACACAAATTCGTGATGCTGCACTTTTCAAACTGCCTGACTGGTATAAAAACGGTCTTTTTTCGTTTTTGTCGGAAGATTGGAATACTGCCTTCGATAGTCGTTTACGCGATGGCATTACATCAGGGCGCTACAAGAAAATCAATCGCCTTCAAGGCGAAGACGCCATGATTGCTGGTCATTCGTTTTGGAGGTACCTCGAAAAAATTTATGGCAGCGCTATCATTCCGCAAATTGTTCACCTCACCCAAACCGGACGCGATGTTCAAAACGGTTTTCTTTATGCTACAGGGCTGAAATACAAGAATTTAGTCAAAGAGTGGTTCGCCGACAACAAACAGCACTTTGCTGGCACAGAATCTATCCAACCTGAAAAAGCGCTGCCACTCAAATACCGTACTTACCGAAGTTTTACCCGACCGGCAATCAGCCCCGATGGCCGATATTTGAGTTATATTACCAGCGATGAAGGCAGGATCAAGCTTTGGTTGATGGATTTACAGACCGGAAAAAAGAAGAAGATGTTCAAAACGGGCTACAGCACCGATGACAAGATTGACCTTTCGTTTCCCCTCACCTCTTGGCACCCTTCCGGCGAAATATTGGCTTTTGTGCTCGAAGAAAAAGGAAAGACCTTCCTTTATTTTTATAATCTGGCCGAAAAAAGTGCTGAAAGCAGGAATCTGTTCGACTATCAGAAAGTGACGCATATCAGCTATTCGCCCGATGGCAAAAAATTAGCCATGGCTGCCGTCAGAAAAGGGAAACCCGATATTTATGTGTATGATATCCCCTCAAACAGCCATCAACAAATCACCAATGATTATTATACCGACCTCGAACCGGTATTTATGCAGGGGAACAAACTTTTGGTTTTTAGCTCGAATCGCACATCAGACACCCTCAAGGTGCAGACCGATGCCGAAGAACAGGGTGCGACATTCGATCTTTTTGCTTATGATTTTCAAACCGGAAATCCGGTTTTAAAGCGCCTTACCGATACACCTTTAGCCAATGAAAAGTCGCCAGAACAACAAAAAGCCGGATTCATCGAATACCTGAGCGATCAAAACGGTTTTTACAACCTCTATTCAGGAAGGTTCGACAGCACAATTGCTTTTGTGGATACCCTTGTGCATTATCGTTATTTCATGGAGTCGCAACCACGTACGGACTTCACGACAAATATTCTCTATTTTACCGGCTCCGATTTCTCTGAACATCAATTTGTTACAGCATGGCAGAACGATCGCCAGAAACTTTTCCGGCTTACCGATAACGACTTCAGCAGTTCGGGATTTGGGCTGCGTGATTCAACCGAATATATGCGGAATCTAGTATCTGATTTTCAAAAACGGCAGAGCGCTCCTATTGCAGAACCTGTTTTTCGGAAGCGATTCAGACCCGTTTTCAGGCCGGTTGTGTTGAATGACAGTATTTTGCCACCTTCGACTCCGCAACGGCAAGGTTCTTTGGTCTTCACCGGAAGGCAGCGTACGGCTTTGCTCAATCAAGGAAAAGAAGTAACAAATCAGGAAAAGAAAGCCCCACCCAAACGGCGGAACTATTTGGTTGAATACTTCTATGATCAACTGGTCACACAGATAGACTTCACTTATATCAATCACAGTTACCAGCCCTTTTCGGGTGGCGGATCGCCCATCTATCTCAATCCGGGTTTCAACGCCGTGATGGGGGTCAACCTGATTGATCTTCTCGAAGATTATCGCATCGCATTTGGCGTACGGCTAAATAACAGCTTGATTAATAATGAATATGCGCTCACTTTCAGCAACTTGAAAAATCGACTTGATAAGCAAATTGTATTGCATCGGCAAAGTGTGGACGAAACTACCGAAAACTATTATACCCGGACTCACTCCCATCAGGCATTTTATGTGCTCGGCTGGCCCCTGAAGGAAACCCTTACACTGAAGGCCACTGCAATCTATCGCAATGATATGAAGGTCTATTTGTCGGTTGACCAAAACAGTCTGAAAAAGAAAAATGAATACGAAAACTGGGGAGGCTTACGGGGCGAGGTGATTTTTGACGATACGAAGCAGGTGAGCCTGAACCTTTATACCGGAATGCGCTGGAAGGTATTCGGTGAGTATTACCAGCTTGTTGACAAAGAAATGACCAATCTGGTGGTGCTTGGTTTCGATTTACGGCATTATCAGCGTTTATACCGTAATTTTATCTGGGCTAACCGTATTGCTGCAAGCACTTCTTTTGGCCGGAATAAACTCATTTATTATATGGGTGGTGTTGATAACTGGCTCGTTCCGAAATTCAATCGCGAAACACCAATTGATTTTGCACGCAATTATGCTTACCAAACTCTGGCCACCAATATGCGCGGATTTCATCAGAATATTCGCAACGGAACCAATTTTATTGTGCTCAACTCCGAATTTCGGTTTCCGTTATTCAGCTACTTTTTTCATAATCCCATCAGCTCGGCCTTTGTGCGCAACTTCCAGCTATTGGCCTTTGGAGATGCGGGAACAGCATGGGCAGGTTTAAATCCTTATGATCCTTCGAACGTGTTATTTACGCATTATGTCAATAACGGGCCTTTCAACATTTCAGTCGAACAACAAAAAGAGCCTCTCGTCGGAGGGCTTGGGCTAGGAGCCAGAACCACGATTTTGGGCTATTTTGTCAGAGTTGATATTGCCTGGGGCATCGAAGATCGAAGTTTCAAGAAACCGGTCTTTTACCTTTCTTTCAACCTCGATTTTTAATTTTTTGAATAAAAATTGCGCAAATTTTTGGTTACCTTGTATATCAATATTATACAAACGAGAATCAAAATTCAATTTTAGATTATGGTAAAAAAAACAGCTGTGCCAAATTTTTGCCATACTGCAGGCGGTCGTCTCCTAAGCCTTGCTTACTGTGCACTTGGCGAGTTATCAACAGCCAGCTGTTTGTAAATCGTAAGTGGAATCAATCAGGAATAACCTTTTATCATAAGTTTTCATGGTAAATTGCAGACCCTTATTTTCCATTGGGCTGAAAAACCAAAATATTTAGGGACAAAACATTATCAAGATTTTTAATTAACCACATACCGACGATATCATGGAAAACAATCTTTTCGCAGGTCTGGAAACATCAGTCAGAGATGAAAAGGAGAATGCTTTTTATGACAAAATGAAGGAAATGCGGATGAGAATGGATAAAACCGGAGCAAACGACAGTGATACAGGTAAACAAGAAGCTGAGCCAATGCCGTCAGAAACGATCCAGTCTGCTCCTAATCTGAAAACCTATAGCCATGCCGAAGTGCTTGAAGCAACTACCCGTTATTTCAAGGGCGATACACTTGCTGCAAATGTTTGGATGAACAAATATGCACTCAAAGACAGTCAAGGCAATCTTTTCGAGCGCACTCCCGATGATATGCACCATCGTTTGGCTTCCGAAATTGCACGCATCGAAAAAAAATACCCTAACCCGCTGACCGAAGCAGAAATTTTTGAAGTACTTCGCGATTTCCGTTATATCGTCCCACAAGGCAGTCCGATGGCCGGGATAGGCAATCATTATCAGGTTTCATCCCTTTCGAATTGTTTTGTCATTGGCAATGACGGGCCATCCGACTCCTATGGAGGTATCATGAAAATTGACCAGGAACAGGTTCAGTTGATGAAACGCCGGGGTGGCGTCGGACACGATCTGTCACACATCAGACCAACAGGAAGCCCGGTAAAAAACAGCGCCCTTACCAGTACCGGTGTCGTGCCTTTTATGGAACGCTATTCCAACTCCACGCGCGAAGTGGCTCAGGATGGGCGTCGGGGGGCACTCATGCTGAGCATCAGCATCAAACACCCGGACGCCGAACGTTTTATTGACGCTAAACTTGAATTGGGAAAAGTAACCGGAGCCAATATTTCGGTACGCATCACCGACGAATTTATGAAAGCCGTTCGGGATGGCAGCACATTTGTTCAGCAATATCCTATTGATAGCGACAAACCGTGGTTTGTACAGGAAATTGATGCCCGTCGTCTTTGGGACAAACTCATCCACAACGCCTGGGCATCGGCCGAGCCTGGAATTCTTTTTTGGGATACCATCCTCAGCGAGAGCATCCCCGATTCATACGCCGATCTGGGCTTCCGCACCCTTTCGACCAATCCTTGCGGCGAAATTCCGCTTTGTGCCTACGACAGTTGCCGGCTTTTGGCCATCAATTTATACAGCTATGTGGAAAACCCTTTTACCCCACAAGCATCGTTCAATGTGGAGCTCTTTAGCAAACATGCCCGAATGGCTCAACGCATCATGGACGATATCATTGACTTAGAAACTGAAAAAATTGATGCCATCCTTCATAAAATTGATGCCGACCCCGAAACCATGGAAGTCAAGGGTGTGGAATACCGGTTATGGCAGAATATCCGTAAAAAAACACTTCAGGGTCGTCGTACCGGTATCGGGATTACTGCCGAAGGCGACATGCTGGCAGCATTAGGTTTGCGCTACGGATCGTACGAAGCCATCAGCTTTTCCACCGAAGTGCATAAACTGCTGGCATTGGAAGTCTATCGCAGTTCAGTGGACATGGCCGAAGAACGCGGCGCTTTTGAGGTGTACAATACTGATCGGGAAAAAAACAATCCTTTCATCAGTCGAATCAGAGAGGCTGCACCACGCCTTTACGAAAAAATGAGTCGCGTAGGCCGCCGCAATATTGCTATGCTTACGATTGCTCCAACTGGTAGCGTAAGTATCTGTACGCAAACAACATCCGGAATTGAACCGGTGTTCTTGGTCAGCTATAAACGGCGCCGTAAGGTTAACCCAAACGATATCAATGTTAAGGTAAGCATCACCGACGAGGTTGGTGATTCGTGGGAAGAATACAATGTTTTTCATCCCAAATTTGAAACCTGGCTCGAAGCCAATGGTTATGATGTGCAGGCGGTGAAAGAATATTCCGACGAACAACTGCAAGAACTCATCAAAAAATCACCTTATTACAAAGCCACTTCCAACGACATTGACTGGTTGAGCAAAGTGAAAATGCAGGGTGATATTCAAAAATGGGTAGATCATTCTATCAGTGTGACGGTAAATGTGCCGAATGATATTAGTGAGGAGTTGGTCAGTCAGATTTATCAGACAGCCTGGGAAAGCGGCTGCAAGGGGATGACCATCTATCGCGATGGTTCGCGATCGGGCGTTTTGGTGAGTGCCGATGAGAAAAAATCACAGGCAGCACAGGATGAATTTCGGGAAACACAAGCTCCTCAACGCCCCAAACGCTTAGAAGCTGATGTGGTTCGTTTTCAAAACAATTATGAAAAATGGCTGGCAGTAGTCGGTAAGCTGAACGGAAAACCGTATGAAATTTTTACCGGAAAAGCCGACGACTTTTTCCTGCCACCCTGGGTTGAAACCGGCTGGGTTATCCGTGAGAAAAATAAAAACGAAAAAGCGCGTTACGATTTTCAGTTTGAAGATCGTCAGGGATATAAAGTCACGGTGGAAGGCCTCTCGCGTTCTTTCAACAAAGAGTATTGGAATTATGCCAAGCTCATTTCGGGAATCTTACGCCACGGAATGCCTCTGCCTTATGCCATCGAATTGGTGCAAAATCTTACGCTTGACGAAGATACCATTAACACCTGGAAAAATGGCGTCGTTAGAGCTTTGAAAAGATATATCCCCGATGGAACTGTTTCGGAAGGGAAAACCTGCCCTGAATGTGGTGATAATAAAAGTCTGATTTATCAGGACGGCTGCCTCACCTGTAAATCGTGTGGCTACTCAAAATGCAGCTAACCCACTAAAATAAGCATATATCGAAAAGGAGCAGCCGGACTGCTCCTTTTTCCATTCTGAAAAATCTGAACCATCAAATCACAAAGATAAATGCAACCAGATTGACAGAATTTTTTCATGGCAGTATATTTGATGGTACTCAATAGCCTAACTAGTGTGCTGAAATGCAAAAAGAAGAAAGAGCCCTGCTGAAAAGTTTTTTTGTGCCGTTCATCCTGTTGGCGCTGATGTATCTGGTAGCTTTTACGGAATGGCTTTTCGGGATCAGTTTCTCACGTTATGGCATTCACCCGCTTCATGCCGATGGATTGCCCGGTATTCTTTTGTCGCCTTTTATTCACAGCGATTGGAAACATCTGGCGGCAAACAGCCTTCCGGTGTTGGTTTTAGGCGGAGCATTATTTTATTTTTACCAGGTGATTGCAGTGCGTATTCTGCTGCTCATCACTTTGCTCACCGGTATATGGGTTTGGCTTGGCGCAAGGGGAGGTGTTCATATCGGAGCCAGTGGGGTTATTTATGGTCTTTCATCCTTTCTACTTGTCAGCGGAATCATCCGTCGCGAAACGCGCCTCATGGCATTGTCACTGATTGTGGTTTTTTTGTACGGGAGCTTCGTGTGGGGCATCTTTCCACAGTTTTTTCCCCAACAAAACATTTCTTGGGAATCGCACCTGAGCGGGATGCTGGCCGGAATCATTCTGGCTGTTTTCTATCGTTCAGAAGGGCCTCAACGTAAGCTCTATTCATGGGAAATCCAGGAGGAAGATGAAGATCAGACAGATGCTGGCAGTATGCAACAATCAGCCGACGAAAAGCCCTATTGGGATATCCCCGAACCGGACCGAAATGACCTCAAGGTCGTGTATCACCCGCCAAAAAAGGAGTCTTAACGAAATTTGTAATGCTTCACCGAATATGCACAACTGCCCATGTCAGGTATCTGGACTTCGGTGTAGCCCATTGACAGCAATCTCAAATCGGACTGATCCGAACGAATAATCAGCGCTGGCTCCACGATCACCATCATAGCATGATCGCTACCGGGAGGCCGACAGCTACGCCCTCCACGCTTAAACCAAAGATCGGTGAAAGAAATTCCGGCTTCTGTCAGTGATTTGATGGGGGTAGCCTCCGAGAACTCGTCCATATTGTCAGGAAGATTTAGTTTATAGTAAACTCCAGGGGCAAAATGGTATTCGTCAGAAGCATGGTCTTCAACGGTCAAGCTCGGCTTTTTAGTCGAAACAGTTTTAGAACTGCGGCAAGAGATACTGATCAAGCCCAGGATAACAAGGCTCACACCAAAAATAAGAGAGAGATGTTTCATGGCGGGTAGGTTTTTATTCGGGAAATAACGGATTGTCCGATCTGGCAAAATTATTCCTGCTGGGTAACGGAAGCAGAAATTTTTGATTTTAACTCCCGGGCCCAATTGAGCAAATGCTGTTTGCTGGTTTCATCCAATCTGGCTTCGCGGTGAAGCATCGTATAATAAGCCGGTGGCATATCGTTTTCCTGAAGCACCTCAACAATCTCGTCAAGCTTGTGAAGTTGTTTTTCCTTTGGATAGAGAATCCATTCCGAAAAATTGAGATGTTTTTTCCCGTGTTTCACATGTTTGCTGATCATCCACGAAACAGGGGCAATGCTTGCATACCAGGGATAAACGGTGTTGTTCGAATGACAGTCGTAACAGGCATGATGAAGCGAGTTTTCCACAATCGCCTCAGTATCAGTCTTATGCAGGATGTCGTAACGACTTAGATTGGTTTGCTGGTTGCGCTGAGGTCTGATGAACTGGATCAGGCCAAAAATCAGGAGAAGAACCAAAATGATGATTTGTGTGCGTTTTTTCATGGCTTTGTGAATGAGGAAAGCCAAAAATAATCATTTTTTAGGTTACGACCTGGTGATGGATAAAAAATGGATGGTCAAAGGTGGAAAAACAAAAAACACCTTCCCGAAGGAAAGTGTTTTGTCGGAGTGGCCCGACTCGAACGGGCGACCGCTTGCACCCCATGCAAGAATGCTAGCCAACTGCACCACACCCCGAATTGCATAAATGCGCTGCAAAGGTACAACATTCTCCCGTTTTTGCAAGTTTTTTCACCTCAACTTCTTTTTTCGGATCAAACCTTGCAAAAAAGCCCCAAATAGCCGGAGTGAAAAAACTATTACTTCGACCGACAGGCTGTCAGACTGAATATCGGACAAAAAGGCATCTGCGTCAGAAAAAATTGCGACTTTTGCATTGGCATTGTTTTCGCATAACTTGAAACCAAACGAAATAAAAATTCAATACGTATGAAGGAAGAAAAAATCGAGTGCCTCATCATTGGATCGGGGCCTGCCGGGTACACGGCTGCCATCTACGCAGCTCGTGCTGATCTGAAACCCGTTGTTTATCAAGGAATACAGCCAGGTGGGCAATTAACGACAACTACGGAGGTTGAAAATTTCCCGGGCTATCCACAAGGGATCACCGGCACCGAGATGATGAATCAGCTCAAGGAACAAGCCGAGCGTTTTGGAGCCGAAAGCCGCTGGGGCACCATCGTAGAGGTTGATGCAAGTGCACGACCTTTCAGGGTAAAAGACGATGAAGGTCGCGAGATGCTGGCCGAAACCCTCATCATTGCCACGGGTGCTACTGCAAAATACTTAGGCTTGGAGTCGGAAGAAAAATTCAAAGGTGGAGGCGTTTCGGCATGCGCAACTTGCGACGGGTTCTTTTATAAAGGTAAAGATGTGGCCGTTGTGGGCGGCGGCGATACTGCAGCCGAAGAAGCCACTTATCTGGCCAAGTTGTGCCGAAAAGTGTACCTCATTGTGCGTCGCGACGAACTGCGTGCCTCAAAAGCCATGCAAAACCGTGTGCTAAACACCCCCAACATCGAAGTGCTGTGGAATCATAACACCAAAGAACTTTTCGGAACCGAGACCGGATTTATGAAAACTCTCAAAGGCGCCGTACTCATCAATAATAAGACACAGGAGGAACGTGTGATTGATATTGATGGCTTCTTTGTTGCCATTGGTCATAAACCTAACAGCGACCTCTTTGAGGGAGTTCTTGACATGGACGAAACAGGCTATATCAAAACCAAACCCGATTCGACGGCCACCAATGTACCCGGAATTTTTGCCTGTGGTGATGTGCAGGATAAAGTTTTCCGCCAGGCCATCACGGCTGCCGGAACAGGTTGCATGGCTGCTCTGGAAGCCGAACGCTTTTTAGCTGCATTGCAAGATTAAATAAGTTAAGGTGTTGATATAAGTCGTTATTCTTTTGTCAGAATAACGACTTTTTTATTTGTGTGTAGAAAAACCAGTCTAAAATGAATTGCGGCTTAGCAGTTGTTATTTGTTTCGTTTGATGCTGTAATCTACTAAAAGTTTCAGCGAGTCGAGAGCCTGCGATGGCGGCAATCTGTCAAGTTGTTTGAGAGCCAAAGCAATATATTCATTCATTTTAACCGTCGCATAATCAATACCTCCCGAACGACGAACCATTTCGACCACTTCGTGTACTTTGGCAGGCTCATGGTTATGGTTTTTTACCAAATTGATGATGTGACGGCGGGTAGAGGCCGTACTAGTGTTGAGCAGATAAATGAGCGGCAGGGTCATTTTACGCTCTTTGATGTCAATGCCTGTTGGTTTGCCAATCAGCCGGGTATCTTCGAAATCGAAAATGTCGTCTTTGATCTGGAAAGCTATGCCGACATAAGTCCCAAAAAGGCGCATCTGTTCAACAAGCACAGGCTTTGCTCCTGACGAAGCTGCACCCACGGCACAACATGAAGCAATGAGCGAGGCGGTTTTCTTTTCGATAATCTCGAAATACACCTTTTCTTCCACCTCGAGGCGACGCGCTTTTTCAATCTGAAGCAGCTCGCCTTCGCTCATTGCTTTGACTGCCTGCGACACGATGCGCAGCAGTTCGAAGTCGTTGTTTTCGAGCGCCAGCAACATCCCCCGCGAAAGCAGATAATCACCAACCAGGACGGCGATCTTATTCTTCCACAACGCATTGATGGAAAAAAATCCGCGCCGCTCGTTCGAATCGTCCACCACATCATCATGAACCAATGTGGCAGTGTGAAGCAGTTCGATGAGCGTGGCTGCCCGATAAGAGCTTTCGTTGATACCACCGTTGATGGCTGCCGAAAGCAAAACAAACATCGGACGCATCTGCTTTCCTTTGGTTCGCGTAATATAGGCCGTTATCTTGTCGAGCAAGGGAATGGGCGAGCGTATCGCATTGCGAAATACCTTTTCGAAACGGCTGAGATCGTCGCGTATGGGTGCTTGTATTTGGGTCAGTTCCGACATGGCTGCGTAAATATTCACACAAAGGTAAACTTTTCTGTCAACGGGATTCAAACCACCGACACTGTTTCATCATTAGATGAACATGGATGAAACCTCACCTAAAGACTGAGCCTGGCCACAAGTGTTTCGCTGGCTTACAAAACGAACAAAGATGCTTTTCCTCTATTTTTGCAAAAAGAAACCGTCACAGCTGGTAGATTGCTTTATGAACGACGCTCATCCATTGCAGCCCATTCTGGCCTCAATACCACACGAACCCGGTGTATATCAATACCTTGACGAGGAAGGAAAGGTGATTTATGTGGGTAAAGCCAAAGATTTGCGCAAGCGGGTGAGCAGCTACTTTACCAAAGAACAAACCGGAAAAGTCCGGGTATTGGTCAGGCGCATACGCGACATCAAAGTGATTGTGGTTGCAAGCGAGTCGGAAGCTTTGTTACTGGAAAATAACCTGATCAAAGAGTTGCAGCCACGCTACAATATTTTGTTGAAAGACGACAAAACTTATCCATCCATTTGCATTAAAAATGAGCCTTTCCCACGGGTTTTTGCAACAAGGAATCTGGTTCAGGACGGAAGCGAATATTACGGCCCGTATGCTTCCGGCCGAATGATGAAAACCCTGCTCGAACTCATCCGCCAGCTTTACCCGCTTCGTACATGCAGCCTAAATTTATCACCAAATGCTATCAAACGCGGGCAATACAAAGTGTGCCTGGAATATCATATCGGGAATTGTAAAGGCCCTTGCGAAGGGCTACAAACAGAAGAAGAATATGACGAGATGATTCGTGAAATCCGGCTGATCATCAAAGGACAATTGCAAGGATTGTTACGAGTGATGAAAGCCCGAATGATGGACTATGCCGATAAACTTGAGTTTGAAAAAGCCCAGGAAATCAAAGAAAAACTCCAGATTTTGGAGAATTACCGAAGTAAATCCACCGTGGTGGGCATCGGTATCAGCAATGTGGATGTGTATGGCATTGTGGATGAACCTACTGTGGCATGGGTTAACTTCATCAGAGTGGTGGAGGGCGCTGTGATTCAATCTCATTCTGTGGAAGTTAAAAAGAAATTAGACGAGAGTCCGGCCGAGATTCTCTCCATCGTGATCAACGATCTTAGCCTTCGGTTTGGAACGACTGCCCGCGAAATCATTGTGCCGGTGCAGATTGAAAACAAACCCGAAAACTTGAAGATTACCGTTCCACGCAAAGGAGAAAAAAAACAACTGCTTGAGCTTTCGGAAAACAATGCGCGACACTTTAAGCTTGAAACCGAAAAACAACGCAGCTTAGTAGATCCTGAGCGACATCAGAAACGCATCTTGCTGCAATTACAGAAAGACCTAAGAATGAGCGTAATCCCCGAGGTGATCGAATGTTTCGACAATTCAAATTTCCAGGGGGATTTTGCGGTTGCAGCCATGGTTCAGTTTAAGAATGCCAAACCCAACAAAAGCGAATATCGGCATTTTAACATCAAGACGGTGGAAGGGCCCAACGATTTTGCTTCGATGGAAGAAATTATCGAAAGGCGTTACAGCAGATTGCTCAAAGATGAAAAACCTCTGCCACAGTTGATTGTGGTTGATGGTGGCAAAGGGCAACTCGGTGTTGCCGTAAAAACCCTCGAAAAAATTGGTCTTCGGGGCAAAATTGCTATTATCGGAATTGCCGAGAAACTCGAAGAAATCTATTTTCCGGGCGACAGCATTCCGGTCTATATTGACAAAAAATCGGAGTCGCTACGTCTAATCCAATTTTTACGCGATGAGGCCCACCGTTTTGGCATCACCCATCACCGAAAGAAATTTGAAAAGGGCTTCATGCAGAGTGAATTCAACCGGATAAAAGGAATCGGTGAACATACAGCCCAAAAGTTGCTGATTCATTTTAAATCGTACAAAAAAGTGTCGGAAACAAGTTTTGATGAGTTGGCTGCCGTCGTGGGGCCGGCGAAAGCCCAAATCCTGATCAATCATTTCAACGACCCTCAAAAACCTGATCCGACAAGCCTGTAAACCGCTAACTGATTGGGTTGTTGATTTGAATTAAAAAACATTTGTTTTATCATTTTTATCATTAGTTTTGTGTTAAATATTATAATATATTGAATATTAACATATTACCAATTTTTTATATTTTAACACCTTCAATCTTACCAAAACAATGAAACACTATTCCTTTGTGCCCATTCTTTTGTGCATGTTTTTGTTCGTCCCTTTTCTAACTAAGGGTCAACAACTTCTGATACAGCAAAAGAGTGGTCAAACCCACACTGAGCTGCTCAGCAACGTCCAGAACCTACACTTCAATCCGGGCGAGCTGGTGCTTCAGCCCAGAACGGGTGCCATGGCGGCCTTTGCCTTGGCCGAGATTCAAAAAATTGTTTTTGATACTGAAACAGGGCTGTCGAAGCCCTCACTACAATCCCTTGTGGTTTCGCCTTCGCCTGTTCAATCGGTGCTTTTTATGAGCGGTATTCCGCAATTTGCCCGGAAAGCCCTTGTTTACAAAGCCGATGGCACACTTGTGATGGAAAGAGAAATAGGACAGCCGACCCATTCGCTCGATGTCGGCAGCCTTAGCCCCGGACTTTATCTGTTACGCGTTCATCAATTCACTGTTAAATTCGTCAAGCGATGAAAAAGCACATCTTTTTGTTCGGTTTCTTAATGAGTGTGTTTTGTCTCAATGCTCAGGAAAAGATGTATCTTCATCTGGCTGGAAAAACTACACTTGGCGCACCCGTGACCAGTACTGACAGTGTTTATTTCAGCAATGATGGCACTACAGCCTTTTTTAAAATTCTGGGAACGGAATATTCTTTTCCGGTAAGCGAAATAGACAGCATCACTTTTGGACCTGATTCGCAGACAATTGGCGTTATCTTTGAGGAAGAAACAGTGCGCATAATCAATCCTTTGGCCTTTGAGGGCGTTGCAGTGAATGCAGTGGGGGCAAAAGTAACGGTGAATGCAACCACTTCGGTTCAGGATATTAATTTCAGACTGAGCGGCAGTACATCCGACGGGATGTTTAAGACCTATACCACCAAGCGGTATAATCTGATTTTAGATGGAGTTTCGATCACTAACCCCGAAGGGCCGCCGCTCAATCTGCAATCCAAGAAAAAAACAACCATCTTTCTCGCCGATGGTACCACAAATACCTTAACCGATGGTTCGCAATATGCGCCTGCACCCAACGGTGAAGACCAGAAAGCAACCTTGTTCAGCGAGGCAAAACTGATTTTTAAAGGCTCCGGCAGTTTGATTGTCAATGGGCTTGGAAATGCACAACATGGCATCCGCAGCGATGACGAGATTGAAATTGAAGATGGTACAATCACTGTTTCCAGTGCGGTACTCGATGGAATTCACGGCAAGGACGGTTTTTTCATGAAAGGCGGTACAGTGCAGGTTACGGCCACCGGCGATGGCATTGATGCCGATGGTGGGATCATGGAGATTAGTGGTGGTAACATCAGTATGCAGTTGGCTTCTGCCGGAGTGAAAGGACTCTCAGCTGACAGTACCATTATGATTTCGGGAGGAACCATCAATATCACCATGAACGGTAACCAGTCCAAAGGCATCAAAGGTGATCAGGACATTCTGCTCAGCGGTGGGCAAATCACCATTCACACCACCGGCGATGCAGTGCTTGAGCCTTCAGGCTCGGGCTTTGATCCTTCGTATTGCACTGCCATCAAGGCAGAAGGAAGCGTAAACCTGAGTGGCGCCGAGCTTACCATCACCAGCAGCGGAAAAGCCGGCAAAGGAATCTCGGCCGATGCTGATATTGTGATGACAGGCGGCACGGTCAACATCACCAGCACAGGCATTGGCGCTGTTTACACCAATCCGTCGGGGCAAGCCGATGCCTATGTGGCCACTTGTCTTACGGCCGATAACGACATCAAGCTTCTGGGTGGTCAACTCACCACCTCTAGCTCGGGTAAAGCAGGAAAAGGCGTTTCGGCTGACCGTCATATTTTGATTGGAACGGCTGAAACATCGCCCACGATTCAAATCACCACCTCCGGTGCACGCCTTTTGGTGAGCGGTAGCGGCTCAAATGCCAATTATGCCGAAGCCAAAGCAATGAAGGCAGATGTGGATGTCATCATCGAAAATGGAAATATCACCATCAGTTCGTCCGACGATGGCATAAAAGCCGAAAACTCCATCACCATTAATAATTGCGTACTTGACATCCTCAACTCGGTCGAGGGCGTTGAAGCACCTTTTATCACATTTAATGGCGGCAATATCCATATCAAATCGAGTGACGATTGCATCAACGCTACTTTTGGCTTTGGCGGCGAAGGCAACGATGGTAGCTTAGCTACTTTTAACGATGGTTATATTGTGGTAAATACCACCGGAGGCGATGGTATTGACAGCAACGGAAATGTGTTGATTACCGGCGGTACAATCATTGTTCACGGGCCCCCGTATTCACCCGAAGTGGGGTTGGATTATAACGGAACGTGCAATGTGAATGGAGGCTTTCTTGTCATTTCCGGAACAAATAGTTTCATGACACAGGCTCCTTCAAATACATCGGCCCAATATAGTCTGAAAATCACGTTTTACCAGCAATTGTCGTCTTCCACACTCTTCCATATCCAGAATGCAGCCGGCGAGGATATGCTTACTTTTCAACCAAAACGGAATTATTATTCCATTGTCTTTTCATCGGATATGGTGGTGCCCGGAACGGGCTATGCCATTTATACCGGCGGAAGCCATAGCGGAACGGTAACGGATGGCCTGTATTCCGGCGGAACCTATTCCGGCGGAACCCTGCGAAAGACCTTTAATGTTTCGGCAAAAGTGACTAATGTAAGTTTCTAATCTACTGTAAAGGCAATTAAAGGCTGCCCGGAAAGAGGCGGCCTTTTGTTACCTTTCTTCATCCTATTTGCCAAAAACCACTTTGTGGAGTTGATCGGCTATTTCGTCGGGGCTGAGGAGCTCCATGCAGTCGAAATGGCCTTTCGGGCAAGCCGGATATCCGATTTTGCTGCACGGACGGCACGATAAACCTTTCTTTTCGACAATTGCCATACGTTCGGGACGAGTGGTCAAATAAGGATACATCCCAAATCCCGGCACGGTGTTGCCCCAAACGGAAACGATTGGTTTGTGCAGTGCAGCCGCAATGTGCATCAGTCCGGTATCGTTGGTAATCACACCAAGGGCATGTTCAATGAGCCATGCCGACTGGCCCAGGCTTAGGCTGCCACAGCTGTTCCATGTGTTTGATCCTGTCAAAGACTGTATGGCATCTCCCCGTTCCATATCCTCTTTGCCTCCAAGAAGCACCACCGGACGGTCTAAACGCTCGATCACACGCACCACTTGATGCGCCGGAAGAATTTTTGTGAAATGATTGCCACCAATCACAAAAGCGTAGTATCCCTGCCGAAAAGACTTGGGCAAATCACGGATTTTCATCCGGTCGCGTTCGGCAATAAAAAAATCGAGCCCAGCACCGTCGTTGATCACACCGAGTGGTCGGACAGCTTCAAAATAACGATCTACGATATGAATATCAGGTAGGAGGTTGATTTTGAACCGAACTAACAAATATTTTCTGAGGTTTAGCTTTGGAAATCCTTTGCTTTTCACCTTCAGAGCCAGACGAACTCTCCACGAACGCAGATTGTTGTGCAGATCGGCTATAAAATCATAACGCTCGGCTCTTAATTGCCTGATCATTGTCGGAAAGTGCGCGTCGAGTGTCTTCACCCGGCTGATATAAGGACATTCTTCGTAAATGCTTCTAAATTGCGGTTTTGTCAACACATGGATCTCAACGTCCGGAATTTGTTTTTTCAGACAACGAATAACCGGGCTGGTGAGGACGATATCGCCGATAGAGCTGAAGCGGATGACAAGGACTTTCAAAACGAATCACATTAACCTTGCAAAAGTAAGCGTTTCCGACAAAAGCCGACATGCTCCAAATCGTCAGGAAAGGTATTGGTGAGAAACAAATATCCCTACCTTTGTGGCATGCAATGGATAGATACGCATACCCATCTTTACCTCGAACAATTTGACTACGATCGTGATGCCATGCTCGGCCGTGCCTTTGATGCCGGTATTGTCAAATTATTAATGCCCAATATTGATCGGGATAGTATTGATGCCATGCTCGCACTTTGCGACCGCTATCCGGACAAATGCCTGCCGATGATGGGTTTGCATCCCACATCCGTGAAGGAAGATGCAGAGCTACAGCTCAAAGCTGTTGAGGATCAATTGAGTCGTAGGAAATATTGCGCTATAGGTGAAATCGGGATTGACCTGTATTGGGATAAAACATATTATGATGCACAACTCAAAGCGTTTCGCCTCCAGCTTGATTGGGCTAAAGAGTTGGATTTGCCTGTGGCCATCCACACCCGTGAGGCTTTCCCGCTCATCCTTCAGCTTGTTGAAGAGGCTCAGGATGGTCGCCTGAAGGGTGTTTTTCATTGTTTCAGCGGAAATGGGGAAGATGCCCGGCGAATCATGGATATGGGTTTTTTCATGGGTATCGGTGGCATCATCACCTATAAAAAATCCACACTCCCCGAATTGATTAAACAGGTTCCGACAGATTATCTTTTGCTCGAAACCGATAGCCCGTTTTTGCCTCCAACACCCCATCGCGGTAAACGAAACGAAAGCAGTTTTCTTGTCGAAACAGCCCGTTGTCTAGCCGAAATCAAATCCATCAGCATGGAAGAGCTGGCACAAATAACCACCCGAAATGCAATGAATCTATTTAAGATCAAGGAGATATGATTGAAGAGAAAACCACAATCCTTGTTATTTACACTGGCGGTACTATTGGAATGACCAAAGACATAGATACTGGTGCTTTGGTTCCATTCGATTTTGGAAATATCTATGAGCAGATGCCCATACTAAGGTCTTTTGATTACAAGATTGATTTCCATTCGTTTGAAAATCTGATAGATTCATCAAATGTTAAGCCCGATTTTTGGATCGAGCTAGTTGGTGTTATCGAAAAGAACTACGAACATTATGATGGCTTTGTGGTGCTGCATGGCTCCGACACAATGGCTTATACGGCTTCGGCTTTGAGCTTCATGCTCGAAAATCTGAACAAGCCTGTTATTTTTACCGGCTCGCAACTGCCTATGGGGGTTATCCGCACTGATGGGCGTGAAAATTTCCTCACAGCCATCGAAATTGCAGCAGCCAAAGAAGACGGGTTGGCCGTGGTACCCGAGGTGGCCATCTATTTCGAAAATCAATTAATGCGTGGCAATCGCACAACTAAATTCAACGCTGAGCGCTTTAATGCCTTTGTTTCGGGCAATTACCCGCTTTTAGCCGAGGTAGGGGTGCACATCCGCTTCAAGAAACATAATATGCTGAAGCCGAATTTCAAAAAACTCAAAGTGCACACCCGGCTCGATTTTAATGTAACCATTTTGAAGCTTTTCCCAGGCATCTCGGAAAATGTGGTCAGGAATACTCTGGCTATTCCGGGTCTTAAGGCGCTTATCCTCGAAACTTTTGGCTCGGGCAATGCCCCCACTGATGAATGGTTTATCGGCTGCTTAGCCGAAGCTATTCAGGGAGGATTGATCATTTATAATGTGACTCAGTGTAAATCGGGCTCTGTTGAATTAGGGAAATATGCCACCAGCCTTGAGCTCGAACGTATCGGTGTGATCGGCGGATACGACATCACCACCGAGTCGGCTCTTTCCAAGTTGATGTATCTCATCGGCGAAGGCTTCCCCAAGGAACGCATTGTAGAATTGCTTAAACTGCCTATCCGGGGCGAAATCACCATCGAATAAAACCAAAGCCGGTATGTGTTTCCGGAATAAATCCTTTAATAAAGAATGAGTATGAAACCTTTACGTTTAGTTTTTTTACTTCTCCTGCTGGTTGGCTTCCCGGCCATTTTGTCTGCCGACGGCCTTTATCTTATTCATGTACAAGGCTATGAGAACCAGAGAGCCCTCGCTGATAACCCCGCTTTCAAGATTCACCTTTACAAAGAAAACTGGGTCATTGCTTCTTCGTCGGTAGTTCCCAAAGCGCCACATCAGTTGTTGGATGCTCATGCTTGGACGGATCATAAAAATTATTTTGTTGTTTATCTGCCCGCGCAGGAGAGCAAACAATATAGCCAGAGCCGGCCATTTGCCAACATTCTCTTTCAGAATCATGATTTTATCATCGTTTTGGCACAAGAAGATGAACTGACACTTGACTTTCCTTATAAAAACGATGGTGTGCTCAGAATTAGCCCAACCGAAGCACGCTTAGCCGAAAGAGGAAAAACCCGTTTACCACAATCCATCACACCCGATCCTTTTGTTCAGGGCTTGATTGATCAGGTTACGGCTGCCAACATCACCGCTTCGGTACAACACCTGCAGGATTATGGCACCCGCAATGCTTATCATCCCAAAAGCGTTGAAGCCCAAAATTGGCTGAAAGACCAGTTTGAGGCGATGGGATTGAGTGTTGAACTTCAAGACTTCCCAATGCCTTCGGGCAATGCCAGCGACAATGTGATTGCTACCCTCACCGGGGCCAAATATCCTGATGAATACGTTGTTGTAGGCTCCCATTTCGATTCATACACCATGAGCGGCAGCGCGGCTCCCGGCGCCGATGACAATGCTTCGGGCACGGCCGGAGTGTTAGAAATTGCCCGCATTTTGAGTCAGCACACCTTCGACCGTAGTATTGTGTTTTGCTCATTCTCCGGCGAGGAATACGGCCTCTACGGAAGCGACGCCTATGCCACCAGAGCCGCTCAGCAGGGGATGGATATCCACGGATATTTTAATCTAGATATGACCGGATACCTCAAGCCAGGGAATACAACCATTAAATCAACCCTGATTTTTCCGCCAAGTGCTCAGGAGCTGGGTAATTTTTATTTGGATGTTGTGGCAGCATATCTGCCCGACTTTATGGTTCAACCCGGATCTTTTTCAGGAGGAGATAGCGATCATACTTCGTTCAACAACAACGGATTCATGGGAATTTTTCCTTTTGAGCCGGTCCCCGATTACAGCCCTTATATCCATACCGCCAACGATGTCGTAGGAACAAGTTACAACAGCGAGAGTCAGGCTGCCGTTTTTACGAAAGCCTCTTTGGCTGCGGTTGTCACCATGGCCAATCGGTTGAATCCTCCGCGAGGTTTAGTGGCTATGCCTGGCGATGGAGTGGTTGATCTGAATTGGGCGCCTTTGCCCGATGCTGCTTCATTCAAGGTGTATCGAAACGGGCAAATGATTCAGGCTGTTACGTCAAACAATTACAGTGATACCGATGTAACGAATGGAAACTCCTATACCTATTATGTTACTGCTATTTATTCCGCCACCAATGAAGAGTCTGAGCCTTCGAATAGTGTTACCGTGATCCCTATGCCGCCATTGAGCCTGCCATTTTTTAATGATTTTGAAAGTGGAGCGCCTTATTGGGAATTTACTGGTGCTTGGGGGTTGTCCACTACACAGGCATACTCACCAACACATTCCATCAGCGACAGTCCCATTGGGCAATATCAGAACAATGTAACGAGTTATGCCTATTTACGACCATTTGCCCTGAATTTAGGTTACAGCTCGGCTGAAGTTTCGTTCTGGACACGCTATGATATTGAAAACAATTACGATTATGCCTATTTTGAAATCTCGACCGATGGCTCAAATTGGACGACGTTAGGCCAATTTACGGGAACACAAAGTAGCTGGCAGAAGAAAACTTATAGTCTGAACAATTATCTCGATAAACCCTTCGTGAAACTCCGATTCCGGTTCACCAGCGATTTTATGGTCACAAAAGACGGGATCTATATTGATGATTTTGTGGTCAATACTACCGGAAATGTTTACACCCAGAATAACTCGCTTCAGGCCGGATGGAATACCCTTTCGAGTTATGTAATTCCGGCCGATCCCTCATTGACAGCTGTTTTTGCACCCTTAGGAAACAAGCTTGAAGCGGTGCAAACCCTCAATGGAGTCTATATTCCTGCCCAAAGCCTCAATACCATCGGGAGCTGGACTTCTTCCACCGGTTACAAAGTGAAACTCAACCAGTCAGCAAATTTGGCGATTTCGGGTCAGAACCTTGCTGATAACACAGTGCAATTGCAGGCCGGATGGAATCTCTTGCCCGTTTTGAGCGCTGTTGGAGCCGATGTTGAAGCTTTGTTTGCCGGTCAGCTCAACCGATTAGTCATGCTCAAAGAAATGGGAACAAATCAGGTTTACTGGCCTGGTTTCCAGGCGACCGAACTTCATAGCCTTCTTCCGTCAAGGGCTTATCTAGTTAAATTGTCGGAGCCGGTAGCTGTCGTTTTCCCGACCGGCTCGAAATCGGATTTTCCCATGAAAGAACGATCAATTACAGAAACCATGATCACCCCAAACACCCATATCGTTGGACTTAGTTCACAGGCCCTTACGATAGCAAATTCGGGCGATTTTATCATGGCTTTTAATCAGCAGAACCTGCTTACCGGACAGTTTGAGGTTCAACCCGGACTCAAAGGAATCATTGCCATTGCGGGTAATGATAGTCTGAGCTCAGCCATCACAGGCATGCAGCAAGGTGAAGCCATCCGCTGGAAACTTTTCAATCCCGTGATCGGGAATTATACCGACCTCACTGCAACCTACGACAACCAGATGCCCGAGCAGGGTTTCTACCAGCATGAAGGAATCAGCTTAGTAACTGCCTTTACCGCCGATGCTGTTGGCTTGCAAAAACATGAATGGACAATTTCCATTTATCCTAACCCAGTTGGCGATATCTTGCATCTTGTGTCTGCTTCGAGCGAAATTGACCGGATAAAAATCACTGACATACGTGGCGTTGTGTTGAAAACATTCCGCCTGAGCGAAACGGGAAGTTACGATGTATCCGATTTGGCTTCTGGCACCTATATTTTACAACTTGAAGGTTCCAACGCAGCAACCAATAGATTGTTTATCAAAAAATAAGTTCTAAAAATTTTTGAAAGTAGTTGATATATTGGCAATTATAAATTTAGATCGAGTTTAAACAAGGCTAAATGCTGAAAAAGCATGAGCAAGGAGAAAAAAAAGCCGTACTTTTGGCCATCTTTTATTTAGGTTAGACCAAAGATATTGCCTGGAGAGATGGCCGAGTGGTTGAAGGCGCACGCCTGGAAAGTGTGTATACCTCAAAAGGGTATCGTGGGTTCGAATCCCACTCTCTCCGCGAAAACTTTTCAGAATGACTGGATTTATCCAAAAACTATTTACATTTGCTACTTCATTTTAAATTAATAAACATTCAAACGGAATTAATGTAGTAATCAACACTCTTAACTATGAAAAAATTAATTGCCCTTTTGTTTTTTGTCGGTATTATGGCTTTTGGTGCCGGTTATGTAGCTTATGCACAGGAATCAACACCTGCTCAAACCGAAACTGTTGACACAGCAGCTCCAAAGACCTTCCATGAAAGCATGAAAGAAAGGTTTATCGAAGGGGGTCCGGTGTGGATGGCACCTATTCTTTTGACCTTGATTTTTGGTTTGGCCATTGCTATGGAGCGTATTATTTACCTTACTCTTAGCGGAACCAATACAGTAAAACTGCTCAACGGTGTTGAAAAAGCATTGAGCAATGGTGGTGTTGAAGAAGCTAAAAATCTTTGCCGCAACACCCGTGGACCCGTTGCCAGTATTTTCTATCAGGGTCTGCTCAGATATGATTCGGGAATCGAAGAAGTTGAAAAAGCAGTTGTTTCTTATGGCTCTGTCATCACAGGCCGCATGGAATCGGGAATTAGCTGGATTTCGCTCTTTATCGCTCTGGCCCCCATGCTCGGGTTCTTGGGAACGGTAGTAGGGATGATTCAGGCTTTTGATGATATTGCAGCAGCCGGCGACATCTCTCCCCAAATTGTGGCTAACGGGATTAAAATCGCCCTTTTGACTACCGTATTTGGTCTGATCGTAGCTATCATTCTCCAGATTCTGTACAACTACATTATCTCAAAAATTGACTCTTTGATCAACAGCATGGAAGACAGCACCATCACTTTCATGGACATTATGTACAAATACACTAAAAAATAAACACCATGCAGCAAGGTTTTGAAAAAATTATCCGATGGGGCTTCATTGCCGTCATGCTCATTGGAGCTTTGCTCGGGATTTATTTCTTTGTGAGCGACTCCTTTGAACTCATGATCCAGTACACTTATGTGCTTTTCATCCTTACTGCTCTCTTTGCTGTGATTTCGCCGGTTTTCACTTTCATCCAACATCCTAAAAACTTGAAAAACCTGGCTTTAACCCTCGGCATTGTAGCAGTCATTGCGTTGATTGCATATCTGTTTTCCGGTAACACGTATTCGGAACTGCAACTGGAAACTTACAAAATTTCAGCCGGAGAATCAACATTTATAAGTTTTGGCATTGTTTTCACTTTTATCGTCAGCATTCTGGTTTTAGTGACCGTAGTGTTTTCGAGCATTTACAAACTGTTTAAATAGGAAGTTATGAGAAGAGCAGCTCCTGAAATCAATGCAGGGTCAATGGCTGACATCGCGTTTCTGCTTTTGATTTTCTTCCTCGTAACAACGACGATGGACGTTGACTCGGGAATTACCCGGCGTCTGCCGCCACCGGTTGATAATCCGGAATCAGTGAAAATCAAAGAAAGAAACGTGATGAATGTTCTTATTAACTCCAAGAACATGTTATTGGTCAATGGAATGCCCGGCGACATCAATACGCTCAAGGACATTGCCAAAGACTTTATGCTCCCCCATTATCCTGATAACCCAAGTTACCCCGAAGTCGAAGAAGCGAGCAATCATCTTATTGGAAATTATTATGCGTCAAAGGGCGTAATCTCGCTTAAGAATGACAGGGGTACTTCCTACGACATCTATATTCAGGTGCAGAACGAGTTGGCAAGAGCTTTCAACGAAATCAAAGAAGAGTTGGCTATGGATCGCTTTGGAACCAAGCTCGCGAATCTTTCAAAAGAAAAACTGGAAGCCATCAACGATGCTGTGCCTGTACGTATTTCTGAAGCAGAACCCGAAAATATTGGAGGAGGAAACTAAACTATGAGTAAATTCAAATCCAGTAAAACCAAAGGTACACCGGCAATCAGCACTTCCTCGCTACCCGACATCATCTTTATGCTCCTTTTCTTTTTCATGGTGACAACTCAAATGAGAGAAACTTCATTGAGAGTAAAGATGAAGCTGCCGATGGCTACGGAAATTCAAAAGCTCGAAAAGAAATCCTTGGTGAGCTATATCTATATCGGGCCTCCAATTAATCAGGCTCTTTACGGTACGGAATCACGTATTCAGCTCAACGACCAGTATGCCCGTGTTTCGGACGTACCGGAGTTTGTGGCTACCGAAAGAGAAGCCCGAAACGAGGCCGACCGTAACCTGATGACGACTGCCCTGAAAATCCATAAGGATACCAAGATGGGAGTTGTAACGGATGTGAAACAAGAGCTCCGCAAAGCCAGTGCCTTCCGTATTAACTACTCTACCTTAAAAGGTGCTGAAAAGCACTCAAATTAAGCGAATCTAACATTGATTTTATGGATAAAACCGGCTTTGGCCGGTTTTTTTATTGCTCGCCCGAAATGCGAAGTGCCCACCATAAAAGAAATCCTGTAAGAATGATGCTGAATACAATATATCCCTGACTCATGCCCTTCCCAAGCTCTTCCATTGGGGTGGCTGTATAACCATTGTGATGGAGGTAAAAAACCGTCACTGCTGCTCCATTGTTGACGAAGTGCATGGCCATAGGGACAAAAATACTGCCTGAAACAACAAAAAAATAGCCGAGGAAGAAACCCAATACAAAACGTGGAAGTAAACCATAAAACTGGAAATGCGCCAGACTGAAAATGAGGGAAGTGAGTACAACGGCAGCCCACTGACGTTTTGTGAGGCGCACCAGCAAAGTTTGAACCACTGAACGAAACACCAACTCTTCACCAATTGCCGTAACAAAAGCAATCATAAACAAGTTGAATAACAAGCCGCCAAAATTATCCACACTCAGAAATAGTTTCATCAATTCCTCTGCCTGTGTCTCTTTTTGTTGCATCCAAGTTTCAAGGGCGGCAAGACTTTCAGGTAGGCGGATTGACTGATTAAACTCCAAAAGGCGATAAATAAGCGGCAGACTGACAAACATCAGCCCGATTGCCGGAAGATAAATCAGCTGCTTTTTGGGTTGTCGAACACCAAGAAACTGCATGAAGTTTAGATCAACCAACCACGCCAAAGCAATAGGCGGAAATATAAACAAACCAAGCTGTGACGAAAGTTGCATGATGCGTGCAGCCTGAAGGCTGGCAGGATTGCCGCTTGCAAAATCCAACGAAGTCCCTGGCGAGGACAATCCGCATATATACAGGATGATAAGACCAATGAGCATTCCCAGAATGGCACCAAAAAGAAGAAGCCCGAAAAAAATAAACAGTTGAAAAAGTGGAGTGGTTTTGCCAAAAATAGGACGGAATCTGTTACTCATGCGCTGTGTTATCGGTTCGATCATGCAAAAGTAGTATTTTTGCCGCCGTTTTACACTGCTTGTAAGACGAATAGAAAGTGTTGAAATCCAAATAGATTTAAATTTGATCAAGATAGGAAACAGGGAAATTGGATTATTCCCCATTCTGTTGGCACCGATGGAAGACGTGAGCGATCCGCCCTTCAGGTATGTGTGTAAACTCTTTGGCGCCGATATTATGTACACTGAGTTTATCTCGTCGGAGGGCTTGATTCGTGATGCAGCCAAGAGTGTGAAGAAGCTCGATTTCAGCGATTTTGAAAGACCGATCGGGATTCAGATTTTTGGCCACGATATTGATTCGATGGTTCGGGCAGCCGAATATGCCGAGCGCGCAGAGCCCGACATAATTGATATTAATTTTGGCTGCCCTGTGAAAAAAGTTGTTGCCAAGGGTGCTGGTTCGGGCATTATGAATAATATTCCAAAAATGGTGGCCATGACCGAAGCCGTTGTGAAAGCCGTGAAACTGCCCGTAACCGTGAAAACCCGTTTAGGTTATGACGAAGATCGAAAGGATATTGTTGAAATTGCCGAACGTTTGCAGGATGTTGGTATTCAAGCTTTGACGATTCATGGCAGATTACGTACTACCCGGTCGAGTGTGCCGGCCGACTGGACTTTGATCGGAAAAGTGAAGGAAAATCCCCGCATGCACATCCCTGTTTTTGGGAATGGTGATGTGGTGGATGGACCTTCGGCACGCTATTTTCGAGATACTTATGGCGTTGACGGACTGATGATTGCACGTGGAAGTTATGGTAATCCCTGGATTTTTCGCGAGGTGAAACAGTATCTGTCGGATGGAACCCTGCCCGAAATTCCGGACATTCACGAACGAATTCGTGTTTCAGACATTCACTTGCAAAAATCCATTGAGTGGAAAGGCGAGCGCCAGGCCATTATGGAAATGCGCAAACATTGGAGCGACTATTTTAAAGGCTTTCCCTCCTTTAAACCATATCGGATCAGACTGATGCAAGCGCTTGTTTACGAGGAGATTAAACAGATATTCAACGAAATAGCTGAAGTGTTCGATGGAGTAAAGCCAATCAAAAATCAGTTGGCCGAAGAAGCTACCGGATATCAAGATCATCCCGGAGAATGCCGCCTGTGAATAAATCGCGCACACGCAGCGGTTTTTGCAGATGGATGGTTTTCAGACCCAGCGAACGAGCTGCCTCAATATGGGTCAGAGTGTCGTCAATAAACAGCGTTTCAGCGGGTTTAAGACGATGCTGATAGAGTACAAACTCAAAAATTTCCGGATCGGGTTTGCTGAGATGCAAATCGAAACTGAAATATGACTTGGTGAAAAGCTGGTCGAACTCGCGATAACCAAAACGAAGTTGTAAATCACGCACATACACATCGTAGTGGATTTCGTTAGAGTTGCTTAACAGGAAAATAGGATAATGGCTTTTCACTTCTTCAAGCACTTTGATACGCTCATGAGGAATGTCGAGTAAAAGAGCATTCCAGGCATCGTCAATATCCTGATCCTGAAGTGGAATGCCGACAAAATCACGAATCTTGTCGCGAAAAATTTCAGGTGTGAGGATGCCACGCTCAAATTTTTCCATCACCTGCTGCTGAAACTCTTTCGATTGGAAGATACCGGTGTTTTCAACACCCAGATTCTTCAAAGCTAAAAGTGTTTGCTGAGGATCAATATCGAGAATTACACCGCCAAAATCGAAAATAATGCTGCTGATGGAAGATTGTGCTTTCATAATTAAGGTGCGTTTTTTTGCTTGGAAAAATTCGATACAAAGTTGTAACTTTGCACCCGCATTGCCAACAGTTTTTTTCACATTCCCTGTTAAAAAAACCTAATGCAGATTATGCTGAAGTTTTATCAATGAAAGGTGAATCGTAAAACACCAAAAATCATTGGATAAAATAAAGGGCCTATAGCTCAGTTGGTTAGAGCAACTGACTCATAATCAGTAGGTCCCAGGTTCAAGCCCTGGTGGGCCCACCATGAACAAGAGGTTATTTTTCAGCCTCTTGTTTTTTAATAACCAAAGCATGGTTCATCGTTTAAAATCTTTTGTGCAATTCATGCCTGCATTTTAATTTTGCTGAATCAAACCAAATTTATTAAATAATTAAATAACAATTAGATAAGTTTATGATGAGAAGCTTTCTCCTTAGTTTTATTCTTTTGATTGCCTTTGTGAGTGTTTATGCCCAGAACCCATATGTTACCATCTGGCAAACCGATATCGAAGGCTATGGGACTTCCGCCAACAATCAGATTGAGATTCCGGCAATTGGCGATTTTTCTTATACCTGGGAAGAAATTGCCAGTCCGAACAACAATGGCTCAGGTACTGGGAGTGGGCTTACGCTTCTGACTTTTCCTGTACCGGGAATTTATCGCCTGAGCATGACGCCTGTTGGCCCTAATCCTTTTAATCAGATAGTGTTTGCCGGAAATGGTGATGATGTCAAGCTGTTAGAGATTGTTCAATGGGGCGATGTGGCCTGGGCTTCATTTGAGGATGCTTATTGGGAAGCAGAAAACCTGAGTATCACCGCTACCGACCTACCCAACCTGAGCAATGTGTACTCAATGAGCAATGCTTTCAGGGAAAGTGGGATTGACGAAATTCCAAACCTGAACAACTGGGATATGAGCAGTGTGACGGATATGAGTAAAATGTTTTATGGCCTTCAAAATTTCAATCAGTATATCGGCGATTGGGATGTGAGCAATGTGGGCGATATGAGCAAAATGTTTTTCCACGCCTCGAGCTTCAACCAGCCCATTGGTAGTTGGAATACGGCTAATGTTCAGTCGTTCAGCAGTATGTTCGAAGGAGCAACAGCCTTCAATCAGCCCATTGGCAACTGGAACACCTCGAATGTCTGGGATATTTCATATATGTTCGCCATGGCTTCCAGCTTCAACCAACCTATTGGCGATTGGGATGTGAGCAATGTGAGCAATATGAACGGTGTGTTTTATATGGCTTCTGCATTTAACAAACCTTTGGAAAACTGGAACGTTTCCAATGTCACCCTTATGGCTTTTATGTTTGTTGGTTCGGCTTTCAACCAGCCCATTGGCAACTGGGATGTGAGCAATGTAATAGATATGTATGCCATGTTTTCCAACAACACTAAGTTTAATCAGCCTATCGGCAATTGGGTGACCAAGAATGTGGAAGATATGGCCATGATGTTCCAATCGGCCAGCGCTTTCAATCAACCCATCGAAAACTGGAATGTGAGTAAGGTGAATTTTATGTATGATATGTTCAAGAATGCCACCAAATTTGACCAACCTTTGGGCAACTGGAATCTGAAAATGCTCAGCAATTTTCAGTATGCTGACAATGCACTTAGTTTTAAAAACACGGCAATGAGCTGTATAAACTACAGCCTGAGTCTTCACGGATGGGCACAGAACAATCTTACAGCTTCCAACATTAAACTTGCCGCCAACAGCCGAAAATATAGCCCCGATGTGGTGAACGACCGCAACAGCTTGGTGAATGCGAAGTTTTGGGTCATTACTGGCGATGAACTGGGCGACTGCACTTTGGTTTCGCTGCCCGAAACCGAATCTTCTTCCTTCACGGTATCGCCCAACCCGGCCAAGGACGAAGTTTTTGTGTCGGGTCTCAAAGGCGGCGAAACTTTGATTCTGATGGATCAAACCGGAAAATTTATGTGGCTCCAAACTGCTGATAGCCCGAGTGTTCGGATTGACCTGCACCAAATTGACCATGGTATATATAACCTGATCATCCGTAGCGAAGGCCGCAACATCACCAAAAAAGTAGTGAAAGCCGGGTAAAGAGAATTTCGTCTGTTTCCTGTTTAGAAATCGATTTTGGTTTCAGCTATTCAGCTGAGCCCGCGAAACCACGACAAATCTTTTGCAGAAAGTTTTTATTTCTGCAAAAGATTTGTTTTGCTTTATGTAAGACTTCCTTTAATTTAGTCCAAAATTTAAAAAACCACCTTTCCATGCAAAACACGCCGGATCTATCATGTAACTATTTGGGATTCAATTTAAGGAGCCCGATCATTGCTTCAAGTTCCGGATTTACGGATAGTGTGAAAAAGCTTGTCGAGCTGGAGCGTTTTGGCGCAGGCGCTGTCGTGCTCAAATCAATTTTTGAAGAAGAAATCGCCGGGGAGTATGACAAAGCCCTTCGCCATGAGGCTGAAAACACCGGCAGGGAGGAGTTTTTAGATTACCTTGATGTACGTATCAGAAAGGAAAATCTGGGAAAATATCTGCAACTGATCCGCGATGCAAAACAGGCATTGAGCATTCCGGTAATTGCTTCGGTGAATTGCAAAACGACGTACGAGTGGATGAGCTTTTCCGAAGAAATTCAAAAAGCTGGTGCCGATGCCATCGAGCTGAATGTGTTTGTACTCCCTTCCGCCTTAGGCCGAAGCAGTCTTGATAATGAAAAAATCTATTTTGAAATCATCAAACAGGTCAAACGACGGGTGAACATTCCGGTAGCGATGAAAATCAGCTATTATTTCTCCAATTTGGCACAGTTTGCCCACGACTTGGCACATAGCGGTCTCAGTGGTATCGTGATGTTTAACCGTTTTTACAGCCCCGATTTCAATATCCACTCGCTTCAGGTAACTCAGGGAAATGTGTTGAGTCATCCGGGTGAGTTGTTTCTGCCCCTGCGCTGGATTTCCATGCTTTCAGGCAAATTGTCCTGCGACCTCTCGGCTTCAACTGGCGTTGAAGATGGAGCTTCCGTGATAAAACTTTTACTTGCAGGAGCTTCCACGGTTCAGGTGGCCAGCGCACTTTACCGCCATGGAGCCGGATATATGGAAACCATGCACAACGAACTGCGCCACTGGATGAGCCAGCATGATTTTGCAACGATTGATAGTTTTAAAGGAATGCTCAGCCAAAATAAATATGAAAATCCGGAAGTATTTGAAAGATTGCAGTTTATGAGATACTTTAGCGAATAAAAATACCAGGGGAGCCAAATTGATTGCAGCAAACATTTTCAACAACGATCAGAATGGACAAAAAAGAAGAAGAAAAACAAATACGTAGAGCTTTTAAACCCAAAACGTGGAATGAGATCAAGACACACGACTCGTGGAGTGTTTTTAAAATCATGGCCGAGTTCGTTGACGGGTATGAGAAGTTAGCTCGTATTGGCCCATGTGTGGCTATTTTCGGTTCGGCACGTACCAAATCAAACCACCCCAATTATCGCCTCACCGAGGAAATTGCCTATTTACTCACCAAAAAAGGCTTTGGAATCATCACCGGTGGCGGGCCGGGGATCATGGAGGCCGGAAACAAAGGTGCCCATTTTGCCGGCGGCAAAAGCGTAGGAGTAAATATTGCCCTGCCTTTTGAACAGCAACCCAATCCGTTCATTGACCCCGATAAATACATCCTGTTCGATTATTTCTTCGTCAGAAAAGTGATGTTCATGCGCTATTCGCAAGGCTATATCGTTTTACCGGGTGGCTTTGGTACCATGGACGAACTGTTTGAGGCCATCACGCTGGTGCAGACTCAAAAATTAGTGAAATTTCCGATTGTGCTTGTAGGCAAAAAATATTGGTCGGGTCTCATTCGCTGGATCGAAGAGCGAATGCTCGAAGAACAAAACATCAGTCCGGATGATATGAATATCTTCACTTTGGTGGATACTGCCGAGGAAGCAGTGAAAATCATCGAAGATTTCTACAACAAATACGCCCTGAAACCCAATTTCTGATATGCGCCTGATTGCCACCGTTCCACTGATTTTAATACCCATCGAATTCGATGGCTACCATGTGATGGTTCAGGGTGCAATCAATCACAAACCGGCTAATTTGTTGATTGACACGGGCGCTTCGCGCTCGGTTTTCGACCAGGATGGAATACGGCATTATCTGCAATCCGCCGAATTTGAGGACAACGAACGGCTTTCAACCGGACTGGGAACCAACACCATGCCAACTATGGTAACCACAATCGGGAGCATCTCTATCGGCGACTTCGAAGTACGAAATTATCAGGCCATCCTCATTGATTTGGTGCATGTCCATCAATCCTATCAGGAGCTTGATCTGCCAAAAATTGATGGGGTGATTGGAGGCGACATCCTTCTGAAACACAAAGCCGTCATCAACTACAAAAACAAAACCCTCAAACTTTACGATTATAAACGCTAACACGAATAATACTAAAGCTTGGGACTAATTGTTTTAGGTTTTTAAGGTGGAGGTTTGGGAAGTGAGTATTGATTTGGGTTGTTTTAAGAACATTTTGGGCTGCAAATCGCCAAAAGTAATGTTCAACCATAAAAATGAGTGGTGATTTTTTTCTCAGAAGGAATTGATTATTCAATAATCAATTTACTGCTATATTGTTTTTTGCCATTTTTCAGTACAACAAAATACACCCCTTTGCCAAGCGTTGTCAAATTGAGGCTTTCGCTGGAATGTAGCTTGGTTTCGTAAACCAATTTCCCCAGCATGTTGAATACTTGGCATAAAACCGTTTCATCGCCAAAATTTTTCCATAATCTTGTCTTTCCGCTTGTCGGATTCGGAAAAAACAGGGCTTCGCTTTGCCAGTTTTCAGTCAATCCGGGGGCAACGGGAATTTTAAGTGTGGAAAAAAGTTGTAAGCCTCCGCAGAAGTTTCCGGCCATCAGTTGAATGTCTTTTTCTCCCGGCAAACGAAAGGTAATGGCTGAACTACGCATTCCGAGGCCGGAAGGTGCATCGGGAAACCCAAAAACTGTTTCCCAATCGTTGGTTTCGCGGAAAGTACCATCAAGATTTCCTTCGATCTGATCGAACAGAAACAATTTGCCCTGTTCAGAACCGCAGATAAGACGGATATGGCCGGAAGTGTCGTGAAAAAAATGCGGGACACAAAAGCCATCATAAGAAAGATTGTAATCCGTCACATTGACCTTGCCCAGAAAGCCGGTGACCAAACTGAAAGTCAGTTTTTGCCCTTCGTGTGAGCCTTTGTACCAACTTATTTTTCCATTCTTTGCGCCAATTACTAAATCGGTGATGCCGTCTTCATCGAGGTCGAAAAACTGTGGAGCGCTGTATTCGCCTACATCAATGTTCAGGTAGCGGGCATCGTTCAATTGATAATTCCCATTATCATTGTACTGAAACAGTGCAAGTTGACCATTCTTACTGCCAACAATCAATTCCGGCACCCCATCGCCGTCTAAATCGGCAAAAGCCGGCACAATGGCCGTTAGCTGAAGATTTTTTAATCCGGCAAAATCACGGTCAACCAAATGCAGGGCAAATTCACCTCTCTCGTTCAATGATCCCTTGAAAAAGGCCAGCCCTGATTCGTAATCCGAGTGCAGTGTGTTGTTGCTGTACCATGACCTGAGATAAGTTCCATGATTGCCAACGATTAAATCTGGAATTCCATCCCCATCGGCATCGGTCATCACAGGATAGGCTCCCGACCCCAGATCAATGGTCTGATCTTGCAGAAAATTCCGGGTAAACAATTCGAAATGTGGCAGTTCATTTGTTCCGGTGTTGAGGTAAAGCCAAATACTTTTTTCATTTTCTGTCACAAATGGGTTGGGGTCGAATGGCGAAACCAAAAGGTCTTTTTTGCCGTCGTTGTTCACGTCAATCAGCGCTGTCACAGGCATTGAGAACAGATGCACCGGATGATCGTAAGAGGGGAAAAGGGTGTCTTGACTTGTGATGAAAGCCTCATTCGGCGTGCCTTCGTTAATCAGCAGGGTCAAGCCCGGATAATCCACATCGGCCAAAAGCATATCGGGAAGTCCGTTGTGGTCGAAGTCGTGCATAAGCATGGTGGCGCCGCGATGTCGAAAGCCATCCTCAGGTTGAAAAATGGCATTTTTGAAAAGGCAGGTGTCTAAATATAAAATGTTATTTTCTTCATTTTCAGCCACTCTTCCCCAACAGAAATCGGTTTTTTCAAAAATCAGGGAGTCGGCATGACCGTATTTTTCGACTGAACGATTCAAGTGAAGCTCAATAAAAGTCCCCAATGCCCAAAAAGTCAGAATATCGAGGTCGCCATCATTATCCACGTCAAAGATGGCCGGGAAATCGGCATTGGTTGCGATGATATTCACGTAGCCGCCACCTTGGAGCGAGGTGAGATAGGGCCATACAACCTGCTCGAAAGTGGGCGGAATAGTGGCCAAATGCTTGAAAACCTGAGTACCTGCCCAACCCGGAGAATAGGTGAAAATATCGTTCAGTCCGTCGCCATTGTAATCGGCAAATACCACCCATTCTTTCATCTGCGGGAAATGTGCTGCGTATTCCGGATGAAAAGCAAAGGAGATTTCTCCAGGAATCCCATCGTTGAGGAAAGTCAGAAGGCGATTTCCCCGTCGGTCAAAAACCACCAAATCATCGAAGCTGTCACCGTTTAGATCCATCGTGCCAAATTGACAGGCATCGAAGCCTCCTGTCCACGGAAAGGCCATAAGCCCTGAGCTTTGTCTATGAACAGGCATTTGCGCCAGCGCCGTGAACTGGAAAGACACGAGTAATAAAACTATCAGAAACTGTTTCACCTCTGAAAATTTATCCAAAATTAAGGAAAATGGTTCGGAAATTCGGCAGTTGAAGCCGATTGCCTAACTTTGGAGAAAATTTTCTGACTATGGCAAAAATCCTGATCGTGGATGATGAATTGAGCATCCGCCGAACCCTGCGCGATATTCTTGAATATGAAAAATATAAGGTTGACGATGCCGCTACGGGCATGGAAGCGCTGAACAAATTGAGTGAACAGGAATATGATGTGGTGTTATGCGACATCAAAATGCCCGGCATGGATGGAATTGAGTTGCTGGCCGAAATCAAACAATTGAGCGAGGTACCGGTCATCATGATTTCGGGGCACGGCACCATCGAAACGGCGGTTGAAGCCATTAAAAAGGGGGCTTATGACTATATTTCCAAACCGCCTGATCTGAATCGCCTGCTCATCACCATCAAAAACGCCTTAGATAAATCAAAACTGCTTACCGAAACCAAGGCTCTTCGCAAAGTGGTGAGCAAACAATTCGAGATGATTGGGCAGTCGGCCCGGATGAATGAGATTCGTTCGATGATTGAAAAAGTGGCGCCTACCCAGGCCCGAGTATTGATCACAGGCGAAAATGGCACTGGAAAAGAATTGGTTGCCAGGCAGTTGCATGAGCTTAGGAATCGCTCTTTCGCTCCTTTCATCGAAGTTAACTGTGCTGCTATACCGTCAGAACTCATCGAAAGCCAGTTGTTTGGCCATGAAAAGGGCTCGTTTACCTCGGCCATCAAACAACGTAAGGGCGATTTTGAGCTTGCACATGGAGGCACTTTGTTTCTCGACGAAATCGGAGATATGAGTTTGTCGGCTCAGGCCAAAGTATTACGGGCTTTGCAGGAAAACAAAATCACCCGCGTAGGAGGCGAAAAGGAAATCCCGGTTGATGTACGGATTTTGGCAGCGACCAACAAAAACCTCAAAGAAGAAATTGAAAAAGGCCGCTTTCGCGAGGATTTGTATCACCGCATCAGTGTGATCGTCATCGAAGTGCCGCCGCTTCGCGACAGAAAGGAAGATATTCCGCTTTTAGTCAGTCATTTTATGACACAGATTTGCCAAAACATGGGGAAAGCCGTTCCGGCCATCACCGATGAAGCCATGCACGAAATGCAGCAATATCGTTGGACAGGCAATATCAGGGAGTTACACAACGCCACCGAACGCCTTGTTATTCTTGGCGGAAACACCATCGAAAAAGTTGATGTTCAGCGCTATGCACGACCTTTGAACGATTAAGGCAAAAAATCAACATCAGTCAAACTTTTTCTTTGACCGAAGGCGCGGCATATTGGCTCGAAAATAACGTATCTTTGCAGCAGTTTTGGCACGTAATGTGTTGAATCTATGTTCAAAAACGGGGCTGACCGGTTTTGACAGCAAGCAGAATGTTCATGTAAGCATGCCGAGCCTTGCGATGACGCTCGTTAATCCTGATCGCGAACAATAATTGGCGAAACTACTTACGCTCTCGCTGCCTAATCGAAGTTCAGTAGATTAAGCTTCATCCCTTCACAAGGTGGGGGGACGAGACATCCCGCAGGTGGAAATGCCCGATACCGGCCTGAGAACGGGGTGCTAATCAAATTTGGGATCGCTCTGGCGGCGCTTCGACGACAGGGTTAAAAACAGAAGATAAGACAGGGCTCAGGATGGCTGTTTCCTTACCCTGTACGAAAAACAACAACAGCATAAGCATGTAGAAAGCCTGAGGGTTCCTTGTTTGGACGAGGGTTCGACTCCCTCCAGCTCCACAAAGCATTGTTTGTCAGGGTTTTTATGTTAAGCCCTGATATACTTTTTTAATTTTATTTATGGCGCGCCGGAAAATACTTCTTCTGCTGATTGCTTTCTTATTTTTAACGGCTCATATTGCAACGGCCCAACGTTCGATGAGTGATACAGTGGTGAGTTCGGTGCTTTTTTCGGCAAATTATGCGCTTCAGTTTCCCAAAGCCGACCTCGCCTTGCAATATGGGATGAACTCAGCCGTTGGCGCCTCTGTTGGATATAAAACCGATAAAAACTGGATTTGGAGCGCCAATGGAAATTTCATTTTTGGGGATCGCGTGAACGGGCGAACCGAATTGCTGGCGCAAATAAGTACGGCAGAAGGCGAGATTATTGACGGAAACGGAACTTTTACAAGCTTGTCGCTTTTCGAGCGGGGCTTTCATCTTCAGGCGAAAGCCTCAAAACTGTTTTCCTTCTCGTTTCCAAATCCCAATTCTGGCATTTATGTCGGTGCCGGAATAGGATATCTGGCACATCATATTCGCATCGAAACACAGTTTGGCACTGCTCCTCAGATTATGGGCGACTATGCTAAAGGCTACGATCGCCTGCGCGGCGGCTTCGCGCACAGCCTCGAGGCCGGTTACCTCATCATGAGCAATTCCAGAGTACTCAACTTCAGCTTAGGCTTCGAGTTTATTCAGGCCTTTACACAAAGCCTGCGCGAATATCAGTTTGACCTCATGGGACCCGATTCAAAGAAATATACCGACCATTATTACGGTATCAAAGTCTGCTGGATTATTCCGGCTTACAAAAGGGCACCCCAGAAGTATTATTATTATTGAAACCGTTCATGCGTTGGTTTTACACCTTCATTGTCCGCTGTTATACTTTGAGTATTCGTGTGGCGGCTGCTTTCAACCCCAAAGCGAAACAATGGATCGAGGGTCGCCGGAACAGCCATTTGTTTGATGCAGCAGATGAGAATAAGCGCCATAGTTGGATCTGGATTCACTCGGCTTCACTCGGCGAATTTGAGCAGGGCCGCCCGGTGATCGAAGCCATCAAAAAACGTTTTCCGGAGAAAAAAGTCCTGCTCACGTTTTTTTCGCCTTCGGGATATGAAATTCGAAAAAGCTATCCTCTGGCTGACAAAGTTGCCTATTTGCCTGCCGATACGCCTCAGAATGCCCGGCAACTTATCAATACTTTTGCTTTTGAAGCAGTTTTTTTTGTAAAGTATGAGTTTTGGTTCAATTATTTGGAGGCTCTTTCTGAGCATAAGATTCCGACATATTTCCTCTCGGCACGCTTCAGAGAGCAACAATATTTTTTCCGTTGGTTTGGCCGTTGGCCGCGGCGCCATCTGAGACAGGTCACACATTTTTTTGTTCAGGACGAAAATTCAGCCAAACTCCTTAAATCATTTGATATATTTAACGTTACAGTGACCGGAGACACGCGTTTCGATCGGGTTTATCAGATTAGCCGGACGGCACAACCCATTCCTGTTGCCGAACAATTTTTGCAGGGCAGGCAAGCGTTTGTTGTGGGTAGTTCCTGGCCTGCCGATGAGGAAAAACTGATGGAAGCCTTTGGCCAATTGCCCGAAAATATGGCTGTGATCCTTGCTCCACACGATATTTCAGAAAAACATCTCAGAACCATCGAAGAGGCATCGGCTTACAAAACGATTCGATTTTCACAATTTACCGACGAAATGAAGGCAAAAATTCTGCTTGTTGACAATATCGGCCTGTTATCGCAACTTTATCGCTATGCATCGTTTGCCTATGTTGGTGGCGGATTTGGACAAAATATCCACAACATTCAGGAAGCCGTGGCTTATGGTTGCCCGGTGATTGTTGGGCCAAAATATGGCAACTTTACCGAAGCTGTTGATCTTGTAGAGTTGGGCGGTGTTTTTGCTGTACGCAATGCAGCCGAATTGGCTGAAATGATAAAAAGACTCAACGCTGATAATCAGTTTAGGGAGCATGCTTCAGCCATTTGCCGAAATTATGTGGAAGGAAGTATCGGGGCAACCGAAAAAGTGATGAAGCTTGTCTGGGGAAAGATCGCAAATAAACAATAATTCTGCTTACGAATTTCGATTGATTTTCTTGTTAAAATTTTGTAATTTAGCATCAAAATCAAAACGCATGGCACTTGATATCGTTGAATACCTGAAAGAACGCGATAAATCCGAATCGCATAAGAAACTTCAAAATCAGCCCTTTGTCACTCTTTCGCGCGAAACCGGCTGCCATAGCCGGATTGTGGGAGAGTTGCTTCAAAAGGAAATTTTAAGGCTGACAGGCAAAAAATGGCATATCGTATCAAAAGAGACCATTTTAGATGCAGCCAATGGATTACAGCTCAATATGCAACAAGTGAAGCAGGTGCTCGATGCGCAAAACAAAGGCAATATTGAAGAGATTATTTTGGCTTTTGGCGATGGACGTTACCGTAGCTATCAGAAAGTACGCAATATTCTTAAAAAAATCATCAGCGAAATTGCAGCCGAAGGTCATTGCATCATCATCGGCCGGGCAGGAGCCATCATCACAGCAGGATTACCGGCCGGAACCCACATCCGATTGACTGCACCCTTACCCTGGCGTATTCAAAGCATCAGCAATCAGTTGTCAATCACTCCAAAAGAAGCAGCAGCCTATATTGCAAAAACGGATGAAAAACGACTGAAACTCTTTCGGGATTTTTCAGGCAAGGAATTAGAGACTGCCTTTTTCGATTTGATTATCAATAATCAACGTGTGTCTGACGAGGAAACAGTGGAGATTATTATTCATTTTCTGAAACAGAAAAACAGGCTTTAAAAGCAGTCTTTTGTCACTAAGACAAGCGAGCTTTTGTATAATTTTGTGCCTTCACACGAAGAAAACAATGTACAAAAACGATTTTTCCGGATGGATTAAGCTTGTATTTATTCTGGTTTTGCTTTTTTTCGTTTCGTGTGTTAGAAAGGCCGACAAAACTGAAGCCGAAAAATACATCAAAGCTTGTGATGCCGAGTTGTCTCTTCACGCAAGAAATATTAGTGAATCGTCAGGATTTAAGGAGCTTTTGTCATTTTATTCTTTGCCTGAATCACCTTTGCCGTTTCGTTTATCCAACCGGGTGTACGAACAGGGTTTCACTGGCTATGATTTAGCCAAAGCGTCAGGAAACTACCTTTTTGTCAATGACAGTTCACATTGGATTCGGGATATAGCCCAAGCCGATTCATTGCCCCTGTGTCTGACACGTTACAATCGGAAAGGCGAGAAGATTGAGTTTCACCTGAACGCTTATGATGAGGAGGTTTCGGCCCTGCAAATGGTAATCCCGACTTTTTATTTGGCCTCGATCTGGCGCGATGGACATGAGCTGGCCAATTTCCGCTACGAATGTACGTTGTTGGAAGGATTCCCTAAGGCGGCCTGGCTCAAGATGAAGATTGCCGATTATCATATGCAGTTCGAGCTGGTTAGCAAATTTACAAGCCGTTCTTCTGCCGATTTGGACATTCTCTTGAATATTCTTCGTGAAAATAAACCGGTTGTTTCAATTTCGTTATCAACCAAAGCGTCATTCACCGAAAACGGCACTTTGACTTACAGCAAAATAAGGGGCCTTGCCCGGATATTTCCGCTAGAGATTCGGCTGAAATCGAAAAACACAGGCTTTCCCGAAGGCGAACATTTTATTGAAGACTGGAACAGAAGCAGTTCATTGAACGTATATGCTCAGGATGGCGTGTTTTTGGGCAAAATCAAGCTTGTACGGAATCGGGAAGTAGATAGGCTTGGACTTTCAATGCAATATACTGATGGCAGTTCCGACGACTTAGATAAAATTCTATTAGTCGTGAAGGAAATCCTCAATGTGAAGATGCACCGCTTTCATCCCTAATTTGCTTTAAAAGGCGATGACGAAAGCCGGTTGGCCGGCAAGGGCTTTTCGCATCGAGGCCGTAAGAACCAATCTTTTCTGTGTGCCTTGTTTTGCCAGTTGAATTGTTTTACCGCTTTCCAACAAAAACGGTTTTTGACATATTTTACTCAATTGTTCTGGTAGGAGGATGCTTTCGGGGAGGGCGGAATTTTCGTCACACAGATAGATAAGATAGCACCGGCTGCCGTCATTTTTTTGCGTAAAACAGAGTTTCCCCTCCGTAAATGGTTCCAATGGTTTAGTATTGTAGATACATTCTCCGTTGGTTTTCACCCATTTCCCGATCTCGTTGAGGCGTTGATAAACTTCGGGCACAAAATCGCCTGTCTTGTCGGGGCCTATTCCCAGCAGAAAATTACCGCCTTTGGCCACGATCTTCACTAAGGTTTGGATTACCCAACGCGAACTTTTATAGTTCTCTTCCGGTCCGGTCGAATACCAGTTGTCGCCCAATGTGATGCAGCTTTCCCAGGGATAGTCGGGCAGATGGTCGGGGATTTGCTGCTCCGGTGTGCGATAGTTTTCAAATTCGCCATGCACGGTACGATCCACGATGAGGATTCCATTCTGATGCTGCCGCGCCATGGTCGCCACCTTTGGCATATCAATGTCCTGAATCCATTGATTTTTTCCAATCCATGGAAGTGTTTCCGCAGTGAGTGAGCCGGCAGGGCGCACCCATCCGCCATCGAGCCAGAGAAGGTCGAGCTGGCCATAACGGGTTACTAACTCTTCAATCTGGTTGAAAGTGAATTGCTGAAAACGTTGCCATTTTTCCGGGTATTTCTCAGGGTCGTAGTTCACATTGCGATCCTGAGGTGGAAAGCGGGGCCACCAGTAGTCGGGGTGATGCCAGTCGGGTTTGCTGAAATATGCGCCGACAGCTAGGCCTTCGTTGCGGAAAGCGTCAAACACAGCTTTCACCATATCGCTATTTGCTGCCACAGAAAAACGACTCTTTGGGTCGGTGATTTTATAGTCGGTATAACGACTGTCGAACATACAAAAGCCATCGTGATGTTTTGTGGTGAAGACCAAGTACTTCATTCCGGCTTCCCGGGCAGCCACAGCCCATTTTTTTGGGTCGAAAGCACTTGGGTTAAACTGATAGCGGATATTTTCGTAGGCTTTTTTATATGAAAAGTAATCCTCGGCAAACTCCCCTTTTCGTGCGCACCAGGGCTCGTCTTCAGGGCAGAGGCTCCAGCTTTCAACCACTCCCCATTCGCTGTATGGCCCCCAATGGATGATGATGCCAAATTTCCAATCCTGCCAGTTGTGTAACTTCTTTAAAACCATGCTGTCGGCAGGCCATTCGTATTTGGGAGTAAGCTCCTGTGCGTGGGTGTTGAGAGTCAGAAACAGAGAAATGAGAATAATCAAAAGCTGTTTTTTCATGTTACTGCGTGATAGGTATTTGCAAAAATAGGCAAATCGCGCCGACCAATTTGAAAGGGTTTTTAAAAGTCTTCTGCACGAAAACTCCTTTGGTGTTGTGAAAGATTTCACGAATTTTGGTACTTTTGCCGTTTGAGAAATCTATCAGTAATTATTCAAAAAATCCTCATTTATGGCCTTCAATCTCAGAAACCGCAACTTTCTTAAGCTGCTTGATTTTACTCCTCAGGAGATTCAGTTTTTGCTCAATCTTGCTTTAGACCTTAAAAAAGCCAAATATGCCGGCACAGAGCAACAGCGTCTGAAAGGCAAAAACATCGCCCTTATTTTTGAAAAAGACTCTACGCGCACGCGCTGTGCTTTTGAAGTGGCTGCTTACGATCAGGGCGCAAGGGTAACTTATCTGGGGCCAAGCGGTTCGCAGATTGGGAAAAAGGAATCCATGAAAGATACTGCCCGCGTGCTCGGACGTATGTACGACGGGATTGAATATCGCGGTTTCGGACAAGCAATTGTTGAAGAGTTGGGCAAATACGCTGGTGTGCCGGTGTGGAACGGACTGACCGATGAGTTCCATCCAACCCAGATTCTGGCCGATTTCCTCACCATGATGGAGCACAGCGACAAACCTCTGCATCAGGTGGCATTTGCCTATTGCGGCGATGCCCGCAACAATATGGGCAATTCGTTGATGGTGGGTGCTGCCAAGATGGGAATGGATTTTAGGGCCGTTGCCCCGAAAAAAAACTGGCCCGACCAAAAATTGGTGGATGTTTGCCTGGAAATTGCCCGCGAAACCGGCGCAAAAATCACCTTGACCGAGAGCGTTGACGAAGGAGTGAAAGGTGTTGACTTCCTCTATACCGATGTGTGGGTCTCGATGGGTGAACCCGACCATGTGTGGGAAGAACGAATCAAGCTTATGCTTCCTTATCAGGTGAACGGCGAGATGATCAAGAAAACCGGCAACCCAAGGGTGAAATTCCTGCACTGCCTGCCGGCATTCCACAACCGTGAAACTATTATTGGCGAACAGATCTATCAGAAGTTCGCTGTAGAAGCGATGGAAGTGAATGACGAAGTATTTGAGTCGCCGGCTTCATTGGTCTTTGACGAAGCCGAAAACCGACTCCATACTATCAAAGCTGTAATGGTTGCAACTTTAGGTGACTAAAATATCAAATTTTTTTACCGTAACACCCTGTTTTTGAATAAAAGACAGGGTGTTGTCTTTCTTATGGAATGAGCAGAGCTTCTTCCTCACTGATCGAGTCGCCCTCGGGGCTCCACCATTTCCATTCGCCTGCCCGCTGGCCATGATGATAAACGCCTGTCATTTTTTTTTGCCCCCCGGGATAAAACATTCGGGCAAAGCCATGTCGTTGGTCGTTCAGAAACTCGCCTTCGCTCCAAAGCATACCGTTTTCGTAATACGATTTCCATACGCCTTGGCGCTGTCCTTTAACTAAAAGTCCTTCCATCTTTTTTTGTCCGGAAGGATAATATTGAATTTCTGTTTGCTTCGTTTGAGGTGCATCTTTCGAAGCAATATAAACCTTCTGGGGGCTTCCGTCGGGGTAGGTGCTAACCACCGTTCTTACCGATGTTTGTCCCGAATGATCTGAGTGACAAGCGTAAAAAAGTAAAGCACTAAACAAAAAAGCTATAAGAACCAGTCGTTTCATGTGTTTTATCATCTATCGAATTCAAGGCGCATAGCACTCGCGGCTTCTATGATTTTTCCGTTCGCGTAAACAAGTGCACCATTGACAAAAGTGTGCGTGATGGCCGAGCGGAAACTGTGCCCTTCAAAAGGCGACCAACCACATTTGTAGCGGATGTTTTCATTACTGACTTTCCAAGGGTGATCAAGGTCAACAAGCACAAAATCAGCGTAATAACCCTGTCGAATAAAGCCTCTTTTGTGGATTTGAAAGGCAATGGCCGGATTGTGAGCGGTTTTATTTACGATTTCTTCAAGCGTAAGAAGCCCCTGATGATAAAAATCGAGCATGGCCGGTAAAGCGTGCTGCACCAAGGGCCCGCCCGAAGGACTCTCGTAATAAGGTTTTAATTTTTCGACAAGGGCATGCGGTGCATGGTCGGTGGCCACCACATCGAGCCGTCCATCGGCCAAAGCCTGCCAAAGCGCTTGCTTGTCATTAACAGTTTTGATGGCCGGATTCCACTTGATGAAATTGCCTTTTTCTTCATAATCACGATCGTCGAACCAGAGATGGTGAACACAGACTTCGGCAGTAATCTTTTTTTCGGCCAAAGGGAGTTTGTTGCTGAAAAGTGACATTTCGTCGGCAGTGCTCAGGTGAAGCACATGAAGCCGTGTGTGGTAACGGGTGGCCAGCTCAACAGCTTTTGATGTGGAAAGAAAACATGCGCGGGCACTTCGAATCAACGGATGAACAGAAGGAGGAGCCGCTTGTGGATAAAGACTGCGGTAATGGGCCATATTCTTTCTTACCGTTGGTTCGTCTTCACAGTGGACAGCAACTAAGGCAGGCGATTCGGCAAAAATTCCTTCCAGTGCCTTTGGCTGGTCAACCAGCATATTGCCGGTGCTTGAACCCATGAAAACTTTGACTCCGCAAACCGTTTTGGGATTCATCTTTCGTATTTCGTCGAGGTTATCGTTCGAAGCACCGAGATAAAACGAATAATTGGCAAGAGATTTTTCGTCTGCTATTGCAAATTTATCTTCCAACAAGGCGTTGGTCAATGTGTTGGGAATAGTGTTAGGCATTTCCATGAAGCTGGTGATGCCTCCGGCAACAGCCGCCCTGCTTTCGGAAAAGATGTCGCCTTTATAGGTTAAACCGGGCTCTCTGAAATGAACCTGATCGTCAATCATGCCGGGCAAAAGAAAGAGGCCTGAAGCATCAAGGGCTTCAAAATGCTGAACCGATTCCGGAATTTCGATCCCTTGGGGAATGATGGCCTGGATGAGCCCATCGGAAACGACGAGATGGGCTTGAAAACGACTCCCCTCATTGACGATGGTAGCGTTTTGAATGAGGTAGTTGTGTTGCATCTCAGCAAAAATTATGATTGTTTTTCTTTGGCTTTTATCGCTCCAATCAATCCCCTCCAGCGCAGATTGATGACACCGAAAATGGCTTCCCTAAAAATCTTTTTGTTCATCTTGCTGGTACCCAAAGTGCGGTCGGTGAAGATGATCGGCACTTCGCGAATGGCAAAACCAAGGTGCCAGGCGGTGTATTTCATTTCGATTTGAAAGGCATAGCCAACGAACTTAATTTTATCTAATCGGATAGTATCTAATACTTTGCGACGGTAGCATACGAATCCGGCGGTGGTGTCGCGTATTTTCATACGGGTGATTAAACGCACATACGATGAGGCATAATACGACATCAGCACTCTTCCCATGGGCCAATTGACCACATTGACGCCGGTGATGTATCTCGAGCCAATGGCTACATCAGCCCCTTCGAGATGAGTAGCCACATAAAGCCGTTCCAGATCGGCCGGGTTGTGCGAAAAATCGGCATCCATCTCAAAAATATAGTCGTAATTGCGCGCCAAAGCCCAGCGAAACCCGTGGATATAGGCAGTGCCTAATCCAAGTTTGCCTTTGCGCTCCTCGATAAACAATTTGTCGGGAAACTCCTGCATCAACTTTTTGACGATACCGGCAGTTCCATCCGGACTGTTGTCTTCGATAATGAGCACGTGAAATTCTTTCTTGAGCTTGAAAACAGCCCGAATAATCTGCTCGATATTTTCTCTTTCGTTATAAGTAGGAATGATGACGATGCTGTCTGTCATAATGTTATGGGCTGTTGAATGCAAAAGCGTTGAAAATACAAAGGTGCGAAAAAATCCCAATAATTGCAAATTGGGCAATCGTTGCTCAAAAAGCTAAAAGAACTGAAAAAGAGGATATTTTTGTTTTAAAAACGGGCTCGACCGATATGAGTACCATCGTTATTAAAAAGCGGCGAATTGATCAGGTCGTTCGGGAAAACGGTGTAACCTCCGTTGGGGTCAAGATTTAGGCCGGTAACCTTTAAAACGGATTGCCAGACTAAAAGCGAGCAATACCAACAATTGTTGTCGGCCCAGTCGTTGGTGTTTTTGCCATGCGCATCAGGCAGAGATTTCATCGCGTTCCACGATGAAAAATCGCCTTTTTGCCGAAGGGCAAATTCAACAATGGAGTCTATCTGTTGTTCGGTCAAATTCAACCGCAGCCGATAGCGGCGTCCGGTATTGGTCTTATCGAAATTGGTGTTGTTGAAAGCATCGAATTTATGGTGCGTTAAGGCAGCGATTTCGCGAACCTGATACTCCTGAGGAACATCCTTGGCGATGGATTCGACAGTGATAGCGTGGGCAAGCAGGCTGTCAGGATCGGAGTGTGAATAACCTCTGACAACCAAAGCAGCATGGCCAAAACTAGTACCGCCGCCAAGAAATGAAGTTCCGGGAAAGATGTTGAGATTGGGTTTAACCAAAATATCACCCCGGCGAAGCTCCGTCACACCTTCCACACACCAGTTGGCAGGATTTTCGGTTTTGCTGAAAACAGATTCATCCTCCCGGTGATCACACGAAACCAATAAACATGCTAAGGCGAAAAAAAGAAAATGCAAACTATTAAGGCTCGGGCGCATAGGACATATTTTTCAAAAACAAAACTACATAAAACCGAATCAATGTGAAATTTTGGAGTCATCATTTTTTTGTTTTTGTATGCAACCTTTGAAAAAATTGTTGTATCTTTACTTTATGAAATAATAACAATTCATATCAAAACAACATTAAACAATAACGTTATGAAAAGAACACTGTTACTTCTGTTGACAATTGTAAGTATTTTATTTACAGCATGTAACAAAGACAAAGAAAAAGACCCTGAACAACTCACCCCCGACAAAGCTAAGGTTGAGGTTCGTAATGCCAGTCAGCAGATCACTGGAAATCTGAACGAAGCCATGAGCCTGCCCGCATTTAGCTCGCTGAATTTCCTTGTCCAGCTCACCGGACAGGATTTCATGAAATCCAAAGTGAAGGATGTTTTGCTGCATACTAAAAACAATATGCCGCAAGCACTCAAAAGCATATTGAAAACCAATACGCTGAAAGAAGGAGGCCTTGGTGAGCTTGGAATTTTTGAGTTTAATTTTGATACCGAAGAGTTTGATTTGGTACAAACCAGCACCACCATGATGCGGATGAGCTTCCCGGCTGACCAAACAAACTATGCCTCCCACACTAATAATGCCGAACTGACAGTTGAAAATCTTCAGTTTCAGACAATCACAGTAATGGAAGAAGAGTGGGACTGGGAAACAGGCGATTATATCCTTGTCCTTGTTGAACAAGATATACCCAAAACGGCAAAGGTAACCCACAAAATTTCCGGTGCCACTGTTCTCTCTGCCAATTACAGTGCTTCATACACCAATGATGGAATCCCAACAGCCTTAGATGCTTCCATCAATTCAGCACCCTACAGCTTCACCTCAAAACTTAACGGAAGCGGCACTAACTATCAGGCCGAAGTGATGATGAAAAATGGTTCGAATGAGCTGATGGGTGCAAATATGGATGTGACCTATGCAAGCAATATGGAAGATGTTGAAAAAGTTGATGGTTATTATCTTGTGGCCCCACTGAAAGTTGATGGCTGGATGAAACCCACTGCTATCCAAAATCACATGGATCAGGTGGAAGAGACGGGCGGCCAGTATGACCTGACTTTTTTAAATGCACAAATGTCAATGAAACTGATTCATACCGGAATCAATGGTATCATAGGAAACCTTGAGTATAAGCTTTATACCGATCCTGAGGACGGAGAAACATCACCGAATATTGCTGTTGTTTATTCCGACGGTACTTTTGATTGGCTTACTGACGTTTTCGGAAGTGGACGTTAATTCTTAATATTCTGTTTTTTAAAATGTTTTGAAAGCCGGCAAACTCATGCCGGCTTTTTTTGTAACATCTGGCAGATGTGGCCTCACCGTTTTATACCTAATTTTGAAGCCTAAATGATCAACAGATGAAATTTAGCGAAATCATTGGTCAGCAGGCCACGATTGATCGCCTGATAGAGTCGGCCAAAGAAGGGCGAGTAAGTCATACACAGTTGTTTTTTGGCCCTCCGGGAAACGGAAAATTGGCGCTTGCACTGGCTTATGCCCAATATCTCAATTGTCACAATCCCTCCGAAACCGATAGCTGCGGACATTGCCCGGCATGTATCAAAACTGCTAAGCTCATACACCCCGATCTTCATTTTTTCTATCCAACCACCACGACAAAAAAAATCAAGAAGGATCCGGAATCGCAGCTTTTTTCCGACGAGTGGCGTACGTTTGTGCTCGATGGGAATGGTTATGTGGCTTTGAACAAATGGTATGAACACCTGGGTGTCGAAAACAAACAGGGGACCATTTTTGCGCGCGATGCGACTGAGATGATCAAAAGGCTCAACCTGAAAGCTTATGAAGGGAAATATAAAATTGTCCTGATCTGGATGGTTGAAAAAATGCATGTTTCGGCGGCCAATAAACTGTTGAAACTGTTGGAAGAGCCACCACAACAAACGCTTTTTATTCTTATCAGCGAACAGTCTGAGCAATTGTTGGCCACTATCCGTTCGCGTGCTTTTCAATTGAAAATACCACGGATTGACGATCAGAGCATAGCAAGCGCTTTGGCTCAAAAATATAATCTTAGACTGGCTGATGCCAATCCTTATGCACTGATGGCGCATGGAAACTGGATTGAAGCCTGCCGTTTGGTGGAGAATGGCGACGAGGATAAGGAGCATTTCTACACTACCCAACGTTGGATGCGGCTTTGTTTCAAGAACAATATTCCCGAACTGATTGATTTCTGTGCCGAAATTGCTACTATCGGACGCGAAAAACAAAAAACATTTCTGGCTTTCAGCCTTCAACTCTTTCACAACTCTCTGCTTACAAACAACGGATTGCAGACCTGGGTAAGATTGACTGGCGAAGAGGCCGGATTTACCGGCAAATTTGCCCCCTATGTGCATCATCGCAATTTGCTTGAGCTCACACAACTCATGGAAGAAGGGATACGGCAGATAGAGCGCAATGCTTCGCCACAAATTCTGTTTATGGATATTAGCCTGAAAGTAAGTAAGTTGTTGAGTCTCAAACCCTGAAAAACAGTTGCAAAAAAATATCCTATTTTTGCAACTTAATTCAAACGAAACTCCATGAACAACGAATATAACGGCCGTGGTAACGAAACTTTTCTTTCGAGAGGATGTTGCCGTGTGCCAGACAACTATCAGGCAAATATCCGTTTCAAACATCACTGCTGCAAGCTCGATGTTAACAACTGGTTGGAAGGCTACGAAAACCCGACAGATGAAGCCGAACTTAAATTGGCTGAAGTCAGATTTAAAAATGACCATAAAGATTTTTTCAGCTATCCGGCGACATTGAACCTTAAAGAAGGCGAAATTGTGGCGGTTGAAGCTGCTGCCGGTCACGATATTGGCATCGTGACATTGACCGGTGACTTGGTTAAACAACAGATGAAACGCAAGCGTTTTCACCTTAAACCGGAAGAAATGCGCAAAATATATCGTCAGGCCAAAGTCACAGATATTGAGAAATGGATTGGCGCGATTGAAAAGGAGGATTCAACTTTGCAAAAAACGCGTGAACTTATTTATGATCTGGGCTTAGATATGAAGCTCAACGATGTTCAATATCAGGGAGATAAGACAAAAGCAATTTTCTACTATACAGCCGATGACCGGGTTGATTTCAGGGAATTGATTAAAAAGATAGCTGAGGAATTTCGTATTCGTGTGGAGATGCGCCAGATTGGGATGCGTCAGGAGTCGGCCAAACTCGGTGGCATTGGTTCGTGTGGGCGTGAGCTTTGCTGCGCTTCATGGATGGCTGAGTTTCAATCGGTTTCCACCAATGTGGCTAAAATTCAACAACTCTCGCCAAACCCGCAAAAATTGGCTGGGCTTTGCGGCAAGCTCAAATGCTGCCTCAATTATGAGTACGACACCTATGCCGATGCCATGAAAGATTTTCCCGATGAACGAACCGTACTCAAAACCCAGAAAGGAGATGCCGTTTATCAAAAAAGCGATGTTTTCAAAGGTTTGATGTGGTATTCTTACGAGAACGACAGAACCAACATCATGGCCATCCCGATAGATAAGGTGAAAGAAATTGCCGAACAAAACCGCCAGAATTCCTTCCCTGAAAAACTTGAGGATTTTGCCTTTATGAAAGAAACACAGGTGATCGAAACCTTGCCAACCGCACAGCTCGAGGGCGATTTACACCGTTTCGATAAGCCTAAGAAAAACAAAAAGAACAAGCCAGCACGTGATCATGAATCCGAATAAATCAGTGATTGCAGGCAAACTGCTCAGTTTATTTCTGCTGAGCTTCATGGCTGTTTTAGTCGTTTCGTGCGGGAGACGTTATTTGTATGACGACATCCACAGCTTGCCGGGCGAAAGCTGGACAATCGAACAAAAGGAACGTTTCGATTTCGAAGTGACGGACACAACAATCACTTACCGTGTTTTCTTTCACGTTCGGAATACGATTGACTATCGGTATAGTAACCTTTACCTTTTCATGACAACCCAGTTCCCAAACGGAAACCTTACACGCGATACTTTAGAGTGCATTCTGGCTCAGCCAGACGGGCAATGGACCGGCAAAGGGTTTGGAAAAATCAAGGAAAATTTAATTTTGCTCAATCCGGCTTTGAAATTTCCTTTGCTTGGTCATTATGTTGTTGATATTCAACATGCAATGCGTGAAGACGATTTGAAAGGAATCTCTGATATTGGTATCCGCATTGAGCCTAACCAACAATAAAAAAACTGGTTAATCCCATTTCAGCTTATGTCAAACCAGCGTACAAACTCTTTGCTCACCATTTTTTGGATGTCATTTGTGGCATTGGTAGTGGTAGGTTTTATATTTTTCTATGGTTTAGCCAATAGTTGGTTTGGTGCAATGCCCAGTTTCGAAGAATTAGAAAACCCCAATACGAATCTGGCATCTGAGATTTATTCTGCCGATGGTGTCATGTTGGGGACTTTCCATATTGAAAACCGCTCCAACATTCATTTTAACGACCTGCCGCCCGACCTGATCAACGCTTTGCTTGCCATCGAAGACATTCGTTTTACCGAACATTCGGGCATAGATTTCAAAGCGCTGTTTCGGGTAGCCTGGGGCGTTACTACCGGACAAAGCGGCAAGGGAGGAGGCAGTACGCTCACCCAGCAATTGGCCAAGAACCTGTTTCCGCGCGATGAAAACCTGAGCACTCCGCAATTGGTCTTGCGAAAATTCAGAGAATGGATTACTGCATCGCGTTTGGAACGCAACTATTCAAAAGAAGAAATCATGGCGATGTATCTCAATACAGTTGCTTTCGGGAGCCAGGCTTTTGGTATCAAATCGGCGGCCATGACGTTTTTTGGAAAATCACCCGACCAACTCACCCTTGAGGAGTCGGCGCTAATGGCCGGCGTGGTGAACGCTCCCACTTGGTACAGCCCTGTGAGAAACCCCGAACGAGCTTTGCAGCGCCGAAACCTTGTACTCAAAAAAATGGCTGATTACGGGTTTATCTCGCAACAACGTGCTGCTGAGGCGCAGCAAACGCCTATTGATATGTCCAATTTCGGATTGCTCGATCATAATACCGGCGCCGCTACTTATTTTCGCGAATATCTGAGAGCCGAGCTGAAAAATTGGGCTGCCACGAAAACTAAATCTGATGGCACAACTTACGATATCTACAAAGACGGCTTAAAAATTTATACAACGATCAATTCGCGCATGCAACAATATGCCGAGGAGGCCATACGTGAACATCTCGGCGGCGAGCTGCAACCGGCTTTTTTCCGCCATTGGAAAGGAGTGGCCAATGCTCCATTTGTTTTGCCACCTCCAACCATCAAAGAAGAGGTCGAACTGATTATGACGCAGGCCATGAAACGTTCTGACCGTTATCGCTATCTGAAAAAAGCAGGAGCCTCGGACGATTCCATCCGGCAGGAATTCAATACACCGGTTAGGATGCGGGTTTTTTCGTGGAACGGACCAATTGATACCATTATGACACCTATGGACTCTATCCGATATTATAAGTTTTTCCTGCAGTCGAGTTTGATGTCGGTTGACGTGAAAACAGGTCAGGTGAGGGCTTATGTGGGTGGCATTGACTATCGTTTTTTCAAATACGACCACGCTTCTCAAGCCAGACGACAGGTAGGCTCAACTTTCAAGCCATTCTTATACACCCTAGCAATGCAGGAAGGTGAATATACACCTTGCTACAAAGTACCCAATATCAGTTATAGTGTTCAGCTTTGGGATGGCACTTTCTGGGAGCCCAAAAATGCCAGCAACGAACGGGTGGGGCAGGAGGTCACTTTGCGGTGGGCCTTAGCCAATTCCAACAACTGGATCTCGGCCTATTTAATCAAACGTTTTCCTCCTGAGTCGGTGATTCAGATGGCGCGTAAAATGGGTGTTGTCTCGCCAATTGATGCGGTGCCGGCCATCGCCCTCGGCACACCCGAAATTACCTTGTCCGAGATGGTCGGGGCTATGAATACTTTCTCAAACAAGGGCGTTTTCATCAAGCCGTATTTTATTACCCGTATCGAAGATAAACATGGCAACCTGATCGAACGTTTTGTGCCCGAACAGTCGGAAGCCATGAGCGAAGTCACCGCTTACAAAATGATTCAATTGATGAAGGGTGTGGTGGAAAGCGGTACAGGGATCCGGCTTCGGACGAAGTACAAACTGAACAACCCCATTGCCGGAAAAACCGGAACCACACAAAATCAATCGGATGGATGGTTTATGGGGCTAACTCCCGAAATGACGACCGGAGTGTGGACAGGCGCTGAAGACCGCAGCGTTCACTTCCGGTCAATCAAAATGGGGCAGGGAGCCAATACGGCATTACCCATCTGGGCTTTGTATATGCAAAAGATCTACAATGACCCGACCCTTCATTTCGGAAAAGGCGATTTTGAAAAACCGGCTGGCGAATCGGGCCTTGATTTCAATTGCGACGATTCTAACTACCGATCGGGACGAGTTGCCGATGATGAGGACGACTTTTAGTCAATCCGGAGCCTCATCCTATTCAATCTGAATCTCGTCGGCAAAGATGTAGGCCTTGCCGCCCGCACCCAAATGCCAGTCGGGAATAGTCCCGAAGTTGCGGGCTATCACCTTGATATATCGGGCATTCGCATTGATTTTGCCGCTTAACCGTTCGATAAAAATACCTTCCTTGTCGTTCGGCACCTGATGCCTGGCAATGGATTTTTGCTGGAAATGAACGCCATCGGTCGAGCTGTAAAACTCAACGGAAGAAGGCATCCAGATCCATGACCGAATATCTTGTAGCAGTCCGATGTTCACCTTTGCCACATGTTGACTTTTGCCTAAATCAATCACAGCTTCTAAGTCGGAACCCTGATAGCCCTGCCAGCCGCCAAGCCGCCAGTTTTCGTTGCCCAGAATTCCGTCAATCAGGGCGTCATCGCCGCCGGCAGAATAGTTCTGCTGGTAGGGGTGGCTCAAATGAATGCTGTAGTCGCTGTTGATCTTCACCAAATTGGCTTCCGATACTTTGCTGAAACCCAAATCGTTGTGATAGGCTATGGCTTTGATGGTTGAAGTTTTGTCCAACATGAAAGGCCCGGTATAGTGGAGCGAGCCGGTTGTGGGTTCGCTGCCATCTAAAGAATAATAAAGCTGGCAATTTTCCATTAAAGGCTGAATACTGACTTCCACAGCCTCGCGGATACGTTTTCCGGGAGTGGTGATGATGGGAACAGGAACAATGCCCGGAGTGGTGATGGCTGTTGTGGCGATGTTTTCATCTGCACTTCCCCAACTTTTGTTGGGTTGATTCCCCATTTCAAAATGAAGGTCACCGCCGGCCATAATGGTTTCGTGGGTGAGATAGTTGAAGTTGTAGGTCTTTCCGTTGAGGGTGGCCGATTGGATATATTTGCTTGCGGGGCCAAGCTTTGATGCTTTAATGGTGAAGGTTTTGCCGTTCTCGAGGTGAATGCTGGCTTTTGAAAACAGCGGAGTGCCGATGGCATAATCGGCCTGACCCGGACACACCGGATAAAAACCTAAAGCACTCATCACCAACCAGGCCGACATCTGCCCGCAATCTTCGTTGCCAATGAGGCCATCAGGCATATTGGTGTAAAACTGATCCATGATATAACGCACCTTGTCCTGTGTTTTCCATGGCTGGTTGAGGTAATTGTAAAGGTAGGCCATATGATGGCTTGGTTCGTTGCCGTGGGCATATTGGCCGATGAGGCCGGTGATATCTTTCATATCGCGACCACCTACTTCGGAAGTGGCTTCAAAAAGTTCGTCAATTTTCTTTGACAGGGCTTCTTTACCGCCATGCAGCCTGATAAATCCGGCGATGTCGTGGGGGACATAGAAGCTGTATTGCCACGAGTTTGCCTCGGTGAAGTTCCAGTCAACCGTTGTGGGGTCGAAGGGGCTTAGCCAGCCGCCATTCACTCTTGGACGCATGAATCCGGTGGTCGGGTCGAAAATGTTTTTGTAGGCCTGTGCGGCTATCATGTATTTTTCATACACATCATTTTTGCCCATTTGTCCGGCCATCGTAGCAATACACCAATCGTCGTAACCATATTCGAGTGTTTTTGAAACGGCTTCATGCTCTTTGTCGCCGGCAAGAAATCCAACCTGACGGTAAACATCGAAACCGAAATGATGCTTGTTTACGCTTTCGATCATGGCCTGAAGTGCTTCATCGGCGTTGTAATCACGGATGCCTTTCACCCAGGCATCGGCAATCACCGGTACGGCATGGTTCCCGATCATACAGTAGGTTTCGTTGCCGGCCAGCTCCCATATAGGCAGAAGTCCGGTTTGTTGATACATGTTGAGCATCGTTTTAATGAAGTCGTTGGTGCGCTGCTGTCCAATAATGGTCATCAGCGGATGCCAGGCGCGGTAAGTATCCCAAAGGCTGAACACCGTGTAGTTGGTGAAATTTTCAGCGGTGTGGATATTTCGATCCATACCGCGAAAACGCCGGTCAACATCCATGAAAACATTGGGCTGTATCATGGTGTGATATAATGCGGTATAAAAGATGGTTTTCTGCTCGTTGCTTCCTCCTTCAATGGTGATAACCGACAATTCTTTATTCCATTGATCTTCAGCATCTTTTTTAACCTTGTCGAATCCCCAGTCGGGCATTTCTGTTTCCAGATTGCGCAGGGCACCTTCAGAATCCACAGCCGAAAGTCCCACTTTAACCTCGATGGCCTCGTTTTGCGCCGTTGTGAATCCAACAAAAGCCTTCACCCGGGTTCCGCTGCCATACTTCATGCCTTCGGTCAGTGAGCCGTTGAGCACAATACCGCTTCTGACAAATGGTTTAGAGAATTTCATGTGAAAAAACCAAACCATATCTTTGGCCCAGTTTGTGGAACGCCTCATGCCCCTGATTTCGGTGTCGTTCACAAATTCAATCCATGAGTCGGTGACCTGATCGCGATGTTCTAAGTCAATAATTATCTGTGCCTCATCGGTTTGCGGGAAAGTATAGCAATGATAGCCGGCGCGAGTGGTGGCGGTCATCTCGGCCAGAACATCCGGCTTCTGAAGCTTCACGCTGTAATATCCGGCAGTGGCCTTTTCCTCGGCTTTTGAAAATGGCGAACAGTATTCGTTGCGGTCAAACACTGGTTTTCCCACCACGGGCATCAGTAAAATATCGCCGTAATCGCTCACTCCTGTACCACTCAGGGCAGTGTGCGCAAAGCCGTACAGAATGCTGTCGGTGGCATGATAGCCTGAACAGCCGTCCCAGCCGTCGAGGCGGGTTTGCGGGCTGAGTTGTACCATTCCAAAAGGAACGGTAGCTCCCGGAAAGGTGTGACCATGTCCACCCGTGCCAATAAATGGGTTGACATAAGAAGCTGGTTGTTTCACTTCCTCCTGAGGCTGGCTGCAGCCAAAAAAAGTAAGGAAAATCAACAAAGTGGCAAGACAACGTAATGAAGTTTTCATGGGGTGGATGTTTTTATTTGTTGTGAATTAAATTGTTGAGAGATAAGATGTTGAGTTGTTCCTGAAACGATTTGGCCGACAATTGGGTATTGACGAGGACAGTTTTGGTCTGGCCGGGGAAAAGATGAAAAAAATTGTCGTCGAAATGGGCAAACGCTGTTGGCAGGCTCAACTGAACGAAAGCAGTAAAAACATCTGCTTTCAAACTGAGGAGCAGTCCCTCGGTTTTTTCTTCGATAGTGGTTTCGATGGCAGCGGGCATCAGTTTTAATTCGCCGAGAGGTGCAAAAAACTGAAAATCGCGGCAGGATTGGCCTTCGGAGTCCATAAATTCGGCGATCAGCATTTCAGTTTGGGCTTGTTTAGTTTTGCTTACATCATGGAGGCGAAGTTTTGTTTTCGCAACTTCATTACTTTCAATGTCGAAGTCGTTTGCGAAAAACTCTTCTGAACTGCCTTTGAAAGAATAGCGCTGCAATTGCAATTTTCCTTTTACAGGCCGGAGTTGATCGTTGATGATGGAAATCTTCAGGCTGTCGCCTTCGGGAATGATGGAGAGGCTCAGCGGAGCGAAAAGCTCTTTGACGCGATAATGTAGCGCCTTCCAGATGCCTTTGGAATCAATTGACGACCAGCTCGTTACCGGCCACACATCATTCAATTGCCAATACAATGAGCCCATGCAGGATGGCATTGCGCTGTGCTGTGCTTCGATGCCCATGCCGATGCCTTGTGCCTGAATGAGTTGCGAAGCATAAATGTATTCGTTAAGGTTGCGTGGTTTGAGTTTTTCGCGTTCAATATAAAGATCAATGGTTTGATATCCCTGAGGGTTTTTCTGATGACAATGCAGCTCGGGGCTCAACAAATCATTGCCTTCATCAAGGCCGTAACTATTGATGAGAAAACGTGAGGGTAGAGCCTGAAAGCCAAATTCGCTCATAAAACGGGGAACTTTCTCAAGGTATTTTTCAAATGGCAGTTTTCCCCACCATACTCCCCAATAGTGCGAGTCGGCATGGGTCATGCTTTCTTTCCGGCCCCAGCCGATTTGCGGCGAAGTGGAAACGTATTGCCGCGAGGGGTCGTGGGTGGCCACAATTTCAGGCAAAAGTGAATGGAACAGATTGGTGTAGTATTGCCAGATGGTATCCTGGGTGACGGCGCTCATTTCATACTGTTTTTGCCAACCCCAGTTGTGCCAGGCTTCGTCCACCTCGTTGTTGCCACACCATAAGGCAAGACAGGGATGGTTTCTCAACCGTTTGATTTGCTGAACAGCTTCAATTCTGACGTTATCTAAAAAATCAGGATCGCCGGGATACATAGCGCAGGCAAACATAAAATCCTGCCAGACCAAAATGCCGTGGCGATCGCAGAGTTCATAAAATAAATCGTTTTCGTAAATGCCTCCGCCCCAGATGCGTATCATGTTCATATTGGCTTCGGCCGCCTGTTGGATGAGGCTGTGATAGCTACTGTCAGGAACTTCGGTAACGAAGCTTTGCTGTGGGATGTAGTTTACTCCTTTGGCAAACAACGGGCGGCCGTTGAGCTCAAAATAGAAACTTTTTCCAATGCTGTCAGCCTGTTCCACAAGTCGCAGGCTGCGGATGCCGTAGGCTACATCGTGTGAGATCACTTGTCCGTCGGCAGTTTCAAGCCGTATTGTCCATTCATAAAGATAGGGTTCGCCAAGACCGTTGGTCCACCATAATTTCGGATTCTCAATGGTAAACTCATTTGTGATAGTCGGGGTTCCGGCCTCTATTCCAATGATTTGTGAATAAATCTCCTGGCCTGTTTTTTGATCGTTGATACTGATTTTAGCTTTTTGTTTTCTGCTGCTTTCTAAGCTCACATTCAGCCCAATGCGTGCCTGTTTCTCAGTAAGGTCAGAAGTGGTAAAATGCCAGTCGGTTGCACGAAGATTGTTCCAGCCAACGAGTTTTACCGGTTTCCAGATGCCCGAAGTAATCAAAGTTGGCCCCCAGTCCCAACCGAAATGGTAAGCCGCTTTGCGCGAATAGATCCATTTTCCGCCGGGAAGATAAACCGAATTGGCTGCCGAATCGGCTTCATAATGGTCGAGTGCCGGATAGAAAATGATTTCGAGCAGATTGTTCTTTTCCTGAATGAACTCTTTGGCCATCACCTCCCAGCTTCGGAACATATTGTTGGTGTGTAGAATCTGATGTCCGTTGAGCCGGACATCGGCGTAGGTGTCAAGCCCTTCGAACACCAAAGCGAGATTTTGGGCTTTGAGTAGGCTGCTGCTGACATCAAAATGAGTTTTATAAACCCAGGTCTTCCGTGCGATCCATTGAACATCTTTTTCGTTGCATTTTTCGAATGGATTTGGAATCAGGTTGTTATGAATTAAATCAGTGTGGATTGTCCCGGGAACGCTGGCAGGATAGAAGTCCTTGCTGCCGCTCTCGGCAAAAGTCCAGTTCCCGGACAAGCTCTGTTCAAGTGGTAACTGTCCGACAGTTTTACACGATGTGAAAAGCAAAGAAGACAAAGCTGCCGGCAAAAAAAGAAAAAAAACAACCCCACGGAAAATATTGTAAGAACAATGACGCGAAAAGGATGAGTTGGATGGTTGTGAGGTCATGGCAGGGTTGTATTTGTTGGTTTTAATATGTGCTTTTGTTGCCGGGAGTATTCAGACATACTGTGTCAGTTTCAATTGCAAATTTACAATCTTTCTTTTGACCTCTTAGATACCTTTTGCTAAAGGCTTACCACTAAGCTGCCCGATTACCCCGGCAACAAATTACACGAACCACTGCCCTCTTCAGAAAAAGCAAGAAAAATATCCTTGGATATGCCTTTGGGCGAAGAGACACTTATAATTTCACCATTTTTTCCGTTTTCACAGTTCCGTTTTCATATTCCACAACCAAAACATACAAGCCGGAGGAGAAGCCGCTCATATCCATATTTATCAGACCTCCGTGCAAGAGTGTTTCCATTTGGCGCAGGGGCGTTCCGGATTGGTTGTAAACGGTCATGCGTTTTACCTTATCAAGGCCTTGAAGCTCCACCACGAACCCATTCCGGAAGGGGTTGGGGGTTGCTGTTAGCCTTGCATTCACAAATGGGTTATCGGGCAAGCTTATCCAAACGTTTTGGTTTTCGTATGCTCCCATATCAATGCGCCCACCAAAAATACGGGGGTTGCCGTTGAGATCGTAAGGGGGAATATGCAGGCCGGTTGTGTCGGGCGTGCCGCTGTTTACGGCAGGCGAGATATCCTGTAGCGACCAGTCGTATTCCCAGCCGTTATTGGCTAAACCAAAGTCTGGAGCGGGATTAACAAACAATGGATCATCTGTAATCATTGGCCCACCCGGAGCAAGCCCTTTCCAGATAAGGTTATGGAAGAGAATAGGTTCGTGGTAATGCCATTTGATGACTTCATCATCGTTTGTGTTGGAAAAATTATTCCATAAGATATTATTATAAAATATAATATCTTCTGATACAGTATAAACACCCGGTAGAATTGCATCAAACCAATTGTTTGCAATGGTGTTGTTATACACCCTGTTGGTGCTGGGCAATCTTGAGAATTGTAAGGTCCGTATATTATAATTATTAGTCATAATGTTGTTAAAAAAATGAACTTCCTCTGTAAGAAAGAATACGGCACGTAATGAAATGTTGTTATGTATGCGGTTATAACTGGCAAGGCAATAGGCTAACCCCGGCCAGGTATTAGAAATATACATGGCTGAACCGTCTCCATTGTATTGTGTTAGAGGGGACTTTGCATTACGATAAGAAGAATATGCGACATTATTTATGAGGAGATTATTGATTGCATATAAACTATCATGATCATTTGAATAAATAGCCCCACCAAAAGCAAGTGTTTTATTGTTTTGGAATAAACTATTTGAAATAGTTACCTTATGCACGTTATCACAATACAGCCCGCCCCCTCTTGTTCTGGAAAAATTAAACAGAAAGGAACAACTATCAATTTCTATCGAACCGTAGTCCAATACCCGCATGGCGCCTCCCCTGTTGGCTGAAACGGTATCAGTATTATATTGGAACGTGTGCCAAGAACCCGGAACATTTGCTTTACCATATTCAAAAACGCAATTTTTAAATACTGCCTTGCCATTTGGGTTGTTTAACAAATGAATCCCTTTCCACCCTCCTGATATTGTGGCTGTGTCGGTAAGCCCTAAAGTATCGGTAGTGGTGAAGTAGATCTTATTGTGAAGTTCCCCATGGGCTAACACATTGCCAAATGTCTGTATTTTTGATTGGTTATGGATGGTGACAACAGTTCCCGGGTTAATGACCAATGTTGTTTGCTCGTTTAGGTAAACGTCCTCAAATAGGTCAATTGCACCTGACCAAACCAAGGTATCGTTAAGTTGACTGGCACCAGCCTGTAAGCCGGTGATTAGCATAATGCTAAGTATTAATTTCTTTTTCATGTTCTTTTTTTTTTTTAAGTTGTTAATGCCCCCAATCGTGCCAGTTAGTAAACTGGGAGAGAAATGTGATATGTTTCTTTCAATCAGTCCAATATGCCGCCTGGCAGGCATTCAAACGTTGAGTAATATGCAGCATAGCCATGGTAGTATCTCCATCCGTAGCCTGAAATTGAATCAGCAAACGTATAAATGCCTACTGAAGTAAAGAAATTATTCCCGTCAGGAATAAGGCCATTATTTGCCTCTTTTTGATAAAACAAGTCAGCTCCGAACCCTAATAATGTGTTGAGTGTTTCTGGGTCAAGACATGGTGGATCATATGCCCCTTGCCTTAATTCATAGTATATTCTATCATCTTCATAACCATTTTTCCAAGTATGTGAAGCGCCAGTAATTTTAATTTTCCCATTTGTGCAGGCTGGGTAAGGCACATACCAGGGATTTGGGCTATTGAATCGCCACTCCAATTCATCACCGGCATCATGGTAAGGCGGTGGGGGCGGTGGATTTACTGGATCGCATCTACCCAAAGTATAGCCCCAATACCAATACTCGTCCACAAAAGGAGTGTAGAGTGGACCTGGCCCAAAGCCCAGCCCTGTATAAACAGTAACTTGGGCTTCGAAAGACCTCCCCGAAAAATCAACAACTACATCGCCAATAACCATGTGAGCCAGTTCGGTTCCTGATTGGGCAAGCAAACTATTTAGGTGGCTCTCCATATTATCAAGCAGTAAACCCAGGTCGGTAACTCTAACCATTTGGTTTTCATCCAAAGGCAGAGTGTAGTACATGGTATCCACTTCAAATTTCCCAAAAAGGCTGTCAGGATAACCTTGAGTTACATTATAAAAAGCTTCCACATACCATTCTGCACTGTCGAGCTGCATGGTTGTGGTACTTTTTTGGGGATTGTCAATTGCCTTTTTAAAAGCAACCAATTTGTTGTAAACAATTTGTGCGCTCTCGGTCATTTGAAATTGTTGTTTTGTGACAACTTCAGTGTCTTTGTTTTTCTGACACGAAAACAGCATAGCCAAAGAGAATGTGGCCAATAAAACCTGGTGTTTAAAGTTTTTGTTCATAATAATTGAAATTGGTTTTCTGTAAAAATTAGACCGCTTTGTTTGGTTATTCTTTTTTGAAAAACAATCATGGAGGCTCTGGCTTCTTGTCGGACGTTACTGATATACACCTTCGATGCAGACACAGCAGTTAGCTTTGTTGATGTTAAATTGACCAATACAGCTTTTACACGCATCACATTGCCATCAAGTGAAGGTGCTCCAATTGCTATGGCTTCGATGCCGAAGAGCTTTTTTTCAAATATTTTATTTAGCATGTTAGTTGTGATTTCTGTTTCTTTTGGTCAGATCGTGCAAATATTAAGAATTCTATTTGATAAAAAGATGTATGGAGCGCTCTAAAAATTAGTTTTTTTAGGCTAAGTTCTAATATTAACAGCATTTTCCTTAAATTGCAAAAACAAATGATATGCTTGCGGTGAGGCGAGGATTGTCGTAAGCCACAATTTGATGGTTTCTTTTGTCCCAGATAGTTTGCTCCCGTATGCAAACCAGTTAAGATAGTTTTGCAAATACTTTGAGCTGACACCATTAAATTTATTAAGAAATGATCTTAGCTGGGAATGGGTATTGTTAACGTGTTGTAAGTGGACATTCTTGTCGTTTTTGCTTACATATTGCTTTGCTTCGACTAACTTATGCTTTAACGTCGGATTCTTTTTTGTAAATAATTTATATGACGGGTGTTTATCTGTAATCAAAGTAGTCTTGTCTTTCAATCTTCCATTAAAGGCTTTGGCTATTTCATCAGCACTTAATCGCTTTGATTCTACTGCCTTCAAGTACTTTTCTCCATTTCTTTGAACTGCTGTAACTACTTGTACGACTGTTGGTTCTGATGAAGCTTCATTACGTTTAAAATCACTCCCTCTTTTCCTGGGCTTTCTCTTTAGGTTTCTTGAACCTTTGTTGCTCAATGCTAACTCTAGTTCATCGCATTCAACAACTTCGCTTAATGTTTCCGGCGTAAAACCTGCTAAGGAACTCAAAATCTTATGTCTCCAGTCAAAGGAGGTCTGTATGCTGATACCTATTTCCTTTGCAGTTTTCTTTATTGACATGCCTTGCTCCATGCACCTAAGATAGCTCTGCCACTTATTCTTTAGCTTGATATCCCACAAAGGCGTGCCCGTAGTTTCACTGTACCATTTATTGCAACTGCGGCACTTATACATTTGTACGCCCTTTTGCTTGCCGCGCTTGTAAACTATTTCGCTCGCACAATGCGGACATGGCTTCTTCTTATTTCTTTTCTGGATTTCATCCGTCAATGTTTCCAAAATTTGTCCACGAGTTTCGTAATCTCTTAACAGTTCATCAAGTAACTGTTCCTGATCAATCGCAGAGAGCTTAGCGAACTCAAGCTTGATATCTTCTTTTGTTTTCATGCAGCAAATATACAAATATTGCTGATATAATTGGAACTTAGCCATTTTTTCAGACATAAATCAGGATCCTTTCAAATCTGAGCTCAAAAAGTTGGTGAATATACAAAAACTATTCTTATTTTCCAAATAGTTTCTTATTACAACACTTCGGTAAAAAAAAAGGATAAATCTTTGAAAATCAGTAAAGTAAGTTGAAATAAATTTGGTTAAGCCATTGATAATCAGTATCTTAGTTGATTATTCCATTAATTAACTGGACATGACTATCAAGGCTAACCAAAATATTAAACAGCTCATTATCAACATTTTAAAAACAGAAGTCTTTTCAAGCCTTAACAAAACCCGGAAAGATTTCATTTTTAGTGTTCTTTGGCATATTTTGAGTATCAAAGGTAGAATAAATTTCTTACAATTGGGACGTTATAGTTCATACGGTGAGCAAACTTTCCGAAACCAGTTCGAGAAGGAGTTTGATTTCTTGTCATTCAATGGACACTTGATTAAGCAATGTGTCCCGGGAGAGAGAATTGTGGTTTTTGACCCAAGTTATATCCCTAAAGCAGGTAAATCAACTTATGGAATGGGCAGATATTGGTCCGGTGTTGCCAAGTCAGCCAAGTGGGGCCTCGAGATTTGTGGCTTTGCTGTGGTAGACATTGTAAACAACACCGCCCTGCACCTGAATGCGTGGCAAACGCCATCAGCCGACGAACTACAAAAAAGGGGGCTGAATCTTTTGACCTATTATGCAAGTCTTGTAACTGAAAATGCAGCAGACTTTAAAGGGTTTTCAGATTACATAGTGGCTGATGCTTATTTTTCCAAAAAGCCTTTTGTTGATGCAATTACATCATCAGGACTCCATTTTCTTAGCCGTTTGAGAGATGACAGCGTTTTGATGTACAAGTACAAGGGTGAACCAACTGGCAAAAAAGGAGCCCCTAAAAAGTTTAACGGGCGGGTGGATCCCCAAAATCCTGACCTAAACTATTTCACCACTGACCTGATCAAAGAAGATATTGAAATCTATTCTGCAATAGTTTACTCCAAAGCGTTCAAAAAAGATATAAAACTTGCGATAGCCATTTTTTTCAAAGATGGCAAACAGATTGCCCGAAAATTTTACTTCTCAACAGATATCAATCAAGCAGGGGAGAAAATTGTCAGTAATTACAGATCGCGTTTCCAAATAGAATTTTTATATCGGGATGCCAAACAATTTACAGGGCTTTCTACTTGTCAGGCGAGAAGCAAAAATAAACTCGATTTTCATTTTAACGCTGCCCTTACGGCGGTAAACCTGGCAAAGCAAGACTGGTTATCTACACAAAATCACAGCACCAAACCATTCTCGATGGCCAATTATAAAACATTGTACAACTACACTTTGATGCTTGAACGATTTATGTGCATGTTTGGTATTAACCCATACTCTGCAAAAAATCAAAAAATTGTTAAAGAACTGCTGGATTATGGCAAAATTGCCGCTTAAAATTTAACGAAGTGTTGTTATTATTATCGTTGCAATATTTCTTGTCTCAACTTTTAGTCTAAGTTCGTTGGCGATCTTTAGCATGAAACCTGTTGGGTTCTGTTGAACTGTGACCGCCCACCCGTAGTTTGAGCTGGGTTTCAATTTTGGTCATCAGTTCGTTTTTACGGATAGGTTTTGCGATATAATCATCAAAACCTGCATCCATAAAGCGCTCTTTATCGCCGGCCATGGCATAGGCTGTTTGGGCGATAAAAGGCACAAATTTGTATTCAGGATAGTCAGTTTTGATTTGCTGCATCAGCCGTATGCCATCCCATGGAGCCGGCAGATTGATGTCGAAAAGCATCACCTGATACACAAATCCTTTTTTGTATTTCTCGCCAATTATTTTCAGGGTTTCTGTGCCATCAACGGCTAAGGTGACGTTGCCCGAAGGTTCAAGGAGTTTTTGCAACACCATCCGGTTCATGCGGTCGTCTTCCACAATGAAGATATCGGGTTTTCCGATTTCCGGCGCATTGGCAATTGGTTTGCTCTCGGGAAGGGCCGGCTGGTCACCGGTTTTCATCCTGACAAGGAGTGGCAACGAAACCTCGACGGTGGTACCTGCGCCTTTTTCGGAATGAATATGAATCTGCCCGTGCATCAGCTCCACAAGTTTTTTAGCCAAGGGCAAACCCAGTCCGGCGCCCTGATAAGGCCGGTCATAGCCGGCGCTTTCTTGTCGGAAGGCATCGAAAAGATGCTTCATATAGCCTGGCTCAATGCCAATACCGGTATCTTTTACCTTGATAACAAGATATTTACCCGATGTATCAACTGAAGAAGAAATCGTTACAAAACCCGAATCGGTATATTTCACAGCGTTATCTACTACGATATAGAGCACCCGCATCAGCTTCGCAGAATCGGCTACCACTTGTGGTGTTTCGGTAAGTTTGGTCTTGAATTTCAGTCCTTTCTCGTTGGCTGCGAAAGCAAGGGTTTCGCAGGTGTTGCGGATGATGACGGATGCATCGCAGGGCGCAAGTTCAACCTCAATTTCGTTGGCTTGTATGCGGCTGATTTCGATGATGTTGTTAATCAGGCTGAGCAGCCGGTCGCCACTTTGCTGAATTCCGGTTGCATAGCCGTATAGTTCACTGTTTTCCATGATGGCCAGCTCAGTTTCGAGCAAACTGGCAAAACCAATGATACCGTTGAGTGGAGTGCGAATCTCGTGACTCATATTGGCCAGAAAAGCATCTTTGAGATAACTGGCGTCTTTCAGGCGTTTTAATGTCTTTTTCAACTCTACGTCTTTGGCCCGTGCATCAACCAATTTACTTTCTAAATGGGCTGTTCGTTCTGAAATCATAGCCTCAAGTTGCTGTTTTTCCTTCAACATCTGATGTTGAAACAAACCATAATCTTCCTGTACTTTCAGATAGTTTTCTTTGGTGCGATGACTCAAAACCAAAAGCAAAACAATGGTAACGGGCAATAAAAGGAGCAGCGAAACAAGCATTGCCCACCACACTGCCGACGATTTCCAGTTTAGGCGTGTGCTGAGCCCGGTTTCCAGTTCTTGTTTTTGGGCCGTATGAGGCAAAATGTCGGCCTGATGTAAAACGATTGCTTCATGAAGCAGCTTTGTGGCACTGTCAGTTTTTCCATTTGACAGCATCAGGCGGGCAAGTTGCAAACGAACTTCCCATTGCATTGAGCCATGATCGAGCGAATCGGTCAGTTGGAGTTGCTTCCTGAGATAATATTCGGCAAGCGGTAACGAAAACTTTTCGGCACGCCGGGCCATCTCACTCAAAATGAGCGCTTTTTGTGAGATTTCGGCCTTTTGATAGGCGTTTTCTAAGCTGTCGAAAATACGCAATTCGGCCAGATTTTGAGACCGGAGAAGCGGTGCAGCCATAAGCAGCATTGCAAAAAGCCGGAATTTGGTTGTTGTGAAAACGCGCATGTTCATTTTCGTTGGCCTGACTCAATTCAGGACAAAGATAGGCGATTCGGCGGCAGTTGCGAAAAAAATGATGTGGAAAAAGTTTACCCTTATCGCCTTGCCAGAAAACGCCGCTGTTCTGGATTTTGGGCGTTGATACCTGATGGAAGAGGTAAGTCATCAAAAAAAGTGAGAAGGTACATATTTAAATATTTATCTATATTTACCCGCTTTTTTGGGGCAACACAAGCTAAAAAACACACAAAAAAACTACAGATATGATTAAAAAAGTACTCGTTGCCAACCGCGGCGAGATTGCTGTGAGGGTGATGCGTTCGTGCCGCGAGCTGGGCATCGAAACGGTGGCCGTCTATTCTGAGGTTGACCGCAAGGCGATGCATGTGCGCTATGCCGATTATGCCTATCCCATTGGACCGGCACCCTCGTCGGAAAGCTATTTGAGGATGGACAAGATTATCGAAGCTGCTAAACTCTCGGGCGCTGATGCCATCCATCCCGGTTATGGATTTCTATCGGAAAATGCCCGATTTGCCGAGCTTTGCGAGAAAGAGGGTATCATCTTTATCGGGCCTTCGCCTCATGCCATCAATACGATGGGCGATAAAATCACCGCCCGAAAGACGATGATCGCAGCCGGAGTACCGGTGGTGCCCGGTACTACCGAGCCTATCCGCGACATCAAAAAAGCCATCGAAGTGATTAAAGAAATCGGGCTGCCGGTGATGGTGAAAGCCAGTGCCGGCGGGGGCGGCAAAGGAATGCGCTTAGTTCGTCGCGAAGAAGATATCGTCAGTTCGGTCAGTGCCGCACGCTCCGAAGCAAAAGCAGCTTTTGGCGATGATGCGGTCTATGTTGAGAAATATATCCAATCACCACATCACATTGAATTTCAGGTGCTTGGAGATAAGCATGGAAATATCGTCCATCTTTTTGAGCGTGAGTGTTCGGTTCAGCGACGGCATCAGAAAGTGATCGAAGAAACACCTTCGCCCATTATGACGCCCGAAGTGCGTGCCGAAATGGGCGAAGCTGCCGTGGCCGCTGCCCGTGCAGTGAATTATTACGGTGCGGGAACCATTGAATTCATCGTTGACGACAACCTGAATTATTATTTCTTAGAAATGAACACCCGCCTGCAGGTGGAGCACCCGATCACCGAACGTGTGGTGGGTGTGGATCTGGTGAAACAGCAAATCAATATTGCCAACGGTTTTCCATTGCCTTTTACGCAAGACGACCTGAGGCAGTTTGGCCATGCCATCGAAGTGCGGATTTATGCGGAAGACCCTGACAATAATTTCATGCCATCGCCAGGCGTCATCAAACACATCACCGAACCATTGGGTTTGGGCGTGCGCCATGATGGTTATGCCTATGTGGGTTACGAAATACCAATCTATTACGACCCGATGATCTCGAAACTAATCGTGTGGGCCGAAACGCGTGCCGAAGCCATAGCCCGCCTCAAACGCGCACTTTATGCCTATAAAATCACCGGCGTCAAAACTTCAATTCCTTATCTGCACCGTATTTTGGAAGTGCCGGCATTCATCCAGGGGCGCTACAACACCCATTTTATCGAAGAAAACAAAGAGCTCCTCCAGCCCCGGCCAAATTGTAACGACCGCTGCATGGATGTGGCAGCCATCACGGCTTTTGTGGATTATATGAACAAACTCGAACAACTTCAGCCCGAGAAACCTCAAAAACATCTGGGGAACAACTGGAAAGATCTTGGTCGCAAACGTTCGGTGCTGCGCTATTAAATCGAAAAACAAAAAAACATGTCATACGAAGTAAAAATTAACGACCGCATCGCGTCCATCGAACTGTTGGGGCGCGAAGGCAGCCTTTTCCAAATAGCGATTGACAACAAGGTGTACGAACTCGATGTGGTGGAAGTGGAAAAAGGCGTGTATTCCATCGTGCTCGACAACCGTTCGTTTAATGTGGAGCTCGTCGAAGGGAAAAACAGCAAATCCTACACCGTTAATACCCTTTACGAAACCTTTTCGGTGGATATTATTGACGCTGAAGCGAAATACCTGATGAGTCGTAAAAAGGACGAAGGGCAGGATTCGAATGTCATTTCGTCGCCTATGCCCGGCAAAGTGGTCAAAGTGCTTGTCAGCGAAGGGCAACAGGTCAAAGCCGGAGAAACCGTCATCGTGGTTTCGGCCATGAAAATGGAAAGCGAGTATAAGGTGAAACAAGACCGCGTCATCAAACGGGTATTGGTGAAAGAAGGCGATACCGTGAACAGCGACCAGCCCATGGTCATTATTGAATAACCATAATAAACCAGAATCATGACATTAGCCGATAAAATCAAACAACTTGAAGAAAACAACCGCCTTGCCGAGCTGGGCGGCGGTCAGGATCGTATTAACAAACAGCACGATGCCGGAAGGCTGACCGCCCGCGAACGCCTGATCGAACTAGTGGACCCAAATACCTTTGTGGAGATTGACAAGTTTATGACTCACCGCGCCACCGATTTCGACATGGACAAGCAGAAGTTCCTTGGCGATGGTGTGGTAACGGGCTATGGGAAAATTGACGGCAGATTGGTCTATGTGTTTGCACAGGATTTTACCGTTTTCGGAGGCTCGCTCAGCCGCGCCAATGCCGATAAAATTGTTAAAATTATGGATCTTGCCATGAGGATGGGCGCTCCGGTGATCGGATTGAACGACTCAGGCGGTGCACGAATTCAGGAAGGTGTTGAAAGTCTTGGCGGTTATGCCGACATCTTTTACCGCAATGTGATGTCGTCGGGGGTCATCCCACAAATTTCGGCTATCCTCGGCCCTTGTGCCGGCGGAGCTGTTTATTCGCCTGCCATCACCGATTTTATCATGATGGTGAAAGATACCTCTTATATGTTTGTTACCGGACCCGATGTCATCAAAACCGTTACCCACGAAGAGGTAACCAAAGAAGAACTCGGCGGTGCTTTTACCCATAATAGCAAAAGCGGGGTGGCTCATCTGCTGGCCGAAAATGACCGCCAGGCCATGATGATGATCCGGGAGTTGATGGGATTCCTGCCATCCAACAATATGGAAGACCCGCCGGTGAAAGTTTGCACTGACAACATTTACCGCGAGGAAGATAGCCTTGATACCATTGTGCCCGACGATCCGAATAAACCTTACGATATGCACGACATCATCAGCCGGGTGGTGGATGATGCCAACTTCTTTGAGATACAGCCTTACTACGCCAAAAACATCATCGTTGGTTTTGCCCGTCTGGCCGGCAAACCCGTGGGAATTGTGGCTAACCAGCCTGCTGTACTGGCCGGCGTCCTCGATATTGACAGCTCAATCAAAGCGGCTCGTTTTGTGCGTTTCTGCGATTCCTTCAATATCCCGCTCATCACTTTTGAAGATGTGCCCGGCTTTTTACCCGGAACCGTTCAGGAGTTTGGCGGTATCATCAAGCATGGTGCAAAACTGCTCTATGCCTTTGCCGAGGCTACTGTGCCGAAAATCACCGTCATCACCCGAAAAGCTTATGGCGGAGCTTACGATGTGATGTCGAGCAAGCATATTGGTGCCGATATGAATTTTGCATATCCCACCGCCGAAATTGCCGTAATGGGTCCCGATGGAGCTGTCAATATCATCTATAAAAACAAACTGAGCGAACAAGAACGCCAGGAAGCCATTGCCGATTACCGGCGCCGTTTTGCAAGCCCCTATAAAGCTGCGGCTTTAGGTTATATTGATGAAATTATCTATCCGCGCCAAACCCGTATGAAGCTCATCCAAGCCCTCGAGATGACGCAAAACAAGGTGAAAACCAATCCGGCAAAAAAACACGGGAATATTCCGCTCTAAGACAGCAAAAAAACTCGATAACCGAAAAAAGACAGCACCAAAGCTGTCTTTTTCGTTATGTAAGAAGCCAATCAACTATCTTTGGGGAAAAATTGTTCTCAAAAAGAATTTACTTTTCAACACACAGCCATCAAATTTATTTTTATGAAACGACTGATTTATTTTGTTGCAGGCCTTACTCTGGCAGCGTGTTCGCATCCGCCGGTGCAGGAAAAGGCACAACCGGCCGCTTTTTCGTTAAGTCAGGGCAGACAGGCTGCTGTTTACGTTACCGCCAAAGACAGCCCGCTGCGTTTGACAAAAATGGAAAATACGGCATTCAACGATTTTGGACAACCGCTTGAAACACAGATATGTGTGTTTGTTGACCCGGAAAAAACCTTTCAGGAGATGCTGGGAATTGGAGGCGCTATCACCGATGCTTCGGCAGAGACTTTTTTTAAACTCCCCGCCGAAATTCAACAAAAAGTTATAGAGGCTTATTTTAGCCCCGAAAAGGGTATTGGCTACAACCTGATTCGAACCAATATCCATAGCTGCGACTTTTCGAGCGGAAGCTATACTTATGTGAATGAGGGAGATAGCGAGCTTAACTCGTTTGATATCGGCCACGATAAACAGTTTAAACTGCCCCTTATCAAAAAGGCCGTGGAAGTTATCGGTAAGGACAAAGTAACCTTCTATGCCAGCCCGTGGAGCCCGCCGGCATGGATGAAAACCAACAACAATATGCTTCAGGGCGGGTCGCTCAAACCTGAGTTTTACGACAGTTGGGCAAATTATTATGTGAAATTCATCAAGGCGTACGAGGCAGAAGGGATTCCGGTGTGGGGCATTACCATTCAAAATGAACCAATGGCCAAACAAACCTGGGAGAGCTGTATCTATACCGCCGAAGAGGAAGCCGACTTTTTGAAAAATCATCTGGGGCCGGTGATGCACAAATCGGGCCTGGCCGACAAGAAAATCGTGATGTGGGATCATAACCGCGACCTGATTTATCAACGTGCCACAACTTATTTTGCCGACCCTGCCGTGCGTAACTATGCCTGGGGCCTTGGTTTTCATTGGTATGAAGACTGGAGTGGCGGCGTACCTGTTTTCGAAAATGTCCGAAGGGTTCAGGAGGCTTTCCCCGAAAAAAATCTTCTCTTCACCGAAGGCTGTGCCGAGAGTTTTAATCCAACGCGTTACGAAGCCTGGGAGTTGGGCGAAGAATATGGCCGCTCAATGATTCACGATTTTAACAATGGAGCTGTCGGGTGGACCGATTGGAACATCCTACTCGACGAAAGGGGCGGACCAAACCATGTGGGCAACTTCTGTTTTGCTCCTTTGCATGGCAATACCCAAACTGGAGAGCTCACTTTCACCAATTCATATTACTATATCGGACATTTCTCGAAATTTATCCAGAAAGGCGCAAAACGAGTGATTGCCTCGCCAAGTCGCAGCCAGCTCATCAGCACTGCTTTCCTGAACCCCGATGGCAGCTTGGTAGTAGTGGTCATGAACGAAAGCGAAATTCCGACCGACTTCTTCCTCTGGATAAATGGCAAAGCCGCTCCGGCACAGAGCCCGCCACATTCGATGATGACCTTTGTGCTTTGAAACTCACATAATAATGGCTCATAACTTGGAAAAAAAACGCCATCTCTTCGATCCATTTCGAAGAGATGGCGTTTTTGAATTGGGCCTGAGCGCCTTATTCTACCACAATCTCGCTCACAAACAGCCAGGCTGCCTCGCCGGCTCCACTATGACCTTCGGGAAGAGGGCCATAGTTCTTCACTTTAATCCTGAGATAGCGGCCACTCTTTTTAAGCCCCTGAGCTTCGATACGCACTATCTGCCGGGCACCGCCATTGGGTTTGCCTACAACCACATTGCCAAAAGGAACGTAATGCTGGCCATCGTTCGAAATTTCAACGGTAGCTTCTTGGGGAGCCATGATCCACGAAGCGCTGTTATGAAGCGTATAAACAGTGATTTGCGATACCTTTTCGCGCTTACGGAGGTCAATCACCGCATCTAAATCTTTTCCGCGAAAACCTAACCATTTCTGGTCGCTGAAATTCACCGAGCCAATGATCCCGTCGAGCAGTATGCTTTTTCCGCTACTGCTGTATTGCTTTTCGGGTTCGTTTTTCAGGCTGATTTCTGCTCCAAAACCTTTGTCGAAGAAATAACGATTGCTGATGGTCTGACCGATTTTCCGGCTGCCGTCGAAGGTGGCAGCCTTGACGGTGGTGGTTTTTTCGATGGTGAAAGGCCCCTGAAAGAGGGCGGAAGAAGCGTTAGGCTCGCTGCCGTTGGTCGTGTAGCGGATGTCAACGTTGGGGAGTTCGCTGAACAGGAAGATGTTCATGGCTTTTTTGCCGGGAGCAGCTTCTGTTTTCGATTGAACCTGATAGGCACTACGCGATACATTCAGTCCGCGGCTTTCGTAACGCTTATATTGTTTTGGCATACGGCGGGCAAAGCTGTCCCAATTGCGGATTTCTTTGGGCGACCACAACACTTCGCTCAGGGCCGACAAGCGTGGAAAAGCCATATATTCCACATCTGCCGGAACATTCATGAATTCAGCCCAATGGTTGGCCTGTGCTCCAAGGATTAATTTTCCCTGTTCCGGCGTCAAAACTTCCGGGATAGGCTCGAAAGAATAAACCTTCGACAGTGGGGTGTAACCGCCAATGGTGAGCGGCTCATTGTTCGGGTCACCCTGATAATAATCGAAATAACAATGTGTTCCGGGAGTCATAATTACCTGATGGCCGAGGCGGGCTGCTTCGATGCCGCCTTCTTCGCCACGCCACGACATGACGATGGCACCTGGAGCCAAGCCACCCTCTAAAATCTCGTCCCATCCAATTGGATGTTTGCCACGTTCAATAAGATATTTCACAATGCGGCCAACAAAATAGCTCTGTAGCTCATGCTCGTCTTTTAAACCCTCGTCTTTCATACGCTGTTGACAACGCTCGCATTTTTTCCAATTGGTTTTGTCGGCTTCATCTCCACCGATATGAATATATTCCGAAGGGAAAAGCTGCATTACTTCATCAAACACATCTTGCAGAAACATAAATGTTTCTTCTTTCCCGGCGCAAAAAATATGGGTGATTGGCCAAACTCCGCCTGTTGCCACGCCTAAGTTTTCGCCCGTGCAGGAAAGTTCGGGGAAGGCAGCCAGTGCCGCCATCGCGTGAGCCGGAAGCTCAATCTCGGGAATGATGTTGATGTTGCGTTCGGCGGCATAGGCCACTACTTTGGCAATCTCTTCCTGTGTGTAAAAGCCGCCAATTTTGTCGGTGGCATCGGGCCGGCTCAGCGGACGCTCATCCCAGTGCAGATGTTCCATATTTTCGCGAAATCCTCCAATCTTCGTGAGTTCGGGGTATTTCTTAATCTCGATACGCCACCCCTGATCATCTGTCAAATGCCAATGAAAAACATTCATCTTATGCCGTTCGAGTTCGTCTAATATCTTGTAAACAAGCTCAATGGGCATAAAATGACGAACAACGTCGAGATGCATGCCGCGGTAGGCAAATCGTGGATAATCTACGATTTTGACACAATCTAAGCGGTTGCCTTCCATGCTGTCGAAAAGCTGACTCAGGGTTTGCAGACCATAACCAATGCCAGCCATGCTGTTAGCCGAAAGTTGGATACCATCCTTTTCGATCGTCAGACGATAGCCTTCGGCACCCAAATTTCCATCCTGTAAATGGTTAAGAACCACATAAATGCTACCTTTGATGGCCTGATCGCTGTGAAGCAATGGATTAAACGGATGTCCGGAAACGGTTTGCCATTCTTTGGTCAACCGGCTAACCAAAGGTTTCAGCGCCGGATTGTTGAAATAGACCACGGTTTGTTTCGCCAGCACAAACTGACCCTCGGTTTTGTCGAGATGTGCGGGATAAGGAATTAGTTGAAATTGCGCTTTCAGCACAGGTTGGAACATGAGGCTCAGCGCAATGGAAAGAAGAACGGTAAGGATTTTTGGTTTCATAACATTATTTTTTCAGATAGTTTTCGAGTTTAAATGTCCAGGCAGCCGTTCCAATGATTTCGGAGGGTTTGATGGACGAAACATCAATATGCAACTGATTGTATTCGTAATGCCACGGAAGGTTTTTATTGTTGCCTAACAGGGTGATGTTTACATCATTATCTGGTTTCGGGATATTCAGCACCAAATCGTCATCAGGCCATTCAAAGGCGATGGCGTACAGATTGCCGCCTTTTTGGGTGTAGGCCAGATATTGCTTGAGCGAGCGGTAAGCGGCTTTTAAACCATCTCCCTGAGGCAGGTCGGCTTGAGTGAACAGGTTTGATTGCGGGACAACTTCTTTTGGCAGTTGTTTGCTTTGCCAACTAAGTGAAACCGAGGCATTTTGGTGTTCCTCATGATACTCCACACGAATGGGAACAAATTCATCTTTTTTCAGTTTAATGCTGGCGGCAATGCTGTCGGCTTTGCGGCTACGCATGGCTTCGGAGTCGGTGCCCTCGTTTCGGGTTTCCCAACGGTCAATCAAGAGCTTGTTGTTGATAAAGAGTTTGGCGCCGTCATCAGCTTCAAGCGAGAAAGTGTAAGTGTCGGTTTTATCGGCTTTGATGAAGCCTGTCCAGGTGGCCGTGAACTGATCCACCGAGATAGGTTGTCCGGGCGTATTGCGCACCCAGTCGAAATGAATCCGGGCATCGGTACGTTCCAACACAACGGGTTTTTCCTGTCCTGTAAGGATGTATTTCTCAGCGCCATAGATGGCTTCCTTGTTTGCGGCAATCCATTTTCCGAGATCAACAAGGCGCTCTTGTTGCAACAATGGGATTTGTCCGTCGGCTGCCGGGCCAACGTTGATAATCAGCCCACCGCCATTGGCCACCGTACGGATAAAAAGCCGGATCAACTCATCGGAGGTCATATAGGCCGAGAGTTTTTCGTTGCGATTGAGACCGAAAGAGCGACCCAGCCCCCTCACTTCGGCCCAAGGGCGATTGGTTTGCAGGCCGCCTGAGCTGTATTCGGGAGTGATAAAACCGATGTCGGCACCATGCCCCCAACGGTCGTTCACAATGGCATCGGAGCCAACTAAGTCGTAATACCACGAAATCAGCTCCCGTGCGTGCCATTGTTCAGCCGAATTGAACCATTCGCCATCGGAAAAGATAAGACTCGGGCGATAGTTCTCAACCAACTCCTTGAATTGAGGGATCATGTGCTGTTCCACATAAGGCGCAATAGAATCGTTCGGCGAGCTGTACCAGTCGTGCAGCGGATGCCCCCATTCGGGTAACGAATAATACAGGCCGAAGCGGAGACCTTTCGCCTCAACGGCCTTTTTCAGTTCACCCACAATGTCGCGATGTGGGCCGGTTTCAACGGTATTCCATCCCGGAGCATACCGGCTTGGCCAAAGGCAATAACCATCGTGATGCTTGGAAACCAATACGATATATCCGGCACCGGATGCCTTGAAAATATCAGCCCATTCGTTGGGGTCAAAAAGCTCTGCCTTGAAAATGGAGGCAAAGTCGCGATAGCTGAAGTTTTCGCCGTAGTTTTTCTTCACAAACTCAACCCTTCCGGGCTGTTTGTTTTTCAAGCCAAGCAAAAACCATTCGCCGTACGACTCCCGACCGCCGTAAGAGGGCACGGAATAAAGCCCCCAGTGGATGAAAACACCCAGTTTCGCATCTTTAAACCACTGTGGATAGGGCCGTTGCCGGAGCTGTTCCCAGCTTTTAATTTCCGTTTGACCGGTCAGACCAACCGAAACGAGGGAAAATGTAAAGGCTAAAATGAAAGTCCTGATTGGTTTCATATCGCTAAATATCTGAAATAGTGATATATACTCTGATTTGGCTATACAAAAGAAATTGCGTAAAGTTAAGCAAAAATGCAATGCCGGCAACGAATAAGTGCCGTGTTTACAGAGGTTAAGTCTGGAAATATTCCTTTTTTTGGGGTGGTTTGTGGTAGTCTTTAGGAGTTCATGCCGGGTCGTGCCGACCACATGAACTCCTAACGGTTCTTGGCTTTTCGAAATGGCGGATTTTCAGCGCAAATGTTCAATTGTAAAACTGAACTTGAATTTTGCACAAAACAGTCATAGAAGCACTTCATCAGCCATTTTGCAAAACCGATGTTAGGCAATCGTGCTTCTTTTTCGTTAGCTGGTTTGCCGGTCGTTTTTGTCGAGCGTTGAGACAGACACACTCTTTGCCAAGTTTGGGTTTGAGCGTTGACTGGTGCGGCTTGACAATGTGTGTGGCTGTTAAGTGTTGGCATTATTCGTTCAGTTTTTTATAGATTTTCTTCATCATAAGTTCCTTCACTAAGTCGCCAAATACTTTGTCCTCTAATATTTTTTCAAATATTTCCTGATTCTGGTCCATGCGACCTATGAGTTTGTCAATAAACTTGTCGTCGAATGCGAATTTAAAGGTGTCAATTTTATTCACTCTTGCTTGTGTCTGCAAGGTTTCATCATCCATTAATTCCGCTTCTATTTGGTCAAAGAAAAGTTTGTCTGCTTCTTCAAATTCTGTCCCGAAGCGGTCATTGAGAACGTTGATAATTTCAGAAAGTAAAGCTTCTTCGTCTTTGGCACGTTTTAGACCCGCTTCTGTTGTTCCACTTAGTAGGCCTTCTTCTCCTTTTTGTAATTCAATCGAGCCTTCTTTTATCTTCTGTAAACGGT
>JACFNF010000005.1:150192-154434 GCA_019454985.1 Bacteroidales bacterium
CCTTCTTCTCCTTTTTGTAATTCAATCGAGCCTTCTTTTATCTTCTGTAAACGGTAATATTCCAAAGCCACTTCATCATCCAGGTGCAAGGATTCTGAAAGTTCTCTTTTGGGCAGTCGTGTCTGTAATAGTTTTGCGTAAGCGTAAAACTTCTCAAATTCAGAATCAGTGAAAGGCATTATCTGAGAAAGGAAAGCATACAAATTTGTCCAGGAACGTAAGCTCTTTTTAAATTCATCTTGTTTTTCTTCCTCCGCAATTGCCTTAAATCTGTCAACTGCCGGGTCGGTAAAAGCGTAAAGCAGCTTTTGTTGTTTCGGATTGCTCAGCTTTGTTTTTGGGTCAAAATAGACATTGGCAAACGCTTCAATTTCTTGTGTCCAATACACTTGAAACTCATCTAACCTTGCTTTCAGGTCGTACAAATGGTTAATGTCCGTTTCTTCCGTCACAGAGGTAATTTCATAGTAAGGTTGAAAAGAATCCAAAATGGTTTCCCTGTCGTTGACAAAATCAAGCACAAAAGTGTCCTCTTTGCCCGGATGCATTCTGTTAAGCCGTGAAAGCGTTTGAACAGCTTTAACACCTGAAAGCTTTTTATCTACATACATGGTATGCAGTAAAGGCTGATCAAAACCCGTTTGGTATTTATCTGCTACAATCAAAATTTTGTATTCGACTTTTTCAAATATTTTGGGTAATTCTTTTTCGCTATAGCCGGTCATTTCAGGCTCTGAAACACCATCAGGGGCATTGTCGTCAACAACTTTTCCTGAAAACGCAACCAATATTTTGATTTCGTTTTCATAACCTTTAGCTTTGATGTATCTGTTGAATTCTTCATAATAGCGCTTGGCATGCAACCTTGAACCACAAACCAACATAGCTTTTGCTTTGCCTCCGATTTTTTTAGAAACAATATTTCTGAAATGCTCAATGATGATTTCTGTTTTTTGTGCCAAATTGTGCGGATGCAAAGAAACAAACCTGCCAATGGCTTTAGCCGCTTTTTTCTTGTTCAGATGTGGGTCTTCTTCTATGGCTTTGGTCAGTTTGAAGTAAAGCTCATAGGTGGTATAGTTTTGCAACACATCTAAAATAAAACCTTCTTCAATAGCTTGACGCATAGAATATAAATGGAAAGGTTTTGGTTTCCCTTCGGAATCTTTATCTCCAAAAACTTGCAATGTTTTATATTTCGGGGTTGCTGTAAAAGCAAAAAATGAAATATTGGCTTGCTGTCCTCTTACTGCTGCCGATCTTTCAATCTGCTCTCTTATAAAGTCATCACCGGTATAATCATCCGTGTCGTCTATCACTGCTTGCTCCAATGACTTTGAAGCCAAAACTTCCTTCATTTTCTTGCTTGCTTCACCACCTTGAGAGCTGTGAGCTTCATCTATGATGACCGCATATTTTCTTTCGGGCAGTTCACCCACCTTATCCACTACAAAGGGGAATTTTTGTAAGGTGGTGATGATAATATTGGTACCGTAACCCAAAGCAGTAGCCAACTGATTACTGTCTTTATCAATCTTTTGAACTACTCCTGTTTTGTGTTCAAACTGGTAGATTGTGTTTTGCAATTGTTGATCGAGCACTTTCCGGTCGGTAACGACAATCACGGAATCAAAAATCCTTTCGTCATATGCATTGTGCAAACTCGATAAGCGATAAGCCAGCCAGGCAATGGAATTGCTCTTGCCAGAACCTGCCGAATGTTGTATCAAATAATTTTTCCCAATGCCAACATTCAACACATTTTCACCAATGCGTCTGACAGCATCCCATTGGTGGAATCTTGGAAATATAAGTTTTTCTTTTTTGTAAGTTCTGCCTTCTACTTCAATTTCATCGGTTTGCAAATGCACAAAACTTTGAATGATTTCCATCCAGCTCTCTTTTTGTAAGATGTTTTCCCACAAGTAAGCTATTTTGTATCCGTTGGGGTTGTGTGGATTGCCTTTTCCGTTGTTTGAACCTTTATTAAAAGGCAACCAATAGGTTTTACTGCCATCTAATTTTGTGGTCATAAACACTTCGTCCTGATCAACGGCAAAGTGAACCAAACATCTTTTCTTGAAAGCAAAAAGTATTTCCCGATTATCTCTCGTGGTGCTGTATTGTTTTAAGGCATTGCCCACATTTTGCCCTGTAAATTGATTTTTAAGTTCCAGAGTAGCAACCGGAATGCCGTTTAATGAAAGCAGTAAATCAACCGAGTTTTTGTTTTTGGTGCTGTAATATACTTGACGATAAACTTTCAGGCTGTTTTTATTGTATAGCTCCACGGCATCAGGGTTTAAACCGGAAGCAGGTTGGAAAAATGCTATGTGAAAACGTACGCCATAATCCACAAAGCCATTGCGAAGCACATCTAAACTTCCACGCAAATCCAATTCTTTGAAAAGCCTTTGAATAACCCTATTATCCGCATCTGAACCATGAATGGCTGCAATCTTTTCCCATCGTTTAGGCTGTGATTCTTGCAAAAATTGAATCACTTCATTTTTGAACATACCTAACTCAGGGCTGTAATCAGGAGCATCCCCCTCAGTATAACCACCCTGCTCGGTTAACGATTGTACTAATGCAGTTTCAAATGTATTTTCAGTTGTTATGCTCATAATCTTCTTTTTCTGTCAAAGATTTATTTTCAATTTAATACTAAATCACCTTCACTTTTCCTGTTACCACTTCGCTAATTAAGGCTGTACGGTATTCGGTTAATAATTCGATTAGCTTTTCGGTTTTGGATATTTTTGAATCTATCCTTGCCGTTTCGGTTTCGATATAGTTGACGATGGATTGTTGTTCTACTATTGGTGGAATAGTAAATAACAAATTATTTATTTTCTCAATTGTAAGTCGGGTTAATGCTGAACCATGTATAAAACTATACATTTGGTCAATGTTTATACCCGATATCAAATAGTAGTAGAGATATTTAGAAATTAATTTTTCATTTGGTGTAATTAGACCTAATGAAGATAAAATTACAAAAGGATCATGTTTGGCTGTTACAATTGCAGCTCTTCCTATAGTTCCATCTTTAGTTAATAATATATCACCTTCTTTTGGACTACATCCATTTTTTATAAGAGTATTAAAATCATCAATGGATATTTTTTTACAATTAATCAAATCAATTGTGTTTTCTCCAATATCTTTTACAGAAATATAAGGCATCCCTTCTTCCTGTGTTTTTGGAGAATAATGCGAGCCGTCAGTAACTTTACAAAATCTTTTTAGTAAAGCCACCTCCCAATGCTCCGGAATCTCTCCCAGCCATTCAATGCCTGAGTCTTTCATTTTCACATCTTTCGAACCAAGGCATGCCTTGGTTTTACCCGTAACGGCCTGGTTGATGATGGCGGTTTTTTCTTCTTCATAGAGTTCGAGCAGGCGTTTTTTGTCGGCTATCAGCTCGTCTATCTCGGCGGTTTTGCGGTCGAGGTAGTTGGCAATGGCGGTTTGTTCTTGTGGGGAAGGGAATGGAAAAGCGAACTCAACAAAAACATTTTGATAAAGATGTTGTATTGTTGATCCGTATGAAGTGTATTCGTTAAACTGTATAAAAGCTTTGGATTTTAAAATCCAGAATAAAAACTCTGTATTAAAATCTTCATTTGTCGAGCGAACGACAAATATCCCACTATTTAAACATGCAGGCTTATCGAGATCTTTCACAATGGCTAACTTACCGATTGTACCATCTTTTGTAATTAATAAGTCTTCTTCTTGTAATTGGATATATGGGTCTTCTTCGTATCGGTCTTTATCAATATGATAGCATTCATTCCAATTAACAGTATCTTTTTTGAAATCAGAACCGGTAACTAAATAAGAATAACCTTCAGTTAAAAACTCATCAGACTTTAATCCTTTCCAGCCCACACGTGCTTTAACATAGCAACGATGTTTTATTTTTTTTACATTCCATTTAGTTGGAATTTCTCCAATCCACTCAATGCCTGAATCTTTATATGAATCGTATTTTTTCATTTTTCGGTATAAAATTTATCTTTCCCCCAATTTTTAGGGTTATTCACAATATAATCTGATATGCGTTGATATTCCGCATCATTGCGAATAATATGATCGTAAAACCGGGTTTGCCACCCATTTTCAAATCCCAACCGGTTCGCATGTTTGGTTACGGCTGATTTATATGACCCTATGATGGATGAAACGGTATTTTTTCCGATATTTTGGTATCGTTTTTGTCCGGGTTGTTGTTGT
>JACFNF010000027.1:0-25230 GCA_019454985.1 Bacteroidales bacterium
CCGAGCTATAGCTTGCGGGCTGCTGAACACACACCTCGCCCGACCATGCCGAACTATAGCTTGCGGGCTGCTGAACACACACCTCGCCCGTCCATGCCGCGACATAGCCTGCGGGCTGCTGAACGCACACCTCGCCCGACCATAACAGGGTATAGATGCTTGTCGGGGTGCCGGGTTGCTGAACGCACACCGCGCCAGACCACGAGTGTGCAAAGATTGCTGGTTGTTGAACACATACATCGCCCCACCACATAATTTGGAACAGATGTAAATCGGGGTCGAGCTCAACCTGAAGGCATATATCACCAGACCAAACGAAGGTGTATTTAGGATTGTTATTATTGTTCAACACACATACATCGCCTGACCATTTGTGATCAAAGCCGGTATATACATATAATTGGAAGCGGAAGGTAAAACCCCTGACCTTATGCTGGTTGACGAATCCGGTGAGGAAAGCATAGTCGTAAGTGCGGTTGTCGGGCAGGTGAATGATAAAATCTTCGCCCCTGTAATCGTCGGCAAAATGATACAGAAAAGTGCGTTCGGGCAATTGTTCTGTAGCCGGAAACAGATATACCGGATTGGCCTCATCTTGACAATATAGCCAAACATTGGCCGTTCTGTTGCCGTCAGTGATGAATACTTTCTTTAATAACCCGGAATCAAAAAGCATTAAGTTTAGGCCATATTCGAGCGATGCAACCTGGCCATTCAACCGAATATAAGGCAATTTCTCGACCCTGAAGATGTTGAGGCCTGCAACAATGCCATGAAGTGGCTGCAGCAATACTGCAAGCCAGCTCAATTGGTTTTGTTTGCGCAAAAATGGCGGCAGGAGCTGCTCAACAAACCTTCGGAAGTCAATGTTATACATAGGGTTGATAGGTGATTTGTAAGCTTTTCAACTTGAAATAACCGGTATCTGGCACATAAGAGATGTCAATGTCCTGCGCTGCCCCTCCCTCTAAACAGCGGGTCAGTCGTTTTATCTGAGCATCTCGAACGCCGTCTGATTTAAGAACGGCCTGCAATAGGGCGTTTTTTGCAATCCTGCCATCGAATGGCAGCTGTTCCAAAAACACCGAAATGGATTCAACAACGGGTTGGTTTTTGGTTTGAATGCTTTTGCCATCCTCATCAATGAGCAGCACATCATACAGCACAAGCAACTCTATTTCGATCTCTACCGGGCCGCCGTTGACGATGCGTATTGGCGTTCCGGCATATTTAATTGCCTGTATGTATTCTGTGAATCCTGCCAACTCAGTCGTGTCTAAATGCGTTAGGTAGCCATCTGTTCGTTTGGCAATTTTAATCACTAACCCATTATTGACTTCGCGCACACTACATTGTGCAAGGATGGGCGGCGTTGTATCTGTCGGCGGATAGGATGGCCAGCCGTTGTCATCATAAATCAGATGGCTCCCGTGACGATATTCAAGCGCCTTGGTGCGATACCATATCAGCGTAGCGGGCGTTTTAAGGTCAACAAGCCCTCGGATGTCGTCAAACAGTATATCATACAACACTTCAACAGTATAGATGGCCATGGCCGTGATAAAAATCCACAGCCTGTAAATTGCCGTGCTGCTCATCGAATTAAGCGATGATAGGCCTGGTTCTGCCTCTTTAGCAGCCGTAATCTCCTGAATGATTGAATCGAGTGTGCGTGCCATTTGTTTTGAATTTATTGCAGGTCGCCATATAGTGCCCATTCGTTTGGCCCGGTCTTGACAGCGGTGACAACACTAAGCTCTTCCTTAAATTGGGTCCTTCCACCGGTTGAAAGTATTATTACCTCATCGCCTCCAACTTCATACATTCCCTCAAAATAAGAATAAATGGTGTTAGGGTTAAGGTGCTGAAAAATGACCATTGTGCCGATGGGCACATCGGTATGCGAGTCGAGAGGCAGTGTGATTTTGTCACCTATTCTATCGTAAGCCCAACGGATGAATTTCCCATGGTCGTCGGCCTGAATTATGTAATCGCCTGTTACATTCTCTACGCGAAGCAGGCTGTTGGCATTTTCACCGCTCTGGCTAATGCCTGCATTCAGCCTTACCTCCGACCACTCAGTCCATTCGTTGTGTGCATCGGTGATATGCCTGACGAACATCATGCCGGTATTTAGCCCTGCTGTACCCGGTATCACATAGGCTGTTTGAAACACAACGCCTACTTCTGGGTTTGCCCAGACTACTAAAATGCCTTCCGTATATTTTGGGGCAGACTGCAGTTTCGAACCTTTCAACATGTAGAAACCTGTTTGTAAGCAGTCATTCAGATCGTCGCTGCCTTCGAGTTCGCCCATTGCCATCAGCGCAGGCTCCCAGCATATTTGTCCGGTGTCTTTTTTTTGTGTGAGCGCATAACCGTTGCTCGGGGGTTTCGACAGATAAAACTCGGTGTACGAAACCCCCGACACAGCGTTATTTTTCAAAAAAATGATGTCGTATTGTGCCACAGCTACCCGTTTAAGGTTACCAAGATGCCAATGCGGTTCTTTTCCATCTTGCTGTGCCTGCTGCTCCGCCAACCGTACACACATACAAATAACCCTCTGTTGGGTCAATATGAAAATCGAACAATGTGCCGGCGGCGGTAGCAGAGGCTGGCTTGGTGCCACTTCGTTTGATGGCATTTGCCGTGCTGAATGTTTCAAGGTTTGTCATATCGCCGGATATTTGTTGCAAAATATCCGTCAGCGATTTGGATGTGGCCTTGTAAGCACTTGAGGTGGCATTAAAAACCGATGCGGCAAAATCGCTGATTTTTGCGGAAGTCAGCGCGGGAATCTGGGCTACAGGAAGCGTGCCGTTGGTGATGTTGCCGGCATTGGTTGTGTCCACATTCGGCACGTTGCCAAGGCCTATATCGCTCTTTGTGAAGGCATATAAACGTGCTTTGCCGATAGTGCCTGAACTAAGTCCGTTGATGTCAGCAATCATGTTGCTTTTCAACGAAATATCGCCAATTGCAATTGTTCCTTCTGTACGGATGCTTTTGCCCGAAGTGCCGTTGAATACGGCTATACGGCCATCCGCTGCAGATGCCGGCCCTGTAACAGCACCGTCAATGTTCGATTGCACTGCTATCCAGTCGTTGTTGGTGCTGCCCGATCCGGCTCTGTCAACAGTTGCAATAAGCATATCGCCTACTTCGCACACATTTCCTTTGTAAGTGCCTGCCTCAACCACTTTATAGGTCCAGCCTGCATCATAAGTTGCAAGTGAGTTGAATGCTGCGAGCGTGAGCGTGCCGCCTGTGCCTACTGATCCTTTAAACACCATTGCATCTGAGGCGGCAAGATGGTTCATAATTTTATTGTAAACTGCCAAAGCATCGGGCAGTTTGCCGGCGGCAGGAGCTGCGCTCAAGTCTGTAACGATGGCCGAGCCGCTAACAGTGCCATTGATGGCCGGTGTGTTAAGCGTATTAGACCACGCCAACATGCCTGTTGACGGATCCTGGGTGATAAATTGGCCTGCACCAGCTGGTTTTGCCAAAATCTGTTCGGCAAATTCAATGCCTGAACTTGCAGTGTTTTTTACGAAAATGAGGTCGTACTGTGCCATTTTTTTTGATGTGTTTTAGTGAATTAATATGATGATTGTGCTTTTACCATACCTCAAATTTGAGGCTTACCGTGTCTTTGCCGTTAGTTATCATCCATTGCATGATTTCAGATAGACGACCTGCGTCGAGGATAACCCCAACGGTTACATTGAGGCTTTCTGCTATCTTTTCAATCTCAGTTTCAGCAGCCAACACTTTAGCTTTTTGAAGTGCAGCGATACGTTCTTGCAACTGTTCGACTGTTGGCTCGTCAACGGAGGTATTGTCCTTCGTATCAGATGGTTTGTTCGATTTCAATTTTTGTTTTGACATATTAAAATAATGATATTAGTTTTCGTTTCCAGCGTCCGTTGATGAAGTGATATTCATAGTCATCGCCAATGAAATAGTTGGCGTTTTCAGGATTCGGCATTTCGTTTGAGTTGGCCGGCTCGGTTTGGTTATATATTTTGTTATCGTTTGCAGTGAATTTGGCTGGTTTTTGGTGTACGACAAGCACTTGCCGGCTACCGCTTTGGATTCCCTGTGTGGCTTCCGGTTTCCGCGTATTAGCGGGTAGCTCAATGATGCGGCTTAGGAGTATAGTTTCGCCGGGCCCATATTGTTCAGGGCTTTTGGCATTGTTCAGGCGCATGAGCATTGGCAGGTTTGCCAAACTGCCTGTCTGACGTACCAGCACATCGAAAACCGTTTCGCCGGGCTTAATCATTACACTATATATTTCTGAGCGCATTGATGATGATTTTAACAAGAATAACGATAAGTAGCAGCACACCAAGTGCCATCAATAAGCGCTGATACCATGTCAACACGTTTACCTCGTAAGGCACAGGCACCTCCACAGGCACTTCTTTCGACACCGTTATATGGTTTACGATTGCAGTACTGTCTTTTCCCTTAAAATTGGCTTTATATGCAATCATGCCCCCCTCAACTGACAGCCTTGTGGCAACGCCCTTTCCTTTGAGCTCCTCTAATTCTTTAAGCACAACATTGCCGGCACTGTCGCACTCTACTAACATCCTCAGCAGGGCACTGTCGGCAGGCGCATGAATCGGTATAAGCTGTGGTTCATAAGTAATGGTTTGCATCACCGGAACCTGTGCCAGCTTGTGGTTGGAAGCACAGCCAATGACCATCCACCAGGTTAACATAATAAAAACAATGCGTGCCTTCATGGTTTTTTGACGGATAGAATTTTTTTAAGCTCATTCATTTTCTTGATCAATGCGCTATTTTCTTCTTTCAGCTTGGCCAGCTCAGGCTCAAGTTGTGAGATGAATTCGTTCATCTTAAGCATCAATCCGTTGTTTTCTTCGCGAAGCTTGGCTAATTCCGATTCAAGTTGCGAAACAATGATCAACAGGTCGGCATTTTGTTTTTTAACCACTACTAAGCCATCTAATGTTTTGGTGTAGTTATCGCTCAACAGATCAATCGAGTTTTGCAGATCGGCAATAAAATCGTTGTTGCGTTTTTTTTGACTAAAAAACCATCCGATAGCGCTTCCGATAGGGAGCGACGAAATAGCGGTTATGATAATGGTTTCGATCATCATTGCTCTTATTTACAATTAAAAAAAAGGTCGGCTTCAGCTTTTCTTCGTCTGACAAGGCCTGGCAATACAATGCCGTTGGCGGTTGTGTATTTCGTTGTCCACCACACGCGCAGGGTGTCATCGTTGCGCGGCACGGCATTCACTAAGTTAAACAGCACCTTGCTGCCTCCTGTGTTGTAGGTGTGCGATACTAAAGCATCCCACTCGTTTTGTTGCAACGCAACACGTATGTTTTGCCGAACAGTTGCCTCGTAGCGCAGCAGGTCTTTTTTTAGAACCAAAACGGCGGTCTGTTCGTCTTTCACAACGCTCATGCGATATGCCATTTCTTTGTTTTGTGGCCCTTTCAGTTGGCGGCCAATCTTATCGGTAATGGCATGTCCATAGCCCTCTGTCCACACCCCTGCAGGACACATTTTGGGTTGCAACCCAATCATTGTCAGGTCGCCATCATGCAGCGATTCAAACTCCTTGATCAATGCAATGCCTGCCTCCGAGATTTTAAGATTTTCATTCATGGTTGTTCATTTTGTCTTTTGACGTCAAGATAAAGTTGCCCGTTGCGCATTTGAAATGAGTTAACACGAAGCCCTTCTTTTGCGGCCTGAACTCGAAATTCACGGTTCATTGCGGTTTGATCCTCGTCATCGAGCAAATAGTTATCAAGGCCCACACCCATACCAGGTGCTTGTTTGTAATCGCCTTTATTGGCTGCTAACAGGCAGACTACTTGCTGGTTGAGGTTTTCGCCGATGACAAAATCACCGCTCTCAATGGCAATGTCGTAGGCTTCGTTGATCATAATATCGTATTCTTCTCTCATTTTAAAAGACGGTTTAAATCGGTTTCAAACGCCTGTACAAGGGCAATGGTGTCGGGTGTCGGCGGGCCGCTTGGCGCATTAGGCGAAAGAACACTTACTTTCAATCCTTTTATAATCCGCGCCAACTGTGAAAATAATCCCGACAGGCTCACACCATTGCTGCTCAGCTCCATTTTGCCGGCACGGCCGTCAAGGTCGAATACAAGCCCCTCATGTTCAATTTTTAACTGCTCAATTTTGTCTATTTTCAACAGACAAAGGTCTCTTCGCAACCCGGCCGACAGGTCGGCCACTGTTACCATGCTTCCCGGCGCAGGTTTAATAAGAAATTTTCCTTCCGGGCCAATGCTGAATAATTTCACGCCCGTGAAGCGCCTCCCGCCGTAATCAACCGTACAGGATGCCCCGTCAACCATCACCACCTCGGCCGTGAACATCACAGATGCCTGTTCACCGGCAATGGCTTTTATTTTTTCGCGTATTTCCCTTGCACTCATATCTTGCGGCCAAGTTTGATTGTGCGTGAGCCGCCGGAGCTGCTCATCGAGGTGATGACCTCTGTCGCATAATAGGTTCCATTCTTGTGTTCGTAGTCTAAGTCGAACAAGGTTACTGCAAAACCGGCATCGCACCAGGGTATCAGCCAGCCGGTAAATGAACCGCTGTAACCGGTATAGCTTTTCACTTTTAACTGCTCATTGGCAAGATTGCGCAAACTTGCCCTATCGCTCACTCCATCAATTTTCAGGGTAATCGTGTCGCCGCCTTTTTCGCCGGCAGTTTCACGAATAACCTTCCCGTCGTTGCCTTTTCCTTCAACCACCACCTCAACCTTTCTGTCCTCGGCATTTTTATACTCTAAGTTGCTTTTTTCGATATTTGTCTGGAAGCTATACCAGGCATTGCCGAATATTTCGCGGTATTGCGGGTGTACGTGCAGCTCACTTCCTTTCAGGTAAATGTTGGCCTTTGTTTCTTCCTGCAGCTTTTTCAGCACCTGGTAAGCAGTAGCATTTTCAATCACATATTTGTCGTAGCGAAATGAGTAATCGCATACCAGCCCCATCCCCTGTGGCAATATGTAGTTGAGGATATCTTTGATGTCGGGATTGACAAACTCTTTATTGGCCACAGCAACTCTGAGGGTATATAATGCATCTTCGCACTGCAGTTTAATGCTCCCGTCATCGGTTGAAATGCTTTCGAGATAGCCCTCAAACTCGACCTTTGGATCTCCATCGTAACCAAGCTCAATCTCCACACGGTCGCCTCTTTTAATTTGTTGCTCAACCTCCAAAGCCCTGTTGAAGCACGAACCGGGCAACACTATCACAGCCGTGTCGCTCAACTGCTCAACGGAGCGTGTGATTTCAACGCTGCTGAGCATACTGAGGCGATATTTGCCGACGGTTATTTTCCAGCTCAGGTCAAACATCAGTTCTCAATTAAAAGGTTAAAAACATCATCGCTGTAAGCTTTAATGGTGAATGCCTGGTTCTCTACTCCTTTGGTAAAAGGCAGGTCGAACGATTCTATAACAATGCTTGTAATCCCCAGATCATTAAGTACACGACATTCTGCACCGATAGCCTGCCGGGTTTCAAAATACTTCTGAAGGGTGAAAACGTCATCCGGATAGTGGTCGTCGTCGGCAATCAACACCCCGCTGATGTTTATTTCGGCATCATCTTCGGTCCATCGTTCCTTTACCGTGCCGCGCTTATCGCCTTTTGCCACACTGCGCCGGGTGATGATGTTTTTGAAGCTGACCGAGATAAACGGATCAATCGGGAATTGGAATGGTTTAAGGCCCGGGGCCTTGAATGTGAGCGGGAATTGTTTGCGCACCACCACAGGCTCGTCGCCACCAACCTTCAGCGAGCCGTCGGACTTGCTGTAATTAATGATGACCACTTTCTGTTTAAAAAGCAGAGGTGGCAAATTAATGCCCGGAGCTATCACCAAATTCTTTTCCATATCAGGCAGTTGCATAAGCCATGTTCAACACCTGCAGCATGGCCTGTTCAACCCGCTGCTTCATTTCGTCAACACTCTCGCCCACACCACCTGAAAAGCTGATGTTTTCAACTAAGTTGCGCAGAGTTATGTGTATTTCGGTGTTGCGGGTGCCACCAGAGGCGATGCCGTTTGAAGTACTTGAAATGGCATTGTCATCCTTAGCAGGATCTTCACCACCATCTATATTAACTCCCGGAATGGATGGCGAGGTTATGCCAAGGCTGTTTTTCAGACCACCGACTACATCGCTGAGCTGTGTATCGTTCCATTTAAGTTGAAAAACCTTAATTGCATCACGCTGTTTGGTAAGCTCCGCCATTTTGCTACGGGCAGCGGCAATTTCAGAGGCCCGCTCAAATTGCCTGTTTTCAATTTTTGCAAGTCCGGCTTTCGCACCCTCTTTATCCCAAAGCGCCTGAAGCTGGTACCATGCTTTTTTAATCAGTTCGATACCCGAAAGAAAGGTATCCTGTGTTTGGAGCCAGGCCAGTTCAAAGCTTGATTTAAACATCTTCCAGCTAAGATCAAGATAGCTCATCAGGTTTTCCCATGTTTCGCGCCAGCCGTCGAGCTTAACTATCAAATAGGTGATTAATGCCACCAGGGCTATAACTCCGGCCACTATCCACACAATCGGGTTGGCGAACATAGCTGCGTTCAGCTTCCACCAGCTTGCTGTTTGCAGGTTATTCCAAAGTACAATGATAGCTGCCCACGCAGCGGATGCCATTTGGGCTGCTTTAAAAATTACAAGTGCAGCGGTTACGGCAGTTATCACCGTTGCAAGACCAAGCATGATTGGGTTGCCATCCCTTACCCCGCTTAGAAACCCATCGAATACATTCCACACCCGTTTTATGACCCTCCAAAGCCCTTTGAAAACCGATGTTATAACATTTGCAATTACTGATATTGTTTTTTGAATCTTGTCCTGCCCTGATTCAAAATAAGAAATAACCTTATCAAAGAATTCTCCCACGGCTGCAGTAACCGGCATAAGTGTAGCCTCAATCATAACATAGAGCTTGCCCACGCGTTCCTGAAGGTCGCCCAGGTTGTTGGCCTGCTGTTTTAACGCGCCTTCCGGAGTTTTGGCCAGTTGTTCATTCACGCCGCCCACAGCTGAATTAACAACGTCAAAAAGGACCGCTACCCTCTCGGCTTCTGTTCCGGTTTTTAGAATCTTTTCCTGAGCCTCATCAAATTTGTATCCGTACCTGGAAAGGGCACCGGTTTGGCCGTCCATTACCTTGCCCAGCATGCTTGCGATATTCACGGCCTGCTCCTGTGTTGCATTCAGCCCGTATTGCTGCGCCAGCATATCGTTCATTGCCGGCATAAGTTTTTTAAGCGACTCTGATTTTGTTAGGTAAGTTGCCAGTTCCTGAGCGCCTGCAAGCTGTGTTTCATCGCCAATAACCCCCAGCTTCTGCTGGGCTGAAGCTAAATCGAGAATTGATTTAATTTCGTTTTCACGCGCTTGCATGGTATTGCCCATCACCTGCGAAAGCTTGGCCACCTGAACATTTTCTTCCAAATAAGCCTGCTTGCTTTGCCCAATATACTGGGTTAGCTTGTAGGTTGCCGCACCAGCCATAACCAACGGGTTGGTTATCATATTAAGCCCGGGAATTGACGTTTTTAGCTCATTGAACCATTTACTTAACCTGCCTCCATTAAGTTTTTCGAGCTTGTTAATCTCATTTTCGAGTGATTTAATTTCACGGTTCGTGGCTCTTATGGCTTCGCGGTTACTTAAAGGTATCCATTCTTTTTGAGCGCGCAATGCCGCTATACGCTCATTCATTGAGCCAATTGAACGCCCCATTTTGCTCATGGTATTATTGGCCGAATTAACCTGCCTTTCAACTTTTGCCCAAACCTCTAATTGCTTTTCATTATTAATGCCAATTTTTAGTAACTTCGCATCCAAGTTACCTTTAAGGTTCAGCGTATATTCTAAAATATTTGACATGAGTACAATTATTAGTATTTACCTTGTTGTAGCTATTTCGGTGCTGGCTGTTAAGGCGTTTATTAAAAACATGCCTCAAATGCTTGCGTTCATTGTTGCCGCGCCTTTTGCGCCTTTTATCGTGGCCTGGAGGAACCGGAAGCAGCGACCACTTTTGTCGTGGCTGACCTTAGTGCTTTGGTTAACCATCATCACCATTATTGTGATTGTTGCGGCTACCCATCCGTAATCATTTTTCTGCTTCACGTTTCCTGATCCATTCAAGCTCTTTAAAGCGCATTGCCCATTCTTCATCACTCAAGCTGTCGGGATCGGATATGTGCATATAGTAGCGAAGCTGGGCATTTACCATACGCACATAATCCGACTTACTTACCCCGGCAGCTTCTACAACTTTACAAGTTCAGCCTCTTTAACCTCAATAAGTTCAGCAAGTACTGCCGAGGCTCCCAGAAACATTTCGTCATCGGTTTTGATTGATTCAGAGCCGCCAAGCCAACAATTGGTTAAAAGAAGCTCATTAAACCTGATAGGATCCTTAGCTCCTACAGAGCTGGCATAGGAGAGTACTTTACGATCCGGCTTCTTAAGGTAGCCGATATGGCCGTCAACGACAACCGCACGTACATCGCCATGCTTTTTCTTCCACTCTTCAATTTGTTCGGGTGTGGCCTTGCCAATCAGCTCTTTCTGTTCTTTCTCTTGTGTCATGATCGTTATGGTTTTTGGTTCTCAATGCGCAGGCAGATAAACGGGAGGGTTACCTCCATAAACTTATCGCCTTGTTTCATCTCTTTGCCGTCTTCGGTAAATTCTATTCCGCGGATTTTGTCCACAATAAGCACATCTCCCTGCGAGGGGTTGCCGTAGGCCACTACAGCATCAAGGCGCAGCCCCAGCACACTACCCTTGCCGGCCAGCCTCAGGGTTTCCAACTCACTCTGCAACAGGGTTACTTCGCCTTCGTAACTGATGTTGCCTTTTTGAATGTGCATTGGCATGTTGCCCTTGCCATACACATGTTCTTTTTCCTGTTTGCTGGAATACTTGATCCCGCGCAGACCTGTAATCACCCGTCCGCCAATGCTCACGGTGATATCTGCATATTCGTATTGTCTTGTATCAAACATTTTATTTCCTCCTTACTGGCTAATGGTTTTAAACCCGAGTTCAACGTTAATGTAGCGGGCATAGCCATACGGTTTTACGCGTAGTCCCACTTTCAGGAATCCGGTTGAAACAATATTCTGGTTTGTGTCAATCAGGCATTCAATCCCGGTGTCGTTCTGGTTTGCCGGATCATTACCCAGCTCACTGTTCGAGGTCATGGAGTTGATGATTGCATTTTCAACCTTTGTTTCAACGCTTTTAGCAAACGTTACACTCACCTGCCCCTGGTCGCTCACCGGTATCTCTTCGAGCAGTTCGCCAAGGAGCACATCACAAGCAATCCGGTAGGCCTTATCAACGGTCCGGCGGGCGGTGATATGGTTGTAATCATCCGTGGGTAGGGTGGCCAGCGGATCATCGCTGAAAAAGTAGCCTGCCCGGCCCGTGTGCATTCTTAGGGTGATGTAGCCTTTGTCGTGTATGGTTTCAATATCGGCTGTTTCCACAGGCTCGGAACCAATATAAGCAAAACCGTTGGTTGCAATGGCGCCATCGCGTACCCGGCCAACATTTCGTTGCACCGGAATACGAGCCAGCCTGCCGGCCAAAAGCCCTAATGCGCAGCCTTTTTCATCGCGGGTGTCGCCAATCATCACCCCTACGCGGTTCATCTGCATCGTGTTCAATGGTGTCAGTTCTGTGGCTTCACCTGTGTAATTCAGGCCGGCAACGACAACAAATAAAGGCGCTTTGAGGGTGTCCGTTGCGTAAGCAGCTGTGAGCTGTGCCTTTGCTATTGCTGTGTAAACATCACTGTTTAAGCCATTTTCGATGGTGATGGTTTGCCCCATCCGGCTGCTATAGTGCACAAACAGCCCTTTGATCCTGCCGTTAGCCTCGGTCAGCAGGCTCTTCACACCATCTTCCGTGGCCAGATCAACCATTTCGGTCATCTTCACCGTTTCAGCGAAGCACTTTATCCAGAGCTCGGTTCCATCGCCTGCCTCGGCATAAAACTCAGCGAGCAGTTTGTGAAGCCCCGGATTGTTTTCTTGGGTAATCCCTAATCTGCCCTTGGCATCGTCTAACGAACGCACTATATACGTTTTAAGCAACCTAAGCTTTTCGGCAACAGGCGCCGCATTGGCAAGCAATCCGAATACGCCATCCGACGATGCCGCCATTTGCCCAAGCGCACCATTGGCAAATTCAATTTTAACTCGTGGTAACATTATACCTCCTGTCGTTTAATGGTTATGACGTCTTTGTTTTCTAAACCTTTGCTATGGTTTATTGCGTTTACGCGAAGAAAAAACACGGTGCCATCCGTGGTAAAGTGAAACTCATCAATGCCCGGATGATCCGCAAACAGCTCCGCTGCTTTCTCTCCGATGCCGGTTGTGGTGGCAACGGCCTCGGCAGTTGCTTCAACTGCCGGCGGCCTTTTTTTCTGAGTTTTTGCCATATCGCTTAAACTGTTGCCGATACCACTGCGCCAATTGCTTCATTTTTAAGCGGAAGCGCAATAAAATAGTGTCTGAAGTTGACAAGATTCTCCTGTGTGGTAGGGTTGTCTTTCGCTTCGCTCATGTATGTTTTAGTTGAGCCGGTAGCTTTCATCATACGTGGGGCAAAAAACGAAACAGATGCCATAAACTCGCCAGCGCCAGGCACAGCACCATAGGCAAGTTTTGTTTTATCCTGCTTAAAGCAGGGGTTGTCGATATATTCATATACCTCAAAACCGTACATGTTCGCTATTTTGCCGCTTGTATAGTTGTAATACTGGTCAGCAAACTTCTGGTCGTTTTCAAGCAGGTCGGCCACATGGTCGGGGCAAAGCACTAAAACCCTGCCGGCCGTTGGCACTTTGAGTTTGTCGTAAGCTTTTTTCAATTGAATCAGATCAGACCGAGTAAGCATCTTTCGCGTACCATCAGGGCTTGCGGTGCCGGTTGTGAGCAGAACTGGAGTTGCCGCCGAATTGGCGCCCGGCGCCAGGGCGTGTATGGCGCGCGAATATTTGGTTTGATCAATGGCCTCGCGGTGACGCTCAATTACACTGCCCATCTTATCGTAACTAATCGCATGTAGTTCGTCATCGGTTAAACGAGTGGCTTTGGTTTGATATTTATCAAGGCCAATGGGTTTATCGGTATCGGCTAAGCTCTGGATATCTATAGGGTAGGTAGTATTGTTGACCAGCACATCGGGATCACCGCCTATGTTTACAAAATGAATTACATCGTTTTCGGCATACTGGTCATAACTGCGTATTTTGGCAAGCCAACCCAGGCTTTCGATTGAGTTGCGAAATGCCTTGATCATTTCACCTGTCCATACTTCTGTGTAGATTCCGGCACGTAATACGCCGGTAAGTTCAAGCTGGCCTGCCGCTATTGCGCCCGCATTAAGCCCAACAGCTCCTGCCAATGGGCTAATGTCAATGGCGTTGGCTAAGGTTGCGCCCATTAATGCGTTTACTGCTAGGGCGAAAAAAAGGGAAATCAGTCTTTTCATTGGTGATGATTGTGTTTGAGGTTAATAAACAGGGTCTATTCCATACTCGGCCTTGTAAAGAGCGGCATAAGTATCAGGTTCTGAATTGCGCAGCTCAATGCGCTTTTCGGCTGGCACCTCGCTCAGCTTTTTGTACTCAGCGGCTGACTGCCCCGGCTTGCCTCCAACAAAGTCGGACGGTTTCTGGGCGGGGGTGATCAGCTCAAGGGTGGTGTTCAGTGTCTCGGCGCCGGAGTCGGTGCCAAGTTTGACAAAGTGTTCGCGTTTGTCGGCCGTAATCTTTTTGGCCTTGATCGCCTGGTCAACGATAGCAACTATATGCGACTTTTTCAGGGTGGCCATCTCGCCTTCTACAGCAGTTACCCTGCCGGCCGTTGCCTGTACTGAGCCAATGGCGGCAAGGATTTCATTTTCGGTTGCCGTTTCAGGCAAGCCAAGTTTTAAAGCAATTGCTTTCATGTTTAAAAGGGTTTTTATCGGTTTTAAAATGTCGCCGCTTTCACCTGCGGCAAGGTTCAGTCGTTTTCCATCGTAATAAAGCGCAAGGGCATCATCGTTAGAACCCATGTCAACAACGCTCACCTCTCGTAATATTGATTTGCTCACCGTCATCCTGGTTTGGCCGGGCAAAAGAAGTGACGGATCATCCGATTGCTCCACTATGTCGAGGCCGGGACTCACCATTTTCAAAATGCCGGCATCCCATTTCGACTTAATTCGCATCGCAAACGCATCATTCTCATCAAAACAGAGGGTTCCGATCAACTGATCATCTTCAACCCTAAGATTTTGAACCGTACCCAGCGGCAAAACCTCATCAGTAACCCCGCGATAAGGCCGGTTGTGCATCCATAACATGATGGGATTGCGCTCAAATTGGCGATAATCAATCCCCCGGGTAAGAACTCTGGTCCTATAACTGTTCAGCTTCGAGTTGCTGATAACTACATCGTAACCCATATTTCCTGGTTTTGTAATGCAAAGAAAACCATACCCTAACTACTTGCAAATTAGCAGTGTCATAATGTCGGCTTTATTTTATATAAGCTGTATATAGGCTCATTTTTGCATCAAATAATAATCACGTTTCAACATCATGGCGAAAACAGAGCACAACAAAAAGGAGTTTGCACGTATTCTTTATCTTCAGGGGCAGCCCCAAAACTATATTGCCGAAGCAACAGGCATGTCAAAGGTTACCATAAACAAGTGGGTAAAGGCAGGCGGATGGGATGCACTACGGGCGGCTGCAACCATCACAAGGCCGGAACTGGTAAATAAGCTGCTCCGCACAATTAATGAACTCCTTGACCAGGTTAACACCACCAAAGACCCGATACTACTTGCCTCCTTAGGCGACAAGCTGTCGAAATTTGCCACAACAATAGAAAAGCTTGATAAAAAAGCAAGTGTGGTGGATGCCATTGAAGTGTTTATGGCATTCAGTAAATGGATCCAATACAGGCAGACACTTGACCCGGAAGTAACTCCGGAGCTAATCAAAGCATTTAATAAATATCAGGATTTGTACATCAGCGAACAGCTTAGCAAGTAATGTATGGCAGGGGGCATTGACAAAAACATATACCGGGCATGGAAAGAACACTGCCGCTTAGTGCAGGAGCAAACCACCGTTGATCATAATGAGCCAAAGTCGGCAGTTATGGCACGCATTGATCGGGCCAGACGCGACTATGCCTATTTTGTCGATTATTATTTTCCGCACTTTGCCAAAGTAAAATCAGGACACTTCCATATAAAAGCTGCAAATAAGATATTAAACACTCCCAACTTCAGGGGCGTTTTCAAGTGGGCCAGAGCTCATGCCAAATCAACCCACATGGATATCCTGATCCCGCTCTGGCTCAAGTGTCAGAAAGTGCGGCAAATTAATGTGATGGTGCTGGTGGGCAAAAGCCAGGATAATGCCAATACACTACTTGCCGACATCCAGGCCGAATTGCAGTATAACCGCAGATACATTAACGATTTCGGCGAACAATATAATGCCGGAAGTTGGCAGGAGGGTGAGTTTGTTACAACCGACGGATGTGCGTTTTTTGCACGCGGCAGAGGGCAGTCGCCAAGGGGGTTACGCTACCGCGACAACCGTCCGGACTACATCGTGATTGATGACCTTGACGATGACGAACTGGTTGACAACGAAGCAAGGGTATCGAAACTTACCGACTGGGTGAAGGAAGCCCTTTTCGGCGCCCTTGATGGCGGCCGGGGCAGGTTTATTATGGTGGGCAACCTGATTGGCAAGAAAAGCGTTCTGGCCAACATTGCTGCAATTGAGGGGGTGCATGTGTCGCAGATTAACATTTACGATAAGGCCGGCAATGTAACCTGGGCAGAAAAATGGAGCGCCGCCGAGGTAAAGGAAATGGAGCAGTTTATGGGCTATCGCTCATTCCAGAAAGAGTATATGAATAACCCCATAACAGAGGGTGCCGTGTTTAAAAACGACTGGGTGCGATGGAAGAAAATGCCAAAACTTGCAAAATACGAACACTTAGTAGCTTATTGCGACCCCTCATTTAAGAGCAGCTCCAAAAACGATTACAAGGCAATAAAAGTGTGGGGAAAACTGGGCAACGAACTGCATCATATTGCCGCTTTCGTCCGACAGGCCTCAACCAGCGAAATGGTAAGGTGGTTCTATGACTTTCATGAACGGCTACCGGAGGGTGTGATATGCGACTATGTGATGGAGGCAAATTTCCTGCAGGATATTATTCTTGATGAGTTTACCATTGAGGGCAATGCACGCGGATACCAATTGCCAATACGTGGCGATATGCGTAAAAAACCGGATAAGTTTCAACGAATCGAGGCTATTTCGCCACTTTGGGAAAGGGGATTTGTCTGGTACAACCAGGATATGCAAACCGATCGCGATATGCTCACCGGCATTGAGCAGCTTCTCAGCTTCGAAAAAGGAAGCCACACCCACGACGATGCCCCCGATGCAGATGAGGGCGCCATTTATCTTCTTCAGAAAAGAACCCGCATTGAGAGCTTTAAACCCTCTGTCGGTAAACGCCAAACAAGTAAAAATATATGGTAAAGTTTTTGAAAAACATCATCTTTGAATTCAGGTTACGCAGGGCCATAAAACAGGCCAACGCATTTAACAAACTCACCGGCGCAAAATATTATGTGCTGCTCTACAAAGGGAAGCCGGGGGTATATTCCAAAGCGGGGTTGAAAGCATCCATTGCCGCACGTAAATTCAAAAAAGGTTTTAAACCGGCCGATATTGACCGGATTGCACTCTATAAAACACCCTAACCATGTCATTCCTGAACAACGACGACTATAAAGCCGTAAGCGATGCACAAACGCTCGAAATCATCCATCAAAGCGATGAGGCAAACCTTCGCAGGGCCGAGCTCTACGCTATTGAAGAAATCAGCTCATACCTCAGAGGGCGCTACGATGCCGCCACCGCCTTTGCAGCAACCGGCCAGCAACGTAACCAACACTTAGTGATGCTTACAGCCGATGTGGCGCTCTATCATCTTATTGCCTGGTTGCCTAAGCGTATGGGCTTCGAGATACGGGAAACGCGCTACAAAAGAGCCATAGAGTATCTGCAGGCTGTGCAGGCAGGAAAAGCCACACCCGACCTGCCGCCTCTGATTGATCCCATTACCGGGCAAGACACCGGAATACCGGTAAAATACGGCTCATGGGAAAAAGGAAAATACGACTATTAAAGTTTATTCGTCATGAAGCAATACACTAATGAAATGATGCTGGCCATGCAAAATGCAGCCGGCCGCGAACGGGTGAAAGCAATGCTCATAGAGCTGGCCGTGAAAACCCAAAACCTGACAAAAAAGGATATAGGCACATGGCGGCAAGCCTGGCAGATGGCCATCAATGTTGAAAACCCGCAACGTGCAAGGCTATATGATGTTTACACTGATGTTGACATTGACCTTCACCTGACCGGAGCCATCGGCCAGCGAAAAAGCATGGTGCTGAAAAAAGCTTTCAGATTAGTGGACAAAAACGGCAGGGAAAAGCCGGAAGCAACCGAAATCCTTGAAGCTGAATGGTTCAAAGATTTTGCCGGTTTAGTGCTCGACAGCCGCTACTGGGGGCACTCACTCATTCAGTTTGGCGATATTACCACCGTGGCCGGAAAACGTAAGTTCGACAATGTGAGCTTAGTGCCGCGCAAGCACGTTATGCCAGAGTATGGTTTATTGCTTCGTGAGGTAGGCGATGAGCCAAAAAAAGGAATCAGCTATCGCGATGGCAAAATTGCACAGTGGTGCATAGAGGCAGGAAAACCCTATGACCTTGGTCTGCTCCTGAAGTGCGCTCCACAGGCACTGAGCAAAAAGAATATGCTGGCATTCTGGGACACTTTCGGCGAAATGTTTGGAATGCCCATACGCATCGGCAAAACAATCAGCCGCGATCAAAAGGAGATTACCAAAGTGGAAAAAATGCTCTCCGACATGGGAGCTGCCGCCTGGGGGCTTTTTCCCGAAGGTACAGAAATCGACATTAAAGAGAGTTCGCGCGGCGATGCCTTCAACGTGTACGACAAACGCATTGAAAGAGCTAACAACGAAATGAGCAAAGGCATCCTGAACCAAACAATGACCATTGATGATGGATCCTCGCTCAGTCAGAGCCAGGTTCATCTTGATGTGTTTGAAAATGTGGTGGAAGCCGATGCCGATTTCCTGCGCGATACGATTAATAACCGCCTGCTCCCTTTTATGACGATGCACGGATTTGCTGTTGAAGGCCTGATGTTCAACTGGGATGAATCAGTAGAATACACCCCGCAGCAGCAGATTAACATCGAAACAATGCTCATCAACGGCGGCTATGAAATAGACCCCAAATACTGGATTGAAAAGTATAACATACCCGTTACAGGCAAAAACGCAATACCGGCAGCAAGTTTTTTCGTATAAGCCCCGGTTGGTACGCGGGGCTGCACGGCGCAATTGACGAACTGTACCACGATGACCATGCGCACACTCATATACAACTCGCCGACAAGAAATCGCCATCCCTGAATAAACAACTTTTTGATGCTGCCACCAAATGGCTGCATAAAAACAAGGGCTTTGAGGCGGCCAACCTTGCCGATGAGGCTCCCTTAGCATTGGTAAATGAAATTAACCGGGTACTGCAGGGAGCGGTTAAGTCCGGGCTTTCAACCGGCATAAAGCACGAAGTTCCGGAGGCTCTTACCAAAGCACTAAACGAAAACGTGTTTGTGTTCTCAGGCCTAAAAACCTATCACCAGCTTAAACAAGCTTCGCTATTGCTGCAAGACGAAAAGGGCGGCATAAAGCCCTACAATCAGTTTCAGCAGGAGGTGCTCAAGCTGCACGTGTCCTACAACGTAAACTACCTGAATGCCGAGTACAACTTTGCAGCTTCGGCAGCGCAAATGGCTGCCAAATGGAACGACTTTGAACAGGACGGCGACCAATACCATCTCCAGTTCCGCACGGCTGACGATGAAAAGGTACGCACATCACACGAAGTACTGCACAACACCACCTTACCACCTTCTGATCCGTTCTGGAACGAATATATGCCGCCATTGGACTGGAACTGCCGCTGCACCGTAGTGCAGGTGCTTAAAGACAAATACCCGCTAAGTAATAGCACAGAAGCAATTGGTAAAGGCCAAAAAGCAACCACCAGATTAGGTAAAGACGGAGTAAACCGTGCAGCAATGTTTCGCTTTAACCCCGGCAAACAAAAAGTAATATACCCCGAAAAACACCCCTATTTTAAAGTGCAGCAAGGGGTGAAAGAGATTGTGAATGCACTTATAAATCAGGGCGAGTGGGAAGATATTCCTGTGAATAGCGGTTCTGTTAAAGTAAGTCCATTACACGGAAAAAAGGAGCGAAAGGATAATATTCGGCTGGCCAGCTTTTATGCGAATAAATATGGCTATGACTACAAACTGCTTCCTATTAACGTGAAGTTTAGAACTGCAGACGCCTTTAATGAAACTCTCAACATTAAGCAAGAGTTCAAATTAAATACCACCCCAACAAAGAGCGCTATTGATAATGCGTTAAGAAGGGCCAAAGGACAAGCTTCTAATATTGTAATTCAGATTAATTCAGATATATCAGCGGACGACTTAACAGATGCAATAAAAAATAGGGTTAGAAGATCCTCTGGTATAAGTGAGATATGGATCAAAAGAGGTGATTTTGATGCTATGTATCCAAGAAAGGATATATTGGATGATAGCTTTAAAATACAATGGGACTGAAACTTTTCGGTTTCAGTCCCAAGGCAGGGTCTGGGACGAATCCCAAACCGCCACAAATATACAACAATCAACACACCAAAGTCAAGTAAAACTGAAATAAAAATGAAAAAAGACAAAAAACACATTATGAAAGAGACCATCACGCTAACCATTGAGCGCAACGTGGAGCCTTTCAAAAACTCACCTCCCACTATGGGTGGCGCTCTGCTGAGTGTTGACCGTAAAATTTTTGTGGAGGGCGATTTGCACTACTCCGACCACCTGACCCCCGAAATGTTCATGTACGACCAATCGCCACTGGCCGGGTTTTATCGCTGGCTACACTCAAACAAAGAGCCCAAGCGCGGTGGCGATGTTACCCGCTATACCCGCTATAAGCCCGGCACGTTCAGGTATATCAGGCTTAAGCTGCTCAAGTTCAAGTATAAGCTTTTATATGTTTTTCGTTAACAACTCTTCCTGTGCTTTAAACCCGCCGTGCCGATAGTAGTCGTGAGCTTCAATAAAAACCACAAAATAAAAGCTATGTGCATCATGCCAAAAATCATTAATAAGCCCCATCCGGTCAAATTGTGCGAGTATTGCTCCAACGCTTTCTCTATCCATGCCAAGTATATTTTTGGCTTCGGCTTTTCTTACCGGGTTCATGGCTTCAATCCGGCAGCGCTCGCAAACGAATTTAAGCACGGCATCTTTTTGCTCAATTGTTATCATAACTTTTTTGCCCCAAATGTATGAAAAGCAACCTCTCAGAAAAAATCCTAAACGACCTGCGCGTTGAGCTGCTCGAAGAGTTTGACCGAAACTTTGAGCGGAAGGCATTTTTTACAAAGCCCTGGCCTGCTCGCAAACACGGCCGCAAAGGCTCACTGTTGCTTGTAAAAGGCGGTGGCGGGCTGCGGGGTTCGCTAAAGGCAACGGCAGGTGAAAGCGCCATAACCTTTACCAGCAGCCTGCCTTATGCCGCCATACACAACGAGGGGGGCAAAATTACCGTTACAGCAAAAATGAAACGATTCTTCTGGGCAAAATACTACGAAGCGCAAGGGGGGATCACTTTTAACATCAAAAAGCGTGCAATGGCCAACACCCGAAAAAACAAAGCCCTGACCGAAGATGCCGAATTTTACAAAAGCATGGCGCTGATGAAAACGGGCAGCCAAATTACCATGCCCGAACGGCGGTTTATTGGTCATGCCCCCGAAGTTGACCAGGCTGTGAAACGAGTGATTGATGCCAATTTTAATGAAATTGAAACAATGTTGAAAGACCTTTTAAAACAACCCAAAATATGAGAAAAAACCTTTTCCAATCAGTGTGCGACAGGCTTAAACTGTTACAGAAAGATGAAGACGGCAATTTTATAGTGGCCGACGAATTTGATGCAGCCAAAGCTGTTATTCAACACTTCGACCTCTGGAACCAACAGCTTGAGTACATTGAGGAAGAAACGCCATTTGCCACCCCTGCCGTGTTTGTGGAGTTTCTGCCCATTGCCTGGCGACACCAGGGACAGGGTGTGCGCGATGCTACCATTGTCATTAACCTGCATGTGGTTACACGCCGCAATGCTCCCACATGGAACAATCCTTCGCCCTACGATGCCGACGCCCTTAATTTCCTTGACCTTCTGGATGCTGTAAACCTGTGCCTGCACGGATTCAAAGCGCAGTATTTTGGCAGTCTTACATCAGTGCAAAGCATCACTGATAATAACTACGATGAGCTGATGCACTCCATAGAGCAATACAGCACAATGGCTACCGATACTACTGCAGCAAAGCCCGATAGAAAGACAATGGCAAGCTTTGCCATTGAAAAGATGCAATAAAAAAAGCCACCTCATCGGGTGGCTTTTTTGGCTTATCTGATTGCGCTTTCAAAATTCCGGGGGATTGTCATCAAAATAAGGATCAATGGCCTCGGCCAGTTCGTTAAGCCAGTAAATTGTATCGGCAACTACTTTTGGATTGGTCAGCTCACCGGAGTGCTGCTGCAGCGCAAGGTGCATTCTTACCACCTCACAGTTATAGCGGCGCATCATCTTTGCAAACTGATCAGGCTCAATTGCCTTCTCAAAAAACAATTTTACTCTGTCTGTACTCATTACCGGCCTCCTTTCTTTCTGGCGTTTTGGTTGCCAATAGTTCCGCCGCGTTTGGTTGTAAGCTTTATGGCAGGCATGTGATTACCCACAGGCAACTCAGCCTCTCCCAATAGCTGTTTTGTCATGTATTCAGGGCGGTGGTATAGCATGAATGCCTCTCTGTTTTGCCTGGCACGGTTATAAAGTGCCATGAGTATCCGGCTGCTGCGGTTATAGCCGTTAAGTGTTCGGTTAACCGACTGAACGCTTACGCCAAGCTCCAGGGCAATGTTCTTCTGGTCGCCGTGGTTCAGGCTTTCGCCAATAAGCCAAAGCAGGTTCAATACATCGGCATTCACAAGCTCGCCCCTGGTGGTGCGTGGCCGGCCAACACTTTGCTTCAATTCGTACCTGCCGGTTTGCCGTATGCTTGGCAATACCTCGCTGGTTACCCATTTACGAAATGCCTTGGCCTCCGGCTTGCGGCTTTGGAAAATTAAGTTATATAGCCCGGATTCAGAAACGACTGTAATTGTTTGTTCTCCACCGGGGGTCGGTATTGCCGACCCCCTTCGCTCATCGTCATCAAGTCGCCCTAACGCATCTTTATGATTGACTATTGAAATAGCCTCGCATACGTCTTTGCCGACGAACCACGGCTCATCGTTAATCATTTGCACCCGAATAGGTGCATTAGCTGGGTTGAAGGTGAATACCTTGGGCAGTAAGATGCCAGCTTCATTCTTTCCGTGCGTCATATTGGATAGAATTGCGATAAAAGAGAACGCCCTCGTAGGTGTGACTTGCACTCATACGCAGGGCGTGTGAATAGTTGTGTCGTTTCCTCTACAACCACCGTAAGGGCGTTCCCTTTATCTTGTCAAAAATTTGTGATTTGATTTTTGCCCAAGAGTGTATAAGTACAAGTCAGGGGCAATATTACAAAATTTATACACACAAAGTCAAGTTTACCGGTTAAAAAAATTAATTTTGATATAAAATTCATGTTATGGATAAATACGGGTTTGAGCGTTCGCTTGATAATTTACTTGCCTACTTGGCCGGGGTGGGTACCCGCAATACGGTATCTGTATCGCAGCTTATCTCTATCGGCTACACCGCCGGTATGGTTGATGTGCTTGTTTCGCGCGGGCTGGCCGAATACCTTACTGTAAACTTCGCCAACGGGCCGCTCACCTTTGATAGCACATTGTCAGTTACCCCTGTTGGTCTGTGGTTTCATCACAGCTCTGGATTTGTTAAAGAGGCGCTTCAAAAAAATAAAGAACAAAAGCGGTTTAATTTCGAGGGCTATAAACTTGGCTGGGATGGCATTGCCTCACTCCTTGCCCTGGCAATCAGCCTGTGGTCTCTATATATCTCAGCAATGAAATAGCCAGCGATACGAATGATATTGCGAGCGATATAACCGCAATAAACATTACAAATGCTTTGGTGTGGTTTTGATTTTGTTCCTGGTACATATTGTTAAGGTTTAGGTTGTTTAAAAAAGTTTCAATTGGTTAGGGTCATCTGGCTCCGGCTTTCGGGTTATATTTCTTGTAAGGGTCATATATCGCCAAAAGGTGCGTTCTGAAATAGGGTAAACCTTTAATACTACATTCCGAAACACCCACCGGCGGTTTCTGTCCTGGCGGCCAGGCTCATAATGAGCCTCAACCATAGCCCTTATCATCAGGGCCTTTTTAAGGGTGTTTTCATTTATTGTGCTTTTTCTCATTTTCACACGCAGTGTTTACCTCTTCTGTTATTGCAATCAATTGCATGGCATTAGCGCGTATTTGGGCGGCCCGGTGGGTTATGTTGCCACTGCCAAGCTGTTCGGCGTCGTGGGCTATCTGTTTTAGCCCTGCAAGCAATAGTTCGTTGTATTGCTCATTTGTAATTTGTATGCTCATACCGTTTGTTTGTCAATCTGATTTAAAATGCGGGTTGTGGCATTCCATTCCCAACTCGAATCCATGAAACAATAACTTTCGAGTATTTCGAGCAGCACATAAGCCTGCATCAGGTCAATTTTAAGTGTCGCCTGTGGCTTCAATGCAATGACAAAAGGCCGCAGCTTCGATTCGATGAGCCTGATCACAATTTGAGCCTGTGCCTTTTCCCAAAGGTCGGCATCCGTCATTGAATGCTGTGCCAGCCAATATTTTAAGATATAATCAAATGTTTTCAACTCTTCACGGTTGAATTTCAGCTTCACTTTTTTACCATAAAGCTCCATCATTTGACGTTCTTTGTTTTCAAGTACCAACTGATTCATCTTCGTCATATCCGTTTAATTGTTCCAAAGCTCTGCGTTCAAATACGTTTCGGCATATTTTTTTGCCACCCCGGCATACAGGCTGCGCTCGTAGGTGGCAATATAATTATAGGCTTTAAGCCTTTGCGCTTTAGGCATTCTGTTCCATTTTGCAAGTGTTTTCTTTTTCGACGATCGAATCTTTTCGTCATACCTGTTCCAAAACTTGTCGAATGAAACTTCTTCATCTTCCAATTCGGTTAGCTTGGCCTGTTTGGCTTCGTTTATTATCCGCTTTAGATCTGCAATTTCACGTGGCATTCGGTTCAGTATCCACAGTTGTTGAGCTTCGGTAAGCGTTGCGCCGTTGCAGTCGTAGCCTGTGAGCAATCCACTGTCGTTGAATTCAAGCAGCACCTCGCCATCAAATGCAGTTGATGTTAAACTGTATCTTTTCATTGCAATTCGGATTTTGTAAACATTTCAAATTGTGTAACAAGTTTCACAAGCTCATTATAAGCATAATCATTGAGCTTTTTTTTGTGCAAATAGCCATATTTCTGCAGCCATGCTTCAAGTCGTTCCATATCGGCAGTTTGCATTCTTTTTTGTTCGTCGTAGCGTGTCCAGCCAAGGCTGTAGCACAAGCTTAGTATTCGGCGGCGCATCCGGTTTTCGGCTGTCTTAACAGTGTCGAATCTTAGCTCATGATTCACCTGTAAGCGTTTGATGAGGGCCGCCATCTCATGCACAGTAAGTTGCGAGGCATGTTCGGTGCGGCCGCTGCTCTCGTCGCTCACGATGATGGGTTTCATATCCATCAGCCCTCGTTTGGCCAATATGGCGTGAAATACTTTCAATTGTTGTTTCGTTGCTTCCATTTTTCAAGCCGTTTTGTATCAATATAAATCACTGCTGCAATCACTATCAATAGTGCAATGGCCGTAGATCCGGTTACTAATGCAACATCGAGCAAAATGTATTGAGTGTTCATTTGTCGGGTGATGGGTGATGGGT
>JACFNF010000027.1:25330-32490 GCA_019454985.1 Bacteroidales bacterium
GCAACATCGAGCAAAATGTATTGAGTGTTCATTTGTCGGGTGATGGGTGATGGGTGATGGGTTTATTTGCCGGCATTTTTCGAAATGATCATGCTGACTGCAGTGCCTGTGAGCCCGCCCATCATTGCTCCGGTGCTGTATGCTACCCGTTGCTTAGTGGTGGATGCGCTGATTTTTTTCACGTTGAGCGTCCATACATAGCTAATGCCGAAAGAACACACGGCTACTCCTGCCCAGGCTCCACGTGCAACAAAAAAAGTGTTGGCCGACACTAAAGCAACCTGCAGATAGGCTGTAATAAACAGGCGTATCATACGGCGCTCATACTTAGCGGCAGCCATTGGTCGCGGCCTAATTCGTCTTTGAACTTGGCTTTCAAAAAGGTGCTTGTTTTGGCAGGCCTGTAAGCATCGCGTATAATGCGCACCCCTTCCTTCAGCTCGGCGTTTCCGATTTCATCGGCTTTTTTGGCTAATTCAAGCACACGATTGGCTTTCAACTGTCCTTCTTTGTTGGGTTTAAGTAGGTCGCGGACCATGTCAACAAGCACCGCGCTCTCATCGTCTTTGGCCAATGTGCCCAGCCATGCGTTCACCATCTCCACACCGGCGCTCACCGTTTCGTCCCAACGGTCAATCACATTGTGCCCAATGATGATGCTGAGGCTTCCGTCGTCGGTGGTAAAGGTGTGGCTCTGCTGTGTCTGCCAGCGATCTGCGCCAACCTGGAACAGCTCCTTTTTAAGCTGCAGTATCGTTTCAAAATTGTCAAAAGCCTCGCTTTTGACCTTTAGCAGGGTCTCGCTCAGCTTCTCCAACTTTTTAAATACCTGCTGTACTGTTTTATCGCGCAGGTCTTCGTAGTTCTTTTTTTCGCGCAATTTGCGCTGATCTTCCGCTTTCAACTCGGCTTCTAATTCGGCCAATAAACGGCGCTTTTGTTCGGGGGTTAGGTTTCTGGTGTCCATCTTAAATCGGGTTCTAAGTGAATATTGTAATTTTTAATGCCTTTGTAAATGTCAATCCTGGTTTTCCAACAAGCCATTTTATGCTGGAGTGTGGCAATTTCGCGTATGCGTTGCTCGATAGGTTGTCCGTTCAGGCTGTACAGCCGGTCTATTTCCTTTTGTGCCTGCTTCAGCTTTTGCTCAAGCTCAAGTTTTTCTAAGTAGCTCATGATGTATGCTTTTCAATCACTTTAGTTACCATATCTTGATAGCTGTTGTGTATCTTTTCCCAGATGATGTCGTCCGGATACACGTCAATTGACCGGTGATGCTTTGCATACCAGCGGCGCATTGTCTGCCGGCTCAAGGGAGCCTGCGCGGCCTGCCTTATAAAGGCCTCATCAATCAGAGCCCACTGCTGCCGCCACCAGTTCCAAAACATTGGCTCGGTCAAAAACTCGTGCGCCATCTGGCTGTCAACCATCTTTTCCACATATTCGCAGCCAAGGCCAAACATCATATGATTGAGTTGATCGGGGGTCAACTCAAGCAACTTGCACACCCCGCTGATCATAGTCAGTTGATATTGTGTGCGCTTTTGTTTCATTGTTGTCTTCATAGCGTTAATTTGTTTAGGTTTAGGTTTTGTTCCAATATTTGTCTGCTCCCTCTTCCCATATCGTGAATGTGCCGCCATTTGGGCCGATATATCGGCCTTTCGACAGGGCTCTGTAGCCTTCAATCCAAATCTTAAGCCCGGCATCATACATTATCTTTTTGGCCGAGCGGCCCTCGGGCAGCTTGCCATCGGCATGGCTGATAAAGATGACCAATTTGTCGCGGTTGCGTTCCTTAAAAGCCTTGTACTCTGCGTAAGTCATCCCGGCATACTGCAACGAGTCCACTACATATACATCGGGCGATTTGCTCCGTTGCATCCGTTTTTCCATGTCGGCAAGGGGCTCTCCGTCGAGCAGCACAACCATGCGGCCAACCTCTTCCATGCCAACGCGCAAAAACGCTTCCTGCATAGTGTGTGTAGCACCCTCTTCAAGCGAGTTGTAGGCTACCCTGGCAAACCCGGCAAGGTATTTTATCAGCATGAGCACAAAGGTGGTTTTGCCATTGCCCGAGTTGCCCCATACAAACCATATCCCGCGGGCTTCGGGCTGCCCGAAAGCCTCGTACCATTCACCATCAAATTCAAAGAGCTTATATTTTTTGTTCAGCAGGTCGGTTACCGATAAGGCTCGTTTTAACTGGTGCCCGATGGGCGGTGAGGTAGCCTCCTCTGTAATGGTCGCTGCACTATCGGTGTAAGCATCGGCCATGTTTTATCGTTTAGGCATATTCAACATGGTTCGAATCAGGTTCTCGCTCAGCGGCTGGCCTGTCCTGTCGGCTTCGCGCAGCGCCGGAACTAACACATCGTGAAGCTCGCCGTAATTCTCGCAATGCTCCACTAAGAAGCTCCGTATCTGGCGGTCTTCTACAACGCCTTCAAGAAAAGGCTTGAACGTGCGGTCAATTGCCGGCAACTCACGGATGCCAAACTTGATGCGCCGGTATAGTTGCGGAATGCCGTCTTTGTCTTTGCGCCGCAAACGGTCGAAATGGCGGATAAGCTGCGAGGTGCCAAGAAGGATGATGGCGGCCGTGCCGTTAAGATTATCGTATAGCTCCTTCATGTTGCACAATGCCGGCTGCCGCATATACTCGCTCTCATCGAATATCAAAATCGGTTTGTGGCCGTCGCGTTTCATATCCTGAAGCTTGCGTGAAATGGCACGAAGGGTGCGGCTCTTGGTTTTTTCGCTCGCTATATGCAACTGGTCGCATACCTTTTCCAACAGGTCGCCAATGTTATCCTGGCTGCCAACCGTTACAACAAAGCAATCGAGCGGATAACGCTGTGCAAATATCTGCGTTACATACGTCTTGCCCGAGCCGGTTGAGCCAATCACCACATTGGTATAGCCAAACTGGCGGGCATCTTCAAGGGTGGCAAGTATGCGCTTTAGCTGTGTAGTGGGAACCGGTTCCCAGTAGCTTTTCTCCAACTTAAAGCCGGCCAGCTTAGCAAGCACCTCAAAGTGTTTATCGGCCAGCTCAACCGTATTGCCATTGCCTGCCGATACCACAAAATTGCCCTGACGCATATTGCTCAGGTATGAAGCGCTTACGCCTGTTTTGCGTGCCACATCGGAGGCACTCATATTGTGCTGGGCCATATAGGCCTCAAGCGCCGCCATGATTGAGATTTTTGTTTCGTGATTCATTGCTTTATGATTGATTTAGAAATTTAGTGAAGTCAACTTTTGAATCAAGCCAGGCCTCCTGCTCCTGTGCCCAGGTGCGCTCCTGTGCAGTCTCTATCTGCTTGTTTTGTCGGGCAAGCTCCTTGCGGGCTGCACCAAGTCGGGCAGCATTGCGGTTATCTTTGTGCTGGCCGTTGCTGTCAACAAGTATCAGCTTGGCAAGGGTGCCCTCGAGCTGCGGATGGGTTTCAAAAAGCTCTGCAACGGTGTTGTAATCCTGTTGCATGTTCTCCATAATCTCGCTTTTCAATTGCCTGTTGAAACTGCCTATCCTTTTCAACTGTGCGCTGTCGCCTGGCTTGCGGTCGCGCAGAGCCATAGGCTGCACATATTTTTCTTCCAGCTCAAACCGAAGCCTGCCATCAGTTGAGCAGGCCAGCACACGGCTGCAGTCAGTAGGATCGTATTTCACCACCCAGTCAACATCGGCATGGCGGCGAAATGCCGCATCAAAACTGTCATACTCGCGTTTCACCCCGTCAATGGTTACCACCAGCCCGGCGGCACTCAGGCGGTTGGTGAAGCCGGTGGTATCGCCAAGCAGATACATATATTCGTTAAATTCCATGGTGTGCTTATCCTCTTCGGGCAGCGCCTCAAAGGCCGCCACATAAGCCGTGCGGCACTCAGCCCGCTCAGCCTCTATCATGGCAATGATCTGGCGCCGGCACCCCGCCTCATCAGGAAAACTGCCGTGTATTTTGTTCAGATACTGTGCGTTGGGTTGCGATGTCTTTTTGGCCGTAATGCCAAAGCCCGCCCAGTTGGGCTGCATCTGGCAATATTTTTTGTTCAGCTTTTTAAAATATGGCTCCACAACCTTCGCCTTTGCGTTGTGAACCCTGGCAGGGGTATATATGCCCGAAATGGCCTCATAAATGGGGGTGAGCTTCTTTTTAGAGTAGTTATCGGTTTGCAACTGAAGCGTTTTGTAGTGCCGGCCAAACAATTCGGCCGTGTGCTGTATGGCATTGCGCATTGCCGCCTTTATCAGTTCGGGGTTTTCGCGCTCCCCAATGGCATAGCCTACCGGATATTGGTGCGAAGGATCCAGCACCACAACCACCGTCAGCCTGTTGTGATAAGTGGTACGGCTGTTGCCCGAGGCATCGGTATCTGTTTTCTGATAAAGAAGTTCAACCTCCCAGCCGTCGGCTGTCCAATAGTAGAGCGGCTGTGTGGGCAGGGTGCGTTTAACCAGCATTGCCTTGCTGTTGTCCCATGCACTCTCGCCGTGCCGCCCCGAATAGGTTTCCAATCCCCACCTCTCGCGCAGGTTGGCAACCGTGCCGGATGTAATACTGTCCCAGCCTAAACCGGCAGCCACACTGTTATAGACAGAAGCAATCTGCGCATTGTCAAAATTGTTATGCTTGCGAAGCAACTGCCGCATAATTGACTCCTGCTGCGGATCAACCACTTTGCCGGCATTCTTGTTTAAGAATTTGCCCGAAACAAGGCTGGCATAACCGCCTGTTTTGTATTGCGCAACCTTATGGCTAAGCCGCAGCGCATTGGCTGGCAGGCTGTGCTTCAATTCGTCGCGCAGCGCATTCACCTGCTCGCTGATGGCCGTCCACGACACTTTTTTTGAACCGCCAAGCGCCTTGCGCAATGCTCGCCCCTCGTTTGCCATCCGTATTACAGCATTCAGCACACTTGCGTTGGTTGCATACTCGCGCTGCTTCTCGGCAGGCAGGTTGGTATTGGCGGCTATCAGATGTGTGGCATAAAAAGCCCCGGCTTTATAGTCGGGCTCAATCAGCTTTTTAAGCGTGTAGCATGGCCCGGCTGCTGCCCTTGGATCGCCATAGGCTGCCCGGTAGCGCCGCTTCAGGTCTTCGCGCAGCAATTCCCAGCTCAAAAGCGCAGGTGTGCCTTTGCCCTTGCCCATGCGCAGCCTCACATGGGGATGCCTCCTTACATAACTATCATACGCATGTGCCGTCATCACCGGCGGGTTGCCATCGGTTAGTTCGGGCTTGCTCACACATAGTATGTTGTTGTAATATTCGGGCATTGCCTTGCATGTTTTGCTCCCCGGAGCCTATTCGATACGGCCGCTCTCGCTCTACCCGGGGATGTTGCTACATTTGTGGTGCTAACCTTAAAAATGTTGCGTTATGGAAACTAAACTCTTTAATCATTTTGAAACATTGGGTAAACTTGAAGGACTTCATTCAACTGTAGTCGCCAAATTCAGTATATGCTGCAAAAAGGCCGTTGTTGAAAACCCTGACCTCGGTTTTGATGAATTAATTATTGCCTGCCGCATTTACCTTAATCTTTTAATTGAGTTTCCTGGCCTTCAGCTATAGCCTCTCTGGCACATTTAACTGCCTTTAGGATAGCTTCGGTTACCTGATTTTGAATTTCAAGCGTTTGCTGCTCAGTTAATTTCGAGCAACAGCTTACATTTATTTCTCCTACCAGTTTTTGAATGTTGATGATAATCGGATGCTCTTCCATTTGTTTTTGGTTTATTGGTTACTAATTTCTTCAAGCGCGCGGGCAAGCTCCTGGCGCTCTGCCATCAGCCGCAGAATGGCCCGGGCCACATTGTCGGTAATGCGCCGGTAGCCCATCATCATATCGCGTATGGTTACCGCGCTCAAATTGGCATAACGGGCAATCACCACACGGTCGCCCTTCATGAGTTGTTTGGCTATTTTCCGGTTTTCCGGAAATTTTATCTCTTTTTTCGGTTTTCTTGTTTCCATGACTTATATTTGTCTGTTGATTACAAAGCGCAAATATACAATAGATTTCGCCACATGCAAGAAAAAATACAAAATATTTCGCCGATCAAGCAAAGAATATTACAATTCATTGGAAGCCTAGGTATTAGCAAGCGTGAATTTTATTCTTCCACTGCTATTTCAAGAGGCACATTGGAAAGTAATTCTGGAATTACAGAAGAAATAATTGCAAGATTTATCGCCACGTATCAAAATGTATCGCCAGCGTGGTTATTAACCGGCGAAGGATCTATGTTGCGCGTTTCCGATGCTTCGGGGCGTGCCTCTGCTCCCGCCCAGGCTGTGCTGCCTGCCGGTCCTTGCCAGCAATGCGAACTTCGCGACATGATTATTGCACAGCAGGCAAAAACCATTGCCCTGCTCGAAGATAAAATCACGGGCACCACAGGCAAGCCCAAACCAACCCTCACACACGACGATATACGCTGAAAACCGGATCACCTTATTGTATCAAAACACTCCCTAAGCCAATCCCTCTTTTTGGGCAAAAATTCCGCCACACACACACTTTTGCCCCTGTTTTAGCCGGCCAATACAGCTATGTGCTTGTATATATGGTATTTAGCCGGTATTTGGCAACCGGCCAACCTGCAAAATACCGGAAATAAGGGTATCCCTATCCGCTGTTTTTGTACCCAAAACCGCCATTTTAAGGAAGTATGGGGGTCTGAATCCGCTGTTTTTTTACGTGTTTTGACCGCCTAAATGACCGCCTAAATGACCGCCTAACCCGCTTTTTATCCTTTTTTTGCCCTTTTTTCAAATGTTTTACAATGGCATTAAAACGGTATTGTCGGGCCTTGCTTTTTCGGCCAACAAGCCATGCGCCATAAGCACGGCAAAGCCCGCCTATGGCGCATTTAAGCCCATTTCATGCCATATTAAATAAAATCCCCCGGAATGTTAAAGAAGAATGAAAGCAGCAGCCCTCATCGGCCAAAAAAATTAAGGCTAAATTAAACGCAATTAAACATTTCGTTTTATAGTGGTCGCTGCTCTAAATAAGCCTATCTATCTAAAAATCAGTAAAAAAAGGGCTTTTTTATTCTTTTCTTTTCATACATTTGGTTTTGTGCCCTATACAACTTCGAAGGCGAAAAGATTGATTCGAAATTTACTTATGAGATTGATCATCAG
>JACFNF010000028.1 GCA_019454985.1 Bacteroidales bacterium
TCAAATTTATTAATACCATTTTTTCAATTTGACACAGTTTTTTGAATAGTCTCGTTAAAGGCGAGACTGACACAGTTTTCTGAATACTCCCCCAAAAACACATCAACAATAAACAACTAAACCCCCTAACCCCCTAACACCTTAACATCTAAACAACTAAATATTTGAACAACTAATCACATAAACACCTCAAATTAAATGTATGCTGTTTGAAAAACAATCGTAAATTGCGGCCTAAAATCGAAAACGATGTACGAAATTCTTTCACAGATTGACGATGTCCGTCTCAGTTTCAGTGAGGGCGGCCTACTTTATATGAACATCACTTTGGCCATCATCATGTTTGGGGTGGCTCTTGATATTAAATATGAACATTTCCGCGACATTGTGAAGTATCCCAAATCGTTTTTTCTGGGTGTCTTTTCACAAATTATGGTGCTTCCGGCACTCACTTATGTTCTTGTGATGATTCTGAACCCGCCGCCATCCATTGCAATGGGGATGATTTTGATTGCTGCTTGTCCGGGAGGCAATATTTCCAACTTTATCTCGGCTTTGGCCAAGGCCAATGTTGCGCTTTCGGTGAGCCTGACGGCCACTTCCACCTTGACTGCCACCCTAGTTACGCCGGTCAACTTTGCCTTTTGGGGAGGTTTGTATGCCCGTTATTTCGAGAAGGCAAAACATCTCAATATTCCCATCGAGATTGATTTCTTGCAGATGGCCCAGACGGTGTTCATCCTTTTGGGTATTCCGCTGATTTTAGGCATGTGGATTGGACATAAATATCCGCAGTTTTCGCAGAAATATCACAAACAGATTCGCTGGACCTCCATAGCCCTCTATATGACTTTCATTATAGGCGCACTGATTGCCAACGCCAAATATATCCCTATGGTGATTCTCCCGTTGGGTTTTGTGGTGCTTTTGCTCAACGCACAGACTCTTTTTACCGGTTATTTTGTGTCCACCCTTTTTCGCTTGCCAAAAGTGGATCGTCGTACCATTGCCATTGAGACGGGTATTCAGAACTCGGGTCTGGCATTGGTGCTCATTTTCAACCCTAAGCTATTCAACGCTAACGGTGGCATGGCTTTTATGGCGGCATGGTGGGGAATCTGGCAGATGGTTACCGGCATCGGGCTGGCTTTGATACTGGCCAAGATCAGATTGCCAAAACAGGAGATGAAAGATGTGAAAGTGGAAAATGAATAGGGATAAAACAAAAAGAGGGTAAGCTACTTATATCGCACCGCTCAACCATTTACCCTTGCTTCCTTCCGAACCTGGGGGATTCAACAGGAGCTGGTCGTATAAGACTTACCCGCTGCAAAAGTAATATAAAAGCGGTTGCAAACAAGCTGCCCACAAATTTTTCTTTGAAATCTCGATGTTTTTTCTAAGTTTGCATCATCTTCATTGAAATACCGCGCATGTACAAACAATGGCAGTTCTGGGTAGTGGCACTTGTTACCGGTTTTTTTGGCGGTGCGTTGATGCTGCTGATTCAGTTGGCTTTGTTTCATCTAATGCCAGAGTGGTTTTCGCCGGTTTACATCCTCATTTATTTAGTCCCTTTTGTAGCCATGGCTTTTGCAGCCGTTAGACTTCGCGAGCGTTACGGTGATGGAGTGTTGAGCTTCGGGCAGGCTTTTCGACTCTCGTTGATCACCGGTTTGATCACAGCTGCCGTCATGTCGGTTTTGACCTACTTTGTTTATGACAGTCTTTTTGCCTCAGCTTTGCAGCTTAGAGCCGCCCAACTCAATGCTGCGATTGTCAAGATGGATATGGAGTTGGATTTTGAGCTGATGAAGCAGAGACGAAATATGGTGGCACAACTGATGGGCCCTTCGGCTTTAGCTCTGTTTTATTTTGTGATGCAATTGCTGTTATTGCCCATCTATGCCTTCATTATTGCTATCTTTGCACGTCGCCGCCGTCGCGACATCACCGATATTTGAACTATTTAAAAAGGACAATCATGGTACCTCTCAATCAATCTGTGAAATTCGGTCTCATCACCGGAATGGCGCTCATCGCTTATACTGTTGTGATGTATGTGACCGACATGAACCTTTTCAGCCCAACCTTTGCCGTGCTGAATGGCATCATTAGTTTTGGACTCATTCTTTTCATGCTGAGTTTCACCATCCTCAAAACCCGCGATTTAGAGTTGGGCGGAACGATCAAATTTCAGCAGGCTTTTTTGGCGGGCTTTGTGATGGCGTTGATTACCATGTATCTCAATTCGTTCTTCAGTTATCTGCTCAACGGTTTTATTGACACTGCATACATGCCTCGTCAGTTAGACCATTTTGCTGAGACGATGGATGGCAAAATCCCGGAAGAGCAATTAGAACAGATTTTGGATAATGTCCGCGATAATGCCGATGCTTTCAAAGGCTTCATTCGGTCGTTATGGATTTCGCCAATCACTGCTGCATTTCTGAGCGCTGTGGTCTCGCTTTTTATTAAAAAGAATCCTGCTGCTCAGAACCCCCTTTAAACCGCCGATATGGATCTTTCGATTGTTGTGCCCCTGTTCAACGAAGAGGCTTCGCTCGACGAGCTGTGCGGGTGGGTGGCAAGGGTATGCCGCAATGAAGGTTTGGATTTCGAGATGCTCTTTGTGGACGATGGCTCCACGGATGGTTCGTGGCAGCGGTTGACAGCCCTGGCAGCCGAATACCCCGAACTTAAAGCGCTCTGTTTCAGGCGTAATTATGGCAAGTCGGCTGCACTCAATGTTGGTTTTGCCCATGCACAGGGCAAGGTAGTCATCACCATGGATGCCGACCTGCAGGATAGCCCCGATGAGATACCGGAACTTTACCGGATGGTGACGGATGGCGACTTCGATTTGGTTTCGGGCTGGAAAAAACACCGGCATGATCCACTGACCAAAACCCTGCCCTCGCGCCTGTTTAACCGTACCACACGGCTTATCAGCGGAATCAGGCTGCACGATTTCAACTGCGGATTAAAGGCCTACAAAAGCGAATTGGTGAAAAATATTGAAGTGCAGGGCGAGATGCACCGATACATTCCATTGATTGCCAAATGGGCCGGTTTCGGTAAAATTGGCGAGAAAGTCGTTCAGCATTACGAACGTAAACACGGCCATTCCAAATATGGCATGAGCCGGCTGATTAAAGGCTATCTCGACCTACTTTCCATCACTTTCATTTCCAGATTTGGAAAACGACCGATGCACTTTTTTGGCGCCATTGGCTCACTGATATTTTTTATAGGCTTTGTAATCGCCGGATATTTGACCTACACCAAATTTTTCTTTGCCGCCTATAAGATGACCGAGAGACCGTTGTTTTATTTCGGACTGTTGGCGATGGTCATCGGGACACAACTTTTTGTCACCGGCTTTGTGGCCGAGCTCATCGCCCAAAGCTCACGCAACGTGGGAGGCCAATATTCCGTCAAAGAAAAAATCAATTTTTAAACTATACGCATGAAAATACATCTTGTTTCGGGAGGTTGTGGTTTTGTTGGCCGCAATATGGTAAAACGTTTATTGTCAACCACTAACGACCATATTTTTATGGTTGACGACCTCTCTATCGGCCGGCATCCTTCGGAATGGCTCGAACAGTTTTCGTCCACATTTCGCCACGACCTCGAAGTGATTGGGCAGGAGGGACGTCTGTTTTTCTGGAAAGGCGATTTTCGCAATCTGTTGTTTTATATGCGACAGAATCCACGCTATATTCAGGAAACTTATGGCATTGATTTCGATCGTTTTGCCGATGTCTTCCATTTTGCTGCCATTGTGGGCGGACGTATGAAAATTGAAGGCGACCCTATGATAGTGGCCCTCGACCTGAGCATTGATGCCGAGTTTTTTTATTGGGTAACGCAGCATAAGCCCGAAAGGGTGCTTTATCCCAGCTCCAGCGCGGCTTATCCGGTGAGTTTGCAAACTACCGATGGGGCTGTCGCTCTATCCGAAGGCGATATTGACTTCAATAAAAATTTAGGTACGCCCGATATGACCTATGGCTGGTCTAAACTCACGGGTGAGTTTTTGGCGCAGATTGCTGCCCGGCATTATGGAGTCAGGGTGGCTTGTATCCGCCCTTTCTCGGGCTATGGCGAAGACCAGGAGCAGTCGTACCCCGTGCCGGCCATCGCTGCAAGGGCTGCACGCCGCGAAGATCCATTCGAGGTGTGGGGGACAGGAAAACAAGGCCGCGACTTTGTGCATATTGACGATGTGCTCGATTTTATCTTTATGCTTCTTGACCGCGTTTCGGATGGTTCGGCCTATAACATCGGCTCCGGAAAACTGACTTCCTTTCTTGAGCTTATCGCCCTTTTTGGCGAGATTGCCGGCTATCAGCCTCAGGTGAAACCGTTAATTGACAAGCCTGTTGGAGTTCATTCCCGTTATGCCAATATGGATGTCGTGACGAATACTTTCGGCTGGAAACCCAAAATCAGCCTGCGTGAGGGCATGGAACGGGTGTATCGCCGCCAGCTCGAACTGCTGAAACGACAGTAAGAAACGAAGATGCTGCGATAGCTTTTCTTTGGCTAGTCCGGCCAAAACCAACGGGTTGGCTACATTTCGATGATAGCCATACCAAATGGAATGCCTATTCTGATGCCTGCTTCGCGAAATCGGCCACCTTCAAAAGCTGCAAAAGCCTCGGCGTTCATCACTAAAAACAGCTGTTGAATACCATAGCCAATCTCGGTCAGTGTTTTTTGGCCGCTGTTCATCATCTGATGAGCAAAAACCGATTCGCGTATCAGACTCTCGGCCAAAAAAGGCAGACGTTTGAGTAAGATACGGCTGTGGCTGTAGGCAAGGCGGAAGGCGGCAAAACGACCGTCAGTGCTGCGTTCGTAGTTGCCTGCACTTCTCAATGAACCCAAGGGAGCATAAGGTCCGACATGGGTATTGCTCACACAGAAATGTTTCCAATCGGCAAAATGCAGTGGTTTGTCGCCCAAAAAGTCGCCAGCCTCAACTTCATAATCCAGTTTGCCCCAAAGCCGTGAGCCAATGGACTGCCGCAACGAGATGACCAACAATTGGCTGGCGGCTTTTTGCCGGTTGTTGTCGGCAAAAGTGGCTGTGAGCGCAACTCCAAAAGTGGGCCAGACTGAATGCGATACTTGTTTCACCCCTTTCACCACACGATAATATTGCATAGGAGTGTAAAATATTGCAGCCTTCAATTGTAAAGCTTTTGTGTCGCAAAGCAGGAGGCTGTCGAAAGGGGTGAAATCCGGAATATTTTCAGTGTAATTTCGGTTGTAAAAATTGGCCACATAATAATGGCTATGGTTGTCCAATCGGTTACGCAGGCTATAACGCACCGAAGATTGAGTCTCCAATCCGTTCATGATATCCACATTGAGGGAAGCCAGAATTGCGTTCTCGTCATAATATTTTGCACGGTTAGTTTTGAACATCAGGCTATTGATGCTGTTGATGGCCGGCAGCATCGGAAAGTCGCCATTGAAGTCGGCACTCTGACAAAGTGCAGTAATTTCGAACATTCCCCGTTGCATAGGAGCAAAATGATGCAGAAAAGTGCCGCGGCCGATGAAGGCTTTTCGTGCAAAGGCATAACCGGCTTTCATGCTGAGCTCGTTAGAAAAACCTTTTTTATTGCCGTCAACCCGAAAGTTCACAGATTGCATAAAGGTGAAACCGTCAACGGTATTGAACTCCAAAGCATCTTGGCCAAGTAGTCCGTTGTAGGTAAGGTGGAGTCTGTCACCAATTTTTTTGGGCTGTCCACCCATCAGCAGCCAAAAGGGCAATGATTGCAACTGGCTGTCTGCTGAGGTAATTTTCAGGGTGTCGCCTTCGCCAAAGCTATTGGCTTCATCCGATGAAAGTGGAACGGTTCGCTCCTTGTTCCAATATGTTACCGAACGAAGTCGGGCGCTGTCGTCAATGATGATGGAACGCTGTTTAATCTCAAGTTGTGGCGGCCCACCATTTTCTTTGCTTTCCATTTTAATGAGCCGGTTGAGCTCGCGCATCTCTTTGTTGCTCAGATTGTTGTTCGACATCAAAGTGTTAATTCGCTGTTGGTTTTCTGAAGCCCGTTTTTCGCTCCGTACCACCCGACTTTGCTCGGGAGTGGAAGTGGGCGGGGCAGTCCCCTCGTCTAAGCCGGCATAGAAAGCATGGTCAAGCTTGGGGTTCAAACCCACCTGAACATCGCTCAGTGAAGCCATATACCGAAATCTGAAGTCAATGCCCAACATGCTGGCCGACACATCGTAGTCGTGGCTCACAGGCATCCACACGCGGGCTTGAACCTGCTGATACTGTTGCCGGAGTACCACCGAGACCATCTTCTGACTCAGGGCAAGCTGGGCCGAATGAATGCTCCACGAGCCTTCACGGATAAACACTGAGCCATCGTAGAGGTCGCTCCCCTTCCGTTTTGGGATTACCCTGATCTTGTACACCGTATGATCATCGTCAACGAAAGTGCCTTCCAGATGAAAACGGTAAACACTCATGGCGTCTTTCGACAGCGGACTGATGGCTCCATGCCCATCGTTGTACAGGCTGAGGGTGAAAAACTGCATTGGCTCATTGTCACCGCCGGGGAGGCTGCTGCGCATTGACAACACCTTGGTTTCCAAAGGCTCATCTTTGCGGTAAACAATTTCTGAAAGAGTCTCCGTCACATAGGTTTTTCCTTTTTCGATGCCTTCTTTTTTGAAACGTTTCACCAACAAAGCGGGGATATGTGTGGCCATTCCACTGCCTTTGAGATAAACTTTTGCCTTAAAAAACTGCAATTGATTGCGATAATACTGACTCATGCCAATGGCTTTGCGCATCACAAAATAGGCAGGGTCTTCGCCGCCTGAGGTCACGATGACTTCGGGTAGCAGGTATTCCTGTTGTGCAAGCACCACATCCAAATGGATAGGAACATCATGCATTTCCACCGTTGTTTTGAGGGTTCTCAGGCCGAGATACTGAAAACTTAATACATGACTTCCCGGCGGCAATGGCAAGACAAAATCACCTTTTTCGTTGGCCGTTGTGCCGCGATGCAAGGCAGGCGCAAACACTGAAGCATAAGGTACAGGCAGACCTGTTTCCGTTTTGATTTTGCCTGAAACATATTGCCCTAAGCCTGAGGGCAGTGCGAAAATGAAAATGAAAAATGAAATCAGTATGCCTTGTCTCAATGCCGGATGTTTAAAAATGACACTGCAAAGATGGGCTTCAAAAACGAAATATGCCCCATTATTGGCCGAAATCGCGAAAACATTTTAAATTGACGTATTTTTGTAAGTTGAAGACCACAATTTGACCATGAAGGTTTTTGTACGATTTTTCATTTTGCTGTTTCTTTTATATGGCTTATCTCCGGATTTGTATTCGGTTCAGAGTCAATCTTTTGCGTCTTTTGCTACTGATTCTTCCGACAAAGCAGCCACAGCATTCGGTGTGCCGGTCAGGATGCAGGGGGTGGGATTTTATTCGGTAAATGGTTTTAGCTTTTTTATTTCTTATGATGCTACGAAACTCCAGTTTCTGGGCGTTCAACCTCTAGCGGTGACCAATGTATCGGCCGGTAGTGTGGGCAATCTCATCAGTGTGCAATGGTCGAATCTATCGGCTCCGGTCAATATGACCAATAATACTCTTGTTTTCAATCTTTTATTTAGCCGTATAGCCGGCGGCACTTTAAACCTCGATTTTTTGCCCGGTAGCTGGGTCAGCGGTGTTCAGGGATTGATTGCCGTGAACTATATTAACACCCAACTGCTTTCGTTGTGGGAGCTGAGCACTGAGCCGGTTCCCTTGCAAGGTGGGACAACTTTGGGCGATGGCAGCTATTTGGCCGGACAATCGGTGAATGTATCGGCACAGCCTGCCGATGGCTACCTTTTTGATCAATGGACATTGAACGGCGCGATGATTTCCACAATGCCTTCGTTTGCCTATACCATGCCGGCGGCCAATGTGAATCTGAAAGCGCATTTTGTGCCCAAAACTTATCAGGTGATCACCCATGCTACGCCATCACAAGGAGGCACGACGACTGGTAGCGGATTTTATGACTTCGGTCAGACAGTGACGGTGTCGGCTACTCCAGCCACAGGCTTTCAGTTTGTTCAGTGGGAAAGCAATGGCGAAGTCGTTTCCACGCAACCGATGTACTCCTTTATGATGCCGGCCGGCGATCTTGACCTTTGGGCCCGTTTCGAGCCTCTTACGTATGAGCTTTCGTTAGCGGCCAGCCCGCCCGACGGGGGCGACGTCAGTGGCGCAGGAACATATTTCTACTCTCAGCCGGTCACGGTTCTGGCCACTTCTTCCACGGGTTACCATTTTGTCCATTGGACCGAAGGCTCAACAATAGTCAGCACCGACGCTTCATACAGCTTCCCCATGCCGGCCGCCAATCGTTCGCTCACCGCCCGTTTCCTGATCAATAGCTATACAATTACCGTTATGTCTAATAATGACGATTACGGGAGCGTCAGCGGAGGAGGTGTTTTTGAACATGGTAGCCCGGTTACCATCGTTGCACAACCCAACGAAGGATATCTCTTCTCGGCATGGCTCGAAAACGGAATCTGCGTGTCGTTCAATGCGGTGTACAGCTTTGTGGCGGAAAGCGACAGGACATTGACGGCTGTTTTTCAGGAAGAAAACGGTTGTCCGACACCGATCAATCTGAATGTAAATAACCTGAGCGAAACCACGGCAACGCTGCATTGGGTGTCGCCGGTGCAAAACAATCAATGGTTTGTGCTTTGGGGACCATCGGTCAATGATACCATCGCCGGTGAAGGATGGCTCGATCTATCCACAATCAACTCTTGGACATTGACGGGGCTTGAACCACAGACTTTATATGTGTTTTACGTGAAAACTCTTTGCGGTACAGAAAGCGAGAGCCAATGGTCGCAGCCGGCTTACTTCCAGACCTGGTACGTAGGGAATCCGGAAATGAGTGATAGACCACAGCCGGCGCTGTTCCCCAATCCGGGTGATGGCCTGTTTCGCATAAAAGAAAGTACTCTGCTTTCGGAACCTATTCAAGTGGTTGTCAGCGACCTGAAAGGGAATCAACTTCAATCTGTTCGTTTCGCCGATGGCCACAATTTACGTCTTGACATACGCCATCTGCCTGCCGGCATCTACCTTGTCCGACTGTTTACACCGGCCGGCAATTATATGATGAAATACGTGAAAATTTGGTAACCTTGGCCTGTCGTGCATTTTCGTATTTTTGCAATCCCAAAATAGGAACAGATGTACACATTTAAGCCCGGCGATAAGGTAAGGTTTCTCAACGAGGTTGGCGGAGGTATCATCAGCCGCATTATTGACAGCAAGATGGCTCTTGTGGCTATCGAAGACGGGTTTGAGATACCCGTGATGATGAACGAGTTGATTCAGCTCGAGGCAAGCCGTAGCATCCCGCATGCCACCGATGCCCTTCAAAAAGAAATTATGGCAAGGGTAGAACTGGAAGAGAAGAAAGCCGAAGAACATCGCCGAGACAGCCTTCGGCGCTTTGCGCGTGAGCCTGAACCCGAAGGGTTTTATCTTGCCTTTGTGCCGCACGAGCAGCAATGGATCCTCACCGGTCCTTTGGATGTGACGCTGATTAACCACAGCCCGGCCGAAGCCATGTTCCTGTTGCGCATAAGCCTGCCCGACAAATTGGTGACCGTTGACAGCGGCAAGTTGAAACCTTACTCAAAGCTCATTGTCGAGACCATCTCGCGCGACGACCTCAACGAATGGTGCAAAGGCTATGTACAGGTCATTTTTGTGCCCGATAGTCCCCAACAATTGCTACTCCCGCTGCACGCACCCTTCGACCTGAAACCCAGCCGTTTCTACAAAGAAGGGAGTTACAATATGGTGCAGGTGACGGGCGAGAAAGCTGTTTTGGTTCAGTTACAGTTGTTTACCAACCTCAAAGCCGACAGCCTTAAAGTCCAGCCTGCTAAAAACGACAGCCCGGCTGCTGAAGCTACAGTGAAGGTTGTCAAAGAAAAAGCCCTGATTGACCGTTATCGCAAAGGCAATGGCGAAGCGGTGGTTGACCTCCATATCGGAGAATTGGTGGATAATATTGCCGGACTTTCGAGTCACGATATGTTCAAAATTCAGATGGATCATTTTCATAAAACCCTGCACAGCGCCATTGCGAACGATTATGAAAAAGTGACCTATATCCACGGGGTAGGGAATGGGGTATTGAAAAATGCCATCATCAAGGCTTTACAGGAGTTAGAAGGCATCAACAATAAAATGGCTTCAATGAGTAAATTTGGGGTAGGTGCCATTGATGTACTGATTCAGGATAAAGCAGGCTAAAAAATAACCTATCTCAGCTTTTCGTCTGAGAATGCCCTTCATCTTTACACTTCTCAGCTTCGATAATGTTGTAAGATTTTCGCTATAAATCCTTGATAATTAGTTTCTCATCTGTACGTTAAGTTTTTTTAACATCGGATGAAGGCTTTGAGGGCTGCATCGGGCTCGTTCACCATCCCCTTTTGTGTATTTTTGAACACTTTTTCAATGCTCTAAAAATCAATTTGTTCACTTTATGAAACGATTTTTTAACACATTATTTTCAATGGGAACGATGGGGGTAATGGTGCTCATATTTGCCGTTGCCATCGGGGTTGCCACTTTTATCGAAAATGATTTTGGTACCGAGGGTGCAAAAGCAGTGGTGTACAATGCCACCTGGTTCGAGGTATTGCTTGCACTGCTTGGCATCAACCTGATCGCCAATATTTTTAAATACAAAATGTGGCGTCGCGAAAAGCTGACGCTTTTTGTGTTTCACCTTTCGTTTCTCATCATCCTTTTCGGTTCTGCCATCACGCGTTATATCGGTTATGAAGGAATTATGAATATTCGCGAAGGCGAAACGGCCAACACCATGCTTTCCGACCTGACTTATGTGATGGCCGAAGTGAGCGACGGCCAGACCAAACAGTATTCGGATGACGACGTTATTATGTCGGGACTTTCGCAGCGGGCTTATTCTGACAAGATGACCGTCAACGGCAAGAAAATAAGTTTTCAATCGGTACGATATATCCCCAATGCCCAGGAAGTGTTAGTGAAGGGAGAAGCAGGCGAAGGATCCCCTTATGCCATTATGACGGTTTCAACCGTCCAATCGGGACGCAATAACCTGATTTTAAAACAAGGCGAGCGAAAAAACTTCATGCAGTACACCTTTAACTTTGGCAACGAGCCTGATTCGGCGGCCATTAATCTCCGTTACGATCACGGCCAGCTCAGTATCCTGGCTCCCGAATTGCTGGTTTCGATGACCATGGCAGGCGGCTTGACCGACAGCCTCGAGGCCGGGCAATGGCATCCGTTCGAAACGCGAAAACTTTATAGCTTAGATGGTTTGCGCATGGTGCTAACGGACACCTATGAGAATGGTAAACTCGACTACTCATCCTATAAGGGGAAAGATATGAGCTTTATGGATGCCATGATCGTGGAGGTGGCCTCGGGCGGCGAGAAAAAAACGGTGGCTTTGCGTGGCGGGAAAGGCTATGTAGGTGAAACCAATAGCTTTAACATCAATGGCTTAGATGTGAAGATGGTGTATGGCTCCAAGATTCTCGATTTGGATTTCTTTATCAAGCTCAACGATTTCCAGCTTGAACGTTATCCCGGCTCAAACAGCCCGTCGTCTTATGCCAGCGAAGTGACCCTGATTGACCCAAAAGCAGGGATTGAGAGGCCCTATCGGATCTATATGAATCATGTTTTGAACTATAAGGGATATCGGTTTTTCCAGTCGTCCTACGACAGGGATGAGTTGGGTACGGTGCTTTCGGTGAACAAAGACGCGATGGGTACCTGGGTGACTTATCTCGGCTATTTCTTGATGGCGTTAGGTATGTTTTTAGCCCTTTTTGCCCGACACACCCGTTTTGCCCTATTGGGTCGTTTGCTGAATAAGCCAAAGCCTTCGGCCAAGACGGCCATCTTAGCGCTTTTCATGATTTTTGGGGCAACGGCGCTACATGCACAGGATAAAGAAGCCACACTCAAAGTGGTGGATAAAGAACAAGCTGCGAAATTTGGAACCCTTTTGGTGCAGGACAACGATGGCAGGCTCAAGCCTATGAATACCCTTTCGAGCGAGATGCTCCGCAAGATTGCCCGAAAAACGAGTTTCAACGGGATGAATCCCGACCAGGTGTTACTGGGCATGCAGCTTGAGCCCCAGAAATGGCAGGCGGTAAAGATGATCAAGGTGTCGCATCCCGAGCTGAAAAAACTGCTCAACCTCAGTGGAAGCCATGCTGCATTCACCGATATGCTTGATTTTAGCCAGGGCGGGGGCTATAAACTCCGCGACTTGGTGAGCCAGGCCTATGCCCGCAAACCTTCGGAGCGCAGTAAGTTCGACAACGACGTCATCGCGGTTGACGAGAGAGTAAACATCGCTTATTTGGTTTTCACAGGCGAGTTGCTGCGCATCTTCCCCGATCCGCGCGATTCGCACCATCCATGGTTTCATCCGGGCTCGGATCTGGAAGGACTCAATGCCGACGACAGCGCTTTTGTGAGTCAGGCTATCCCATTCTATTTCAATGCACTGCTTCATGACGATATGGAAAACGCTGACCTGCTTGTGCAAGGGATGAACGATTATCAACAGAAATACGGTAAAGATATCCTGCCCTCGCAGGCAAAGGTGAAAGCCGAGATTCGCTATAACCATATGATGATTTTCGACCGCCTTGGGAAATACTTCGGCATGGCCGGTTTTGTGATGCTCGTTTTGTCGTTTATGAATCTTTTCCGCAGTCGGAAATGGATCAACACTACGCTCAACGTGTTCTATCTGCTGATCGTCGTTTTCTTTGTGTTTCAGACTATCGGGCTGGCCATGCGCTGGTACATCTCGGGTAGAGCACCCTGGAGCAACGGTTATGAGTCGCTGATTTATATTGGCTGGGTGACGGTGCTGGCCGGATTGGTCTTCTCGCGCAAGTCGCAAATGACCATTGCTGCCACTTCCATCCTCGCCTCTATTATTTTGATGGTAGCGCATCTGTCGTGGATGGATCCCGAAATTACCAATCTGGTACCGGTACTTAAGTCATATTGGCTCACCATCCATGTGTCAGTGATCACCGCCAGCTACGGCTTTCTGGCACTGGGAGCACTTTTGGGCTTCATCAATTTAGTGCTGATGATTCTCAAAAATCCGAACAATTTCGGCCATCTTCAGCAACGCATCAAAGAACTGAATTATATCAACGAGCGTACCGTTATCATTGGCCTTTATCTGCTTACTATTGGCACTTTCCTTGGCGGGGTCTGGGCCAATGAGTCGTGGGGGAGATATTGGGGCTGGGATCCGAAGGAAACCTGGGCTTTGGTCACGATTCTGGTTTATACCTTCATCGCCCATATGGGATATATGCCCGGGATGAAGACCGATTACAGCTTCAGTTTTTCTACCTTGGTAGGCTATAGCTCGGTCATCATGACCTATTTCGGGGTGAACTATTACCTCTCGGGGCTGCATTCATACGCAGCTGGCGACCCGGTACCCGTGCCTTCATTCGTTTATTATACGGTGGCCATCGTTGCCGGTGTGTCAGTGTGGGCTTATCTGAACGAAAGGAAATATCAATATCTGCCCGACCGGAAATAGGTGTTTGCTTTTTAAAAAAAATTCTAATCGTTCTGCTATCGCTAAGTTGTCCTGAACACAAAAAAATCCTACTACATGGATGCACACATAAAATTGGAAGATTTAGGATATAATGACAGACTTGAAGAATACAGGTCAGAGCAAAAACTTGATAACTTTGAGATAGGAAGAGTTATTGCAGAACATAAGGAGAGGTATATTGTAAAGACAGCTAAAGCTGAATTTGAAGCTGAAATAACCGGTAATATGCGATTTTCGGCTGTTAGTCGTGAAGATTTCCCGGCAGTTGGAGATTGGGTTGCTTTGACATCGTATGGTTCAGATTTTGCAGTAATTCATAAAATATTACCAAGATTTTCGATTATTAAGCGACAAGCAATCGGGCAATTCGGAGAGATTCAAATCATAGCGACAAATATAGATTACGCATTTTTAGTTCAAGCAGTTGACAGAGATTTTAACATCAACAGACTTGAAAGATACCTGACTATTTGCTACTCATCTAACGTTAGCCCCATCATTGTGCTGAGTAAAACTGACCTTATTAATGAGCAAAGAATTAATGAGATACAGGACAGCATAAAACTTCGTATAAAAAATGTACAGGTTATTGCAATCAGTAACGAGAATCAAAATGGGGTTGAAGCAATAAAAAAGACGATTGAAAAAGGCAAAACATATTGTATGCTTGGTTCTTCAGGCGTAGGAAAGTCCACACTATTAAATAATCTTTCCGGTAAGTCAATCATGCGAACAGATACAATAAGCCAGAGTACAAATAAAGGAAGACACGTTACAAGTTACAGGGAATTGATTATTCTCGAAAATGGCGGAATATTAGTTGACAATCCGGGTATGAGAGAAGTGGGAATTGCAGACACAACAAGCGGGTTAGAAACCACATTTGACAAAATTGTCAGTCTTTCTCAAAATTGCCAGTTCAAAGATTGTACTCACACGAATGAGACAGGTTGTTCTGTAATTGAAGCCGTTGAAAAAGGAGAAATAGACAAAGCTTCTTATGAAAATTACATGAAAATGGAAAGAGAGAAAGCTCATTTTGAATCTTCGTTAGTCGAAAAGCGAAAAAAAGATTAGGATTTCGGGAAAATGATAAAGAACTATAAAAAAGACATGAACAAAAATAGGTACTAAGCGCAACAAGCAGTAATGAAACATAGCGGTTTGAGTACAATTTTGAAGCTCAGTTCCCGCAGGCAAATTTGGTAACGGGGGCTAGGTTAATAGCCACGCAATGCGCAACTTTTCATACCGCCGACGGGAAGTAGAGCTATTGATCTTTCAGAATATTAAGCTTTGTTTTCCGCTCCCTTATCTTGTTTAGCCTTATACTTTTGAATTTTTTTGCGGTCGGACGAAAGGGGTTATTTTTGGCCAGAACCTGAAAATTAATCCTATGAAGAGAATTTTGATCGTCTTTTTTGCTGCAATAGGCTTTGCCGCCTGTCAACAAAACCAGAAACAAATGCAACATTCCAATCCTTTTTTGGCTGACTACACCACGCCATACCAAATTCCACCTTTTGAATCTATTGAACCGGGCGACTATCTTCCGGCTTTTGAGCAGGGGATGAAAGAACAGATGGCCGAAATTGACCAGATTACCGCCTCAACGGAGCCTGCCACTTTCGAAAATACCATCCAAGCCCTTGAAGTATCCGGTCAACTGTTGAGCAAGGTGAGCAGTGTGTTCTATAATCTGAACAGCTCACTCACGAGCGACACCATGCAGGCTCTCGCACGGACGCTCTCGCCTCTGATGTCGAAACATAATGACGATATTGCCCTGAACGCCGCGCTTTTTGCCCGCATCAAAACGGTGTACGACCACCGTAACGAGCTGGGTCTGAATGGCGAAGAAACCATGCTGCTCGAAAAAACCTACAAACGTTTTGTAAGGGGAGGTGCACTGCTCAATGCCCAAGAACAGGACAAGCTGCGTAAGATCAACGAAGAGCTTTCGATCCTCTCGCTCAGCTTTGGCGAGAATGTGCTCGCCGAGACCAACAATTTCAAACTGTTTATCACCGACAGCAGCCAGCTTGCCGGTCTGCCTTCCTCGCTCAGGTCGGCCTCTGCCGAGGCTGCTGCCAAAGAGGGAAAACAGGGTCAATGGCTTTTTACCCTTCATAACCCGAGTATTTTCCCTTTTCTGCAGTTTGCCGACGATCGCAGTTTGCGCGAACAGATGTTCAAAGCATACAGCAACCGCGGCAACCACGATGATGAGCGCGACAATAAGAAGATTATCGCCCGCACTGCCAAGCTCCGTTACGAGCGCGCCAAACTCTTGGGCTATGCCAGTCATGCCGATTTTATCTTGGAACAAAACATGGCTTCCAATCCACAGACCGTAAGAGATTTTCTGATGGGTTTGATGAAACCCGCTATTGCCAAAGCGCAGAAAGAAGCCACTGCCCTCCAGGAGATGGTGCGTCATGAAGGGAAAAATTTCAAGCTCGAAGCCTGGGATTGGTGGTATTATACCGAGAAGCTGCGAAAGGCCCGTTATGATTTAGATGAAGAGCTGATGAGACCTTATTTCCGCCTCGAAAACGTGCGCGACGGTGTGTTCAAGACGGCTTCGAACCTTTATGGACTACAGTTTGTGAAACGCGACGACCTGCCCAAATACCATCCCGATGTGGAGGTGTACGAAGTAAAGGAGGCCGACAACAGCCATGTGGGCATCCTCTATATGGACTTCTTCCCGCGTTCGTCGAAACGTGGCGGTGCCTGGATGAGCAGTTTCCGCAAAGTGTCGAACGTGAACGGGCAACATATCGCCCCCATCATCACTACCAACTTCAACTTCACGGCACCCACAGGCGATAAGCCGGCACTGCTGAGTTGGGACGAAACCACGACCTTGTTCCATGAGTTTGGACATGCGCTGCACGGCCTCCTTGGCAGCACTACCTATAACAGCCTCAGCGGAACAGCAGTGCCACGCGACTTTGTCGAGCTGCCTTCTCAGGTGATGGAAAACTGGGCTCCCGAACCAGAAGTGCTTGCTTATTATGCCTTCCATTATCAGACTGGCGAAGTAATCCCTGACTCCCTCATCGAAAAGATGAAGGCAAGCAGCACTTTCAACCAAGGGTTTGCAACCACCGAATATTTGGCAGCAGCCCTGCTCGACCTCGACTGGCATACCCTCGCAAAGGACGAAATGTTGGATGTAGATGCCTTTGAAAAAGAATCACGCGCCCGTAGCGGCATCAATCCCGAAATTATCTCGCGCTACAAAAGCACCTATTTTAGCCATATCTTCTCGGGCGGTTATTCGGCCGGATATTATAGCTATATGTGGGCCGAAGTGCTCGACTCCGACGCCTTCATGGCATTCAAAGAAACGAATCTCTTCGACCCCGAAACTGCCCAAAGCTTCAGAGCGAACATCCTGTCGAAAGGCGGAACAGATGACCCGATGAAACTGTGGCTTGCTTTTAGAGGACGACCCGCTGCAATGGAGCCTCTGCTCGAAAAACGCGGACTGAATTAACCTCAAAAAGAAATGATAAATCAGGATGAGCCTTGGGTTTATCCTGATTTTTTTTACCCGTTGGTTTGGTTCTTGCTTGCCTGAAAGGCCATCGAAAACTGTATCTTTGCAGGACTAAACCGCTGTTATGACTACAAACCAAGCTGATTTTCAATGGCAAACCGAACAATTTGCCGACATCCGCATCCTGCGTTACCGCGTTGATGGTTTCGACCAACTTCCCTTGCAGCAGAAACTCATGGTCTGGCATCTTTATCAGGCTGCCTTAGCAGGACGCGACATCATTTACGACCAAAACTATAAGCATAACTTATTGCTTCGTAAGGTGTTAGAAACGCTTTGGCTAAAGCATGAAGATGATAAAAACACATCAGAATGGCTCGCATATGCCGTTTTTCTCAAGCAATTCTGGTTTTCTAACGGTTTACACCATCATCAATCAACTGACAAATTGGTGCCTGCTTTCAGTGAGGCTTTCTTGCGCGGGAAGATGATGGAAATTCATCCCGACGATTTGCCTTTGAATCCAGGGCAAAGCCGACAACAGCTTGTGGATTTTGTTGCCGAGCAGCTTTTCAACCCGCTCATTGCTCCTAAAAGGGTAGAGCAAGACCCCGGGCGCGACTTGCTGCTTTCGTCGGCCTGCAACTATTACGAAGACGTCACCGAAGCTGAAGCCACAGCTTTTTATGCAGCCAAGGCTGCCACCGACCCGATGCGACCGCCCTCCTGGGGCTTGAACAGCAAACTCACGAAAAAGGATGACAGGATTGTAGAGCAGGTTTATTATGCCGATGGCCGTTATGGCCGCGCTATCCGTAAGATTGTTACCCAGCTCGACCGCGCCGCGCACTATGCCGAAAATGAGCTTCAACGCAAGATCATCAGCAAGCTCATCGCTTTTTACGAGTGCGGCGACCTCACCATTTTCGACCAATACAGTATCCTTTGGGTTCAAGATACCGATTCCACCATTGACTTCGTGAATGGTTTTATCGAGGTTTATGGCGACCCTTTAGGTCATCATGGAGCCTGGCAGTCGGTGGTTTCCATGCGCGATGAAGAAGCTTCGGTCCGTATGGGCAAAATCAGCAGTATGGCCGGCTGGTTCGAGCAAAACTCACCCATTGCGCCGGAGCACAAACGACAAGATGCTGCGGGCATCAGCTATAAGGTGATCCGTGTGATTGTGGAAGCCGGCGACAATGCCCCTGCTTCGCCCATCGGCGTCAACCTGCCGAATGCCGATTGGATTCGCTCTGAACATGGATCCAAATCGGTATCCCTTGGTAATATTGAAGATGCTTATGAATTTTCGTCGAAAGATAACGGAAGCCTTGAGGAGTTTTACCTTCCTGACCAACAGGCACGTATTCGCGAATACGGTCCTCTGGCCTCTAAGCTCCATACCGGGCTGCATGAGGTGATCGGGCACGGTAGCGGACGACTTATGCCTAATGTAGGAACCCCAAAAGAAACCCTGAAAAGTTATTCCAATACCATTGAAGAAGCCCGCGCCGACCTTGTGGCCCTCTATTTTATTACCGATCCGGTGTTGATTGAGTACGGACTTTGCGATTCTCCCGAAGTGGGGAAGGCCTCCTACGACAGTTATATGCTCAACGGGCTGATGCGTCAGCTCGTGAGGATTGAGCCGGGCAAAACTCTTGAAGAAAGCCATGCGCGCAACCGGCAACTCATCGCCCGATGGGCTTACACTCTGGGCGAGAAACAACAGGTGTGTGTGATGGAAAAGCACGAAGGTAAAACCTATGTACGAATCAACGATTATCAAGCGCTTCGACAAATCTTCGGCCAACAGCTTCGCGAGATACAACGTATAAAATCCGAAGGCGACTACGAGGCCGCAAAACAGCTTGTTGAAACCTATGGTGTGAAAGTGGACCCGCAACTTCACCAGGAGATGTTGCAGCGTTGGCAGTCGCTTCACATTGCGCCTTTTGCAGGATTTATCCAGCCAAAGCTCACAGCCATAAAACAAGATGGCCGTATCACCGATGTGCAGATTAGCTATCCCGACGATTTTATGCAACAGATGTTGTATTACAGCGAAAATTATTCATTTCTCCCACTCGAAAACGATTAATACCATGTCGGAAATTACCCGTCACTCCGAGAAAAAAGCCAATGAACTTTATCGTCTGTTCATGGCCGTAATGCATCAAAAGGATGCTTTTCAAACCATCCACGACACCCGGGAAAGTGTGGATAATGCCGTGGCGCATGATATTATCGCATTGGCCGACAGGCTGATGCAGGAAGGTCATCCGTTGCCTCAGCTCAAACAAGCCATGAATAAATTCCTTAATGTGTTGGGCGATACCTTGCGCCGACTGCCCGGGCCACAACATTCAGCCGACAGTCTGAGCGGAATAATGATGCAAAATAACGAAGAGCTGATCCGCCGGCTTGCCGATTTTAAAAAGGTGATACGACAACTCAATCACCTGGGGACCACACCCGAACTTTGGGACGAAGCCCGACGGCGCGTGAAAGAACTTGCCACCTATGAGGCCTATTACACCCTCAAAGAAAATGTGCTGTTTCCCTCGGTCGAAGCCCATTGGCCCGACTTCCGGTGCATACAGATGATGTGGTCGTTTCACGACGAGATTCGGGCCGACCTGAAAACGCTTGAAGCATTGCTGCAAGAGCCTTCGCCCGACCTTGGCGCTTTTAACAAAAGCATCGGAAGTCTTTTTTTCAATCTCTATAATATTAAGCTGCGCGACGAAAAGATCCTTCTGCCTTATATGGAAGCCACCATCCCCACCAACACCCTGGATAAGCTGCTTGCTGACTGCCACGACCCTGAATTTCCGTTTGTGAAAGCTCCGAAAAATACCCGAACGAACAAGCAGCACAGCTTCCCTGTAGAAGGTAAGATCAACCTTGGCACCGGCTATTTAGATGTGAGCCAACTGATATTGCTTTTTGAACATCTGCCGGTTGACATCACCTTTGTGGATGCACAGGATAAGGTATGCTACTATTCTTCGCCTCCACACCGCATCTTTCCGCGGAGCAAGGCCGTCATCGGGCGCGATGTGCACCTTTGCCATCCACCCGAAAGTGTGCATGTCGTTCATCGCATTGTGGATGCATTCCGCAGTGGCAAACGTGATGTGGCCTCGTTCTGGATTGATAAGAAAGGCCGCAAAATCCTTATCCAATATTTCGCCCTGCGGAACGAAAAAAAAGAATATCAAGGCGTGATCGAAGTGAGCCAGGATATCAGCTTCCACCGAAGCTTAGAAGGACAGCAACGACTGCTCGATTGGGAATAAAGGAGGTGCTGCCTTCAAAAATATAATTGCCTGATGTATTGAAGGAGGCATGAATGGCAAAGGTTTCGTGTATGCCATTGCCGATTTATAAGCACTAAAGGAGCGATGAGCTTTTCAGCTCTATAAAAAATGGACAGTTTCGTACCAATATTTTCGAAAACATAGGAAGTGCGTTTTAAATCAATAATTATCTGGTGTGTTTAAAAAATACACATACATCGAAAATTCGGAAATTGTATGTGAAATCGAGCATGATAAAGATAACACAAACTGCTGATGTGACGATATTCATGCGAGATTCCATCTGACCTATTTAAAACAAATTATTCACAGATGAAAGGAACTTTAATTGCTCTTCTCCAACTCGTCATTGTGCTTATTGGAGTCGTGGCACTTGTGTTTTTGATTTGGTTTCCTTTAACCGAGGGACGTGCCACAAATTTAGACTTAATCAGTATATACTCTGATACTTTCATTTTGTATGGATAAGCAGTTTCAATTGTTTTTTATATTGCGCTTTTTCAGATTTTCAAACTACTAGGATACGTAAGACAACATAAAGTATTCTCTTTGAACGCTCTAAAAAGATTAAATACTGTGAAGTATTATGCATTCATACTGTGTGTTTTAATTGTGTTCACAGGTATGTATATTCAATTTTTTCACGGCAAGGAAGACGATCCGGTTGGTTTTTTATCCATTTCATACATGGCTACATTAGCTTCGATCATTGTTACAATTGCTGCGGGAAAATTTGAAAAAAAATTGCAGATGTTGATAAAAACGAAATCCGAAAATGGCTGAAAAATTGTGTCTTTACCAATTCTGAAATAAATTAAAGTGATGATAGCTTGATTAAAAAAACATTGATTGAACATTCTGAAAGCGAAAATCAGATGCTGTCTATTGTTTTTGAAAGATTTGTTGAAGACTTCTCGTTTTCTCAACCCTTCACGCTCCATTAACCTTCAAATGATGATTCCTGAGCGAGCTATTTTTGAATATCCTTTTTTGTCCATTAAATTTCTGCTACAAACTGATTTAAATTTTTCCTAACCCATGTTTTTTTCAATAATAATTGAAAAAGGAGAATGGTCGCTATTGCTACCAATGCCCCCAGCAAAACATCAATCACATAATGATGTCCGGTGTACACTGCCGAGAACCATATACCCAGCATAAACAACACAAATAAGGCGTTTATCCGGCCCAATTTACTTTGTATTCCATAATACAACACAATGACTGGATAGGCGGCATGAAGTGAAGGTATGGCTGCTAACACATTGGCGTTTTTGTTGTAGAGGTTTGCAAAAACGGGTATTCCGGTGATGGCATCGAAGCGGGCTAGGCCGGCGCTGTTGCCCTGCACGCCATAATGAAGGTCAAAACCATACAAATCAACATACCAGGGCGGGGCAGCCGGATACAGATAATAAATAAAGAATCCTAAAAGATTGGTAAACAAAAACACCAACGAAAATTGTGTAAACAAATGTTTGTTTGTGAAATAAAGAAAGAGCCCGAAGGCCAATGGCACAGGCACCCAATTGAGGTAAAACAGTCCTGTCACAATATCGAGAAAATGATTGTGTGCTTGGGCAAAATACTCGTTTGGCGTGTACATTTGACCATTCCATGAGATGCCGAACAGACTTTTTTCGAGCAAATATGGTTCCTGAATATGAACCGGAGAAACTTCGTAGTTGGGGATGATGCGCATGGAGTCATAAACAATCCAATAAACGATGAAAATTGAAAAACCAATGATGAGCTTACGGGTTTTTTCGTTTGCATAAAAAAGCATAAGGTAAAATCCGGTCAGAAAAAACTGATCTTGCCTGACAGGTCCCATCAGCTTTGTCCAACCCAAATAAGCCAATACCAAAGCTAGGTTAATGCATATATTTTTTTTGGTGAACCTTTTAAAAGCTTTGTTTGTAGCTTTTCTATTCATTCAGAATCCTTTCATATGTAGGTTTACCGGTTTCTAAACTGAATCCAAAAAGCTCGATATATTTTACTTTTGGCCAGAATGATGTGTTGTCGGCAAAGACATAGATGTGGTCAATCTGCGATTCTTGCTGATTGATTGTTGTGACAACCAAAGCTTTGAAGGGTTCTTTCTGCACCAGACGAAAACTTTTTTTTCGATCGGCTGCCAATTTAAGATCGTATTCGTTTTTTCTGTCTTTTATTGGCGTACAACCTGCACCAAAGGCAAGCAGCCTTTCAATATTGCGTAATTCCATCCGTTGACCCTGCTCCTGATATCTCAACCAATAAATGTCAACTGGCGACTTTTCGACCAATATTCCATTGTTATCAAATACAGCGTCATACACAATGGTGTTGGCATTGTGGTTTCGTTGGATATAGAAAAGCCGTGCAATGGTTTTTTCTGGCACAGGATAATTATCTTTACTTCCAAAGAAAAGGCAAAGACTTAAAATAATTGCAAGTATTCCGTTGATCATTTTAGAGCCAATTTTCTTGTTTATACCATGTTATTGTTTCTTCTAAGCCATCTTTTAAGTCGTAATCAGGCCTGAAAGTAAAGTCGTTGAAAATTGGGCTGCTGTCGCACAAATAGTGTCTCCGGCTGATTTCTTTCATTTTTTCTGTGTTAAGGGCAGGGGTATTTCCTCTAATCCACGAAATCTTTTCTAACACAAAGGCTATGGCCAAAGCTATTGGTCTGGGGAATACGACCCGGATGGTTTTTTTTTCAAGAATCGTTTTGATAATGTTCGAAAACTCAAGTGCTGTGTAGTGATTTCCATCGGTTACAAAATAAGATTTTCTGGAAATACTTGAATCCAACGCCTTCATGATCAGTTGGGCAAGGTCTTTCACATAGATAAAAGTAAGAATCTGCGATGAGCTTCCAATATAAGTTTCAATGTTGCGGTTGATCATTTTATACATCATCAGATAGTCTTTCTCGTAAGGACCATAAACGCCGGTAGGTCGGAATATCAGATATGGAAATTCGGGTTTTGAGGCCAAAAACTGCTCGGCTTTCAGTTTGCTTTTACCATACTGTGTTGCTGGTTTTGGAAGGTCGCTTTCGCGGATGGGTTGTAAACTTTCTTCGTGCAGAGGGCCATACGATGACAGGCTGCTTATATAAACAAATTTTTCAGGTACGCATTGACAGTCAATTAATACGTTTACGAGATTTTTCGTGTATTGATAATTGACTTTATTGAATTCCTGTTTGCGGATTGAATTGGTTATTCCGGCATTGTGAATGATAAAGTCAAAATATCCGTTTTTAGTCACATATTGCATTAGCGCCTCGGCAATAGAGGCTTTATCCGAAAGATTCATCACCAAATAGTTGATTGGCAGTCCTTTCAGATTGCTCAAATCGCTTGTTGGCCTGATACCGGCTGTTACCTGATAGCCTTTTTCTAATGCTGCTTTTACGAGAAAATTCCCGATAAAACCATTGGCGCCTGTGATGAGGATGCTTTTCATGACTCAAGGTTTTTGATAAAACAACGCCGACGGATATGCTCACGGAATTCGTAATGTTTCCAGAGATTTAATGCATTGGTGTTGTCCTCAAGTTGCGGACTCGAAATAGCATACCTGATACCACTGTCAATATAAGCCTGGGTCAGCTCGTTGAAAAATATGGTATGCACACCTTTGCCCTGATAGTCAGGTCTAATGCCTATCAGGTACATGTCAATAATATCATTTTTACCATAAATTGATCTTAGGATAGGGATGAATCCGAATGGGAAAAGCTTTCCTTTTGCCTTTATCAAAGCTTTTGACAAGGAGGGCATGGTGATTCCAAAGCCAACAACATCATCGTTTTTATCAATCACAAAACATACGAATTCAGGCTTTACAATTTTGAAATACTGTTTTATGTAATAATCTATCTGTTCCTCGGTCAGTTGCACGAAGCCATACAAATCAACAAAGGAATCATTCAGGGTATGGAACATTTTTTTTGCATAAGGGATGATTTCTTTGGCTTTTTTAATTTGCAGCGTTCGAAGTTCATACCTTTCAGCAACTAAGGCAGCGTTTCTTTTTATTTTTTCAGGCACCTCTTTCGGTGGAATGAGTTCGTGTTGCACCCAGTCCACATCTTTTACAAAACCTAACATTTCAAGATGTTTTGGATAATAAGGATAATTGTAGATGACAGCTTGTGTGCCTAATTCATTGAATCCTTCAACAAGCATACCCTCGAGATCCATATCGCTGAAACCGAGCGGTCCATGGATGGCTGTCATCCCTTCCGATTTACCCCAATCCTCCACTGCACCAATCAATGCTGATGAAACGGCCAAATCATCCACAAAATCAATCCAACCAAAGCGCACCTTACGTTCATCCCATTTTTCATTGGCTCTTTGATTGATAATGCCTGCTATGCGCCCTACCATCTGCGACCCTTTGAAGGCTAAGAAATATTTTGTTTTGCAGAAAGCATGTGCAGGATTTTTTTTCGGCGATAGCGTTGCTCGTTCAAACCCAAATAGTTGTGGCACCCTGTATGGGTTGCCGTTGTACAAAGTATTTGGAAAGGCAATAAACCGTTTAAGGTCTTTAGCCGTTTTTACTTCTTTAATGATAATGTTTTCCATATCAGTACATTGTTTTTGATAATCTGCCGTTCATCATTGCCCGGCTTTGGATGAGTTTTTCAATAGCCATGTCAATTTGCTCTTTTGTATGGTTTGAGGTAAGTGAAAATCGGAGGATAGATTCTTCTTTTGCTACAGCAGGATGAATGATAGGGTTAACGTACACTCCTTGCGACATTAGCATTGTAGCTATGGCAAAGGTATTTTCGTCATTGCCAATGAAAATGGGGATGATGGGCGTCTGGCTTTTGCCGATATTAAATCCGTTGTATTGCAGCCAATAACGGGCATATTCTGTATTTTCCCAGAGTATCTCGCGCCTTTCGGGTTCTTCTTTGATGATTTGTAACGCTTGAATGACCACGGCAGCCGAGGCAGGGGGTATTCCAGCGCTGAAAAGCAACGAGCGTGCATTGTGTTTTATAAAGTTGATGGTATCGGTGTCTCCGGCTACAAATCCGCCAAGCGATGCTAACGATTTGCTGAAAGTGCCCATGATCAGATCTACCTTTTCCGTCACATGAAAATAGGATGCCGTACCGGCTCCTTTTTTCCCTAATACTCCTAAGGCATGGGCATCGTCCACCATCACCGAAACAGAGTATTTTTCGGCTAAACGACAGATTTTATCTAAAGGTGCAATGTCGCCTTCCATGCTAAATACCCCATCCACCACAATCAAAACAACTTGACCTGAGTCGGTCTTTTTAAGATTTTCTTCCAACGAATTCATATCGTTGTGCCTGAACTTAAAGCTTTTGGCAAAGGTGAGCCGGCTTCCTTCAATGATTGAAGCGTGATTTTTTTCGTCTATCACAACGAAATCGTTTCGACCGGTGAGCGCCGAAATTGTTCCAAGGTTTGTCTGGAAGCCCGTGCTGAACACGGCCGAAGCAGGTTTGCCTGTAAATTCAGCAAGTTTAGCTTCCAACTCCTCATGCAAATCAAGGTTGCCGTTCATTAAGCGCGAACCTGAGGCGCCGGTTCCGTATTTATCCAAAGCTTTTTTTGCTGCTTCAATCAGCTTAGGATGATTAGTCAGTCCCAGATAACTGTTTGAACCAAACATCAATACTTTTTTCCCGTTAATCATCACTTCGGTATCTTGCCCCGATTCTATGGGATGATAATAGGGGTAAAAGCCCATTTTTTTTAACATCTGAGGCCGGTCATATTGGGCCATTTTGTTGAGAAGTGCTTTCATGTTGATTGGTTTTTTTTGTGTTAAAAATCAAATTTGAATCTAAGACGTATCCCATTTTGAGTCACATTGGGGTTGTCAAGATGGGAGAGCCGTTGTACATAATCAACCCTGAAAAATTTTAGAATATTTCCAACCCCCAAACTCATCTCAATATAGGGTTTGCCCTCGAGGGTGTAGGTGGTTGTGTTTCCAAAATTATCGGATGGAAACTGCATGAGCCCGGTGGTTACGTTGGGATTGTTCTTGTCGGTAACACTGCCATAAACCCCTTTAAATGATAAAATTTCGCGCCATCCTAAGCGTTTGATCAAAGGAATTTTGTTGAAAAAGAAACCATTGAAATTTTGCTCGGCAAACAAACTCAGGTGTTGGTCGCTGACAAATTCCAAGAAATTCATCAGGTTGTACGACAGCAATTGGTAGGAATAGGTCTGGTTTGCCCGGTGAACGGTTAGCAATGGGAATGGGATATTGCTCCCGAATATTTTCGAGCTTTCAAATTGCAAATCCATAAATCCGATTGGCGAAAGATAAAACCGCTTGAAAATGTTGAGGTTCAATTTGCTGAAATTATAATCAGCATTAAAATATCCTTTTACACTCTGTGAATATGAAAGTTGAAATATCGGATATTTGCTGATGATTGGGATCCGATAACTCATTCCTTGATAATATTTTTCGTTCGGTGCAAACCTTAAGGTTGCTCCAATTTCACTGGAAGTGATGTCGTTCAGTTTGCGATCGTCATTGAATTGGAAAAGTAAAGTGCCGCCCGGTGTTTGTGTTACGTTTTTGAAATTGATAATAGTTGAGAAACCGTTGCCCCAATCACGGTGATGCTCAAGTTTGTACATTTCGTAATAGAGTATTTTGTCAGCAACACCTCGTTTAAACGAAAGCAGGAAGTTGTCTTCGTTGATAAACTGCATTTCCATTCCTGGGAAATTGGTCTCAACCTGATGCATGGCCTTAATGAAATGTTGCGGATTTTCTTTCAACGAGCGGCCATTCAACGACCACGTGGCACTAACCGAATGTTTCAGTCGCTCATCTTTAAAGCCGTATGATAAGTAGCCCTCTAATGTAAAGCGTTCGCTGAAGTTCTGTGAGGTTCTGGCGCCAACTTTCAACCGGAATCCTTCCACATCATTGAAACTGTAAAAGGTGTTGACAGGCCCAACCTCAAAATTGCCAAATTTCCAATAGCCTGCTACCGCAAGCATCACTAAATCCATTGTACGTTTGAATGCCGGCACATGTTGTATGCTGTCTACCATCACAAAGATGTTCTGCTCTTGTTCTGTGAGTTTTTCAATTCTTCCGGCCTCCCAAAATGAGCTGCCACGTTGTGCATGTCCAATCGTTTTAATGGTGTGTTCAATGCCGGAGTAAATGCTGTCGGGGCGCGACATATTGAAAGCGTAATTATTGTAAAATGCTTTTTTCTTACCCAAAATGCCGGTATTGGTGTTGTTGATCAGATTGAAATCAACAACCAATTCATTTCGCTTGTACAACCATCCTCCGCTTTCCGATTCCTCAAACTCTTGAATGATTCGTAGATCATTGACAAAATTTAGGTTGATATCTTCTGATACCCGCATATCCACTTTCGTCACAGCGTAACGGTCGTCATCGGTGATATACAAATTCCCCATAAAAGCGAAATCAGCTTTATTACGCGGTTGGAATGCCAAATTGATGACCCGCAAACTGTCAATGGCAAGGGTGTCAATGATATGGAATTTGTAGATGAGTGGTGCAATGGATGAAATGGGGCTGATGAATTGATTGGTGAGCAGAGTGATGTTGCTCGAATAGATATTGATGTCCTGATAAAGATTATCAATGATAAATCCAACGCCTTCGTTATCAATATAATCGTGAAATCCAATCGCATTTGTGCCTAAAATGTATTCCTTTTGGGCTTTTGGCTCTTTACGGTAATAAACTTTTGATAGGGTTTCTTTGAGAAAGACCGGCAAATAAGGCTTCCCATTGATTTCGGCAGTATCAACGAAGTTGAAAACGTATTGAAATTTCTTAAAGAATTTTTTACTTCTGAATTCATCAGTAATATTATTCAAAGCGAACTCCACCTTTTCGTGCTTGTCGAATTCGTAATAGTCAAAAGTTTCTCTGCTATTTGAATCCTTGTTTTCAATCACTTTTTTGATGAGCTCAACGGCGGGATTGTCGCGGTTACGATAGCGTTTGCGCTGTCCGGTAATCAATACTTCGGTCAGGTTGATATTCTCAGGTTCAATTATAAAATTGATCGTTTGATTTCTGGCATCTCCCACAGCCTTGACTTCTCTTTTATATCCAATAAAAGATGCTTGCAATTGATTGGAAGCCCATTGGGTCGAAAGACTGTAATCTCCATTGTAGTCAGTGATTGTGCCAATGTTCTTCCCGATGAAAACAACATTCACAAAAGGCATCGGTTCTTTTGTTCTGGCATCAATCACCCGACCTTTGATATTCACATATTTCTGACTAAATCCCTGTAAGGGTAATAGTATCATAAATGTGCAGGAAAATATATAGAGTAATCTTTTCATCGTAATATATACCTATTTGAAAATGAAATATTTATGTGTAAAGAAGTTAAACCCTATTCCAATCATTACCGAAACGATCACTTTTGATAAGATGTAATAAATGTGAGCAAACTCAACGAGCAGGAAAAGTCCCGTTGTATTTAAAAGAATGCTCGCAATCCAAATGGCTGTATATTTATATGTTTGTTTGAAAAGGTTGCCTTGTTTTTCGCAAAATGCCCAGTTTCTTTCTAAAAGAAACGAAACCACCCCTCCGGTTACAGCACCCGTTATCGCCGAAAACATGTACCACAGTTTAAAAACTTCGGTAAACAGAACCAATACCAAAAAGTCTGTTGCTGTCGCAATGCCTGCGACAATCGAATAGCGAACGAACGAAGCGAAACCGGAAGGTTTGGTGGTTTTCATTTTGTCAAATCAAAAAAGATTAAACAATATCAAGCACTGAAGCATGATGCTGGAATAGATTCCGGCCAACACATCGTCTAGCATCACACTCCAATGGTTTTGCATGACGTCAATTCGCTTGATAAACATCGGCTTTACGATATCGAAAAACCTGAACAACAGCAGTGCAGCCAAATAGTATTTCCAATGTGGTGGGAGGGCATAGGCAGCAATCCAAACTCCAATGACTTCGTCAATCACAATTTTTGAGGCATCGTGCTCCCAGATAGTTTCTAACTTTTTTATGGAATATGCACCTATGAAAAATACAATGAGCGTCATCGCGACATTGATAAGAAGAATGGCTGGTTGTGCGCCTCCCAGATAATGTAAAAACATATTGGTGAGGAAAAGAATCACAACGCCTGCCATTGATCCTGCTGTGCCCGGCGCAACCGGAAAATATCCGACTCCCAGCATGGTCGCAATAAGCCTGTGCTTTCTCATTGTTCTTCTTCGTAATAATCAAGTCCCAGATGATTGATCAGTTTCTCGCCCATCAAGTGCCTGAGGGTGTTTTCGAGCTTGATCTTTTGCTGAAATATGTCGTGAATAGGCGGCAGTCCCTGCAGGGTTTGGGGCGATTTAAAGTAGAATGAAAGCCATTCCTGAATGCCTTTCATCTGAGCCCGATGTGCAAGGTCAATAAACAATACGAGATCCAAAACAACCGGTGCCGCAAGAATGGAGTCTTTGCACAAAAAGTTAACCTTGATCTGCATTTTATACCCTAACCAACCAAAAATATCAATGTTGTCCCAGCTCTCTTTGTCGTCTCCTTTGGGGGGATAATAATTGATTCTCACTTTGTGATACATCTCTTTATAGAGTTCGGGATACAGTTCAGCTTCCAGGATGCTTTCGAGTACACTCAATTTGGAAACTTCTTTGGTTTTAAACGAATCGGCATCATCCAGCACTTTGCCATCCCGGTTTCCCAAGATATTGGTCGAAAACCAACCGTCAATGCCGATCAATCGGCTTTTCAGGCCGGGACCTAAGATCGTTTTCATCAGAGTTTGGCCGGTTTTAAAATCTTTGCCGGCAATGGGAACTTCCAATTTATTAGCAAGCTCAACAATCGCCGGAATATCGCAACTGAGGTTAGGCGCCCCGTTGATAAAGGGAATACCGCTTTGAATGGCTGCATAAGCGTATATCATGCTGGGGGCTATGGCCGGATGATTGTCCCGGAGTGCGTTCTCAAACTTTTCAAGGTCTTGATGTATCTCTTGCTGTTCAACGTAAACCTCAGTTGAAGCACACCAAACCATCACCAACCTGTCACAGCCATTTTTCTGCTTAAATTGTTCAATATCCAACATCAAGGCTTTTGCAGAGTCCATTTTGGTTTTTTCGTGTTTAACGTGTTCGCCGTCAAGGTTTTTCACAAATGAATGGTCGAAAACGGCTTTCATGGGTTGAATGGACTCTAACTCATCTTTCAGCCGGGCCAGCAATTCAGTGTCGAGCACGCCGGCATTTGTTGCAGCTTCCCAGGCATTGTCGGGGGTAATGTCCCAGCCACCAAATACCAAATCGTTTAGGGAAGCGAGTGGTACAAAATCGCGGATTGCGGGATTGCGGTTTTCGGTGCGTTTGCCGAGCCTGATGCGCCCCATCTGGGTGATGGAGCCAATAGGCTGACCAATGCCTTTTCGGGCGGCAAGGGTACCAGCAATAAATGTAGTTGAAACCGCTCCAAGACCAGGAATTAAAATGCCAAGTTTTCCATTGGCCTTCTGAATGTTTTTCTTAAGATTCATGGGTTAAATTTTTAGGGTTACATATTATTTTTACAATGATCAATCCTTTGAATTGCAGTGAGATTGGTTAAAATGGAAAGAATAAAAATCGGAATAGTGAAAACCGAAATATTCTCAAATAGAGGAAATGGTAGCCAGGAGACGGAAAATTTAAATTCGCCAAATACAAAGGATACTATCCCAGCCAGCAAAGCAGCAATACCTATCGTGAGGATTCGTTCCGGCCTCTGCATCATGCCAACTTTGCATTCCACGCCTAAGGCTTCGGCTCTGGCTCGCACATAACTCACCATGATGGAGCCAATCATTGCTATAAATGCCGAGAGCGAACTCAGAAAATAATGGTGTGCTACCAGATAATAGCAAATGCCCAAAAACATGAACATCTCGCTGTATCGGTCGAGCACCGAATCGTAAAGCGCACCAAATCGGGTGGTTTTATTCGTCAGCCTGGCCAATTGTCCGTCAAGCATATCAAACAATCCGGCAAAAAGGGTGATGGCACCAAACCAGAATAGATACCTGAAATCGCCACGGTTGCCCTTTTCGCCTCCGGCAATCAACACAATGCTTGAGGCCAGTGTGATTCCAAAACCAATCGTGGTGATGCCGTTGGGCGTGATTCCGGTCTTGTTCAGCATACCCACAATAGGCGTTATCACTTGGTATGCTCTCGTTTTAATCGTGTTCCACATAGTCTTTGGTATTACTTTAATGAGTTGTTTGTCAGCCGGGAATTCTGTTTTTTGAAAAGCTATCAACCCTCAGCCTTTGTTGAAGTGCTTCTCTTTTAGATGTTGGGCAGTACTAACTTCTCCGAAGGAAAGCTTTGCTAAAATATCTTTGCTGTCGTGTAGATTAAACATACAATTTATATATCTGAATTAGACAAATGTGGCTAAGTTCTAATATTAACAGCATTTTCCTTAAATTGCAAAAACAAATGATAT
>JACFNF010000006.1 GCA_019454985.1 Bacteroidales bacterium
TTTTTCGACTTCGATGCCACTTTGGATAAATACCATCTTTAATTTTTTAAACTGATTGTAAATAACTAAAATACAGAATGATATGTTAGGAGATGTTTTGTTGATTGCTGAAAAGCACCAGAAAGCTGGTGAAGTAATTGTTGAAAAAATTCTTTCCATTCGGAAACCAAAAATGATAGTAGCCATCTCGGGCGAATCCGGCTCAGGAAAATCGGAGCTGGCTCACGTGATTGCCAAAAGCCTACGCAAACACGGTATCATGGCCAAGCCACTGCATATTGACAATTATTACCGCATTCATCCTTTGGAACGCACCGAATGGCGCAAGCAACATGGCATACAGAATGTTGTCGGCCCGAACGAATACGACTGGGACACCTTTTTGCGCAATATCAGCGAGTTCAGAGCCGGCGCTTTTTCCACCGGACCCTGCGTTGACCTCGTAACCGAGCAGATTGACCAGCTTACCACCGACTACAGCGGTATTGATATGCTCATTATTGACGGTCTGTATGCTATCAAAACACCGGATATTGACCTGAGGGTGTTTATCGAGCTCACCTATCACGAGACGAAAAAAGCTCAGGTCGTCAGAGGGAAAGAGCCTCAGAATGAATACCGTATGCAGGTTTTAGAAAAAGAACATCAGGAAGTGCAAGCTCTGAAACCTTTAGCCGATCTGTTGGTGGGGATGGACTACGAAGTGCGTCCTGCTTCGCCTCAGCCCAAGCTATAGTCGAATAACTTTACATGCTGCCTATCACTCGTTTGCATAAAATGAGTGGAAATAAATCGTTTTCGGCTCAATCCAGCCGATTGTCGTGTATTTTTGTATGAACAATGAGCCCGCCATGATCACGATTTATCAGCTTTTCCCACGCCTTTTCGGCAATCGCTCCACGAGCCTCAAACACAATGGTTCTATTGAAGAAAATGGTTGCGGCAAATTCGACGATATCACAATGACGGCTTTGCAGGCCATCCATGATTTGGGAATCACGCACATCTGGCTCACCGGCGTCATCCGTCATGCCACGCTCACCGATTATTCCAGTTTTGGAATACCGCCAAGTCATCCTGCCGTGGTGAAAGGACGCGCCGGCTCGCCTTATGCCATCACCGATTATTACGATGTGGATCCTGACCTCGCAAACGATGTCTCCCAACGGATAAACGAGTTTGTATCTTTGGTAGATCGCATTCATCAGGCAGGCATGAAAGTCATCCTTGATTTTGTCCCAAACCATCTGGCCCGCGAGTATCGCTCGGTGAACCTGCCAGCTGGACAGCGCGATTTTGGCGCCGATGATGATCAAACTCAGGCTTTTCATCCACAGAACAATTTTTATTATATCCCAGGTCAGAGTTTTGTCCCTCCTTATCGTGAAGAAAGTCTTTATCATAGCCAACAGGCCTACACCGAACAGCCTGCTAAGGTTACAGGCAACGATTGCTTCAGCGCCATGCCCGGCATTCACGACTGGTTCGAAACGGTGAAACTCAACTATGGTGTTGACATTAGGAATGATTGGCAGAAATATTTTTCGCCTGTCCCTGACACCTGGCACAAGATGGATGCTATCCTGCACTTCTGGGCTTCGAAGGGAGTGGACGGATTTCGGGCTGATATGGCGGGTATGGTTCCGGTGGAATTCTGGGCTTGGGCCATAGCCAGACTGAAAGCTTCATTTCCTCAAATCCTGATGATTGCCGAAATTTATGAGCCTGCACTTTATCGCGATTTCGTGAAAGCCGGTTTCGACTTTTTATATGATAAAGTGGGCCTTTACAATCGGTTGCACGATGTTTTGTTGTACGGGCAATCGGTTGAGCCGCTCACTCAGGTATTGCAGTCAACGGCTGCTGTTCAACACCGTATGCTGCGATTTATGGAAAATCATGATGAGCCCCGATTGGCCTCACCGCGTTTTTACGGCTTTCCATTTCATGCCCTGCCAGCCGTTGCCCTCAGTGCATGGCTTCATTCGGGAGCTTTTATGATATACAACGGTCAGGAAAGCGGCGAAACTGCGCTCGGGAGCCCGGGTTTCAGTGGCGACGACGGACGGACAAGTATTTTCGACTACTGTCACATGCCCCAACACCAACAATGGATGGCCGGAGGCAGTTTCGATGGATCTGCCTATTTTTACGATCAAAAAAAACTGAGGGAAGCGTATCGTACCATCCTACGCCTGCGCAATGAACGACCGGCGTTACGCGAAGGAGCCTTTTACGACCTGATGTGGGCCAATCCCTGGTACACCGACTTCGACCCCTGGAATGTATTTGTATTTCTGCGCTATACAAATGAAGAAAAATTGTTGATTGTGATCAACTTCAACCGAATGGAACATCGAAGCATGCGAATCAATATGCATGAAGATGCGCTGGCGCTACTGGGGATGGCAGAAAAATCCGAGGCGCAGTGGATGGCGTCGGACCTGATTGAAACCAGGAAAAAACTTGAGTTTCGTCCGGCCGACCTGCCCGAAAAGGGGTTGCCAATCAGCCTGAGACCCTCGCAATATGCCGTTTTTGTCTTGACCGAAATCAAACCGGAAAACCTTTAAAAAACAACAGCCATGAATGAGCAAAAACTACCTCTCGTATTGGAAGACTCCTGGCTCGATCCTGTAAATCAGGAAGTGAATGAGCGGTATGAACGCTATCTTTCCCGCCTCAACCAAATCCGTGAAGGATGGGGCAGCCTGAAGGCTTTTGCACAGGCCGACTCTCTTTTTGGCTTCAACTATGATGCCGTCCGCAAAGGATGGTGGTACCGTGAATGGGCTCCTGCCGCTTCGGCCCTTTTTCTTTTTGGCGATTTTAACCAATGGAGACGTTATGACAACCCTTTGATAAACAATGGAAAAGGAATATGGGAAGTATTTTTAGACGACAAATCCTACAAGCAATCCTTTCGGCACGAAAGCCTGCTGAAAGTGATCGTTCAAAGTGCGGCCGGCGAAATGGAACGCATACCGGTTTATGTGAAAAGGGTTGTTCAGAATGAAAACACAAAAGATTTTAGCGGACAGCTCTGGTGTCCGGCTAAGCCATACAGTTTCAAATCACCTTTGCCTAACCCGTTGAAAGATGAACCGTTATTAATATATGAGGCACATGTGGGCATGGCTCAGGAAAAAGCGGGTGTCGGTACATACAACGAATTTAGAATCAATATCTTGCCAAGAATTGTTGAAGCAGGATACAATGCTATCCAACTGATGGCTGTGGCTGAGCATCCGTATTACGGCTCATTCGGATACCATGTTTCCAATTTTTTTGCACCAAGCTCACGCTTTGGTACACCCGAAGAACTCAAACAATTGATTGATGAAGCACACAGGCTGGGCTTGCTGGTGATTATGGATATTGTTCATTCGCATACCGTGAAGAACACCCGCGAAGGATTAAACCTTTTTGACGGAACAGATTTTCAATATACACATGCCGGCGGAAGGGGCGATCATCCACAGTGGGACTCAAAGCTGTTTAATTACGGAAAAGATGAAGTGCTACAGTTTTTGCTCACCAATGTGCGTTATTGGCTCGAAGATTATCGTTTCGACGGCTACCGATTTGATGGTGTGACTTCTATGCTTTATTTACATCATGGCAATGGAGTTCAGTTTGATAGCCCATATAAATATTTTAGCGAAGGAGTTGACAATGACGCTGTTACTTATCTTCAGTTGGCCAACACCCTCATCCATGAAATCAATCCTCAGGCCATCAGCATTGCCGAAGATGTTTCAGGGATGCCGGGGCTATGTCATCCCGTGACCGATGGCGGTATAGGATTTGACTATCGTTTAGGCATGGGCTTGCCCGATTTCTGGATCAAGCTCCTCAAGGAAAAATCGGATGAAGACTGGAATGGGCATGAGCTTTACCACACCATGACCAATCGCTTGTTTACGACCAAAACCATTGCCTACGCCGAATCGCACGATCAGGCATTGGTAGGCGACAAAACCATAGCCTTCAGGCTGATGGACAAAGAGATGTATGATTTTATGGCAAAGGACCGGCCGAGTTTGATCATTGACCGCGGCATTGCTTTACACAAGATGATCCGGCTTTTCACCATTGTTCTTGGTGGCGAAGGCTGGCTCAACTTCATGGGTAATGAATTTGGACATCCTGAATGGATTGACTTCCCGCGTGCAGGCAACAATTGGAGTTATCATTATGCCCGCAGACAATGGTCGCTGACGGAAAAAAAATTCCTGAAATATCATTGGTTGTCCGATTTCGACCGGGCTATGATTCAATTAGTGCGCAACAAGAAAATTATGCTTGCTGCTCCTCCATATCTTCTTCAGGTGGACGATTCGACCAAAACAATCGTCTTTGAGCGCGGCAACTTTATTTTTGTGTTCAATTGGCATCCAGACCAATCCATTCCAGGCTATCAAATCAAGGTGAAAGAAGCGGGCGATTATCAAGTAGTGCTCACGACCGACGACCGCCGGTTTGGAGGTTTCGGGCGGGTGGATACTGCCATAGACTATCCGGCACAAGCATTAGATGACGATACCATGGTGATGAAATTTTATAACGTCAACCGCACTGCAACGGTTTTCCAAAAGAAAGAATAAAAAACAGGGGCTCTCTGAGGCAGAAAGACCCTGTTTTGAAAAAGTGATCCGGGCGGGATTCGAACCCACGACCCGCAGCTTAGAAGGCTGCTGCTCTATCCAGCTGAGCTACCGGACCATCGTCATTCATCCATGAGGATGAACTTCTGTTTCAGGGGTGCAAAGGTAAAAAATCCAACTAAACCCTGCAATCCAAAAAGAAAATAAAAAGGCGGTCTGTGCCGCCTTCGTCTATTCTTGAAAAGATTAGTATCTGTTCCTGTTGTCGTTGTTTTCGTTCCGGCCACGATAACCGCCTTCTCTGCGATAGCCGCCTTCGTTACGGAATCCGCCTTCACGACGTTTGAAACGACCACCATCATTCTGGCCTTCTTCTTTCGGACGGGCTTGTTTGACAATGATGGTGCTCCCGTCGAGCTGGCTTTCATTGAGTTCGTTGATGGCAGCATAAGCTTCGCTGTCATTGGGCATTTCAACAAAACCGTAGCCTTTGGAACGATTTGTCAGTTTGTCAAAGATGACTTTAGCACTGGACACTTCACCGAATTGTTTGAAAGTTTCTTCCAATTGTTCGCTGGTTGTTTTGAAGTTGAGTTTTGCAACAAAAATGTTCATAAAAGAATTTAAAAAAAATTGATAATTTGTTTTTTAAAAAGAAAGATAACTAACAACTTGACAGAACGATAGGTTCTGAAAAATGTGAATTGGCCCTGCTTTTCAAAGAACTGTTAGAAATTAAACCGGCGCAAAATTACGATATTATCTGTATGAAATTCAATTCTTTGGATTTTTTTATCCGGAAGTTATCTTTTCGTACTGAGTCCAACTGTTTGCGACAAAAAAAACAGCCATCAGGTTTTACCCGATGGCTGTCAGAATTTTCAGCAAAGGATTACTGACTGATTACCCGTACTGCATGCGTGCGGCCGGTATTTTTGTTCAAGTTCTGGATGAGCAGAATGCCTTTTGGGTAAGCTTGAAGATCAAGCAAGAGCTTGTCGGAAAGGCAGTTGACTTCATGCAGGAGTTGTCCGGTAGCGTTGTAAACACGGATGATATCTCCCTCGACAAGCTGCCCAAGCGTAACGCTTCCATTTGCAGGGTTAGGCGAAACAGTGAATCCGGGGACAAAAACGACTTTGTCCAAACCAGTGAGGTTAATGACAACATAGCCTGTTTTGACGACATTTCCTGAACCATAGGCGTTGGTAGCCGTCAGGCTGACATTGTAAGTACCATCGGTGGTGTAAGTGATCAGTGGATTTTGTACCTCAGAAGTGGATGGAGTTCCTCCGGGGAATAGCCAGTTCCAGCTCACCGGATTATTGGTCGAGAGATCGTCGAATTGGTATTCAACCCGGTCAACAAAGGATTCGAAGGTGGAATTAAAATCGGCAACAGGCGGAAATCCAACATTGATGAGGTCGGATTGCAGTTTAGTATCCGACCCGAAAACGTTGGTCACCGTAAGGCTGACATCGAACAGGCCGGGGTTGTTATAGAAAATATTTTCCGGGTTGGGCGAAGTACTACTCGATGGGAATCCGCCTTCAAAGTTCCAAAGGTAGCTGTCAATAGTGCCTTGAGCCTGATGGATAAACGAGAGGGTACTGCCAACGGCAATGGTCGTGTTGCCGTCCACAGCAAAGTTAGCCACCGGCGGATAACCTGCGGTAATGTATCCGGGCTTGGTCTTGGTGTTGCTGCCATTGGCATTGGTTACCGTAAGCGATACATCGAAAGTGCCGGCACTGTTGTATTGGATGGCGGGTGGATTTTGTCCGTTGAAGCTCGCCGGGGTACCACCCTGGAAGGTCCATTGCCAGCTTGTGATTTGTCCGGTGGAAGTGTTGGTAAAATGTACGCTGTTGCCCACGGCCGGGGTAGTGATGTCGGCGGTGAAATCAGCAGCAGGCAGGGAGGTTACGGTGATATAATCGGTTTTCAATACGACATGGGTGCCGAAAGAGGTGGTAACAGTTAGTTTCACGTCAAATTCACCCGCTGTGTTGTAGGTTACTAAAGGATTCTTTTGGGTAGATGTTGCAGGTGTTCCGCCTTCGAAGACCCAACTCCAGGCCGTTGGGTTGCCAGGTGTAAGATCAGTAAACTGAACTTGTCCGCCCGGGATGACATTGGTCTGGTTTGCTGTGAAATCAGGGCTTTTGGTGATGAGCAGTGCATCAGGCCCGTTTGCAGGGTTCACGGTATTGACTCCATAAGGCCATTCGCCGTTGGCTGAAGTTACCGTTTCGTTCGGGATAATGGCGCCATTGCTGAGCTGTCTGATTTCTACCCGACGTAGCCCGTTGGGGAGGGTGTTGGGAATGATGCTTCCCCACGATGCAGCCTGACCATCAACTAAATTCTGATAGAATGGAGCATAGGCGGTGCCGCCCGTAGTACCATCGTCTTCGATGAAGGTGGCGGCAAGCGGACGGCCTGTGCCGGCTGTGTTATCATACAGGACAGCGAAATTTTTGGCTTCGGAGAACAGTTTGCCATAAACGGCGCTCCCACTCAGGTTGTCGGGGGTGTTTGCCATACCAATTGCAAGCACCGAATCGGCCGTAGTAAGATAACTTACAGCAGTGGTTCCTCCTTGTCCGTCGTTAAGGCGGATGCGCATAAACACATGGTTCCCGGGTGTAAACCGTGCGTTGCCCGTGGGTTCAGTAATAAACCACCCTGTATAGCTTCCATTAGCATCAGTAGTGAATTCTCCGTGATTTTCGGGTGTTGCAAAACTGGGCGAGCTGCTGCGATAGAAATTACCGGAAGGTCCAACAAAAATGACGTTTCCGGCGCCATTCACCGTGGCGCCATCAGCAGAGGTAACCACCTGATTGATATATTTATACGTCTTGTTTGGAATGAGGCTCGACAGCGTTGCCCGATAAACATACGGCACACGATGATTGTTTGGAGTGTTTCCAACCACATACTTCGGCAAGATAGATGTGTTGATAACCGGCTGGTTCATGATGAGGATGGCCGGGCTTGTGGCGCTGCTTAGTCCACTGGCAGTAGCCTGAAGCGTGTAGCTTCCCAAAGCGCTGAAGACAATGTCGTCGAAGGTGGCAACACCAGCAACTGCGTTTTTGGTGAGCGTTCCGGCGATGGTACCGCTCCCGCTTAGCTTGGTAAGGGTGATGACTCCGGTATAATTCTGGTCAACCAATTGATCCGGGCGACGTGCCTCGACAGTGAATGCGGGCACAGCCGAGCCAATCTGTCCGTAGGCCGGGAATCCGACGAATGCTAAGTTCGTAGCAACGGCATTGACCGTAAAAGGCTGACTGATAGCAGGTTCTAATGACATTCCCACAGTGGTTAAGGCTTTCAGCGAAACATTGGCTTCGGCTTTGTTGTAGATCACGTTCGTAAATTCGATGGTATTGCTTCCCGTAGGAATCACACCGGTCAGCGTGCCGCCAAGTGTACCGGTTCCGGTTTGAAGTTGCAGTTGCACAGTGGTATTCGAACTGACGTTGGCAGCCTGGTTGTTGGCATCCACGGCTTTGACTACTACGGTGAAAGGCACATTGATGGTTGGCGGAAGGCCATTGTTGATGCCAGAAAAGATGAGTTTCACCGGTACGTTGACCGAGATGGCCTCGCCCGAAATCGTGACATTCTGGAACCGCCAGTTGCCATCGCCGCTGTATGGCTCGCCCCCACTCACCCGTGCACGATGATAGGCCTGGTTGGGACCGTAACTGTTGCCCAGGCCATCATCAAAGGCTAAAGGTGAAAAAATAGATACGATGCGCAAACCAAACTGGTTGTTGTTGGAGGCAGCAGAAACGGATGAAAGATTAAAGGTAAAATCATAATAAGTGTCGTGTGGCGACAGTTCGCCTTCGTTGGTGTCGAACACCTGCCAGGAGTTACCGCCATTGGTGGTATATTGTACCTGAGCCCAGCGCGACATCGTACCTGAAGAGCGCTGGCTGAAACTCAACTGAATGTTTTGAAAACCGGCTGTACTCACCATAAGCTGAATGCCTGCCGTACCGCTTCCGGTAAATTGTGCCGGAAATCCGGTTATGCGCAGCGCATCAGACTGGGCTACCTGGCTCACTCCGCCTACAAGGCTTGCTGTGCCGCTCCCTGTGGTTGGATTGAGGTCGCCACCGTTGGCAAAAGTCCACTGGGTAATGATGCCAGCCTGGCTGCCGCTTATCTGGATGTTGTCAACCTGCCAGAGGCGGTAAAAGTTGACATTGTAATGATAGCGCAAGGCTAAATAAACATTGTCCCCAACGATGGAGTTCAAACTGACGGGGCCGGAGTTGGTCCAAACCTGTTCTTCTGTCGGTTGAACAAAACTAAGCTCGTTCCATGTTGCAAGGGAGGGATCGCCAAGTCCGGCGTAATTGGTGGAATAATATAATTTGAAATAATTGTCGGCATCCTCCGAACCATAGCGTTTCCAGGTGTCGAAGCTGAGGCTGACATTCTGATATAAGTTCTTGTTGAAGCCCGGAAGAATGAGCCAATCGTCCTCCAATACGCCGCTATTGTATCCGTTCATATAGACAAATCCGTCAGTGGAGTTGTGAAGCCAGGTGCGGTCGCTTCCGGTGAGGCTATAGGGATACACTTTTCCAAATCCGGTAGTAAAATATTCGTTATAAGGCAAAGTAGTGGTGGCAGCGTCGCGTACCTCATAGGATTGTTGTGGCGAGGTTTTGGTGCCTCCTGCATTATCTTGTGCAAAAACAACAAAATAAACGGTGGTGCCGCTTGCCTGAGCCGGGATATTGGAAGTGGTGGTGTAGGTGTTTCCGGAAGTGTTGGACATATTGATAACATTTGGATAGCTGCCTGAGCTGGTCCCCCATTTCACCTGTGCCAGGCTGATGGTTCCATCGCTGTCGGTGATGGTGGCGCTTACACTCACCGTAGTGGTGGAGTTGATTTCGCCGGAGGGCGTCCTGACAATATTGCTGATGCTTGGAGGAATATTCCCGCCTCCGCTGTAATTGGTCAGAAGAATGTCGTCAATATTCAATCGGCGATTTGCACTTCCGGTCTCTGTTGCCCTTTTGATGCGAACGCGCACCTCCCCTGTCACGTTGACGGTTTCGTTGAAAGTGCTCACGTCGTTACTTGCCGGGGCTGTAAACGTGTTGCCGATTTGTGTCCAGGTACTGCCGTTGTTGGTGCTGTATTGCACCATCCAGTCCACCTGTGCATCGGTACTATAGCGTCGGTAAGAAAACGAAATAGTGCCTAAACCATCCGGTTTATTGGCCAGCATGGTCATCACCGAAGTGCCATAGCCACGTAGTCGCGCCGAGCGTAAACCATTTTTCCAGTCGTTGTCGTCAGCGCCAATTAATACATCTGTCATGTTCCAGTCAAGTCCCGAAAGGTTTACGGTACCGGAGGCATAGGATGGTTTTACCTCGTTCTCACCTTCAAAATTTACCAGATATTGCGCATGAAGACCCCCCGCAAAAATAAGGGTGAACAACAGCGCAAAAAGAAAAATAAAGTTTTTTTTCATAAGATGGGTTGATTTAAAATATTGATTCTTTGATAGTGATATTTCAACAAATGAGCAGTTTTGATTAAAAAATAAAATTGCAGGCTTACAATGGACTTCCATAGGGGCAAAACTGGGAGCTGGCCCCGAAGAAACCGTCATTGTAAATTAGCCGTGCAAGATACGAATAATTCTGTCAAAGCTGTCGTTTAGCGTATAAACGAAAGACATTTTTAGCGGATTATGAAATCCGTAAAATAGCCCGGTAAATTATCGTGAAAAGAGAATTGTTTATCCTAAAACTACTTTTCATTTGAGGGTTTGGAACAGATAAAGAAGTTCTGGAATGATCTGAATGTGAGCAGCTTTGGATTAATGGATTCAGTATGTGCTAAACAAATGGTTTCCAATAGTTTTATGAATGTTACTGCCAAGATTTGTAAGGGTGTTTTGCCAACATCGCATTAAAATACCTGTGTTCGCCTGTCACTTCTTCTCCAAGCCAGGCTGGTTTTTCAAAAGTTTCGTCCTCGGTCTTCAGCTCTATTTCGGCAACAACGAGGCCTTCGTTTTCGCCAAAAAATTCGTCCACTTCAAAAATATGGGACCCCGCCCGCACCAAAAAACGCATTTTGTCAATCACGCCCGGTTCGCATAGCGCGAGCAACTCCTTGGCTTCAGCTAGCGGAATTTCTTTTTCCCATTCGTAACGACTCAACCCTGAGTTGCCGCCGGAACCTTTGATGGTAATAAAGCCATTTTCGCCCTTGATACGAACCCTTACGGTACGCTCCGGCAATGATGAAAGATATCCTTGCGTGATGCGGATTGATTTGAAGGAAAATGGTTTAAAGTCGCCTTTGACTAAAAACTTCCTTTCAATTTCTTGTGCCATGGGGTTGTTTGATGATTGTTAGATTGTTAGATTGTTAGATTGTTAAATTGTTAGATAGTTAGATAGTTAGATAGTTAGAGTGTTTAATTGTTAAAATGTTTGATTGTTAGATTGTTAGCTTGTTTAATGGTTTGATGGTTTTGCAAGGTTACAATGAAGGGTTATCAGTAGGGCAAAATCTGCCTTATTTTTCTTTGAATGATATGAATAGCCAAAGTCGTAAAGAATCTTCTACATAGTTTAATTATTTCAATTCTTAGTGTTGGTTCAACCTGTCTTTTGATTTAGCGCAGCAAAAAACTCAGCGGGACAGGCAGCCGTCGTGCCCAGGCCTCTTCGCTGTGATCGGCACCTACATCTTTCACGGTGAGCCAGTTTTGGCCTTCGGTATATCCGCCGATTCGCATCAGGTTGTCCATTTCTTTTTGGTGTCGTTCATAAGGCGCATCAATGGTTTCGGTTCCGAAATCAAAATAGAGGCGGTGACTCCCAGGGTCGGGCAGATGCTCACCGAACCAGTGAATGAATGGTAGCGAAAAGTCGAGATCGTCTTCGTTCAACGACAGTGGCCAGTGGGTGCTAAGGCAGGCGGCATTGCCAAATACGGCCGGATACGCTGCGATGGCATAGGCCGAGATCAGTCCGCCCATGCTCGAGCCCATGATTGAGGTGCCCGACTTGCCGGAAATCGTGGGATAATGGGTGTCAATATATGGTTTGAGCTCCCTGACGATAAAATTCAAATAGCTGTCACTCATCGGGTTGAGGTCGCGCTGATGTTCTTCGCAGAGTTGATCTTTCAGCAAATCGGGCAACAAATCGAAGGCCGGGGCCGGAAGGTATTCCTCATAACGAAGCTCGGTGTTCCAGATACCGACAACAATCACACGCTGAATCTGCCTGCGATAGATAAGCGGTTGCAGAGCCATGTCAACTGCCCAGCTCTGCCCGTTGTAACCAAGCCTGGGATTAAAAAGATTCTGTCCGTCGTGCATATACAACACGGCATGGGGCTGCAAAGGATCAAATTGGTCGGGAAGCCAGACATCTATCCGACGCGGCCTGACAAATTGCGATGCAAAAGAGGCAATACTCTTGATTTTACCAAAACGGGGGTAGGAAATTTTCAGGCTTTGGATTGTCTTCATCGGCTCGTCAGCGCTTGGGTTGAGAATGATAATGGTTTAACGCAACAGACATCGAATTGTTTACAAAGATCAAACAAAAATCCCTTTTTTTATCTTATTTTAAAGCCGTTCAAAGATTTTTAGGTCGCCAAAGATAGCACTCTGGTCTGGAATTGCGTATTTTTGCTGAAAATCAACCGGCCGAAACCTCAGTTTCTTTTTTGCGATGAGGCCATCAAAGCCGGTTTTTGCATTTTTTGTTTTTGATGATGTACTTATGAAACGTGTTTTTCTTTTTGCTTTTTTCCTTGCTTTATTTTCGATTGAGGTACAAGCTCAGAAAGGTTTCGACAAGCCGGGCTACCGCAAACCCGTTGACCTACCGATGAAGCTTGCAGGTACTTTTGGCGAATTGCGTCCCGACCATTTTCATTCGGGGATTGACATCCGTACCAATGGCGTTGAAGGTTTGCCGGTTTATGCGGTTGCCGATGGATTTGTCAGCCGTATAGCGGTGTCGCCGGTGGGCTTTGGCAAGGCCGTTTATATTGACCATCCCTCAACAGGACACACTTCGGTTTATGGCCATTTGCAGCGCTTCGAAGGCCGAATAGCCCAATGGGTGAAAGCACAACAATATGAAAAGGAAAGCTTTACAATAAACATTTATACAAAACCCGAGCTTTTTCCCATTAAGCGGGGCGACATCATCGGCTATTCGGGTAACTCCGGCTCTTCGGGCGGGCCTCATCTGCATTTCGAGTTACGTGATGCGCCGACACAGGAGATTCTCAATCCCCTGAAATTTGGTTATATGGTCAACGACAAACTCAGCCCTACCCTGTTACGTTTAGCTGTTTATCCCGAAGGCCGTCACAGCGAAATCAATGGCAAGCGCAACGCCATTTTTCGCGAAGTGACGGGTTGGGGAAAACAACACCGTCTCAAAAACCCGCAGCCTATTGCCGTTTCGGGCAGCGTTTCGTTGGGCATCAGCACGCACGACACCCAAAATGATGTGCCAAACAAAAACGGAGTTTATTCCGTGGAGTTGTTCGTCAATCAAAAACCGGTGTTTGAGTTTAAAGCCGACCGCTTCTCGTTCGACGAAACCCGTTATATCAACAGCCTGATTGACTATGGCTATCTGCAGGAAAAAGGCTCGCGCATCATACGGACCCGCATTGATCCGCTGAACAAACTCGGGATGTATGGCAAAGTAGCCGACAATGGTGTGTTGAGCCTGCTCCCCGGCGATACCTTGCATGCGCTTTTTGTGGTGAAAGATTTCAACGGGAACGAATCGCGGCTTCCGTTTGTGCTCTCTGGCGTGCCGGCCACTTTGGGCCCCGAAAAAGTGACGACCGATACTACATTGCAGTGGGTGGAAGCGACCAAGGCAAAACGCATCCACACCCAATTTATGGCAGCAAACTTCCCTGCAGCAACTTTTTACCACGATCAGGAGATTGCGGTGAGGGCTGCGAAAATGTCGCCCGGACAGTATTCCGACCAGATTACTGTAGGCAGTGCCGGCATTCCAGCCCACAAAAGTTTCGACCTCCGCATCCGGCTTAATACCATACCAAAAGACACCGATAAACTTACCGTGGTGCTGCTCGATAAAGGTAAACCAAGCCCGATTGGCGGAAAATATGAAAACGGCTGGATGACGGTTTCAAGCCGGAAATTAGGGACTTTTACGGTGATGGCAGATAGCATCAGGCCCGAGGTAAAAGCCGTAAATTTTGCTTCCGGAACAAAAATTGACTCGCTGAAATCATTGATTGTTCATGTAAAAGATGACTTCAGCGGAGTGGACAAAATCCATCATACACTCAACGGAAAATGGATCCTGATGGATTACGACCCGAAAAATAACCGACTGAGTTATGAGGTGGACGAGAGGCTGCTACAGGGACGTAACACACTAAAAATCAGGGCAACAGACAAATGCGGCAATTTCACCGAGGCGGAATGGCTCATCCTGCGGTAAGACTCAGTTGAATGCGCTGTGAAAACGGAAAGGGCCGGCATCGTACACCGTTGTCAGCTTGATTGGCAACGGAATGGTTTTCTGTAAACCACATCGCTCCCATACCATCAGTTCGTCCGATTTGTATGATAACACATAACCGGCTACCATGACTCCCAAAGGGAAGGGAGCCATCTCAAAAACTTTAATGTAGGTGTCGTCCATCAAAATCAGGTCAATGTCCTCGTTTTGTGCCGTCCGCAACAGTTTGGTAGCCTTTAAGTCGGGTATGAGTTTGAGCCGTTCGTTATACGACATCAGGCTGGTGATTTGTCCGTAATCATCTATTTCGTTGAAAATTAGCTCCATCGGCCCCAGAACGTGCATTTTTTCCGCCTCTTTCCCTGCAAAAATTTCACGAATCCTTTGGTTAAGCCCCGAATCATATTTATTAACAATTACCCCAACATCGTTGTATAAAGAAACGAATAAAGTTATGATGATCAGAATACCCAGTCGTTTGAGTTCTTTCAGTCGCGAATCCTCCAACAATTGGTCGGTATAGAGTGCAACCATCATCAGGAAATAGGGGAGCATCAGGATGAGGTACTTGCTTGTTTTATTGAGTGCCAGAGCCGAAAGCGAAAGTGTCAGCAAAAAGGTATAAAGAAGCAGCACGGGTTGTTTTTTCCACAAGGTTTTCCATCCCCTCCCAAGCACATACAATAAGGTGAGACTCAGGCAGATTTCCACCGGACTGTGGAAATACCGTAAATGCTCCCTCAAACTGTTGAACAGCAGCTTCAGAAAAGGATTCAAATCGCCTGAATCCGTTGGGATATAGGTCAATTGCTTGTACCACACTGCTATGTCGCTAAAAGAGCGGAAGTCATAAAAATAAAGCATTGAGGCCATCCCTGCAGTGCTTGCAAAAAACAATGCCAGGATGCTGCGCCTTTTAAGCATGAAAACCAAAAAACCGGCCGAGATAAAGATGATCCCATTCAAATGTGTGGCTAAGCCGAGTCCGGCAAAAAGCCCCGACAAAAGGGCGTTTGCTCCGGGCTTGCCCTGATTGCTTTGACAGGCACGCCATAGAAAAAAATAGCTGAGCAATCCCAGAAAACTCAACATTATCTCGGGTCTGAATACGAAACTGAACTCAAACACCAACGGATTGATCAATAGCAAAAACAGCATGAAGGTAAGACTAATGCTGTGGCTGAAAAGAGCCATGCGCTTTGCTGTCATCGCCAAGGCAACAACCATCAGTATCAGATAGACCAGCGATACCGCCTTGAGCCACGACAGGCTGAATCCAACAATGGCAATCACCGCCGCGCCCTGAAGGGTGAAAAGCTTGTGATGAAGCAGCAGACGCTTCTCACTATCGGCCACTCCGGCCATCAGCTTCGACTTCACCACGCGATCGCGTTGCAGCCAATAGCTGTGCTCACCAATCCACGCATCGTCAAGGTGGGGCCGGCGGGCAGGCATACTCAGCAGATACATGAGGGCTATGCCGCTAAATATCAGAAAATTAATCTTATTCTTGATGAGTTTCATCCAAAATCACTTCCGGCCGTACACTTAAGAGGCCGCCACCAGCATTGTCCTTTTGACACCGACAAGACGGAACGGATAACCCAAAGGTTGCGCCAGAGTCGGAATAATTCTGCCATTCAAACTTTCCAAATGTCGTACTTTTGCCAAAATTTGCGGCCTTGAAAAAAGAACCCAACCGTTTCCGGCTCGTTGCCACCACCATGGCAGGACTCGAACAACCTTTAGTCGAAGAGCTTAACGCCTTAGGCGCAACAGAAATTGAGCAACTAACGCGCGCCGTTGCCTTTGATGCCGACAAAACTCTGATGTATAAGGCCAACTACCAGCTTCGCACTGCGCTCAGAATCCTGAAGCACTGGGTCGAATTTAAGGCCGCCAACGAGCATGCCCTTTACGACAACATCCAAAAATTGCATTGGTTTGAACTGCTCACACCCGAACAGACATTTTCGATTGACGTAGTTGCTTCGGGAACCATTTTCACCCATTCCAAATATGTGGCATATAAGACCAAAGATGCCATCGTGGATCTTTTTCGCAACCGTTACGGCATACGCCCTTCTGTTGATGTGGAAAATCCCGGCCTGAGAATCCATATCCATATCTATAACGATATGGTAAATGTTTTGCTTAACAGCTCAGGCGAATCGTTGCACAAACGAGGTTACCGCAAGGCTGTTGACAAGTCGCCCATCAACGAAGTGCTGGCAGCAGGATTGCTTCGCCTCAGCCAATGGAAGGCCGACCGCCATTTTATGGATACCATGTGTGGCTCCGGCACCCTGCCCATCGAGGCGGCGATGATGGCCATGAACATCCCGGCAGGCTACTTCCGGCAACATTTTGCCTTCATGCAGTGGAAAGATTTCGATCCGAAACTCTGGGCCGAAGTGAAAAAACAGGCCGACAGCGCCATGCGCGACTTCGGCTTCGAAATTATAGGCTCCGACCGGTCAGCCAAAGCCATCGAGGTGGCCACGCAAAACCTGCGACAGGCAAAACTGCACAAAGATGTCAGCCTCCGAAAGCTGAATCTCAGTCAGGTTGTCCCGCCTACGGGGCCCGGATTGATGGTGATCAACCCGCCTTATGGCGAACGACTCGAAGAATCGAACCTCAAAGAGCTTTACAGCCAAATCGGCGACAGCCTCAAACAACAGTTCAAAGGCTGGCAGGCCTGGATCATCAGCAGCGATTTTGATGCTTTGAAACATATTGGTTTGAAACCATCCAAAAAATATACGGTCTTCAACGGTCCGCTCGAATGTCGTTTCCTGTATTTCGACATCTTCGAAGGAACCCATCGCGATATGAAACGCCGCCAACACTAAGTCTGAAGCGTAGAAGCTGCTCTACATTCTCAATTTCGCAAAACATGAAATACATTCTGTGAAATACATTTTGCGAAATTAAAAACGGCTGCCCCGGTATTTCATCGTGTATTTCTTATCTGTTCGGGTCAAACCCTGACCATTCGATGCCGGATAATTCGGCCAGCTCCCGATGCCATGTTGCCAAATCATGCTTGTTGAACTGTTTCAGATGTGTATGTCCGCATGCCCGTGCCATTACCTTCATTAAAGTGATACTGGCATCGAAGAAATTGAACAAGCGTTTGGAAGCGATTCCGATATCTAGGCGTTTTCTCAGCTCCGGATCTTGTGTGGCTATGCCGGAAGGGCAACGATTTGTATTGCAGATGCGTGCACCTACACATCCGATTGCCTGCATGGCCGAATTTGCCAATGCCACTCCGTCAGCCCCCAAAGCCATTGCTTTGATGAAATCCATATGCGTACGCAAGCCGCCGGTGGCAATTAAAGTGATCTTTCCGCTCATTCCCATCTGGTCCAATTTGTGACGTGCCCTTGCCAAAGCCGGGATGGTGGGAACTGAAATGTGGTCTCTGAACATCAGAGGCGCATCACCTGTTCCTCCGCCCCGCCCGTCCAGAATAATGTAATCAGCACCTGCTTTGACGGCAAATTCAATGTCTTCTTCCACATGTTGCGCACTCATTTTAAAGCCTACGGGTATTCCGCCTGTCAATTTGCGAACGTGGTTTGCGAATTTGGCAAAATCCTCCGTACTGTGCAAATCCGGGAAGGTTGGAGGAGAGTCTGCATTTTTACCTTCGGGAATACCTCTAATTTCCGATATGCGGCCTACGTTTTTGGAACCCGGCAGATGCCCTCCTGTTCCCGTTTTGGCAGATTGTCCGCCTTTGAAATGAAGTGCCTGGATTTTGGGCAGCAGATCATCACTGTATCCAAACTTGGCAGAGGCATACTCCAGCATGAATCTCGAATTTGCTTCGTTGGCTTCGGGTAGCATTCCTCCTTCTCCGGAGGCGATGGCGGTTCCGGCCATTTCTGCTCCCATTGCCAAGGATAACACAGCCTCTTCCGAAAGGGCACCAAAGCTCATATCGCTGACAAGCAACGGAATTTTAAGCACCAAGGGTTTTTTGGCCATGGGACCAATGACCAATTCGGTTCCTACCTCCACATCTTCCATTAAAGGTTGTTTTGCAAATTGGGCAGTCATGATCTGGATATCGTTCCAATCTGGCAACTCATGTCTTGGAACTCCCATTGCTCCCATTTCACCGTATTGCCCCAGGCGACTCAGACCGTATTGCGCCAAATGATGGATTAATTCGACAGTAGGCTCTATATCCGTAGATTTTGCTTTTGGCATTTTCGGGTTGCTCAGCGGCTCATTTGCATTTTCCGTTTTCGTTGCGGCTGGTGTTTCTTTAGGAGCTGCTTCTTCTTTTTCCATCACAATACCATCATCGGGTTCCCCATGCTGATGATATTGATAGTCGGGAAGAATGAACTCTTTGGTGACTTTTTCTTCGGGGACCTGCCTGTGACGACCATCACAGTAGGGTTGATCGAGGGTTTGTTTGCATTGACACAGCCAAACGGGGCCATCCTGAGTTGCAGTAAATGCTACCGGCGTGATTCCGGTACCTTTGTGCGAGCCGTCGCAATAAGGTTGTGACTTCGAACGGCCACAACGGCACCAATGATAGGTTTGTCCCTTTTTTACCTGAACCTCTGTAGGTTTGTTGTCGGCAATCACAGGTCTTTTTCTTTTCTGTTCCATATGGGTTTTGGTTTATTTTGATTGGAAAATCATTTTCTTTTCAAAATTGCCAAATTTTGTTCAATCAGGCAAAACTTTTTGTTGTTGTTCGATAGGAAGGCTTTTGAAAATTCAACGTTGTTGCGAAAGATTCATTTCAATTCCATTTTGGTTCGATTGGAAGGTCTGTAAGTTGGTGAACGAAGTGCCTTATCTTGATCTTGTAGTTGCCGAAAGCGGATACTGATAGTTCACCGGTAAGGTGTTCTTTTCGGGCTTGGTTAAACTAAGATGTATTCTGAATCTCATCTTTTGCAGATTTGTTGAGGCGGTCTGAAACCTTGATTGTGGTTGGTTTTTGTATATTTTCTCAGGAAAAAGTTTATCTCATCCTGTTCTTAGCAAAGATATAGGCTGCCTTTTGATAAAACAAAGCTTTAAACCTCTTAATTTTTAGATGTTGATAACTTTTCAATGAGCTGCCCAAGCGCCTGACCGTTTCGAAGCCGGGCAGCCATGCCGCCAGATAAGTTCTATCAAATGTGTTTGATGTTTAATGAGAAGCCGGACAATGCGCATGAGGCTTGGAACAACTTGGATGAGACTTCGGGCAAATTGGATGAAGCTTGGTTCAGCTTGCATGAGGCTTCAGACAAATGCATGGAATAGTTGTCGCAAACCCAAGTATGAATTTTTCCTGCACCCTGTTTAACAGCAAGAGTTGACGCGAAATCCTCCAATTGCAGGTGAATTTTCGGTTTGTACTAATAATATATTATTCTTCTATGCCGATTTTGTTGCTGCTAAATCTTTTAAGGGAGTTTTATATGCGTTGAATAAAAAAAAGTCCGGCAATGCCGGACTTTCACTTTTCGTTTCAATTCTGAAACTCAACGGATAGCTCTATTTTCGATGGGTTGTTTTCATTTTAATAAACAACACTTGATTCGTCGCTATTTTTTGGGTTTTCCAAATTTTTCTTTCGTTCGATCCACGAGATAATACACCATTGGAACTAAATAAACGGTCAGGACCAGTGAAGAGAGAAGTCCGCCAATAATGACCCATGCCAGACCGTTTTTCCATTCCGAAGCAGTTCCGCTGGCAAGAGCGATAGGTAACATTCCGATAGCCATTGAGAGAGTCGTCATCATGATCGGACGCATACGGCCTTTTCCTGCTTCAATCAATGCCTCTCTGAAGTGCATTCCGCCAGCCTTCATCTGGTTTGTGAAGTCCACAATCAGGATTGAGTTTTTGGTAACTAACCCCATCAGCATGATTAGGCCTAAGAGCGAAAACACACTCAAATTACTCATGGTCAGGTTAAGCACTAAAAACGCGCCGATGGCAGCAACCGGGATTCCGAAAAGGGCAACGAAAGGATAGATATAACTATCGTAGAGGGCGACCATAATCAGATATATCAGGATGAACGAGATGAGCAAGACCGATCCTAAAGCGCCGAAGCTCTCGTTTTGCATTTTCACGTCGCTTCCCCAGGTCATTTGTACGCCCTCCGGCAACGGGTTGTTTTTCACATAGTTCACAACATCATCAGCCACTGTTCCAGAAGGCCGCCCCAAGGCATCCGCCGTAAGAGTAACAGCCGATTGTCGGTCTAAACGTTCCAGGAGCGAAGGTGAATTTTCGCGCTCAATGTTTGCAAACTGCGACACTTCGATCGGAATACCGTTCGGATTAACGATAGTGAGTTGATTCACATCATCATAATTCATCCGGTCAAAATCGTCTAACCAAATCCTCACAGGATATTCAGTTCCATTTTCGGTGAGGGTGGCATCGTCATTTCCGGTGAAAGCCGTGCGTAGGTTCAGCCCAACGTAAGCAGTGCTCAGTCCAAGGCGCTGCATCTTATCTTTATCAGGAATAACTTTAAATTCCGGGCTCCCCTCTTCCACCGAAAGTCGGACGTTGTCGGCACCTGGAATGCCTTCAATGACGGATTGATAGTGCTGGGCAATCTGCATCACTTGTGCCGGGTCGCCTCCGCTGAACGTAATTTCTATGGGTGCAGTACGTGGCACCAGCCCTAAAGCCGTAATCGAAATATTAATCCCCGGATAATCGTGCGCCACTTGTTTACGCAAACGCTCCATCACTGCTTCGGTAGATTCGTTTTTACGTTCTTTTTTGGGCTTCAACTGAATGGTGTATTCTGTTTTGTTGGCTGCCCCAACGCCCAGACTGCCAATTCCGGTACTTGGCCCGCCCACATTGCTGAAAAGTGTGGCCACTTCGGGCTGTTGAAGGAGGTAATCCTCTATCTGAAGCGAAACCAGATTGTTTTGATTGAGCGATGTGCTTTTATCAAACTCCAGCGCCATCCTGAATTTTCCCTGATCGCCAGTGGCTATCAGCTCCTTACCAACAATTCCCAGGCGCATCATGCCAAAAGTAGCGACAAAAAGAATGAGTACGATTCCTGTAAAAATTAATTTATGGTTCAACACCCAATCCAATTGACGGCCATAAGCCTGGATGAATCGTTCCAACTGGCGTTCAAACCACAAAAGGAAACGGTTCAGGTGGTTGACAGGCTGCAAATCGTCCTTCTTCCCAATACGCGACGACAACCAGGGTGTGAGAGTAAACCCAACCAGCAAGCTCGTCAGTACCGTCGTAATAACCACCACTGAAAACTGTTTGAGCATATCGGCCACAAAAACCTGTAAAAACAAAATGGGGACAAACACCACTACGTCAACCAAGGTGATGGACACGGCCGAGAAGCCGATCTCCATTCGTCCTTCGATGGAGGCTTTTCGCTTTTCTTTACCCATATCTAAATGGCGCTGAATGTTTTCGAGAACAACGGTAGCATCGTCAACCAACACTCCAATCACCAACGACATAGCCAAAAGAGTCATCAGGTTAAGTGTATATCCCAGCAGCCACATCATCGCAAAAGCCGTCACGAGCGAAGTCGGGATTGCCACCGCAACAATGATTGCGTTCCGGAAGCTCCTCAAAAACAGATACATCACAAGCGAAACCAAGATAACAGCCATGATCAAATCCACGACAACCGAGTTGACTGCCGCAATGGTGTTATCCGTACTGTCGTCCGTCACCACAAATTTCACATCTGACTGAATGTTTGAGGCTTCGATGGCGGCAAATTTTTCCCTGACCAATTTCGACACATCAACGGCATTGGCATCGCCTTGCTTTTTTATCATCAGGCCAATTCCATCCTGGCCATTGAATCGGCTCATCGAGCTGATTTCTTTCACGCCATCGGTCACCTCGGCCACGTCTTTCAAATAAACGGGGCTGCCGGGTTGGGGCATGGCCACCTGTACGTTTTTGATATCTTCGACAGTTTCAAATTTCCCTACTAAACGTACTAAACTGCTCTCGCTTTCAGTTTTCACACTGCCCGCCGGCAAATCAATGCCCGAACGGTTGACGGCTTCCACCACCTGAGCTAGCGAAATACGATACAGCTTAAGCTTTTCTTTATCAACCTTCACCTGTATCTCGCGCTCCTCGCCTCCAAGCACCGTGATCTCGGCAACTCCTTTGAGTTGCTGTACCTGGGGAAGAAAGTCATCCTTCATCCGTTGATAAAAAACCGTAGCAGGCATATTGCTCGTGGCGCTAACCGACATGATGGGCAGGTCGTTGGGCGATACCTTGCTCATCACCGGGTTTTGGATATCTTTCGGCAGGTCTTTGCGGATATTGTCAATATAGCGCTGCGCATCTTGCATCGCCTGGTCTAAGTCGGTACCATATTTCAGGTTGGCAATAATCACCGAGGCGTTGGGCAACGACTTGGTTACCAAATAGTCAACACCTTCCAGATTGGACAGTGCATCTTCAATTTTTCGCGAAACCGATGTTTCTACCTCATTGGGTTCGGCGCCGGGATAGATGGTACGGATGACCACAACCGGCTGATTGAAATCGGGCATCAACTCATAACTGAGATTTTTAAACCCAATCACTCCCAATAGGGCAAACACGCTGAAAAGCACAATAATCAGCGAAGGTCGGCGGATGGATATTTCTGTGATATTCATTTTAAACAGTTTTCGTTATTTTACAATCACATTGGCACCATCGTAAAGGTTAATCAGGCCACGGGTTACAACAACATCCCCTGCATTTAAGCCCGACTTTACGACCGATTTATTTTCAATATTCATCAGTACTTCAATCTTTTGTTGCACTGCTTTTCCGTTGCTGACAATGTAAACCACGGGTTCGGTGCTGCTTCCGCTAATGGCCAAGGTAGGAATCATAATTCCCATTTCTGACATTGTATTATTGAGATGAACTTTCCCAAACATGCCCGATTTAAACTTTTGCGAGTTGCTGTTCCGGACAAGGAACTGAACAGGGAAACTGCTTCCCATATTGGATTTGCTGCCTATCATGATTGCTTTTCCTTCTAATTGATCTTCTTTGTAAGCATCGGCAGTCACTAAATATTTCTCGCCTGTAACAAAAAGTGGCAAGTCGGCTTCGCTGACGTTAACGGTAAATTTCAACTCCGAAATATCCGTGATTTGCAGCAGGGGCATTCCCGGGGCAGCGAAGGCTCCCACCTCGCTCAGTTTTGCGGTAACAACACCATTAAATGGCGCATACACAGTGGTTTTACTGATTTGTTCCAAGAGAGTAGCTTTTTGCACACGCGCTGCTTTGAGCCCAAGGTCAGCCTTTTCGAGTTGAACACCTTGAACTGCATCGGCAGCGGCTAAAACTGTAAAGCGTGCCACATCTGCTTCCAAACCTTCAATCTGCACTTCAACCGATTGCAACTGCAACTTCAGCAAGGCGTTATCAAGTTGGATTAAAGGCTGCCCTTTGTGTACTACATCGCCCACATCGGCATACATGGCATTGATTTTCCCTTGCATCTCGGCGCTCACCCGTGTTTCGCGTAACGGCTCAAAGGTTCCCGGATAGGACAATGCAGCGGCTATAGCTTCGGCCTTCACGGTGATGGCCTCAACAGAAATAGCCTGCTCCTTGTCGTAATGATAAACCTGCCCAAGAGTGGTCTCACGGTTTTTAGCTATGCGAGCCACTAAAGCCACTAATGAAATCAGTACAAGAATGATAATCAGGCCTTTTTTGAAATTCGTTTTTTTTGTTTTCATGTTCGTAACTATTTAACTTTTGAGATATTTCCAGTGAGTTTTTTCAATTCTAAGTCGGCTTTCAGATAATCCACCACAGCCGAAAGATAGTTTTGCTGCGACTGCATCAATGCCTGATCGGCAAGCAAAACATCGGTCAGACTTGCCACCCCTTCTTTCTGTTGAAGCACAGTCTGGTCGTAAATCGTTTGAGCCAAATGCATTTGTCCATCAAGATCCGTTATATTCTTCCAGGCCACAATGCGCTGTCGGCGGGCATTGTCGGTCTGCATGGCATTTCGGTCGGCCACAAGCTGATGCTGCAATTCGTTCGACTTGATTTCTAAAAATTTCTGCCGCGATTTGCGGTAAGAAACAGTGCCGTTGAACAAAGGATAAGTCAGTTGCACACCGGCAAAACTTACCTGATAGAAGTCGAGAAAATCATTTGGTTTTTTATCATAACCAAAACCTGTTGTTCCGTAGGAGGCTATCAGGCTTAGCGATGGCAGGTAGCGGCTGTGGTCAATGGTTCTTTTTTCGGATTTCAACAATTTGTTTTGCGCCTCCACTATCTTTAGGTCAAGTGAGTGCAAAAGGGGGACTTCGCCAGCTTGCTCAAAAAAGATTTCGGTGGCAATGTTCAGTGGCATCTCAAGAGGTCGGCCCATTGTAATTTTCAGGCTATTGAGAACCATAGCATATTTATTCTCAACGTTTTCCCTGAGCGTCGAAAGCTGTTGATACTGAAGCTCCACTTTGTCGGCATCGGTTCCTTTGGCAAGCAACTGACCCTGCAACAGCCGCATATTTTTTAGCAAGCTCGCCGTATTCACAAGATTGCTGTCAATGAACTGAAGCTGGTGATATAGAATCTGGGCATTATAAAAAAGCGTGGTTACATCATAAATCACATCTTCTTCGGCTTTCTGAACTTGTAGCTCGGTTAAATCACCGGCCGCTTGAGTAGTTTTGATGGCGCCAATGATCTGAGGCTGATACAATGGCATAGCCAACAACAAGTTAGCATTGATGTTGTGGGGCACACCAAACTGCACTTCTTTGAATTGCCATTCCGGTGCAGCCGGGTTGAAGGTTGACAAAGGCATCAATTGATGCGGCAGCTCTGAAAAATATTTGTAATCAGCATTGAACGTAAGCTTTGGAATCAGATTTGCCGTGGCTTCGCTCTGTCGTTGCCGGCCAATGGCCACGTTGTTTCGGCTGATTTGCAGGTTTCTGTTATATTGCAGCGCCGTATCCACACACTGGCTCAATGTCCAGGCTTCCTGCGAATGCAAGCTGTTCCAGCCAAAAAGTAAAATGAGACTGAACAAAAGTTTGTGAATGTTAACTAACTTCATGGGTAAAAAAATTTAGATTGATTCGAGATGTTTTTTATTGATCAGGTTTGGCTTGAGGCGGAATCAAAAAATCCCGCCTCAAGCTTCTGCTGTTTGGAGATCAGATGATTTCTTTTTATTTCAACTTTTTCTTTGTTTTGGCAACCAACAGTTCATTGTCGCCGCCGATCATTTTGGACACTACCACTTTTTTGTCGGCCACTTCGGCTAAGATGATACCTCCAAAATGCACAATGACAAAAAACGGGAACCAAAACAGTCCGAGTTTATGTAAAGATTCGACCTGTTCGTGCAATTGAGGGAAAAATCCCTGTTTCAGGATGATACCTGTGGTGGCCGACACGAATACAAAGGCATAAAACCCGATATAAACTATTCCCTGCATTCGTTCTTTTGCGGATAGTTTTTTTTCAAACGGATTTGGAAACCGGATTCCTTTGACCCACATATAAATCAGGCGGGCGACCAATGAAAATATCACAATATGAGCCACTACCACATGCCACTGCCACATGGGTTCGCGGATGGCTTTGGCAATTTCGCTCATTTGTGCGTCTGTAAGCACAGAATTTGTCTTTTCACGGATAGTTGAAACGATCAGTAACTTGTTCATCCAGAACATTCTCAAAAATCCGGTGAGAAACAAAATAGGCATAGCCAATGCCATCAGCCAATGCAGAATCCGGTGAAAGACAGTGTACTTTGGGATTGTTTCCATTTTCTGCGTTTTTTTATTTGAAATAGATGTTGTAAGTATTATATGATTCGTGAATATGGTTCACTATCTCGGCAGCTTTTGCTGTATCGGTTTCATTGTCGAGGTCGTTCACCAATCCCAGAAGCGGATGCAGCCATTTGTGAAGTTCATCGTGAGCCTTACCGTCCATTGTACAGCTTTCAATCAGTCCGCTGTTTTGATTTTTCAACTTTAGTGCCAATTCTTTGAAATCGGTTTTTCCTTCGTTGATGAATTGTTCTACGATTTCGGCACCTTTGAGTACAAAGGGCTTCATCTCATCGTTGACAAGCCATTTTTCGCCATTATCCAGCTCTAAGGCTTCATCCGGATCGCCGTGATGATGTTTTTCGGCCTGAATGGTTTCGGTTTGTTGCGCAGGTGGATTGGTGGGATGGCCGCAGCTCCATAATAAGAAGCCAAAAAGCGACAAAAAGAGAATGTTTCTCATAGCATTACATTTAAGGTTTACGAATCATCTTAAGAATTTCGCAAAGAATTTGGTTGCCGTCATAAACCAGATCAGTTTGGCTTCCGGTTCGTTTCCATTTCATAATGGTCAGTTGGAGGCTTCCCATTATAATGGTGGAAATTGCAGTTGCCGGAATATCGGAAGTGAATTCACCCGAAGCCTGTCCTGCTCGCACACTCTGGTTCACATATGTTGTCATCATCTGTATTATTTCAGCAACTTTCTGACTTAGCACATGATCGAAGCGAAAAATACTTTCGGCAAAAATCACACTCACAATCGAAGGCTTTTGAGTAAAAGCCTGTAGCTGTGAGCAAAACATTGCTTTTAAACGCTCGCCTACACTGTCCGTTGGCTGCGACGAAACCGCACTCAGGCGGGCAGCCATCTCCGACTGGAAATAACACAGCAGATTGAGCAATATCTCGTTTTTCCCGGAAAAATGGCGATACAGGGCCGGCTCCGATAAACCGATGTCGGCAGCAAGATTCTTGATGGTCAGATTCTGGATACCAAACTTATCTATTCGTTCGGTAGCCGCCTCCATTATCTCAATTTGCCTTGCCGTAAAATCCATGACTCTAAAATAAGTTAGTTAGTATTTACTCGCAAAAATAGAACGGTTTTTTTACATTGCAAGTAATTTTAAATATTTTAACATTATTTATTTTTTATTGCATTGTTATTCAGTATTTTAGATTTTGCATCTTTTTAATGTTTGTTCAGATTTTTTTATTTATCTGTTGAATTTTCCTTTTTTAGAAATGAACCTGGCCATTTTAGCTTTCGTATCTTTGCTGCGAGCCGAGAGGGTTCAACTTTTTCAAGAAAATTGCTTTATGGTTTGGACTAAATCACAGGTTTCGATTTTGGTTATCGTTGCCGCAACCTCTTTCATGGGTACATTTCTCATTTCATCCGTCAATATTGCCTTGCCATCTATTGGTTCAGGCTTGGGCATTGATGCGGTTTCGTTGAGCTGGGTGATTACTTCATTTTTGCTTTCAACGGCCATGTTTCAATTGCCTGCGGGCAGTCTGGGCGATCGCATGGGCATCAGAATGTTTTTCAAAGCGGGCATCGTCATCTTCACCTTATCGTCGCTGTTGTGTACTTTTTCGGTATCGGCCGGCTGGCTCATCGGAGCGCGTTTTTTGCAAGGCATTGGAGCGGCGCTGGGCAATGCCACCGGCTCAGCCATTTTAGTGATGGCCTTTCCGCCGCAATATCGTGGTCGTGTGCTTGGAATATCGGTTGCGGGCGTATATCTGGGTTTAGCTTTCGGGCCGTTCTTTGGTGGTATTCTCACCCAAAGCCTCGGATGGAAGTCAATTTTTTACCTTGCCGTCATACTGGGTTTCGCCGCCAGCCTGATTTCGTTCATTTTTCTTGGTAAAGACACAAAATCCCCAACTGAACCTAAGAAAACTGACTTCCAGGGAATTGCCGCCTTTATGATTGGGTTGATGACGTTGGTTTACGGGTCTTCGCAAATTCCTCAGTTTCATGGTTGGATTTTGCTTGCTTCCGGTTTGGTAATTTTGTTTTTTTTCTGGAATATCGAAAGCCGTGCAGTGCAACCTATTTTCAACACCCGTCTTTTTACCGAGAACCGTCTTTTCGCATTTTCGAATCTTGCTGCATTGATCAACTATACAGCCACCTTTGCCATCGTATTCATTCTCAGCTTGTTTTTACAACGTATTCAGGGACTAAGCCCGAGTGAGGCCGGAATGATTTTAGTTTCGCAGCCTTTGGTGATGGCCATCTTCTCCCCTATCACCGGCCGACTTTCTGACCGCATTCAGTCCCGCTACCTGGCCTCACTTGGCATGACCATTTGCGCCAGCGGACTTTTAGCGTTGAGTTTTCTCAGCCCGTCCACACCGGTTTGGCTCATCACTTCAATCTTAATCTTTGTTGGCTTAGGCTTCGCCCTATTCTCGTCACCAAACATGAATACCATCATGGGCTCGGTTGAACGTACCCAATATGGCTTGGCCTCGGGCACTTCGTCCACCATGCGTGTACTTGGGCAAATCGTGAGTATGACGATCGTTACCCTTTTCTTCACCTTTTATTTTGGGGACAAATCTGTCGAACATATCGAAATTGACACTTTCATGAAGGTCGTCAGAGGCGGATTCAGCGTGTTTGCTGCCATCAATTTCGCAGGCATCTATTTTTCCTATGCACGAGGAAAATCACATTTCAGTTCTCATCACTAAGCCCGTTTCCACAAGCATAGTCTTATTTTCTTTGGTCAGGAGCTAACTGTTTTCAGATTCAGGAGAGACGAAAGGCTTATCAGGTGATTTTCCCAAAAAACGAATCACAAGCCACATTACGACAATGCTCAGAAGCATCACAATCCAGCTTGGTACGCCAAACGAGGAAGGAATGATGCCCACAACTACAGAAATGCCGGCCACGGTGAGGGCATAGGGCATCTGCGTTTCCACATGACGGATATGGTTGCATCCGCTAGAGATAGAGCTGAGGATGGTGGTGTCGCTGATGGGCGAAGCATGGTCGCCAACGATGGCTCCGCTGAGTACAGCAGAAACCACACTGTAAAAAATGCTCATTGACTGACTGTGTTCTAATCCGGCCTGCTGGGTGAGCAACCAGGACGAGGGTAACAGCAGTGGATAAAGGATGGCCATCGTTCCCCAGGAAGTACCGGTTGAAAAGGCCACCAACGCACCCAAAATAAAAGTGAGAGCTGGGATCAGATATGGTGAAAACGACAATTTAAGCATCAGAGCCGAGATAAAATCGGCTGTATGCAAATGTTCGGTCACTAAGGCCACCGACCATGCGAGTGTAAGAATGATGATCGCCGTCAGCATCACCCGGAAGCCCTCCGTTACATTTTCCATCGCCTCGTGAATACGCAACAGCTTTTGCGAAACCGTGAGCAGCAAAGCTACTGCCAAACCGCTGATGGAAGACCAAAGCAGTGCCTTATAGGAATCGCCGGCGCCGATAGTTTCCGATACTTTCGTTGCAAGCGACAGGTCGGTATTGTTCCAAACGGCCGCGTTCCAACCTGTAAAAAGCAATCCCCCAAGAGTTCCGAAAATGATCACCAATACCGGCACAACGGCATTAAACGCTTTGGGACGCTTTCCTGATGTCAGGTAATCTTTCAGATGACTTTTTTCCGACTTACTGACCAATCGTTCCGATTCGCCCAACCCCTGCCGTGCCAGACGTTCTGCTTTAAGCATCGGGCCGAAATCGCGGTTCTGGCCGATGAGCAGAAGTATAAAAATCAGGGTGAGGATAGGATAAAAGCTGTAAGCCAACGAGTTGATAAACACCTGATAAGCCGACATTTCGAGCCCAATTTTATCAATTCCGTCCTGGATATAACTCAGTTCAGCGCCAATCCAGGTGGTCACAAATGCGATGGCAGCCACCGGTGCAGCTGTTGAATCCACGATATAGGCCAATTTAGCACGTGAGATTTTCAGCCTGTCCACAACCGGCTGCATAGTGTTGCCCACAACAAGGGTGTTGGCATAGTCGTCAAAAAAGATGATCACACCCAAAAGCCAGGCCACAAACTGCCCCGAACGCGGGCTGTGTGCCAGGCGTGAAAGTCTGTCCACCACGCCTTGCATCCCGCCATTGGCCGATATTAATTGCACCATACCGCCAATGGCCATTGAAAACACAATGATAGAAAGATGTCCGCGATCGAAAAGTGACGACACCACATAAGTATCCACCACCATCAAAACGCCTTTTCCAATCGCCAGAAGCAAATTGTTCCCCTGAAAAAATGCGATGACAGAAGTTCCAATTAAAATTCCGGCAAAAAGCGCGGTAAAAACTTCTTTCAAGACGAAAGCCAGCACAATGGCCACTAATGACGGTAAGATAGACATCCAAAACGGAATAGGATTCACATGGCCTTTCCAGATTCTGCTTCCGGCCTTCACCACCAACGGGCCTTTCGCGCGAAATACAGTTTCCACAACTCCTTTTCCACCAATAAAAGTGGTTTCATAAGCCGTACCGTTGATACTCACATACAAGTTTGCGGTATCGGGGAGCGCCTGTCTCAGGCTATCATCAAGCTCCACTGCAACCGGCATTTTCAGGTCGGTGAGTACAATTTCGGGAAGTTTCACTCCAAGTGTTTGCGACTTCAACTGCACACTGAGGCAAAACATCAGCAACAACACCATGATTAACTGCATCTTAGCTTGCAGAAAGTATCTCATGACAATCCGATGTTAAAGCCGTAAAGTTATTTTATTTCATCCGGTTTTCTTCCATATGGAAAACATTTCAAAAAAATGTGCAAAGAAATAAGTCAAGTTATTCAGAATTTTAGTTTGGCAAAGGTTACTAAAATCATCATTTCGAGACTAATCTGCTTTAAAACTCATATTTTTACTACCGGATAAAAAAACTTCAGCATAAATGATTTTGTTCTATCTTTCTAATTTACTGAGCTTTATCTCAAAATGGAAATAAATCATATCCCTTCGCTTTTCGGCCCAATTACAGAAAAACAAAGCTCGATTTTACAATGCAATCCGGTGATATTGAAGAAAATAGAGAATTTTTCAGAAAAAAGTCATTTGCCGGTTACCGAAATCTGTTATCATACTGCCGGCAGCCTTTTTGGTCACATCCTCATCGCCGCAACCCATGAAGGAATCTGTCATCTGTCGTTTTTTGAGAATCGTGACGTTGCTTTTCAGGTGCTTCAAACTTCATTTCCGGCACAAACTTTTGTGGAGGGAGAACATCCGTTGATGTCGGCTGCCATTGCGGTATTACAAACTGGTGTTTTTGGCACTGAGCCCATCATTTTGCAAATCAAAGGAAGTCTGTTTCAGTTTGCCGTCTGGGAAAAACTTTTGCAAATTCCATTCGGACAACTTACAACATATCAACATATTGCGCATTTATTAGGAAATGTGAAGGCATCCCGGGCTGTGGGTTCGGCAGTGGGTAGCAATCCGGTGGCTTTTTTTATCCCATGCCACAGGGTAGTACAAACTACGGGAAAAGCCGGAGGATACAAGTGGGGATTGGAACGAAAAATAAAACTGATCAGTTGGGAGCAAAATATACTCGCATCCATCAAATAATCAAGACATTGGGCTGCTTATCAATACAGAAAAAAACCGGCAACTCCCGACAAAGCAATCAGCAAAATAGGGTCGGCCTTTTTCAGTGAGGCGATGGCTACGATGCCAAAGATGGCCCAGCTTTTTACATCAACAAAGTTGTCGGGTGTCACCAACATCAAGGCGGCGGCAGCAATCAAGCCAATGACAGCCGGGCGAAGAAACTGAAGCACAGCCTGAAGCATCTGGCTCTTTGACAACTTTTTAAAGAACAGAAAAACTATTGTCATCAGAATCAGTGAAGGCACACTCACCGAAAGGGTGCAGATTGCCGATCCAATTATGCCGGCTAGATGGCTGAAACCACTGTCTGTAACGGCCGAATAACCAATATATGTAGCTGAGTTAAAAGCGATTGGTCCGGGTGTAGTTTGTGAAATTGCCACAATATTGGTAAAATCTTCCACCGAAATCCATTGATGGGTAACCACTATCTCATGCTGAATCAGCGAAAGCATGGCATAGCCACCGCCAAAGCCAAACAAGCCTATTTTGAAAAAAGCCAGAGCAAGCGAAAGATAAAGTAAAAGCAGTTCCATCACTGATTCGGATTTCGTTTCGACAATATGAACCAGGCTATGCCCAGCATGACCGTTCCCAAAACTATAAAGACCGGTGAAACTGAAAATTTCCAAACCAAAACGGCAACCAGAACCGGTATCCAGAGATTTTGCCAATTGAGATTTGCTGCTTTGCCCAGACTGAACAAAGGCGCCGCAATCAGTGCAACAACGGCCGGACGAATGCCAAGAAATACTTTTTTCACCACCAGATTATCTTTAAACTGAGCAAAAACAAGGGCAATGAGCAAGATGACGACAAACGAAGGCACGATGATGCCTGCGCCTGCAAACAAACTGCCTTTGAAACCCTTCCTTTTGTTACCGACAAAAAGAGCAGTATTGAGCGAAATGGGTCCGGGCAAACTTTGCGCAATCGCCAGCATATCCATAAACTCCTCGTCGTCGAGCCATTTACGTTTTTGAGTCACCTCGTTTCGAATCAACGAAATCATCGCATAACCACCGCCAAAAGTAAAGGCGCCTATTTTAAAAAAGACTGAAAAAAGTTCGTAGTATTGGCGATATTTATTCATCTTTAAGTGATTACGATCACATATCAAGGCTGCATGTCAATTTCAAAAATAGTATTTTTCATTTTATTATCGTTGCTTGAGGCCTGTCTTTCATCGCTAAGGTTATTTCAGGCTTTTTATTTTCCCGATCCGGCCTGCCAGATGTATCATCCAAAGCATGAGCCACGTGGCAACAACGAAAGGAAATGTAAAAACTCCCCCAACCCCCTCAAAGAAATTGCATTGAAGAAACAAATGATGAAGAGCAATGGTTAAAATGACACCCACAAAAGCCTGTGCAACATTTTTTCTCGTTTGGCCTGAAAAGACAATCGCCGTCAGTACGGCATTAAATCCAAAAAGGCCCGTTTGCACGACATTCAACTCCTGCCCCAGCCCAAGCGAAATCGCAGCTCCCAGACTTGAAGCTGCCAAACCAAACAACGCTGCAACAGGGTTGTTAAAAAAAACCGCCACAAAAAACATGGTGCCCGGCAAGGCACTTCCCTGAAAAATCACCTGTCCGAATCCGTTAGTGGATGTAAGCAACCAATCCAAGAGCCCATTTTCAGACATGCCTGCCACCGCTGACGAGGGCATGATATCTGTGAAGTTTCGGATGAAAAACACTAAAAACCAGCTCACAACGATAAACGGAAAAGTAAAGGCTGGGATTTTCAGAACGATAAAAAGTCGTTGCAAAAGTGAGGATAAAACTCCACCAATGATGACCAACAGCCAAAGAAAAGGGCGGGCTTCAAAAAGCACGAGTAGGGCAACACCAGTGAGCGCCGCGCTGAAACCATATAAACCTGCTTTTATCTCCGCTTTCGGAAAACGCAACAAGACGGCTGTCAGTACACCTGAAACCACAGCTAATAGCGCAGCCAAACCAAAATACCAATGACCGACATACAATCCGGCTAAAAAGAGAAAACCTGTCAAAGCGTTCTCCTGGAGCATAATTTGGCTGAAGCTATTGAACAGGGGCTCGCTAAAATTTTTGATGGAGCGAATAACCGGACAGTTTTTCTTTATTTTCATCATATGCAGCCGCAAAATGAGCGTTCAAAGATGGCAAATATTTCTCTTGCCCGAAAAACTTACCGGCCTGAACCTGCTTGGTTGAGGCCGGTAATATGAAATAAAAACAGTTTGATTTGGTGAATCAGATGAAGAAAATATTCTCTTTGGAGGTATTTTTTTCACAATAACGACACGAAAGCTTCATCACATTGTTTTCATCATATATCACATTGAAATGCGTTGTCACCTCTTCCTTATTGGTGATGCAGTTGGGGTTGACACATTTTACAATTTTATCCACCGTTTCGGGAATGGTGACATCGCGTTTGTCCACCACTTCGTAGTCACGAATCTCAATAAGCGTTGCCGAGGGTGCCACCAAAGCAATCTTGTTGATTTCCTCATGTTCAAAAAATTTGTTACTCACTTTGATAATGCCTTTCGAGCCAAATTTTTTACTTTCGAGGTTGACTCCAAAGTAGAGCGGGTTGCTCAGTTGATCGAGTCCCAAAATTTTAATGACCTGAAACACACGGTCGGTTGGGATATGGTCAATTACTGTTCCGTTGCTGATAGCCGAAACGATCAGTTCTTTTCTTTTGTCACTCATTTTATATAGTCTTTTAACGGTTAAACACGACCAAGAATTGCAGCCATCAGAGCCTGTCGGACATACACGCCGTTTTGGGCTTGTTGAAAGTAATAAGCCATCGGGCTCGAATCAACATCGGTGTTGATTTCGTTTACCCGTGGCAGTGGATGAAGAACTTTCAGATTTGGTCTGGCATTTTCCAACATGCTAAGTGTCAGATTGTATGAATTCTTAACCTTCTCATATTCGATAGGATCGGGGAAGCGCTCGCGCTGAATGCGGGTCATATAAAGGATGTCAGCTTTTGGGATGACTTCGGACAGTTCGGTATATTGTTCGTATTGCAGTTTTGCACTTTTAATATGCTGTTTTACCGCGCTTGGTAGTTTGAGTTCAACAGGCGAGACCAAATGGAAACGGGTATTAAAATGACAGAGTGCCATCGTCAGGCTGTGAACGGTGCGTCCATATTTGAGGTCGCCCACAAACATAATATCTAAGTTATCCAGAGTTCCTTGTGTTTTTCGAATCGAATAGAGGTCGAGCAGGCATTGTGTAGGATGTTGGTTAGCGCCGTCGCCCGCATTGATGATGGGTACTGGCGACACTTCGCTTGCCCAGCGGGCCGAGCCATCAACCGAGTGACGCATCACAATAAGGTCGGAATAGTTGCTTACCGTGAGGATGGTGTCTTTGAGGGTTTCGCCTTTCTGAACGCTGGATGTGGCAGCAGAGCTAAACCCTATCACGCTGGCGCCCAACTGCTGGGCAGCACTTTCAAAACTAAGGCGTGTTCGGGTAGAAGGTTCGAAAAACAGGGAGGCAATCACTTTGTCTTTTAAAATGTCCTGGCGAGGCTGTCGCTCAAAACTTTCAGCTAAGTCGAGAATACGAATAATCTCGTCTTTGGTGTAATCATTGATGGATACGAGGCTTTTGTTTTTCATCGGGGTGAAGTGTTTTACAATATAAGGGATGAATTATGGAAATTTCGGAACAAAAAAAAGACGGCCAATGCCGTCTTTGTAACATAAAAAAATATTTTCGTTTTTCCTGTGGAAAGTGGAAAAAATAAGATTCCTGAATGTGATGAGGTGCATTTCCGATTGATTAACCGGGATGCAAAAATAACACATTTAAAATGCAGGTACAATAAAATCAAAAAAAAAATATCAACACTTTGATGACAAGTGTTTCCTAAAAGAACAGAATCAAAACAGGAAATCCATATCTATAACCGATTAACAATCAACGGCTAGTTGATCATTACCGGCATAATCAGCATCAGGATATCTTCATTCTCGTTCACATTGTCCACAGGGATCAAGATACCGGCTCTGTTTGGAGCCGACATTTCGAGTCTGACTTCTGTATGTTCGAGATTGGCCAGCATTTCCTGGAAGAAGCGCGAGTTGAATCCAATTTCCAAGTCATCCCCTTCGTAGCTGCAAGTAAGGCGTTCTTTGGCTTCGTTGGAGTAGTCAACATCTTCGGCGGCAAGGAAGAGTTCCTGGCCGGCAATCTTGAAACGTACCTGATGGGTGCTCTGGTTTGCAAAAATAGCCACGCGACGCAATGAGCTGAGCAGGCTTGCCCGATCAATCACCAATTTATTCGGATTCTGGGTGGGTATCACTGCCTCATAGTTGGGATAGCGCCCTTCAATCAGGCGGCAAACCATCGAAACATTAGCAAAACTGAAATGGGCGTTTGTTTGGTTATATTCAATAGTCACCGTTTCATCCTGACGTGATGAAAGGATATTTTTGAGCTGGTTGAGAGGTTTCTTGGGCAGAATAAATGAAGCAATGTCCGGGCTTTTGGCATCAATGCGGCGATATCGGACCAATTTATGAGCGTCGGTGGCAACAAAGGTCACATTTTCCTCGTTCAGTTCGCACAATACACCTGTCATAGCGGCTCTCAGCTCATCATTTCCGGCAGCAAAAAGTGTTTTATTGATTGCACTGACAAGCAATTCAGCCTCAAGTGTGATTTGGCTGACATCGGTCAGCTCGGGCATTTTGGGGAACTCGTCACTTTTGTGACCGGCCAGTTTAAACTTCCCTTCGCCAGCCAGCAACTCCACGCTCATCGTATCCATTGCAACATCAAAAGTAACCGGAACATCCGCAAATGTTTTCATAATTTCGAGCAGCAAACGAGCCGGTATAGTCACTTCTCCTTCGCCTTCCATCAGGTCGGGCCTCAGTTTTACCATCATAGTGGTTTCGAGGTCGGTTGCAGTGATGCTGAGTTCGCCATCTTTTGCATTAAACAAAAAATCGTCGAGAATCGGAAGGGTATTACTGGAATTCAGAACGCCACTCAAAGCCTGAAGGCTGCGTAACAGTTTGAGACTGGTGATGATAAATTTCATAATCGCTTATTTTTTCGCACGGTAAAAGTAATCAAAAAAATGGTTTTTCAAAGAAAAGAAATCCATTCATTTTTTTGCTGTTTTGGTTTTTTTTAAATTCATTTTCGGTTCCGTTCCATTGAGCAGTCTACGGATATTTTTGCGGTGTGTCCAGGGGAGGAACAGAGCGACCATCACAGCCAGAATCATATAAGTCCAATGAGGTGGCGGAAAAACGAAAGCCACAAAAAACGGGAAGGTAACTCCTGCCGTGATGCTGCCCAACGACACATAATGCGTGCTCGCAAGCACGACAGCGAAGATAGCCAGCGCTACCCATGCGGCATAGGGAAAGAGCCCGAAACCAACGCCCAGTAGCGTTGCAACGCCTTTTCCGCCTCTGAATCCGGCAAAAACCGGCAAAGTATGGCCGATGACGGCTGCTGCGGCTGCAATAATCTCAATGAGAGGCGAGATGTCGGCTCCGCCTGTGGCATGCACGATTTGCCGCACCAAAATCACCGCAAAATAGCCTTTGAGCACATCCACAAGCAAAACCGGGATACCGGCTTTCAGACCCAAAACCCGTATCACATTGGTGGCACCGGCATTGCCTGAACCTTCGTTGCGTACATCAACACCATAAAATGTTTTACCCACCCATACTGCTGTCGGGATAGACCCGAGAAGGTAAGCAGCAATGATCGAAAGGATGATTCCTATCATAATATCAGCTTAAAATTGAATTTCCTGCATTTTTCGAAGAAAATCAGTCATTTTGCGTTTAGTCGAAAGGGTGTACTCGTATCTTCCTCCCCTTTCAGGATCGAAAGCCACCCTTTTGTCGGGCTTAATTTCGGCCAATGATGTATTAAAGGTGTTGGACGACGACAACACTTGCATCACTCCGTTTTTAAAGGTAAGAAAATACCAGGTTTTGCTGTCGGGCATCAGGTATATAGTGACTGCATCGCCGGTACGGGTTTTCTCAATCTCAACAAATCCATTCACAGCTTTGTTAAGCTGGGTCTTGCCAATATTGGCGATATGCAAAGGGCCTATACTGACCAAGGAATGCGTTGTTGGCTCCCATTTGAGTTTTAAATGGCTGAACACCATCGTCTTATTATAATAATCCGGAACTTTTCGCGGTGCGCCGTACAAAGCCAATTCGTTGGCAATCTTGTCGTAATCGGATTGTGGAAGCTGTTCGCGCAAGGCGGGAAGGTAAAAAGCTTCAAAGCCGTCGCCCGGCAGCGAAGCCCTGTTGTTCAGACTATCGGCCATCGCACTCATTAATTTGTCATCAATGAGAAATTGAAGGCTTACTGCTGCATCGAGATAAAGTGAGTCGGGGATCATTTTATAGACATACGCTCCATACATCTGGAGGTCGAACATGGTAAGTTTCAAATCGGTAGCTAATTCCGATTTCCCGCTTACGATGCAACGTTGTGTATTCAGCTCAAGATATTTTTGGCTTTTTTTACCATCGGACGGGCTAATGGAATAGGTAGAAGTGTTTTTATTGAAGCTGACCAAACCGGCTAAAGGAGCCAGTGAGCGGTCGGAGGCCGCACGTGGCGCCTGCAAAAAAGCCGCATAATAACTATCGGAAAAAGGGGCAAAATAAAATCCGTTTCGCACGGCAAGATTACTCGTATCGGTATTCGTGGCAAAAACCGGCAGCCGCACATCGTGTGGATCAACCACCGTATCAAATGCCACATAAGGCAAGGCGGTTTCTGTACATTTATGGACAAGCTGATAACCTCCATTGAAACGCAATAGCTTGTTTCCCGATTCAAGGGTCACTTTTCCGGCAAAACGAAACCAGGGGTTCAGGAAAAATTCCTGCCGGGCATCAATCCGGCCTGATGCAGTGGTTTTCCCTTCTTCATCCGACTGAATCTTATCAAAAAAGATATGGCTTACTGCTCCATTCACATCCGTATAATCGTACAACCCATTGGCAATCATACTTTTTCTGCTCAATACTTTCACATTGGCTTGTGTAAAAGTGTGTGTCATCCGGTTAGTATCGGCAATAATCAGGGCGTTGGAAAGCGATTGCATTTCCGCATCTCTGGCAATGGTAATCACAGGTTCGGAAGGGAAAATGGCAGCATCACCCACCCGGATAATCTTCACATCCTTGGCCAAAATGAGATTGTCTTTTAAATTGTAGTCGGCGCTAAGACAGAAAAAAGACAGTGAATCCTGCTTCGGATGCACGGAGGTGAAGCCTGATCCGGTAAGGTTCAGCTTGATCAGCTCTCTATGGGTCATTTGGTCAAACTCAAGTTTTTTTCCAATCTTGTTATTGTTCAGGGCGATTGTTTGCAAGTCCATATCCCAGAAAGCCTCATCGAGGGAGCAATCGTATTTATTGAATGGGAACGAAAGCCTGCTTTTGTTATCAAGATGGGTAAAAACAGCCGATCGCGAGGCAAAATCAACATGGGCATGATAGTCGTTGGCATAAAAGGCTTCCATTCCCGATGCACCGGCCATGAGTCTGAAATCGGCGGTATCGGCATCGAACGACCGGCTGCCGAGTGTGAAGTATTTGGAGTCAACCATGGCATCATCAAACGACATTTTACCATCGGCTGTCAATCCCTTGGGCTGCAACACCATTTGGCCATGGAAACGACTGTTTCCAAACAGCTGATAGGGTTCTTTCACCGTGCTGAGATGCATTTGGTTTTCGGCTGTTTGCCAATCCATATTGAGCTCTTTGCCTTCACCATTTGGAAAAGCCACCGGTTTTTCTGCAAGACGCATCTCGTGCCAGTCGAGCAAGGCCGTCACTTCCGAAGGCGAAAAAAGGAAATCTTTTGAATAGGCATCCGAAGTGAGATAAGCAATACACCCCATCCCTCTGAATCCGTTGTTCGATAGTTGCAACTTGGTATAATAGGTGGCTAGCCCGCCAAACATGGGGTAGCCTTTTTCGAGTACTTGATGCTCAAAACCAAGCGAATAATCATTCATCACAACCAATGGTTCGCGAAACGACGGAAAAATACCTCCCGAAACAAGATAGCCGTTAAAACGCAAATTGCCGGTTGAAAAGTTATCCAAGCTGTCAATCTCAAAAGCATCCACCACATAATAAAAGGTGTCACGTTTAAGCAGTCCGTTTTGGATATTGTTTTGATCGTAATAAACAAAGCTTTCGCCTTTACTGGTAAAAATTGGAAAACTCGGAAGGTCTTTTACGCCTGATTTATTGAAAGGCTCATCTATACGCAATGTTCCGGTAAGGTCGGAGAGAACGTTTCGGAGATAGCGATATTCTTTTTGTTCATCCTTTTTCGATTGTTCGCGCAGCGGAACGCGGATAGCCAGTGAGTCAATCTTCGAGAAATTGAGTTTAAAAGTGCTGTACTCAAAAGTACCGGTCTGACTGTAAAAATCGAACAGCCCTGCTTTGACAAGGCCTGCAAATACAAAATCACGATCTTTTTTCAGGACGATCTTTTCATTGTCCGGAAAAAGTTTTACTCCCTGCACATCGCTCAGAGTAATTTCGGGCATCCCATTCACCGTTAGATCGTTCGTTGAAAGATTGAGGATAAAATTATAGGTATTTTTATCTGTTTTTGAATTAAACCGCAGCACATCATAATCTTGTTTTCCGTATGGTGCGGCAGCCACTGCATCGAAGCGACGTCCCAGCCAGGCTTTTTCTTCTTTGGCATCATACACCAAATAGCCTTTTGAGGCTAATGTAAGCAATTGTGCAGCCACCTGTTCGGGAGGTTTACGAAGATATTCGGCCAGAAAACGTAAATTAAGTTCGCCATTGGGAGCCATTTCCTTTTTAAATCGGGCAATGGCAGCCACCGGATTTTCGGCATCAATCAATTGGAGACGGTCGTATTCGCTTTTCGAGAAAAAATCAAGCGATTCGGCACTCGCCACATTCTCAATTTGCAAGCCGGGAGCCGGTCCAAACAGTATCTCTTCGGATTGCGTGTCCCAAAGGGCTGCTTCGGCAAAAATGGCCACCTGATGCCAGGTATCCGTGAATGGGGCGTCGGGTATGCCTTTCACCGAACGGATTAAACTCACATGATGCCTTTTATGATCATAACGAAACCATATTGCCGGATGAAAAAGCGAGTCCTGGTCCAAAAAAACACTCACCGAAGATCTTTCGGCCTGAATCCGGTCGGAGGTAAACGAAAAAATGTCGGAACGCAGTTCAATTTTCGGCTTCTTCTCACGATAAAAAACCAATCTTGCTTTTTCATTTTCTTTGGCTTTACCTACAAAAGCGCTCCCCTCAAGTGTGATCGGTCCAATATAGCGCAGATTTGGGAACAGACGATCCACCTCATAATCCGTAAGATAAGAAGTAAATTTTGGATATGAGGTTTTCTCACCGGCCGGGCTGTTAAACACTTGTTCCTGAAAAGAACCCAAAATCGGTTCCGGAAGAAGGTCGGCATGGTGCAGCACCACCGAATCAGCCATAAAGCCAGAGGTTTTGAGGTCAATTTCATAATGATCCAGTTCGACGAATACCTTTTGAAGCGCCGGATAACGCTGCCAAAAAACTTGTCCGCCCCGCCCTTGCCAGAGGTTTTTGCCAAAAAACAATTTTCCCGAAGTATGGACGAGTAGGGTACTATCTTTTTTAGTTGCTCCTTTCAACACGCCTGACGCCGCCATAACAAGCTGCTCATCAACAAAGTCAAAGCTCCATTGGCTTTGGGTCAGATACCATGACACCGTACCTTTTCCGCCAATTTTTCCCGAGCTCATCCAATCGTTGGCTGCATCGAGCAATTGCTCCATTCCTACCGGGCGGTTCTGAGCCGCTATTTGGGCATAAGCTGTAAGCCAGACTTTGAGGTTGGCCTGACCTGACGAGCCACGTTCAAGGAATTTGATAAAGTTGATGAATGTGAGATAGCGGTGAGCCGGTTTCAGTTTTTGGGCTGCCGAGGCAGCAGCTAAAGCTGCGATTTGCTGTTGGAGCTCGGCGCCGAATTTCTTTTCCCAGATTTGTGAAAATTCTTCAATATCATTCAGTGCCTCATTCTTCTCGCGGCTGGCCGGCAATACACCAAAATACGACTTCAGCTCATCAGGGAAAGTTTCCGGACGACCCGAAAAAATTTGCTTTTGTTGAGCCGTAAGCTGAGGGCTTACAAAAACAAGCAAAAACACCAACAAGCTTAACCCAACCGCTTTAAAATCTCCAAAGGATTCCATCCGACGGTTGATGTTCACAGCATTCATAGATTAATGAGAAAGCTTAGCGTCTGGTTTATTTCTTAAACACAGCTGCAACCCATTGGTTTTTGGCTAAATGCTTCACATATTTTAGCCCGACGGAAGAAGCTTCTTCTGTAATTGCATGAAGATCGGTCTTATAAAATCCACTAAGGAGAAGCAATGCTCCGGCGTTCATGGCTTGTACGTAGCTGTCCATATCTTCTAAAAGGATATTCCGATTGATATTGGCAATTACCACATCAAAGCGGTTTGAACCAATTGCCGAAGCATCACCCAAAACGACCCTGATATCCGGGACTTTGTTCAGTACGATATTGTCGAGGGAGTTGTTGTACGACCATTCATCGTTGTCAATTGCCATCACTGGAAATGATCCTTTTTTCCGGGCGAGGATAGCCAGTACACCTGTACCACAGCCCATGTCGAGGGTACTTTTTCCATTGAAATCCATTTCGAGCATGAGTTGAATGATCTGCGAAGTGGTTTCGTGATGTGCCGTTCCAAACGACATCCGGGGTTCGATAATCAGATCGAACTCGTATGAAGAATCGGGTTCATGAAAAGGTGCTCTCACCCGGCATCGTTCATTGATGATGGCCGGCTGATAGTCAGACTCCCAGATTTCGTTCCAGTTTTTGTCGGGCACAGGTTCAAGTTTCAAGAGTCTGAACGAGGCAAACAAACTCTCGTGAAGCAGTTGATCTATCAGGTCAGGCCGATATTCCTCTTCGTCAACATAGGCTTTCAGATTTGCTTCTTCAAACAAAAAGCTGTCGAAACCTATTTCGGACAAGCGGGCTGTAAAAATCTCGGCTAACTCTTCTTGATCAGGCAAAGTAAAGGTAAGCTCAAGCCAGGCCATTTATTTAATGCTTTTGCAGATTTCGATGAACTCTGCAGCTTTGAGGGATGCTCCGCCAACCAATCCTCCATCAACCCCGGGCTGGGCAAAGAGTTCCGGCGCATTCTTCGATGTACAGCTTCCGCCATAAAGAATCGTGGTATTGTCAGCCACTTCTTGTCCGTAACGTTCGGCAATCAGGGTGCGGATATAGGCATGCATTTCGGCAGCTTGCTGTGGCGTGGCATTGATGCCCGTTCCGATGGCCCAAACAGGCTCATAGGCAATGATCACTTTCTCAAACTCATGGGTATCCAGATGGAAGAGCCCATGACGCACCTGCCTCCTGACCACCTGAAAATGTTTCTCGGCTTCGCGCTCAGGAAGCGATTCGCCGACGCAGAAAATCGGAATAATCTGATTTGCCATAGCCTGATTTACCTTTGCTGTGAGCATCTTGTCGTTCTCTTCAAAATATTTCCGACGCTCACTGTGCCCGATGATGCAGTAGGTGATATCCATTGATTGCAACATGGCGCCCGACACCTCGCCGGTATATGCGCCCGAACCAAAAGCTGACAGATTTTGTGCACCAACTTTGAAAGTGCTTTCCTGGGCATAGTCCGAAGCCATCTCTAAATAAGGAAAAGGCGGACAAATGACCACTTCAGTATCCATATTGATGTTTTCCAGAAGATCAATCAGATCCTCAATGAGCTGTTCAGCTTCTTCGAAACCAAGGTTCATTTTCCAGTTTCCTGCAACAATTTTTTTACGCATGACACATTTTTTTTGAGTAATTATTCATTTTCTATGTTCTGATTCGTATTCTCGGGTCAAGTATTCCGTACACAATGTCAACAAATGTATTAATTATTATCAACATAACGGCAATGATTAAAACAGCGCCCATCAAAACGGGCAGGTCAAACTTCTCGAGTGCATCAACAATCACCACCCCGATTCCTTTCCAGTCGAACACATATTCGACAAAAACAGCTCCTGCCAAAAGGGAGGCAAACCAGCCTGAAACGGCTGTCACCACAGGATTCAGAGCGTTGCGCAAAGCATGCCTCCAAATGATCTGACGGTTTTTCAACCCCTTGGCTTTTGCCGTTCTCACAAAATCATGCGCCAACACTTCGCGCACCGAGCTTCGGGTGAGTTCGGTCACAATGGCCAGTGGGCGTATGCCAAGGGTAAATGCCGGAAGGATGATGTTTTTCAGCTCAAGCTGCGAGCCAAGGCCATAATGGTCAACGCTATAAAGACTCCCAAACATACTCAGACCGGTATAATCGGCCAAAAGGAAGGCAAAAATCCATGCAATGAGTACCGCCGCAAAAAAAGAAGGTAACGACATTCCAAAAACCGTTACCACTAAGACGGCCCGATTCAGCCATTCCTTATCTACAGCAGCAACCACGGCTCCCAAAGCAACCCCGCAAAACATGGCAAAAATGATCGAAACAAAAGCCAAAATCAGTGTCTTGGGTAAAGCATCGGCTAAAATGGAGGTCACTTCACGCCTGCTTTGCCAGGAAGTCCGTAATGACGGTATTTTGAGAACAAGGCAAGAATGCCCTAAATGCAAAAGTCGGAATATTTTGGATGGTTTTTGTTCCGTTATTTTTTCATTTTCGGCGCAATCGTTTGCTTCTACGATTCCTACCGGGAGCAAATCGGTCACATAATGGCCATATTGAGCCCATACCGGCTTATCGAGTCCCATTTCGCTGCGTATGGCTCTGAGTGTGGCCTCGTCCACCTGCTGACCGGCCATCATCCGAGCCGGATCACCCGGCAGGATGGTAAAAAGAAAAAACACAACGGTGAGTACTCCAAAAAAGACTAAGATGCCATAAAAAAGCCGCTTAAAAATGAAGTTGGCCATGGCTTAAAGCTGATTTAGGAGTGTTGCAGACTTTTCGACAAACATTTTTCAAATGCTGCCGTATCGGGAAAATCATTGTGATGCCATTTCTTCACAACGACACCCCGATGAAACAACATCAATCCGGGATTGGAGCGAATCATGGTTTTCAGCACTGTTGCATCCGCATAAAACACTTCGGTTTGGGAGCTGTTTTTTTGTTTCCATACAGCGGCCTCATCCGACAGGCTGGCCGTGAGGATCAAATGCGGAGTTTCCTGTGCTTCAAGGATGGCTAAAAGATGATCCAAATGTTTCTGTCCTTTTGCAGAAATAGCTGTCAGGTCATAGGCAACAATTACAGCTATCACTTCGTTTTCAAGTATATATGAAGTAAAATCGCTTCCTGCTTCATCTTCAACATGCAGGTTATGAGCAATGGCCTGCTGGTCAGTGACAAACTTTTGGTCAACAAACTCCCATTCGGCAAGCCAGGCCGAATCGTTCCAGGGATAGTTGGGCGAAATATACTCTTTCTCCTCGCCGCTGTGGATATTGCGATAAGTCAAATGAACTTCGGCCTGAGACTGGTCGGCAACCATATTGTTTCCTTCTTTCCAAACCATGAAGTCAATCATTGGCAGGTGGCGATAGTTGTAGATGCTGAACCCGGCAAATCCAACCAAAATAATTCCCATCAGCATCAAATGAAAAACCGCATTGATGCGTCGTTTCATATTCTTTCGGTCGAAAAAGATCAGAAGTACAAAAACCATCAAAATCAGGTTTTTAAAGAAGGTCTGCCAGTTCGTCAATTTGATGGCATCGCCGAAACAGCCGCAATCAGGCACAGGATTATAGATGGCGTCGTAGAAAGTAAGCAAGGTAAAGAATACCATCATCAACATGAGCAGCCACGACGTCAGTTTGGGCATAAGATTCAGAATCAGCGCCACACCAATCATAAACTCAAAACTGCACAACAAAACAGACAGCCCTAATGACAAACCATTGGCCCATTCGATCCCATAGGCAGCAAAATAATCTTCCAATTTATAAGCCGTTCCCAGAGGATCAACTCCTTTCACAAAGCCGGAAAAGATAAAAACCAGACCTGTGATCCAACGGCTGAACTTTCTTAGTCCTTCCATCATATGCAATGGTTAAGGGTTGAAACCGAGCAGAATCAATGAAAAAACGGCGTAGTTAATGATGTCGAAATAATTGGCATCTACGCCTTCACTCACAAGAGTATTTCCTTGATTATCTTCTATCTGCTTGATTCTTAAAAGTTTCATTAAAATAATATCGGTAATGGAGCTTACCCTCATACTTCGCCAGGCCTCGCCGTAATCATGATTTTTCTTTTCCATGAGTCGGGCAGCTTCCTGAAGAACATCGCTAAAAATCCGGTTAGCCTTGTCAAAATCGAGATCGGCGCTTTCTGCCACTCCCAAACGAAGCTGAATAATGGCCATTGCAGCATAGTTGATGATTCCAACAAACTCATCTTCAATACTTTCTCCAACCATATTCACTTCTTTCATCTGAACGCTCCGTATGCGCTTAGCTTTGATCAGAATCTGGTCGGTAAGCGAGCTCGCACGTAACACCCTCCACGCGGCATTATAGTCTTTCATTTTCTTGCCGAAAAGGCTTATGCAATGTGCGAAAATTTGCTGAAAATTTTGCTGGGTGCCGGTTTCGTTCATAGGCTCGGAATAAATAATCTATTTCTACTTTTGTGGTTCAAAAAACAAGCTTCGATTGCTCTGTTTTTTGAAGGGATAAAATTACATCAAATTCCTGAAACCGGATGTTTACAATAAAAGGTAAAATCATCGGCGGGGTGAATCCGATATTGATGGGGATTGTCAATCTGACTGACGATTCTTTTTATTCGGGCAGTCGTAGGCCCAATTTGCAAAGCGCACTTCAAACTGCGAACGAAATGGCAGCTCAGGGAGCCGACATCATTGATATTGGCGCCGTTTCCACACGGCCGGGAGCCCAACCGGTGGATGTCGATCACGAACGAAAAAAACTCATGCCGGCTATTAGAGAAATCCGTAAGCATTTGCCACACATCTTATTATCAGCAGACACCTATCGAAGCGAGATTGCACAGGAGGCGCTTGACGAGGGTATTGATATCATTAACGATATCTCCGGCGGACTTTTCGATCCGAAGATGCCAGCCTTCATTGGCCGTCATAATACACCTTATGTGATGATGCACATCCACCGCACGCCCAATGATATGCAGCAATTCCCGATTGATGAAGGAGTAGTAGAAACGGTGAAAGATTTTTTTATCCGACAAACCACAGTCTTTGAGTCGTTTGGAGCAAACCGTATTTTGTTAGACCCCGGTTTCGGTTTTGGAAAAACGATTCGGGCCAATTATGAGCTTTTAGCCCGTTTTGAAGAGCTGTCGGTCAAAGGCTATCCTCTATTAGCCGGGTTATCGCGCAAATCAATGATATACAAGGCACTGAAAACCAGTCCGGAAGAAGCGCTCAACGGTACTTCGGCATTAAATATGGTTGCCCTTCTGAAAGGAGCTTCTGTACTTAGGGTTCACGATATTGAGCAGGCAGGCGAAATCCGTGAACTTTTTCTGCAATTGAGCACAAGTGTCGGCAGCGGACAAAAATAAAGCCATCAAAAGCTGTATTATCTGACTAATCACCGTACATTTCGCTATTTTTGTAGATCAAAAACCTAAAAACCGGAATTTTGACAACGCATCTCCTCTCCTTGTTCATCCAAATCAGGATAACCGATCTGATTGATGTATTTTTGGTAGCCAGCCTGCTCTACACCTTATATTATCTGTTACGTGGCACGGCTGCCATCAATATTTTTTTAGGCATTGTTTCCATTTTCCTGATGTGGAAGCTGGTTTCGCTTTTACAGATGGAACTGCTGAGCGAGATTTTGGGCGCCTTTGTCAGTGTGGGTTTCATTGCGCTCATTATTATTTTCCAGCCTGAGATTCGTCAATTTCTCCTTGCCTTGGGAACACCCAATTTCATTCGAAAACACAAGCAAAAACTTCGATTTCTCGGCATTCGCTATTTAGACGAGTCGGTTCCCGATTTTTCGGTTCTTGAGCCTGTTTGTGCTTCATTAAGTGAAAAAAAGACCGGCGCCCTGATTATTCTCATGCGCCAAAACCGGCTTTTTGAATACGTAAATACCGGAGTTAAAATAGATGCACTCATCAGCAAAAATCTGATCGAGAATATTTTTTTCAAAAACAGTCCGCTTCACGATGGAGCCATGATTATTGGTGACAATCGCATCATAGCGGCCGGCTGTATTTTACCTGTAAGCCAGCGTCTTGACCTACCAGGCAGACCGGGCTTGCGTCACCGGGCTGCATTAGGAATCAGTGAGCAAAGCGATGCCCTTGCCATAGTCGTTTCCGAAGAGACCGGTCAGATCAGCATTGCAAAAGGCGGTGAATTGATGCGGATGGAATCGGCAACCGCCATGCTCGAAATGGTTCAAAGAGAATTTGGAATCACTGAAACAAATAATGAGTCAACTACCCGATCAACACCTGAGAGTAAATAGTTGATCTACAGTGTGTTTATTAGAAAAACGATATAAAGTAGGAATTTTGAATAAAGGTTTATTCGTTTTTAAATTCAGCATTATCTTTTTCGTTTCTTTCATTTCGTGCCGGCGCGACTCATCGCCTATTCCGGACGAATTCTTAGTTGTTCCTGCCTTTGTCCGGGCAGCCGACCTTTCGTTTTTGCCCGAAATGCGGCAAGCCGGTGTAAAGTTCAAAAATCGGGGTGGCCAGTTGGAAGATCCTCTGAAAACTCTGGCAACCAACGGAATGAATATGATAAGGCTACGCGTCTGGCATCGTGCTGATGGCAAGTACTCGCTTCGCGATACCGAAAAACTTGCCAGCGAAGCGCGTCAATTTCACCTTCCGGTTTGGGTTAGTCTTCATTATTCAGATACTTGGGCTGATCCCGGAACACAAATCAAACCATCATCGTGGCAAGATCTGGACTTCAACTTACTCAAGGACAGCGTTTATCACTATACCTACCGTGTGGCTTCAACGCTAAAACCATCTATTTTGCAGATTGGAAATGAGATCAATTCCGGGTTTTTATGGCCAGATGGCCATATTTTGCATCACGATCAAATGATAGCTTTGCTTGCCGAAGGCATACGTGGTTGCCGCGACGCCTCTCCACAGACAAAAATCATGCTTCATTATGCCGGATTATCAGGATCATCAGTTTTTTTTGATGCATCGTCAACACTCGATTATGATTTTACCGGACTCTCCTATTATCCCATCTGGCATGGAAAGAGCCTCGCTGAAACAGGGGCAGTAATTCAGAGATTAAAAAATACTTTCAAAAAAGAGGTGCTTATTGCCGAAACCAGTTATCCATTCACATTAGATTGGGCTGATTATACGAATAATATACTGGGACTCAACACACAGATTATCCCATCTTATCCGGCAACGCCCGAAGGTCAGTTAAGTTTTCTGCAAGCGCTTGGTCAAACCATTGGCCAGTCTGGAGGCCGGGGCTGGTGCTATTGGGGCGCAGAATGGGTTGCAGCCTATGGACCGCATTCCACGCATGGTTCGTCATGGGAAAACCAGGCCTTGTGGGATTTTGGCTTTCAGGCCCTTCCGGCTATAGTTAATTTTGGGTCAACTGAAGAATATTTTTCGGAAAATTAGCTTGTTGTACTTTACATTTAATCATCTGATCTACTATATTTTACCTTATTTTTCGATACTTCGCGGAAATAGTTGATTTTGCTTAGAAAAGATTTTTTTTAAAGGCCAATGCATTGGTTTAAAATATAGTTGTATATTTGCACTCATTTTTGAAGTAAGCACTATACAAAATATTCGTCTAAAAATGAGCAAGAACGCTTTTATCAAGTACGTAGAAGATCAGGTTACGGTTCAAAATTTTCCATCATTTCAGGCCGGCGACACCATCACTGTAACTTATAAGATCATTGAAGAGAACAAAGAACGTCTTCAGAAATTCCAGGGTGTGGTTATTCAGCGCGTTGGCAGCGGTCCCACTTCGACTTTCACAATCCGCAAAGTATCCGGAAACGTTGGTGTTGAGCGTATCTTCCCCATTTCGTCGCCCATGATCAGCAGCATTGAACTGAACAAAAAAGGCCGTGTCAGAAGGGCTCGCATTTTCTATCTGAGAAATCTGCGCGGCAAGAAAGCCCGTATTCAGGAAGCACGCCGGTAAGATATTTCCTTTGGAAGATGAAATCCCGACTGATAAGGTCGGGATTTTTTTATTGGTGTCGTTGCCTGACTACCTCATAGCATGCAATCCCGGCTGCAACTGACACGTTGAGTGATTGGATTTCGCCTAACATGGGCATTTTGATGCGCACATCGGCCAGCTTAAGGTATTCCTCTGAAATCCCGGTATCTTCGGCGCCAAGGATAAGTGCTACAGGCCCTGACAAATCTGCTTTCCAGTATTCTACAGAAGCTTTTTCGGTCACTGCAACGATCTTCAGGCCGCTTTCTTTCAGAAAGTGAAGGGTCGTTTTGAGATTATCCTCGCGGCAGATATTCACACGATGCAAGGCTCCGGTGGAGGTTTTGATCGCTTCGGCATTGATTTGTGCCGAGCCCCGGTTGGGCACAACCAGAGCATGAACGCCGCTAGCCTCAGCACTTCGGGCAATAGCTCCCATGTTGCGGACATCGGTGATACGATCTAAAACAAGCAAAAAGGGCTCCATTGCTGCTTCAAAAATCATGGGTAGCAACGACGACAACTTCTGATAGCTTACCTGAGCCGTCATGGCAATGACACCCTGGTGATTTTTCCGCGTCAGGCGATTCAGCTTTTCGATGGGTACCAATTGAAAAGGTATCGCCATTTGACGGGCTAACCGCATGATTTCCGATATTTGAGGCGACCGCGCAGAATTTTGGATCAACAATTTCTCCATCTCAACACCAGCCTTTAGAGCTTCGATAACAGGGTGAACCCCAAAAATGATTTCGTTTGACAAAGCAGCATCCATAATTTCAGATAAAACTCAAAAATAATTTATTCACCGCGAACTGCAAAATTCATAATTTTGAGAGTTTGACGGCTATTTTCCCGTACAATCAAAATACGTATGATGCTATGAGATTTAAAGTATTCATTTTCTTGTGTTTACATACATTCTTTTCTCCAATACAGGCACAATTGTGGCAAGCTCCACAGCCGATTTCATCCAATAAAATAATACAAGCCTATTTTGCCGAAGCATTCCATTATCCCGAAACAGTGACACTGAAAAAATCGAACGGCAAAATTATAATCAGTTTTCATGTTGATACTCAAGGAAATACAACCGATTTTCAGGTCGTCAAAGGTCAGGATGAGCAACTGATCGCTGAAGCCATTCGATTGGCAAGGAAAATACTTTGGAAACCGGCCACTCGCAACGGATCACCCGTTGAATCCCAAGCAGAGATTGTCGTACCCTATCATTCCAAACAACGGCTTAAACAAACAAGTCCGATAGAATTAAATGTCATTCAATATCCAATTTTGAGTGATACTAGTAATAAAATTTATATTTTTGCCAACGTTGACCAATTGCCACACGCTCTTTTACCACCAAAATACCGGAATTTGAATCACTATATTGCATCGAGTTTGAAATATCCCGAGTCGGCAATCGCAGCCGGAATTGAAGGCGTTGTGCAGCTGGGTTTGATTGTAGAGGAAGACGGTTTGAGTTCTAATATTCACATCATCAATTCAGTAGGAGGTGGATGCGATCAGGAAGCCATTCGGATTTTACAATCCATCAAGTGGGTTCCGGCTATCAAAGACTCTCTATATGTGAGAAGTCGGTCGCAGATCGAAGTGGCTTTTCGCCTCAAAGAACATCAGCAGCAGCAGATTCCAAATCGCCAATCGGGTAGTTTATGATATCATTTTTATATTATTCATTCACAGCTATGAAAAAAACCATTTTAACAATTCTTTTTATTGTCGGAATCCTGAATGCCATGGCACAGGGAGATACCATCTCTTACTGGAAGAAAAGTGGAAAAGCCGGTCTTAATGTTTCACAAAGTCAGCTTACCAATTGGGCAGCCGGGGGGCAAAGCGCCGTCAATGCACTTGGTTTATTCAGCTATAATCTGAATTACAAGAAAGACAAAACCATGTGGAACAATAGTTTAGATTTGGCTTTGGGTTACAGTCGTCTGGGTGCCGAGAGTCTGATCAAGACCGATGACCGAATCGAATTCAACTCGCTTTATGGCAAAAAAGCCATTGAAAACCTCTATTACGGCGCAGCTTTTTCGTTTAAAAGCCAATTTGTGAACGGTTATGATTATAAAGTGGATTCGAGTACGCCAATTTCAGGTTTTCTTGCGCCGGCCTACATTACGTTGGGGTTGGGTATGGACTATAAACCCAATAAATATATTTCGTTCAACTATTCGCCACTTACCGGAAGGCTTACCATCGTCAAGATGAAATCCCTATCAGATGCCGGGGGTTTTGGAGTTGAGCCCGGAAACACCACCCGATTTGAGCTTGGATCGAAAGCGTGGATCAAGATTGAAAAAGAGATTCTTCAGAATGTGGTTTTTAGTAGCAAGTTTGAAGCCTTCAGCGACTATCTGAAAAATCCGGAATGTATTGACATTGATTGGCAAACAGGCATTGCAATGAAAGTGAATAAATGGCTGAGCACCAATCTCACAACACATTTGATTTACGACGATGATGTGATGATCACTGATAGCAAAGGCAAAAAAGGTCCCCGCACCCAATTTAAAGAGGTGTTGAGTGTGGGTATTAGCGTTCTGTTTTAATCAAATGGCATTTATTGGCCTTCTTTCGGACACCCATGGATATCTTCATCCACGGGTGTTCGATTTTTTTAATCCATGCCATGAGGTGTGGCATGCCGGCGATATTGGCAGCAATGTGGTTGAGCGCCTTGCCGGTTTTAAGCCTTTAAAAGCTGTTTACGGAAATATTGACGATGCTGCCATTAGGGCCCAGTGTTCCGAAGAGCTTCATTTTACCATTGACGAACTAAAAGTGTATCTAACCCATATTGCGGGTTATCCGGGAAAATACAATACCAAAGTCAGAAAAAAAATCAAGCTGATAAAACCACAATTATTGGTTGCCGGCCACTCACATATCCTGAGGGTTCAATATGATGAACAGTCTAAGTTGTTATATATCAATCCGGGAGCAGCGGGCTTATACGGAATTCATCAAAAAATAACCCTGATACGTTTTCATATTGACGGTGTCAATATTCACGATCTGGAGGTTTACGAAACTGAAAAACAGGCTCTTACCTGATCCGGTCAACCGAGCGTAACAAACGAATATCGGCGCGGATGCCACGCATGGCTATCACTGAAAACACCATCGCCAGCAATGGCATGAAAGCTCCAAACTCATAATTTGCTTCAGCCTGAGCCATTTTAGCAATTCGGGCTGTATAGAAAAGCAAAAGTGCAGCAACCATGATGATGGAAACAAACATATTTAACCGCATCAGACTATATTGCAGGCTTAATTTTTTAAATCGAACAATAGACACTACAGGCAAAATAACCAACAAAAAATTTAACAACACTAATGGTAAAACAAAAGCAAAACTACTCACCGTTTCGGCTCCAGGCATAAATTCTTTGACCTGATGAATAAAAAATGCAAGCGTATGTGCTTCGCCATAATACCAGGCAACAGGGGAAAAGAAGAGTAATATAGCTGATAATGAAGCTAATGCCATGAATACTGTCTGGATTCTTTGGATCATGTAATTAATTTTTTTTGACAAAAATAGCGAAGAAATCTCAATTGCATATAAATCTGGCTCAGGGATTTCAATCAACTTTATTCCTAACTCACTCTGAGATATTTCGGAATAAATGTTTATGGAAAAAGAGTTCAAAGCGCATTTTTTTTATCAGATATGTTGCATATTAAAAACTTAATGTACTTTTGTCGGGCATATTGCTAAGAAAACTCTTTTTTTTAGTCTTTAGCAGTGCGTTTCGAAGCACTGTTTTCACCAGTCATCTTTTTATTATTACTAACATTCCATCACATGTATGACATTGTAGAGCTTAATAGTAAGCTTGTAGGTGAGTTGAGAGAGATAGCCAAGGAATTAAACATTCCTAAAGTAGAGAAGCTGCTTAAACAAGATCTTATTTATCAAATACTTGATCAACAAGCCCTTATCCCATTGCCGGTTGAGAAACCAAAAAGCGGGGCTATACCCGACAAACATGGAAAAGGGAAAAAGAATCAGAAAAATAATGCTGAAAACCAGAAAACAAAGGCTGAAAAGGTTGGGCAATCAATAGAAACTAATCTACCTGACCCAAAGCAAATAGTTAAAGAACAGCTGGTTACTCCGGATTTAATGATTGCAGAAGCAGTTTTGACCGAAGAAAAGCCAACAAAGAAAGCTGAAATTTCGACTTTGCCAAACGAGGGTAACAACCGCGCAAAACGTGAGCCCCGCAAACGCATGAAGCCGCAAGCAGCGGCATCGAGTACGGGTAGTCTGACTACTCTGCCGGAAGAAAGCATCAGCTCCACTACCGTAGCACCAGTCGAGACAAAGACAGAAAGTACGGAAAACGCCCCGCTTTTTAAGCCGAATAACGGCCAGCCAAAGAATCAGCCTGCTGAAACCGAGCGTCCTCAAAAGCAGGAATTCAAAATTCAGCAGCTTGAAGGCGAAAGCATTCGTAATGAGCCTAAAAAACAGGACAACGTCCAGAATGGGCAAGAAAAAACTTTCAGAGAAGAGCGGCATAGCGAGAAAAACAACTCTCAGGAACATCAAACTCAGGGAAAATACCAGAATGGAGAACAGCGTCAGAAAAATTACGAAAAGCCGCATCACAACGAGCCATATCCGCGTAACGACCAAAACCGAAATAACCCCAATCTGATCAAAGATCATCAACAAAAGGCTAAACGCGAAGAGTATCCTTTCGAATTTGAGGGGATTGTCCCGGCCGAGGGTGTGTTGGAAATCATGCCTGACGGATATGGCTTTTTGCGCTCGTCGGATTACAATTATCTGAACTCGCCAGATGACATTTATGTTTCACAGTCGCAGATTAAACTTTTTGGGCTCAAAACCGGCGACACGGTGAAAGGCACCATCCGTCCTCCACGGGAAATCGAAAAGTATTTCCCTTTGATTAAAGTGGACAGCATCAACGGGAAGCATCCCGATGAGGTGCGCGACCGCATTCCTTTTGATTTTCTAACTCCCCTGTTCCCCGAAGAGAAATTCAACCTCACAAGCCATGCCGAAAGCACTATGTCCACCCGCATCATGGATCTTTTTGCGCCTATCGGCAAGGGTCAGCGCGGACTCATTGTTGCTCAGCCCAAGACCGGAAAGACCGTATTGCTGAAAGAAGTAGCCAATGCCATTGCCAAGAACCATCCTGAGGTTTACCTCATCATCCTGCTCATTGACGAGCGTCCGGAGGAAGTGACCGATATGGAGCGCAGTGTGAGGGCCGAAGTAGTGGCCTCTACCTTCGACGAGCCGGCTGAAAAACATGTCAAGATTGCCAGCATCGTTCTTGAGAAAGCCAAACGTCTTACTGAATGTGGCCACGACGTGGTGATCCTGCTCGACTCCATCACCCGTTTGGCCCGTGCCTACAACACCGTTTCGCCGGCTTCGGGAAAAGTCCTGTCGGGTGGTGTGGAAGCCAACGCCTTACAGAAACCCAAACGCTTTTTTGGTGCAGCCCGTAAAATCGAAAACGGTGGCTCACTCACCATTATCGCCACAGCGCTCATTGATACCGGCTCAAAAATGGACGAAGTGATTTTTGAAGAGTTCAAAGGAACCGGCAATATGGAACTTCAGCTCGATCGCCGTTTAGCCAACAAACGCATCTGGCCCGCCATTGACATCGTGGCTTCGAGTACCCGTCGCGAAGACCTGCTGTTAGACAAAGACACCATGCAGCGTGTCTGGATTTTAAGAAATCACCTTTCGGATATGACACCCATCGAAGCGATGGAATTTCTGAAAGACAAAATGAAATTTACCAAAACAAATGAGGAATTTCTCATTTCGATGAACAGTTAACCACAAAAAAACCGGCTTTCGCCGGTTTTTTTATTGAAGAATTTCTTCGGCCATTTGCCTGATATCCAAGCCTCCAAAACTACCTGAGCTCATCATCACGATGGCTGAGGGTAGCCGGCATTCACGTTTGAGCACCTCTATCAGCCCGGATGTATCCGAAACAATAACCATATGCGGATGGTTGAATGCTTCCCTGATGGTGTCGGCATCCATAAAAGTAAGTTTTTTCAGCTCTACGGCATGCGGATCATAAAACACAACAGCAATATCGGCCTTCTCCAAAGCATCGCGGTATTGGCCGATAAAGCCACTGTTGAGGCTGCTGAAAGTGTGTGGCTCGAAACAGGCAATAAGCTGATGATCAGGATATTTCTGCCGCATAGCTTCACAGCTTGCTTTCACCTTTGAAGGTGCGTGGGCAAAATCGCGGTAAACGGCTAATCCATGGCTGTTCAGCACCAGCTCCAGTCGTCGCGAAGCGCCTTTGAAATCTGTCAAAGCTTTATAAGCTTGTAGTGATGAAACCCCCATTACATTTGTCACAGCTAAAGCCGCGCTGATGTTGGTTAGGTTATGCCTGCCAAAAATCTGCAGCTTCACGGCCTGGCCGTCAGGAGTTTGCAAAAACACATCGCCATTTTCCAGCGAAAACGGATGAATGGAATATGGGATTTTATGACATGAAGCCTCTTGAGCTAAACGTACCACTTCGTCATCATCGGCATTGTAGATGAGGCTTCCCCCCAGTTCGATCGCACGGATAAACTGCCGAAACTGATCGAGATACATGTCAAATTTGGGAAAAACATTCACATGATCCCACCCGATCCCGCTAATGAGCGCAATATGAGGCCGATAGTGCAAAAATTTCGGGCGACGATCCAAGGGTGAAGTCAGGTATTCGTCACCCTCCATGATCATCCATTCCGCACCATTGCTCAGCCTGACCATCACATCGAATCCGTCCAACTGTGCACCAACCATATAATCTGCTTCAATTCCGGCATATTTCAGAATATGAAGAATCATTGAAGTGATAGTAGTTTTACCATGGCTTCCGCCGATGACAATGCGTTTTTTTGTTTTCGACTGTTCGTAAAGGTACTCCGGATAAGAGTATATTTTCAGTCCAAGCTTCTGGGCTGCAATAAGTTCAGGGTTGTCGGCACGAGCGTGCATCCCAAGGATGATGGCATCGAGGTCGGGAGTAATTTTTTCAGGAAACCATCCTATCTCAGGAGGCAAAAGGCCGCAGGCAGCAAGGCGGCTTTTCGAAGGTTCAAAAATTTCGTCGTCACTTCCGCTAACCACATCGCCTTTCCGATGCAAAGCAATGGCCAGATTGTGCATGGCGCTTCCACCAATGGCAATAAAATGCACTCTCATATCCAGTTTTTTTTGCAAAGATAGCATCAGAATCGCTCCAAAGCAGATCATGAAGCCGAACCTAAGTCGCACAAGTTTGTTATTTTTGCAGGAAATCATCAACCCATGAAAGATCTGGCCATCCAACTCAACAATACTTTGCAGCATCTGCCCGCCGAAGAAATCCTTAAGGCTGTGAACGAACAATTTCGCGGGAAAATTTGTTTTGCAAGTAGCTTAGGTTATGAAGATCAGGCTATTACCCACATGATTTCTGTTCATTGTCCTGATTTGCCCATTTTCACTTTAGATACCGGACGCCTTTTTCCTGAAACCTACGATTTGATTGATCGCACCAATTCCCGTCTGAAAGTGAATATACACGTTTATTTTCCCGATGCGAAAGAGGTGGAAGAAATGGTAGCTGCCAAAGGAATCAATCTTTTTTATGACAGTATTGAAAACCGTAAATTGTGTTGTGCCGTGCGGAAAACCCATCCTCTTCGCAGAGCTTTGGCAGGCAGGCAGGCATGGGTAACAGGATTGCGGCGGGCGCAATCGGTCACGCGTCATGAGATGCAGGCTGTGGAATGGGACGAAACCAATCAGCTCATTAAAATAAATCCATTAATTTATTGGACGGATGATCAAGTTGTTACATACGTAAAAACCCATAATATCCCCTATCACCCACTGCACGACAAAGGCTTCCCCAGCATCGGTTGCCAGCCCTGCACACGAGCGATTTTGCCCGGCGAAGACATCCGCGCCGGCCGCTGGTGGTGGGAAAATCCGGATCAGAAAGAATGCGGCCTCCATCAAAGCAATCATGAAAAACAAAACAATCAATAGCTAAAAAAATGAAAAAGGAAACTCAGAAACTCTTCAAAGAGCTCCAAATAACAACAGAAGAAGTCTTAAACGATTACCGAATTGCTTTGGAAAGCCGGCATGCAAGTGTGATGGGTCGGCGCGAAGTGTTGACTGGAAAAGCCAAATTCGGCATATTTGGCGACGGCAAAGAAGTGCCTCAGCTGGCATTGGCAAAAGTTTTCAGAGATGGCGACTGGCGGTCGGGCTATTACCGTGACCAAACCCTGATGTTGGCAACCGGACAGGTGACTTTAGAGGAGCTTTTTTCACAACTTTATGGCGACACCGACCTTGAGGCCAATCCTGCCAATGGCGGACGACTGATGAACAACCATTTTGCTTCGCGTTCGCTCGACGAAAAGGGTGAATGGAAAGACCTTACCAAACAAAAAAACTCGGCAGCTGACAGTTCGCCCACGGCCAGCCAGATGTTACGTCTTCTGGGTTTAGCGCAGGCTTCCGTTTTGTTCCGGCATAACAGCCAGCTCGCCCAATTCAACAAATTTTCCAACAAAGGTAATGAGGTAGCATTTGGCACCATAGGCGATGCTTCCACCTCCGAAGGGCATTTTTTCGAGGCCATCAATGCAGCAGGTGTGTTGCAAATTCCTATGGCCATCTCTGTATGGGACGATGGTTGGGGCATTTCGGTGCCCAACAAAAAACAAACCACCAAAACCAATATTTCCGAAATTCTGAAAGGTTTTGAAAAACAGCCTGATACGAACGGGTTTTATATCTATCGGGCGATGGCCTGGGATTATCCGGAGCTCATCAGGGTATATCGCGAAGGTGTGGACAAATGCCGCAAAGAACAAGTTCCGGTTTTGTTTCACATCATAGGCTGCACCCAGCCGCAAGGGCATTCCACATCCGGTTCGCACGAGCGCTACAAAACAACGGAACAAATTGAAGATGAGAAAGAAAGAGACGGAATTACACATCTTCGTCAATGGATTTTGCAAGTCGGAATTGCCGATGAAAGCCGGCTTGTTGCCATTGAAAGAGAAGCCGAAAATACTGCAAAAGAAGCACGAAACAAGGCCTGGCACAACTTTCACCAACCCATGCTTGATAAGCGCGACGAGCTGCTCCGATTAGTCAACCTGACTACCTGCAATTGTGCAAAAACGGCAAAAATCGAAAAGATAAAACTCGATCTTTCGCGCATTGGCGAACCCATCCGAAAAGACATCATTTCGTCGGCACGTAAGATTCTCCGCTTGATTTGTGACAGTTGCTCCAATCCGTCTAACTCGTTAAAAACCAATGTCACTAAGTGGCTTGAATATGAAATTCAGCGTGGTTATCAGGATTACAGCGCCCATTTATACTCCGAAGGACCGCTCTCGGCGCTCAAAGTGGAAGGAGTTGAGCCCGAATATCTACCCAACGCACCCAGCGTTCCAGGTAGGGAAATCCTCAAAGAAAATTTCGATAAGATTTTAGAAATCAATCCATTGGTCTTAGCTTTCGGTGAAGATGTCGGAAAAATTGGCGGTGTGAATCAAACCTATGAAGGCTTACAGGAAAAATATGGCCCCCTTCGTGTGGAAGATACCGGAATCCGTGAAGCTACCATTATCGGGCAAGCCATTGGTCTGGCTCTAAGGGGTTTGAGGCCCATTGCCGAAATTCAGTATTTCGATTATCTGTTGTATGCCTTGCAGGCCATCAGCGACGATCTTGCCACTACACGATATCGTACCCGCGGCGGGCAAAAAGCTCCCGTCATCATCAGCACCCGCGGTCACCGCTTAGAAGGCATCTGGCATGCCGGCTCCCCTCTGAGCATGGTCATTAATTCCATCAGAGGCGTCTATGTTGCCGTTCCCCGAAACATGACGCAAGCCGCAGGATTTTACAACACTTTTCTGGCTTCCGACGAACCGGCGCTCATCATTGAGCCGCTCAACGGTTATCGCCTGCGCGAAAAACGACCTTCTAATCCAGGTAAATACCGTATCAGGCCAGGCATCCCCGAGATTTTACGACCTGGAAAAGATGTGACCTTGGTAACCTATGGTTCTTGTGTACGTATAGCCCAGGATGCTGTGACTCAGCTCGAAGATTTTGGCATTGATGTTGAACTGATTGATGTGCAGACGCTTTTGCCGTTCGACCTGAATCAGGTAATCGCCAAATCAATCCAAAAGACCAACAAAGTATTATTTTTTGATGAGGATGTTCCGGGTGGAGCCACCAGCTATATGATGCAACAAGTCATTGAAGGGCAGAAAGCCTTCCGCTATCTTGATGCCGAACCCAGAACATTAACGGCAAAAGAGCATCGTGCGGCTTATGCCACCGATGGTGACTATTTTAGTAACCCCAACGCCGAGGATGTGTTTGAAGCTGTATATCAGATCATGCACGATTACAACCCGGGCAAGTTTCCGAAAATCTTCTAATCATCATGGTGGAAATCAGAAAAAATCTGATTTTCGCCATCCTTTTCAAAGCACATCTCCCCCAATGCGGATTTTGATTCTGGCTTCTGTCGCCCTGCTTGCCCTCAGTTCGTGCAGCCAATGTGGAAGGCGCAAGCCGGAAAAAAAATCGGATAAACATTATAGTAATTCAAAACAAACTGAAATTCATCACGTTGCAAAAGATGACAGTGCTGAATTAGCTCGTTTCATACCACCGACAGCAAATCATTATCCACTCCAATATCATCCCGAACCGCGCAAATATCAAGCCCCCATCGAAACGCCTGAACCGCGTAAGGCAGGCCGATTCATTGCGCAGCCTGAAGACAGCTTAGCTCTTTATCCCGGATTTGGGCAAATGATATTGCCGGCCGAGCCGGCAGAAACTTTTACAAGCATCAACAGTTACTTTATCATTGATTTTGACAATGATATTTTCACCGGAAAAGACTATTACTTTACGAACGGAGCGCAGCTATCGCTCATCCGGCCCTCATTCGGCAACAATCTGATAGCGCGCTTGCTGCCCTCGGCGGGGAAAGGAGCGATGAACCATTATGGGATTTCGATCAGGCAAAACATGTACACCTCGACCAATCCCGAACAAACCGAGATTGACGTGAACGATCGGCCATTTGCAGGGATCCTGCTGGCCGAGCTGTTCAAAATTAGCACCTTACACAGCCGCGAACTTTGCCTGACCAATCGTGTTCAGGTTGGTTTTATTGGCGAGACCTCGCTAGCCGCCTTTATCCAACGGCTTGCACATCATCTTTTTCCAGTTGGATGGCAGTTTCAGATACACGATGATCTTTTGGTAAACCTTGAAAGTTCGATCGAAAAACAAGTTATTTCTGAACGAAACCTTCGACTTAGCTTTTCGGCAACCGGGCGTTTAGGCACTTACCTGACCACTGCCGGTGCAGGTATTCATTTTAAAGCAGGACGCATCCCGTTGTCATTCAGTCCGTTTGCAACGATCAATTCTAAAACGGTTGAATACGAAGGCAATCGCCATAAACTGTTGTGGTGGGTTTTTGGTGAAGCAGGCGAGACTTACACCTTTTACAATGCCAGCCTACAGGGAGGCCTGTTCAACCGAAACAGTCCGCTTGTGATAGAAAGGCAAAGACTCACCCGCATTGTTATTCAGGCAGCCACTGGACTGGCACTTGCTTATGGTGCAACTGCCCTCCAACTGAAATTCGTATATTTGACGCCCGAATTTTCTCCAGGGAAACCTCATAGCTGGGGATCGGTTAATTTGTTGTTTAACCTCTAATCAAACGCCTTTGAATTTTTCGACATCAGACCCTCTGGCAGGGCAGGAAATCGTTTTTCCGGTCACCTATATCATCAAGGTGGTCGTCACACACAATATGGAGCAGACATACCATCGCAGCCTCATTGAAGGAGTTTTTCAACGCATGAAAGTTCCTTTTGAACTTGTTGCTGTCAATGCCAGCAAACAAAACACTTATTTGAGTTTTAATTTCCGGATAACCCTGCTCGACATTGAGCAGATGCGTCAGCTTTATGGTGAGCTTCAAAAGATTCCCTGGTTTAAATTCGCAGTATAAAAGAATGGAAATCAAGGCGATATATCAAATCATCCTATTAGCCGGAAGCGGGGCTACAGGAACACTTTTGCGTTATTTTACCTATATCTGGGCCGACCAGTATCTCAACAAACATCTGCCTTGGGGAACCATCATTGTCAACCTCGTTGGGTCATTCAGCATCGGTTTCGTATGGGGATTGATGGAGAAAAACCTGCTCTCGCCTTCGGCCGGCCTGATTGTTCTGGTTGGGCTACTGGGCAGTTTCACTACCTTTTCCACTTTTGCTTTAGACAATTTCAAGCTATTGAACAGCAGCACATTAACCCAATTCCTTTTTAATTTTTCCATTCAGAATATTGGGGGCATCGCGTTGTGTATAGTCGGGATTTTTATGGCACGTTTATTCTAAGCCCCATGCACGACATCGAACCCCATTTCAACTGGAGGCATCTTTATACTGCCGAAAACGACCGACGCTCGCCCTTTGCCGGACGTACCTATAGTGAATTCTATTTCAGCAACACCATTTATAATTATTACATCCACCCACAGTGGGATGAATTTGGCTCGCGAACTCTTTATGCCAAGCTCCTCTATTGTGATTATCGCGAGCGTTTTTGTGTGATTGAACTGATCGGCGAATGGAACGATCTGCTATATAACGACATCATGTTTTTTTACCGCAATGTGGTGGAGCCACTCACCGACGAGGGCATCCGGCATTTTATTCTTTGTGGTGAAAACATTCTGAGTTTTCATTCTGACACTGATGATTATTATCAGGAATGGTTCGATGCGGTAGAAGATGGCTGGATTGTATGCCTCAATTTTCGCGACCACGTGATTCACGATTTTGTGAAAGCACGTTTAGATTATTATTTAGCTTTCGGAGGTCGTTTTGACGAATTTAACTGGCGGGGATTGACTCCGGCTCAACTTTTCAACACGATCAACAGTCTGATGATGAAACGTTTAAATCCTTAACAAGATGGAAGCTGTGATACTTCAGGTTTATGGTCGGGTGCAAGGCGTTGGCTTTCGTTATTACACCCATCAAAAAGCACTCGAGCTTGGAATTGCAGGGTTTGTGGAGAATCGTCCTGACGGAAGCGTTTATATTGAAGCTGAAGGCGAAGCTAAGGCACTTGGCGATTTTGTGGTGTGGTGTCATCGTGGCCCGCAATGGGCAAGGGTTTCAGAGGTTAAGATGACCCCCATGCCTCCGCTTGGGATAAACGGTTTTTCGGTAAGATAAATCATGGCTTCAGCCGGCAGCCAGCCCAATAAGCTGATAAAGTACTCTGGCTCCTACATTTCCATCCCATTCATCGTCGCCCGGAGCCACTTCGCAAAGGTCGAAACCCACAATTTCTTTGCCGGATGACTTCAGGCGGTTCAACAAATACATCAGCTCTTCAAACTGCAAACCTCCCGGCACAGGTGTTCCTGTGTTGGGGCACAATTTTGGATCGAGGCCGTCAATATCCACCGAAACATACACCTTTTCGGGCAATTCGGCAATCATTTCATCGGTCAGATTTTTCCAGGTGGCACCTTCAAACATTCTCCGGCGCAGCTCACGATCGTAGAACACTTTAACCCGATGCGCATTATTCTTCACATAATTGGCTTCCTCTTCACAATAATCACGTATTCCCACCTGCACCAATTTCTCGATTGCATCGAACTGAAGGGCATTGTAAAATATGGAAGCATGCGAATATTTAAACCCTTCGTAGGCGTTGCGCAGATCGGAATGGGCATCCACATGCAGGATTCCATAGCGTTCTTTTTCAGAAAGATAGAGATGATACCCGAGTGGCACACTATGATCGCCGCCAAGCACGCCCACCACTTTTCCGAGGGCGCGCCAGTGGGCAATGCGGTTAGAGAGCCAGAAACGAAGGTCTTCGTTTGCTTTGCGGATACGGTCGTAAATTTCTTTGTATCGCGGACGTGAGGGATCAAGCTCGCCATTTTCGAGGGCTTCGATCACAATGCGGGCGTCTTTTCGTAGGCCGGCGTGCAGCGCTTTGAAATGATGCGGAAACTCATCCATCCAAATACCTTGTTTCCAAAGATTGGGATAGTCGTAGTGATAGAGATCCATCTGAAGCGAAGCCTCTCTCACAGCTTCGGGTCCTGCAAAAGTACCTGTGCCGTAGCTCACTGTTAGCTCCCAGTTCACAGGGATGATGACAATCCGGGCAGTATCCTCATCGTGAGGTAAGCCATAGATGCCGGCATTGGTTTGTGCGGCTGCGTTGGGGTCGAACGATTCAAACATAGCATTGGTTTATCGTGCAAAAGTCAGAAAAATTCCTCAGGGAATGGTTACTTTTGCAAAAAATTGGCTTTTGGATCTCTTCTCACAATTCAACGATTTCGAGGCATGCAGTTTTGGAAGCGGCAGTTCGGGCAATGCCTATTATATTGGCAATCACGATGCGGCTATCCTGATTGATGCCGGACTGAGCAGCCGTAAAATTGTGCGCGGACTCGAAGAGATTGGTAAAAACATCCGCAACATCCAGGCTATTCTGATCAGTCATGACCACATTGACCACATCAAGGGTCTGCCCGATCTGACGCAGAGATTCAACACCCCTTTTTATGCAACAGCGCGAACCTGGGAAGCCATCTTAGGCAATCGGTTGACGCGTCACACAAGGCCTTCGTGTTTTACACCCCTCACACCGCTCGCACCATTTCGTATCGGCAGTCTCGAAATCACGGCTTTCCCTGTATCGCATGATGCCGCTGATGCAATTGGTTTTAACATCCGCACCGAAGCCGGAAATTTTGGGTTTGCCACCGACTTAGGCTTTATTGGCAAAGAAGCAGCGCACTTTCTCCGACAATCGAACATCATGATTCTAGAATCGAATTATGATGATGAGATGCTTGCCAAAGGGCCCTATCCGCCCTACCTGCAAAACAGGATACGCAGCCATTCAGGACATTTGAGTAATGAGCAGACCGCACGTTTTCTGCTCGAATGCCAACATCCTGGCCTGACCCATGTGTTTTTAGCACACCTGAGCGAACACAACAACACACCGGAAGCCGCCCTTAAAGCCGTTGAAGATCACTTTGCGGCTGCAAAACGTCAACGGAACTTTCATTTGTCTGCTTTCGACCGAAAGAAAAGATCGAAGCTTCACCAGTTTAGTTTGCATTACGGCTTTTAAATGAAAGAAAAACAGCTCACTATCCATTGCTGTGGCACGGTCGAGCCCGTGGCGTTGTTATTGGTTGCCGCCTGTCTGAAATCGTTTGTCCCCGAATGCAAGATGAGTATTGAAGGCGAAACCTTGAGTGCCAATTTAGGCTATGAACTTCGAAAAGCCTTGTCAGAATCGTTACTCAGCGTTAACAATATTGAGTTCCGAACCATGATTCAATCAGATTTTCATGCCGATTTCATTATCAGATTAAAGGCAACAGAGAGAAAGATCACAGAATATCAAGCGGATAATCCACACTTGATAGAACTTTATCTCCCGCTTAGCGGGTATCTGCTCTCAGGCGAAATAACCACCGATGGCACGAGAAGAGCCGTAGCCGAAGTTAAGAACGCTACTTTCAAAATTTTCCGGGACTATATTAAAGGTGTAAAACTAAGGTGAAGGTCTAGCCTTTCAGACTTATCAAATTCAGCTTATCGAAGTCCAGGATTTCCACATATTCGTTGGTCACTTCAATCAGGCCATCGGCCTTAAATTTGGTGAGAATACGGGCAATGCTTTCGATAGACATCCCGCTCGGTTCGGCAAAATCTTTGCGCGAGAGATGCAAAGGGAAGCGAGGGGTTTTATAGATTCTATTTGACAGACAGATAATGACATCGGCCAGGCGGCCATAGGTTTGTTTCTTGGCCAATTGCGTACCTTTGCAAAAATATTTTTCATGTCGGAGCCACGTAAACCAAAGAAATTCATCAACTTGCCGCAATACCCCGGTGGAAAGAAAGCCTTTGTTGACTTCATCGTCGCCAACCTCCGGTATCCCGAAGCTGCACAACAGGCCAGAATAGAAGGTGCTGTCATCGTGGAATATGAGATTGATTCTGACGGGCAGGCCCATCCGCTGCGAATTCTCAAAAGCATTGGTTATGGTTGCGATGAGGAAGCCATGCGTGTAGTGAGTCTGCTTCGTTTTTCAAAACCCAAAAACCGTGGCCTACGGGTGTCAACCACCACCAAAACGGCCATCCATTTTCGGCTGGCTCCCCAAACGGTGATCGAATACAGCATCAAACCCCCCGAAAAATCTCAGCCAGCTCCACAAGAGAAGAAACCCGAGGTTTTCGGCTATACCATCGAGTTTTAAATCAACCGGCAAACACTTTGCCTCTGTTGCGCCTAGCAAAAAACCATCCAAAAAATAAGTCGTTACCAGTAGAAACTATTCTCTACGCATGATATCAAGGGCAAAAAAGCAGCTTACCTTTGTACGACAATTTGCCGGCCTTTGATTGACTGCCGGTGGAGATGATATGAAGGCTAATATCCACAAAACCACCCTAGTCTTGTTGCTAACCTTGTTGCTCGTTGGCAGAGTCGGACATTCTCAGGGATCAGACTTTCAATTCGTTGGAACAAAAACTCAGGTTACATTCGGTTTTCGGTTAGTGAACAACCTCATCCTTGTTCCCGTTGTGCTCAATGATAGCTTGCCGATGCAATTTATCCTCGACACCGGCCTGCGTTCCACCCTGCTCATTGTGGAGTCCGATTCCATTCAAAATTCGGCGAACTGTCGTCCGGTAAAAATCGCGGGCTTAGGCAATGCAGGCGAAGCAACAGCCTGTGCCCTCAACGACATCCGCCTCTGTTTGCCGGGTATCGTAGGCAACGGACTGAATATCATTGCCCTCAACAACGAGTTTTTAGACCTGGAAAGTCATCTGGGCTATCCGGTTCAAGGAATTTTGGGATACGACTTTTTCAGTAGCTTTATCGTCAAAATAGATTATGTCAACGCCAAGATTACCGTTTATAAGCCTGAGGTGTTTCGCCAACCAGCTAAATATGAGAAACTTCCGTTGAAAATCGAGAATGGCCGCCCCTTTGTGAAAGCCGCTGTATGTCAACTTCCGGGCATCCGCACCGACGGTTCGTTTTTGATTGATACCGGCGCCAGCCACAGCCTTCTGCTCGAACCCAGTGAGCAGCGAGGCATTCAACTCCCGATGAAAACCATTCCCACAGTGATTGGCTGGGGACTTTCTGGGCAGATTGACGGCCTGCTCGGGCGCATCCATCGGTTAGAGATGGGATCTTTTTCGTTCAACAATGCTTTAGCCTCTTTTGCCGATTTCCTCCAAAGCCCTTCGCCGGCACTGCCCGACCGCATCGGGTCAATCGGAGGAGAAATTCTCAGCCGCTTCACAGTTATCCTTGATTATCAGAACGAAACGATATTTCTCCGAAAAAACTTCCAGTACAAACGTCTGTTCAACCACAATATGAGCGGCCTCGACGTGGTTGTGGAAAAAGGATCAGCTCACACTTTCAGGGTGGTGCACGTGATGGATCATTCGCCTGCCTCAGAAGCCGGGATCATGGTCGGCGATCAGATTGTAGCCCTCAACCGCAAAGGGTCGGGTCAGCTCAGTCTCGAAGAAATACAGGGGATTTTCCGTTCAGGCTCGTATGAACCTATTCAGCTTGTGATCCTCCGAAACAATCAATTTTACAGCTTTTCGATCATTTTACGAAAGCTCATTTGAAGTGAAATCCAGAGAAACCAAGCTGATATTCTGTACTTTGCAACTGATTTTAAAAACCTACATCTATCGAATTTCCATTTCGGTTCTTCGGTTCAGCCGACGCCCCTCTTCGGTTTGGTTATCGGCAACCGGTTTTTCGGCTCCATAGCCACAGGTTTCTATCCGATCGGGTAAAATATGCTGATTTACAATATATTCCTTAACCACTTCAGCGCGTTGAAGCGATAGTTTCAGATTTGCCGAGGCTACACCCGTGTTGTCGGTATGCCCCGAAAGCCTTATGCTGACTTTCGGATTTTCGCGCAAAAATGCGGCTATATTTTGAAGCTCAGGATCTGAAGAAGGCTGTAGTTCGGCTTTACCGGTTTCAAAAAATACATTTTTCAACACCATCTTCTCGCCTGGCGCAATAGGATCGAGCCAAAAGATGCGTTCGTTATCCGGATCATCGTAGGCTGTGTCGGCAAGAAACTGCTCCGAAAACAAGAGGTATCCGGGCATCACAAGCTGCAAACCGTAGGCTTTATCCGGCATAAGCGGGATAAGAAAGCGCCCTTCGGCATCGCAGAAATCGTTAAAGATGAGGGTGCCATCCGCCAAATCGCTCACCTTGTAACCTGCTGTCAAAGGTTCATCCGTTTTACGGTCTTTCACCACAAGGCGCACATAACGCACAGTTTGAGGTTTGGCAGAAGGTTCTGTTAGCCGGAATGCAAATAAGTCGAATCCGGCCTGCTCGCCTTTTCTGTCGGAACTGACCAAAGCCATTGAGCCATCGGCAGTGAGGACGATTCCCAACTCGTTGGCAATGCTGTTGATTGGGAAACCGGCGTTTACAGGTTTTGACCATCTTCCGGCCTCATCGAGCCGGCAAACGAAGATATCGCTCTCGCCTAATCGTGGCCAATGACCTTCGCTGCTGAAATAGAGGGTCTTACCATCCGGATGAATAAAAGGCGTCATTTCGTCCTTTTCGGTATTGATATCACTCCCCAGATTGATGGGTTTACTCCAGCTTCCGTCGGGCAATTTTACCGATTTATAGAGGTCCGACCCGCCATATCCACCTTTTCGGCTGCTGGCGAAATAGAGCTCACGGCCATCGGGCGTCAGAGCCGGTTGCGACTCCCATGCTCCGGTGTTGATTCCGTTTCCAAGGCTGTGGGGCTGCGACCATTGGTCTTTCTCACGGTTCACGTAATAGAGATCGCAACTGCCCTGAGCCTGAGGCCAGCCGCAACCGCTAAACCATACCTGCCGGCCATCGGCCGAGAGCGTTGCTGCACCCAAATTTCCCATAACTCCAGGGATGTCAACCGGCACGATTGCGGAAACTGCGCTGTCGGCCACGACGGCCATGTATAATTTCTCGTCGAACAAGCCCGTCTTATCGCTGACAATGTTTCCGCGCCTCGTGAACAACAAGCTGCGGCCATCAATCTGAAGGCCATTGATGTATTCGTTTCCGGCGCTGTTCACTTCAGCAAAGTCAAACTGCATCGGCTTAGCCGAGGGATGATGCATCAGGCTGTCGGCCTGAAGTGCATTTCTTTCCCAAACGGATGCCTGATGCGCCATCTTACTGCCTTCAGACACGAAACGCCTTGCAGCAGCAAAGCTTTTTTGAGCCTTGGCAAAATCACCCAAACGATATTGGAGTTCGCCTACGAGGACAAACACCGGCGGGAAAAAGGCGCTGTCAACCGATATGGCTTTCTTATAGGAAATTAAGGCCGATGCTATTTTTTTTTCATTGGCAAACAACTCTCCCTGAAGAAGGTAAGCTTCGATAAATTGCGGATCGGCTTGAAGGGCTTTATCTAAAAGCTCCAGGGCGTGCGCCGGCTGGCCAGCAACATACGACTTCTCCGCTTCGTTGTAGGCCTGACGAGCTTTTCGCGAATGTGAAGTCAGCGTTTGCTGTGCAACGATAGCCACTGTCGGGCCAAAAACGAACAAAAAAATCAGAAGAAACCTGCTCAGGGAATGAGCATATATTTGTGGCTTTGCAAGCTCATACGCCATCGGGGGTTGTTCATGATGTATTCGGTAAGCCATGGCATAATTTTTTGCGACACGCTCCATTCGGGTTGTAAAAATAGCAAACAATCGGGCTTGACGAGAGCGGCATTTTTTTCGGCCCATTCCAAGTCATTCTGGTTTTGTATCACCACTTTGAGTTCGTGCGCTTTTGGGTAGATTTCGGGACGAGGCGGCGCATTTTTTTTGGGTGAGAGACAAATCCAGTCCCAGATCCCGCTCAACGGATGAGCTCCCGACGTTTCTACCATAGTCTTCACACCCAACTGATGAAGCAGCTGCGTAAAATAATCTAAAGGATAAAGGGAGGGTTCGCCGCCCGTGACGACAACTGTTTTTGCCGGAAACGCGGCAGCGCGACGGGCTATCTCGGCGGTGTCAGCGGGCGGGAAATGCTTTGCGTCCCATGAGGGTTTGGTATCGCACCAGCTGCAACCGACGTCGCAGCCACCAATACGCACAAAGTAAGCAGCGAGGCCCATATTAAAGCCTTCGCCCTGAAGCGTGTAAAACTCCTCCATGAGGGGAAGTTTCTTCCCGCCTTCAAAAATATCGTTTGTCCGGGTCATCAGGGAAGTATGAACGAGCTATAATAAGTTTGATGAAGTGAGGTTGCAGTGATAAGGTAAAATCCGGCTCTCAGGCCGTGGAGGTCAATCTGTATTGGAACGCTGTTACGGGCTTCACGGTCGAAAACGCATACTTGTCGACCGTAACTATCGAAAATAGCAAAACGAAACTGCCCCTCAAAATACATCTGCTTGATTTTCAAAACGTAATCCTTAACTGGGTTTTCAATCAGCTCCATCTTTTTTTGAGCCGTAGTTTTGATGTTCTGGTGAAGTGAGGTGAAGCCTGTCCACATGGAAGTGTTCAACCGAAACACTCTGGCGCTGTAACCAGAGCTTTTCTCAGCCGAGACGAAAGTCCGAAAAGGAGCATAAAAAGCCACTCCTTCGGTTTGTGTGGCCAGCAGATTGACCAGTTCGAACCGTCGTTTGTTCCCTTTGAGAAAGTCAAACCCGGGAAAATCCCAAAGAATCCACAAAAAGGGAACATAAGTGCCTTTTGAATAGCCTGTGAGTACCACTTGCCTGGCTTCCGGGTCAAAATCGGCTCCGGTGATCAGTCCGTTGGAGTTGAAACCACTCAGTTTTTTGGCGGTGTAACTCCCCGGAGTTTTAGGCACGCAATAGAGGTTACAACGCTGGTCGGCTCTGTTTTTCGTGAAAAGATAAAGCGAGTCGCCGGCCGCAACGATGGCTTCGCAATCAAAGTTATGCTCGCTTTTCAGGCCGGGCAAATACTGGTCTTCATACACAAAAAAGATACGGTCGGCCTGAACCGTGGAATTTCCGGCAACGGGGATACTGCTTTTCAGCACTTTGTAAATGGTGAGATCGGTTCTGTTTCCGTCGTTGTTGCCCACATCAGCCACATAAACAAAGTCGTCATCGGTGGTAATATCTTCCCAATCCACATTGCTTGCGCCGGCCAAAGTAATCTTTTGGGTAACATTTCCGGAGATTGTATCCACCGCATAAAGAATCGGTTGTCCGCCGCTATCGTTGAAAGTCCAGAGTTTCCCGTTGAAGAAAGCCAGTCCGGAGCTTTCTTTCACCGCATTGGGCAACTCGAAGAGCATAGGGAGTTCGATGACGGTCGTGGGGTAAAGACAGGTTCCATCGTTGGTAGTGGCTTCCGGGTTGTAGTTGGTGGCATTAGGGTCAGTACAGCCAAAGACAACCGTCTGTCCGTTCATTGCAACAGGCCATAGCATCCATAAAACAAGGAGCATAGCCGGCCGGTTCAAGCTGTTCAAGATGGATTTCATCTAAGGATAAACCGTTTTTTTGGCTGCTGCGAGGGTATTTTGCAGAAGCGAAACGATAGTCATCGGGCCTACTCCGCCCGGCACAGGCGTGATACGCGACACTGTGCCGATCACATCAAGGTAATCCACATCGCCAGCCATGCGATAGCCTTTCGGCGAACTGGGATCATCCACGCGATTGATGCCAACGTCCACTACAACAGTGCCTTCCTTCAACATATCCTTTTTCACAAACCCGGCTTGCCCGATAGCCACAAACAACACATCAGCCTGACGGGTGATCTGGTTAAGGTTTGCCGTTTTCGAATGGCAAAGGGTAACCGTGGCGTTGATTTGTCGGCGCGAAAGCATGACGGCCAAAGGCGTTCCGACGATATTTGAACGGCCAATGATGACGCAATGTTTTCCGGCGAGTTCGATGTTGCTGCGTTTGAGCATTTCTACAATCCCGTGAGGCGTTGCAGGCATAAAACAGCTCTGGCCGAGCTGTAAGCGGCCAATATTGACCGGATGGAAACCGTCCACATCTTTCTCCGGTGCAATGAGCGCGATGATTCTATCAGGATCAATATGTTCAGGGAGAGGCAGTTGCACGATGAAACCATCTACTTCTTCATCCTGATTTAAAAAGCGTATGACTTCGGCCAGCTCGCTTTCTTTAGTTGTTTCCGGAAGGCGATAGAGGGTTGAAGTCATTCCAACTTCATGACAGACACGTTCTTTTGAAGCCACATACGACTCACTTGCCGGGTCGTGCCCCACGAGGATGGCTGCCAGATGCGGAGCCTTCTGGCCACTGTCAATCATGGCGGCAACTTCCGCAGCAATTTCTTTTTTTATCGTAGCGGCGATGCTTTTGCCATCAATATCTTTGGTGTTCATGATTATTTTTTTATCGTTGCTGCCTCAGTTGCTGCATCATCTGCATCATTTTGCGGCTTCCGCCTGAGGTCATCATTTTCATCATTTTGGCCGTTTCGTCAAATTGTTTGATCAGACGGTTGACTTCGACGATGCTGTTTCCGCTGCCATCGGCAATTCTTTTGCGGCGGCTGCCGTTGAGCAGTTTCGGGTTTTCCCTTTCGGCCGGCGTCATGCTATAGATGATTGCTTCGATACTTTTGAAGGCATCTTCTTCTATTTCGGTATCTTTCAGGGCTTTACCCATTCCCGGAATCATTCCGGCAAGGTCTTTGATATTGCCCATCTTTTTGATTTGCTGGATTTGTTTCAGAAAGTCGTTAAAATTGAACTCGTTTTTGGCTAACTTTCGTTTGAGCAGTTTGGCTTCTTCCTCGTCGTACTGTTCCTGTGCTTTCTCCACGAGCGAGACGATATCGCCCATACCGAGGATACGGTCGGCCATACGTTTGGGATAAAACACATCGAGGGCATCCATTTTTTCACCGATTCCCACAAACTTGATAGGTTTATCCACCACCGATTTGATGGTCAGGGCAGCACCGCCACGGGTGTCGCCATCCAATTTGGTGAGCACCACCCCATCGTAATCGAGCCTGTCGTTAAAGGCTTTAGCCGTGTTTACCGCATCCTGTCCGGTCATGGAATCCACCACAAACAGCACTTCCTGCGGCTGAACGGTCTTTTTGATGTTGGCGATTTCGGCCATCATCTGCTCGTCAATGGCCAGACGGCCGGCGGTGTCAATGATGACGACATTTTTTGCTTTTTCCTTGGCAAACTGTATGGCATTGCGGGCAATCGTCACAGGGTCTTTCTGCGACTCGTCGGAATAGACATCCACTTCCACCTGTTCGCCCAACACCTTGAGCTGGTTGATGGCAGCGGGCCTGTACACGTCGCAGGCGACTAACAAGGGTTGGCGGCCTTTTTTCCTTTTCAGGTAGTTGGCTAATTTTGCCGAAAAAGTTGTTTTACCCGAACCTTGCAATCCGGCAATGAGAATCACCGTCGGGTTGCCTTTCAGGTTGATATCAGTAGCTTCACCGCCCATAAGGGCCGTCAGCTCGTCGTGCATGATCTTCACCATGAGCTGCCCGGGCGAGACAGAAGTCAGGATCTTTTGCCCAAGCGCCTGATCTTTCACACGCGTGGTGAAATCCTTGGCTATTTTGTAACTGACGTCGGCATCTAAAAGCGCTTTGCGTACCTCTTTCAGCGTTTCGGCAACATTGATCTCGCTGATGTGCCCCTGCCCTCGGAGTATCTTAAACGAACGTTCTAACTTGTCACTGAGTCCTTCAAACATAGTTTCGCTATTTTTTTCAGATTGCAAATGTACGGGAAATTCGTTACAAGCGGCAAAAACGTAAGCCAACGCAATGAATGTGCGCAATGAATCATACCGACTGAAAAAACTCAATCTTAGTTGGCGATTAAAAGAAAGTTTGCATATCATTTGAGGAAAAAAGTCAGAATGAAATAGGTTTAAAATTTTCGTAAATTTGTGGTTTAGATTCTGAGTAAACGAACGAACAAATGCTACATCAAACAAAGCATCTCATTATAAACGGAGACAGCTGACAGATGAGCGAGTTACACGATCAAAGTGTTCATTTGATTGTTACCTCTCCTCCCTATTGGCAATTAAAAGATTATGGAGCTGATCAGCAAATCGGTTTTCATGATGACTATGAGACATACATCAACCATTTGAATTTAACCTGGCAGGAATGTTTTCGTGTATTACACAATGGCTGCCGTCTTTGTATCAATATAGGTGATCAATTTGCCCGTTCCACCTATTATGGTCGTTATAAAATCATTCCAATTCATACAGAAATTATTAAATTCTGCGAGATGATCGGCTTTGATTTTATGGGGCAGATTATTTGGCAAAAGGCAACGACAATGAACACATCAGGTGGAGCCAGCATTATGGGAAGTTTCCCATATCCTAGAAATGGAATCGTTAAATTGGATTTTGAATATATTTTGTTGTTCAAAAAACAAGGTGATGCGCCAAAGCCAACGAAAGAGCAAAAAGACCATTCTGCCTTAACCAATGAAGAATGGAACACCTTTTTTAATGGGCATTGGTATTTTCCCGGAGCCAAACAAGACAAACATTTGGCCATGTTCCCCGAAGAATTGCCACATCGTTTGATTAAAATGTTTTCGTTTCATGGCGAAACCGTTTTAGACCCTTTTATGGGAAGTGGAACAACTGCCTTAGCAGCAAAAAACTTAAACAGAAATTCGATTGGTTATGAGATCCATTCGGATTTTATTCCAATCATCAAAGAAAAAATCGGTGGTGATGATGCATTTTCAGCAGTTGAAATCAAGGTTATTCACCAGGCAAAATTCAATCCGGATTTTGAAAAAAGACTCAAGGAATTACCCTATCGGTTTGTTGACTCGCACAAATTAGATAAAAAAATTGATATTAAGAAAATTCAATACGGTTCAAAAATTGATGCCAACAGTACCGGAAAACGTGAAGACTTCTTCACAGCAAAGGAAATCATCAGCCCAGAACTCATTCGTCTGAGCAACAATCTCATCATTCGTTTGATTGGGATTAAAGAAAATCCGGCTGTCAATGGAAAAGCGATTGATTATCTGATAAATAAGGTTCTCGGAAAAAAAGTATTTCTCAAATACGATGAAGTAAAGCACGACATTGACAATCATTTAATGGCTTATCTCTATCTCGAAAACAAAACATTCATCAACGCACATCTCATCAAAGAAAATCTTGCGTTGGTGGATAATTCTATTGTTTTTCGATACCAATCAAAATTCAATAAACTCATTGCCAATGGATAAAAAAGAAAACAAAAGATATTCTTTGGAGTTTGGCAAAAAGGAAAAAGTCCTGAATTATACCACACAAACTTACCAACTTTCAAGACCAAACAAAGTTGGTGCGGTTATGGCATTAATCAGAGAATGTCAGCCAAAAACGATTGAAGAATGGGAAAAGTGGTATTTTGAAAACGCCTTTACTGCCGGAAAAAACAATATTAAAATATCGAGAGAAAGCTTGCAGGAACTTGGAGAGCGACTTTACACGAAAATAACTGAAGTGGTGATTCCCGAGTGACAGGAAGCATTTCGTTCCTTAACAAAAGAGGATTGTTACGATTACATCTACAATCTGACAATCAATAGAACTTATGATGGCTATTTGAGAGAGAAGTCAGTTGTCAACGATGGTTTGGCCATAACGTTTCCTGAGATACGTTTTGAAGAAAGTCCTTCGGAGCTCGACCATGCGGGCGACATTGATTATCTTGGTTATGTGACTAAAAATTTAGCATTCGGAATCCAGATTAAGCCCATCACAGCTTCCTCAAACTTTGGAAATTATTCGGTTTCCGAAAGAATGAAAGCAAGTTTTGAGCGTTTTACAAACGATTTCGGAGGAAAGGTTTTTATCCTTTACAGTTTGGATGGCGAGATTGCCAATAAAGAAGAAATCGAAAAAATCAGGGTGGAGATTTTACGACTGCGTCAAAATGAATAGCATCCTTAGAAGATCTATTCTCCAACCTAAAAAGTCATCTCCCCTTTCGGTAATAAGCGGCTGTAATTCTTCAGCTTGAAAATCCTTTTCAATGGTTTTGTTGCTGTTTTTGGTCATAGACCCATTCGGCATCTAACCGCAACATCTCGTCCACACTGATTTTTCGGTCGGCGGCTTTGGTTTTCACCTGCGAAAACCATTCGGGTGAGCCCTGAATGGCCATTTCAATCATGGAAATCACCTCAGCCTTATCCTGATACAGCTCGGGATGTTTCTGCCAATCGTCGAACATGCGGCCTTTTGCTTCGTTTTCCAAACGCACGGTCAAAGGAATATTTTGGGCTTTGGCTTCATGATAAAGTCGGATAAACTCGAGGTTGCCGATTCTAACCTCGTTGCGAAAAAAGTCCTCGCGACTGATGCGCCCTGGGAAGAAATGTTCATAAAGAAAAGTATCGAAGCCCCAGGCAAAATTTTGATGAAAACGCTCGGTAATCATAATCAAAATCAAATCGTTTTCCAAAACCGCCTTAACGGCATCCAAATCGCTGACGAGTCCGGTTTCAGCTCCAACCTCGTTGTAAATCAATTTGTTGTAGTACCAAAAATGATTATCGGCAAAGGTATTCAGCAGGAGTTGTTCGTTTTGCCAGTTAAAATAGAAGCTGTCGCCCACGATGAGGAGTTTGGGCGCATTGGCCGGTTTTTCAGGAAAATGAAGTTTCGGATACGCCACATTCCCCACCGGAGGTGCTGTCAACAGGTTCATAGCTAACCAGATATCATCATCCGGATGCCGCAGTTCGTGTGCCGGCACGATTTCCTGAACATCAAATGTTTGAATACGTCCGGGAAAAAGCTTTTCCAGATACCGGAAAAGGCTGTCGGCTGCCAGCACAGCACCATAATACGACCAATGGGTTCCGGTTTTGGGGAAAAGGTCGAAGGCCGAAGTATCGGCCCATTGCCGGAAGGCCTGGTTTAGGTCGAACAGATGCAGGCCGGCCGTCGAAAAATGCTTCACCATCGCATGATAGTTGTCGTTGCCGATGGGCTTTCCGGCATATTTGACAGGAAAATGTTCGGGATAAACCGTTCCCTTTCCGGGCTCAACAACCACAACAAGCTGTTTTGCCAGCTTTTGCAAGGTGTCGTTCAACGTCTTGAGCTGATGAGCCTTTTGCTGCCACACTTCCTCTCCCAGAAAAAACTCACCGGTCGCGGCACGCAGATAATCTTCCTCATAAAGTTGGCCCTGCCGGCCTATCAGCACGCCTTCGGCATTGGCCTTGCTGAAAAGGCTGAACTGCCATTGGTTGTATAGACGGACAAGGCTGTTGCGAAAACCAATACCTTCTTCAATCCTTTTGTTGGTGGTTGTCTGAAAACTTCCGTCAAGCCAGTTGGCCCACCCGAGGCTGTCGGATAGGTTTTCGGATGTATGGGCAAAAGCACCGGAAAGAGGGGGATCTTGCACCAAAGTCCATTTTTTCTGCAACATCGGCAAAAAAAGCACACCCAACAACAAGGCGAAGAGCGTGTTTTTCAACCACAAAAAACCATTTTCAGACATAAATTCAGCCTTTATCTTCCGGTCAGCACAACCGGTTTCACGATGCTGTGGCTACCGCTTTGCAACACCACATAATACAGCCCGGCGCTCAAATCTTCCGTTTCGGGCGAAACACATATTACACTGCCTTTGTTTCCGTAATAAGAGCTTGCGTTGAGCTGTCGTCCTTTGCCATCGAGCAATGCAAGCACAAATGGCCCGTCGGCTGAAGGTGTAACCTCCACCCTCATCCTGTCAGTAACGGGGTTAGGGCTTATCTTTATCAAATAGCTTTCGGAAGTACGGCTTTCTTCAACTCCGGTATAAATCTTGATAGCCGGCAAAAGGATGTAATCCACCCATCCACAGTCGCTTCCGTTAGATACGCTGTAATCTTTTTCATAAGTCCAGCTAAAGGTGGTTGGACCTGCTTGCACGGGATAACTTGCAAAAGTCCACGGTTTGTCTCCCGAAACGCTTCCTTTCTGCACGCCGTTGATGTAGAAACGGAGGAAGTCGTAATTATTTTCGCTCGACACCTTATAATAGAAAGAGAGGGTATCATCGAAGGCCACCTCGTAGGCCATGCTCATGGTGGAGTACTGACTATGGCCGATGGCGCCCGATCGTGCCGCATAACTGCCTTCGTAAGGTGATTGCGTGGTAATTGTCCAGGGGGCATTTCCAGCCATTGTCCAGTCGAAAAGGTCGAATCCTCCCGACTCAAAATTCTCGACAATGAGCGAAGTCATCAGCGTCAAGGTTTTGTTAAAGGTGAATCCGTTGTCGGCAGTGACGTTCAGTTGCAGCTCTATGGCCTGCATGGGGGGTGAAAGGATGCTGAGAGTTACCGGAAAGACAGCTTCCCACACCTCACCGGCCGGAAGCCATCCAAAGGCTGCCGTGTTGGTCAGAATATTCAGGTCGGGATTAGGCGTTGTGAGCAGGGCCACAATCTGGCTCAGCTTGGCGCCGCCGGTGTTTTTCAGGCGCAAAACCAAATTGGCGGTCTCGCCCGGCTCAAGGATGCCGTTTTGGCCATCATTCACACTGAGGGTCAACACTTTAAGTTCAGGTGAAAAAACCGTCAGTTTGATGGGACGTGTCCAACTTCCTTCGGGAGCCGTCACCGTCAAGGCGGCATCGGCCTGATAACCATTGGGCAACTGCCCAACCGCCTGAAAATCAAAAATATCCGTCATGTCGAGCGAGTCGTTTTGAGCCAAAGCAGGCAGAGTCGCCGTAGATTCCTGAACGATAAAAGCCGCATCATCAATGCTCAGCGACAAAGTGGCAGGGCTCAGATTCTGAGCCGTCTTATTTTCGATGTGCATATCGAAACGGACGGCTTCACCGTGTTCGATGATATTGTCGCCGCCGGCATTGACCACATAATCGAGTACGACACCGCGAACCTCGACCGGGATGGCCGCCACCGCACGCATATTGTCGCGGTCGTTCACCATGACTTCCAGCGTTTGACCAGGCATATATTCTTCAATATAGGCCGTGAGAAGTCCGTTTTTGGTGAGTTTGACCTGATCATTGACTATAAGCGGACTAAACACATGATGTTGTCCGTTGATGGGGATAAAAGTTCCTGTTTTGTTGAGGATGATCATATTTTCGCCATCGCCGTTCGAGATTCCGGCAAAACGCGCAATATAATCAGCCACGATATGCGTCCCATAAAAAAACTCGATGGTTCCGTCCTGATGCAATGTAGCCGCCATGCTCACCTCACCGTTACTCTGGCCATAGACCGACAGCTTCCAGCGCACCGTTACTCGATCGTCTTTCACTTCGGCCCAGATGCCATCGCCACTGCCCACATAAAATGGTTTCGACAGTGCAGGGGCAATGATTTTATTGCGAATCAGATAGGTTTTACCGGCAATATAATAAGGCCATGTAACGAGCGAAGGTTCGAACATGATGAACCCGTCAACGGCCACATAGATTTTGTGAAATTTTTCACCGTAAAAAGGAAACTCAAATGGAAGTTCCACCTCGCCAACGCCGTCCTGGCTGCCCGAAACCTGCACCTGTGAGCCATTGATCAGCGGAAAAAGCGCTGTATTTTGCAAGGTATCATAGCGATAAAGCAAGTGCCAGTCGTAGGGCATGCTGCCATTCTGGGCGTGTAACTGTACGGCATTTTGTTCGTAAAGTGCAAACGGCTGAATGTTGGCAGTATCCACATTCACCTTGTTGAAATTGACGGCTGCCACCACTTTCACCATGGTGACGGTGTTGTTCTGAATGGGTAAAAGGAGAATGCCCGAAGGGATTTCCACCACATTGCTGCTCGTATAATCCATCAGCGAAAAACTGTTGATGGTTCCCTGGGAGCTGTTGCCCGGATCGTCTTCCACCACCATAAAAAAGTATGCCGCCTCCTGACCGGGCTCGACATATTCCAGCAGACTGTTCATATCCAATCCTATCTCGATGGTTGATCCCCCGGAGCTGCCCTGCATGGGTTTGTTACCGCCCTGAAAATCGAACATCGGATATTGGTGCACATATTCGGGTTCAGTTGCTTGCGGGTCGGTGGCTACGCCCACCATCAATTTGAGTTTGTTGCGGCTGGGATAGGTCAGGGTTACCTTAGCCGTGAGTTTCGGGCGGTATTGTTCTTTGGCATTCACCACCATCACCTGGTTATTCCAGATTCCGCCTTCATTAGTTGCGTCGGCAAGGCTTTTGTACATCATATACGAATAGCCGTTGTCGCCCCAGTAACTTACATTGCCATAGGTATTTACCATTTTAAAACCGCCAATTTCCCAATCTCGCACATCCACTATTCCGTCGCCGTTGATGTCAATATCGTTGGTATATTGGCCATCGTTATTGTAATCCCAGCAAATATTGTCGTTGTAGCCGACGATGGCCATGGCGTGGTTGGGTGAGCTACCCCATGAGGGGATCACACTTTTTCCGGCTTCGGGAGTTCCGGCCGGCAGAACAGCTGGCGGGCTGGTAAACTGTGAATAAAACGAAGCCATACCGCCGGCAGCCGATCCATCGCCGTGATCGTAGATCCATTGCCGCAGGGTGTTGATGCCTTCCACCGTATTGGTACGGATGGCGTAGATGCCTCCTACCCTGTTTTGCATGGCGTTGTAGTATTTATCGTAGCCGGTCATCCAGCGCGAGGCACCACCGGTAGCCATTCCGCCATAGTCGGCCACATTGGGGTTTCCGGCTTCTTTCACAATCTCCATGCTCTCGAAATAGTTGATACCGGCATCGCTGCCTCCATTCAGGAAGTTATAGGTGAAATGGGTGGCATAGCGGTTCTCGGGAAGACTGCCCTGAACACCGCGTTTGCTGTTGATTTCATACGAAAACATGATGCCAATGCTCGATGCTTGTCCACACTCTAAGCCTACCTGCGAAACCAGTGTAGGCATATATGGCAAGGCCGAATTGTCCACCGAAGAGGGCAGACTACGTTTCATGGCTGAAGCATCCATACGTAGCTCGGGAATGGCTTTCAAAGCTTCCATATCGGCCTTCGACAGAGGCCGCAGCGGGAGGATATTTTCGGTTTGCCCCCAGGCAGAAAGACCGGCAAAAAGGCAAAAACCGAAGAAAAGTCGCGAAAAAGCTCTCATGTATCTGATTTTTGTGCGCCAAAGATAAATATTCTGCTTGTTGGCAGCCCGGTCAGGTTCAATAAGTTTTGAAAAAAAATCACTCCTTTGGGTGCAGAAGAAGTTACGGCGTAAGCGTCTGGCTTATTAATCTTGATATGCTTTGAAGGTTGGAGGTTAATGAAAAAAAACAGAATAACAGCTAACGAGTCATGGTTTTGCAACGGGGTGTATTTTTAGTGCAAAATTCCAAAACGAAGAACCAAAATTCGAATACAGCATATAAGTTTCAATCGAAAGTGTTCACCCACTCTCTTAGAAAACTCTTGTTAGGGCTCGTTCTTCTTTCCGTCTGTTTAGTTTGTCAGTAGCTTTACTGTCTGATACCAATAAAAAAGTGCTTCGCCTTTTGCTACAAATTTTAGCCGTTTGTTTAGGAAATTGTAGGCCGTGTTCGTTATCATATAATCCATCAGAGGAATAGATTCATTGAATTTTTGTAATTCGTAAGTGTTTGTCAAAATAACGGAAGCCAAATATGCAGATTTTGCAGATGCAATTTGAGCTTCTAATATTTCAAATTTCCCGACAAAAACAAAATGTCTGAATTGGTTAATGCCTTTAATAATTTCTGAAAATCTGGCTTTTTCACTTTCGGTTTTTAAAATGTCTTTTTTTGCGATCAACAATGAAGTTTCAATAATGTCGTATAGGACTTGTTCAAGCGATTTGATTTCACTTTTGGATCTTTATTGAATTTCAACTTTAGCAGTTTCCAAAAATGATTGTTTGAAAATGTTTATATCCGTTACTAAATCAAACAAGTAGCCGATATCAAATAGTTGTTTTAAAATCTCTTTTTCTTTTCCTACACTGTATGGAATACCAGTTGTATTGGGTGCAAATGCAGTGAGCTTATCTCCCAAAAGTGAATTGATGTCGGGTGTTGTAACCAAAATTCGATCATCATCCTGTAAAAGCCAATCTATTTCCAATGGGATTGTAATCAATTTAGGATAATGATTTTCTGCAAACAAAATATCCAACAAAATTTCTCTTTCGGGATTAGAAATAACTTGTCCTGCTTGATTTTTAGTTGCAAAATTTGAATTGTAAATAAATTTATAATGTGCTTTCGGAATATCGCTTTGATAGCTTTGCCTTTCGTCAAATTCTATTCGGGTAAAAGCGCTTGTTTCTTCAATTTTTAAAAGGAATTTTTCTAATTCTTCTTTCCCAATCTTGGGATTAATAAGAACATCAATGTCCACCGAAAAACGTTTGGGTTCTTGCATCAACAAAATCAAACTCGTTCCGCCTTTGAAAATAAAATCTAAAACACTCAACTGCAACTACTCCAACAGATACAAAGCATAAATCATACTTTCCATTAAAGTTGGGTCTTTGCTGTATTTCTTTCTTTTTTCAGCAATCCATTCAGCTGAAAGTGTTTTTAGATCAATCATTCAATATGTTTTTAGGAATATCGGTTTTGTCTTTAAGGAAATTTTTCAAATCAACATCTTTTCTTCTGCGGTTAGCATAATGAACTAAGGTTGTAAAATCAATCGCATAACGATTGTAAGCCGTATTTATAATATGAATCAATTCACTCCCTTGAAAGGCAGCAAATAACTTTTTGTCGGAAAATAAATCAACAATCAACTTTTCAAGTGTTGTGGTCTGAACTTCATCTATTTTTTGTAAAGGCGATTTTGTAACCAAAGGCAACAATACAATAGCGTTATCACTCTCATAAATATATCGTTCGATTTCTTTTTCTTTGGGTTGAATGAAAATATCACCTATTTTTTTTGTTTTCAAAAAATCATATACTGGTTCTAATGCTTCTCTTTCCATTTGCAGAATTGTGATATGTTTTGCAAGAACGTGAAGCATAAATTCACTTACAATTTGGGTAGTCCAAACACAAAACTTCAGCATTGGAAATTGTTTTTCAATACTTAAGTATATTATTTTGGTTGCTTTTTCAATGTTGGGTTTGAAAACAGGTTTAAAAGCAAGTGTAAAAAGTCCTTTTGAAATAGAACTGATAATCTGCTTTTTTTTCAGATTGTAGATGATCCACCTGAAAGTTGTTTCTTTTAAATCGGGGTTAAATTCAGTATAAAAGGCATATAGCTCCTGTCGGGAAAAGGATTGTCTTTTTCCGAAACGTTTCCGTAGTTGTTCTATAATATCGTTTGCCACCTCATTTTAGTTTACAGTGCAAAGATAATTAATTATCAAACAAAAGACAGCACATTGAAAAAAGTGGCAAATGTTGTATAATAAAGATTGAGCTGTAATGTCATTATTATTTTTCCTTGGCTCTTCCTCCTTTTTCCTTGGCTCTGTGGTGTTTAGTGTTAAGCTGTTAATGGTCAGTTAAGGGTTAATAATGGAGTTAGCCCACTCATTATTCATTATTTTTTTCTCGCTGATTTAGGCTGATGAAAGGTGCGGATTTTCGCTGATTTTTATTTTTGATGTGTGATGCAGTTACCCATTATTCATAAAGCTTTGACACACTAGTCCATTAATCATTAATCATTATTCATTATTCATTATTTTCCCTTGGCTCTTTGGTCTTTGGAACTTCAAGGATTCCAACTGCTTCAGACTTATTCCCCAAACACGTATTGAATCAGGTTGGCGCCCATGCGCAGCGCCTTGAGCCGTGTTTCTTCCGAATCGTTGTGCACACGCGGGTCTTCCCACCCATCGCCGAGGTCACATTCGTAAGTATAGAAAACGACCAATCTTCCTTCGTGAAAGATGCCGAAACCTTGCGCCCGTTTGTTGTCGTGAATGTGAATCTTGGGCAGACCGTCAGGAAAAAGAAAAGGTTTGGCATAGAGGGGATGGTTGGAAGGCAGCTCGACAAAAGTTTGGTCGGGAAACACTTTCTTCATCTGTTCACGGATGAAAGGGTCGAGACCGTAGTTGTCGTCAATATGCAGAAAACCACCGGATATCAGATAGTTACGCAGATTTTCGGCTTCGCGCTCGTTGAACACCACATTGCCGTGCCCTGTCATGTGCACAAAAGGATAGTTGAAAATTTCCGGATTGTCGGGCTCAACCGTGGCAATTTCCTCGTTGATGGTGGTATTCAGGTTTTGGTTGCAGAACTTCACCAGGTTGGGCAGGCTCGTGGGGTTGGCATACCAGTCGCCGCCGCCGCGGTATTTGAGCAGGGCAATGCTCAGGCCATTTTGCGCCGAAAGCTGAGCAAAAGCGAAGAGGCTGAATATCAAGAGTAAAGCAATCTTTTTCATCGTGTAAGTTGGTTTACAACATGAAGGGTTTGAACGGCTGTCAGTGCAGCCGTTTCGGTGCGCAGACGGGCTTTGCCGAGGCTCACCGGCACAAACCCTGCCTTCAGGGCGCGCCCCGCTTCATCGCGGCTGAAATCGCCTTCGGGACCGATCAGCACAAGGCCGTCGCTTCCGGCCCGGTAAAGGTTGGCCAGATGATGGGTTACTTCATCGTCAATCCAGGCGATGAAACCATCGCCGGAAAAGGGTTTTGCAATCAATTCGTCGAACGGAACAGGTGGATGCAACAAGGGCAGGCGCGATTTGAGCGACTGTTTCATGGCCGAAACGGCTATCTTCTCCAAACGTTCCATGTTCAGGCTGCGGCGCTCCGAATGTTGCGACACAAAAAAGCTGATTTCGTCCACCCCTATTTCAGTGGCTTTTTCGACGAACCACTCCAAGCGGTCCATGTTTTTGGTTGGCGCTAAAGCCAAATGGAGCCGGAAACCCCAATGGTCGCTTCCCTGATAGCCCTGTTCAAGCTGAAGAACCGCCTTTTTAGGATGGACTTCGAACAGCCTTGCCTCGAAGAAAAGTCCTTGTCCGTTGGTTATCAACACCTTGTCGCCAACATCAAGGCGAAGCACACGCACCGCATGTTTCGACTCCTCTTCCGAAAGGATGATGGTGCCTGCAACGGCATCGGGGAGATAAAAAACCGGCATCATGGCGGAAATCTCAGGTGCTTTGCTGCTGTTTCCGGCCTCTGAGCCAGATGATGAGACCCGCCAGCACAAAAGGCACACTAAGCCATTGACCCATGTTGAGCATCATCGTTTCCTCGAAACCTACCTGCGGCTCTTTGAGAAACTCCACAAAGAAACGCGAGCCAAAGACGAGGATCAGAAACCATCCGAAAAGAAAACCGGGCTGTTTTTCGCCGATCTCCCTCTTGAAATAACACCAAAGGAGAAAGAAAAAGGTGGCGAGATAGACCAGGGCTTCGTAAATCTGCGTGGGGTGGCGCGGGTCGGTACGCATTTCGGGGTTGTGGTCGCGGACAAAATAAAACCCCCAGGGCATGGTGGTGGCATGGCCATAAATCTCGGAGTTCATCAGGTTGCCGGTGCGGATGAGGAAGCCCGACAAAGCCACCACAATCACGATGCGGTCGAGAATCCAGATGAAAGGTTTTTGTTCTTTGCGGGCAAAGAAATACAGCGCCAGGATGATGCCTATGGCTGCGCCGTGGCTGGCCAGGCCGCCCTCCCACACTTTGAGAATCTCCACCGGATGCGCCAGATAGTATGAAGGTTCATAAAAAAGACAATGTCCCAGCCGCGCCCCTATCACCGTGGCGATGAGCATATAGGTAGAGAGGCGGTCGAGCACATCGCTGCCAATCTTCTCGCGCTGAAACACCTTTTGCATGATCACGTAGCCTAAGACGAACGAAAGTGCAAAAAGCAGGCCGTACCACCGCACCTCGTGCCCGCCGATGAGCGGAAGCCAGCCGGGGAACGAAAACATGACCGGGGAAACATCCCAAACGATGAATAGGGTCATAGGATTATTTTTTGCAAAGATAGGAGATTCGAAAGTAGTATCCCATTTTGTGTGTAATGAGTTCTTTTTCCAAACCCAAAGGTATTCATTTTTATTCCTATCGGGGATACAAACCGCAAAATTTTGTCTGTGCGGTGGTGGGTGGCGGGCAAAAAAAAATCCGGTTAAACCGGATTTTTCTATGAATTGTATGCTGTTACTATTTGAGGCCGAGTTTGGTTTTTACCAATTTGGTAACATCGTCGGCATCGGGGCCGATGTGAAGCAGCACGCCGGTAGCGGAGTCAATGATATAGGTGTAGTTATATTCTTTGCCCACATCGTCAATGGCTTTTTTCACTTTGTCAATCACCGGGCTGAGCAATTCAACGCGTTTTTCGCCAAACTCCTGGTCGGCATTCTGTTGAAACTCCTGGATTCTTCCCTGCAGGTCGGTGATTTCTTTTTCTTTCGATTGTTTAATCAGGTTCGACATGGTGGCCAGATTGTTCTGGTAATCGGTGATTTTGGTCTGATACTCAGTCATCATGGCACGCAGTTCAGTCTCAAGCTGGGCTTCAAAGTCTTTGAGTTTCTTTTCGACATCGGCCTTTTCGGGCATGATGTTCATGATGGCGTTGGAGTCAATATAGCCAATTTTCAGCGTCTGAGCCTGGGTTACACCAACAAAGGCTGTGAAAGCGAGCAGCAGGAAAGCACGGGTCAATGTTTTCATTTTCTGTCAGATAAATTGATGATTAAATTTTTCGTTGCAAAAGTAGTGTTTTTCTTGTTCAGATAAAAAAACCACAGTTCTATTAGTGAATAAATCCGGAATTGCCTTAGTTTTTCCGGTTTTCTTTTCTCACGGTTTGCATCACGGTGCCCACTTCGTCGAGCACTTCGTCGCTGATGTCGAGTCGTGGATTGGCATAGAGCATGGTGGCTCCGGCAGCCTTATCGAAGATGAAGGCATAGTTTTTGGTTTCGGCAATTTCCTGCAGGGCGTTGTAGATCTTTTCCTGGATGGGCTGCACAAGTTCGTTCCGTTTTTTGAAAAGTTCGCCTTCGGCACCGAAGTATTTCATTTGCAGGTCTTTGGCTTCTTTTTCCTTTTTCAGAATTTCATCTTCTCTTTTCTTTTTTAAGTCCTGAGGCAACAGCACGGCTTCGGCCTGATAGTCTTTATACATGGCTTCCACCTTTTCATAAAGGGCTTTTACCTCTTTTTCCCACTTTTGCGACAGGGTATTGAGCTCTTCCTGTGCATCGGTGTATTCGGGGATATTCTTCAGGATATATTCCGTGTCAACGTAGGCAAACTTCTGAGCCTGAAACTGAGCCGCAGCGGGCTTCATGGCCAGCAGACCGATAGCGGCAGCCAGCATCATTTTAAGGAATGGTTTCATAATCGTATTCTATTTTTTTGGTGAACCTAAACAATACAAAATTCCTGCCAGTTTTTCTAATCAATACTCTGGTTGATGGAGAAATGGAACTGGCTTCCGTTGGCATCTTTCAGGCCTGGTATTTGGTCGAAGCCGTAGCCCCAGTCGAGGCCGAGGATTCCAAACATCGGTAGGAAGACCCTCACACCCAGGCCGGCTGCCTTTTTCACATCGAACGGCCTGAAAGTGTCGAAACCTAACCAGGAGTTGCCGGCCTCAAGAAAGGCCAATCCGTAGATGGTGGCGCTGGGATTGAGCGAAAAGGGGTAGCGCAGCTCTAAAGTATATTTGGAAAAGATGTTGCCGCCGATGTTTCGGTTAGAGTAATAAAACGGGGTGATGGTTTCGTTGGCATAGCCTCTCATCCCGATAATTTCGCGTCCATCGAGGTTGTTGTATCCCGAGAGGCCATCGCCGCCCAGATAGAATCTCTGGAATGGCGTGATGCCGATATCGCCGTTGTAATAGCCCAGATAACCAAATTTCATGCGGGTAGAGAGCACAAATTTATTGAACACCTCGGCGTAGAACGAGCCGCTGAACTTCCATTTGTAGTATTCCACCATTTTGTATTTCTCGTTCTCATCGAGTTTAGTGTAATCTTTGTTGTTCATCAGCGAATAGGGCAAGGTGGCTTCGAGCGAGAGGGAGACGTCGGAGCCTGAGCGCGGGTAGATGGGCTGGCTGATGGAGTTGCGGCCAAACACTAAGTTGTAACTGTAAACATTGAATATGCCCGTGCCTGTTCCCACCTGAAAGATGGACGAATAATTGTTCAGCATATAGCGCATCAGATTCAGGCCATGATAAAGGGTAAAATAGTCGTCGGGTACCCGAAGTCGTTTCCCGATACCGAAAGTAAGTCCGTTGATGGTGAAGGCGGCGCGGTTAGTGTCGCTCTTTGCCAATCCGTTGGAATAGAGCGAGTGGAAGATAGAAACGGTGAGTGAGGTTGGTTTTTTACCGCCAAGCCAGGGTTCGGTAAAACTCGCGCTATAGTTCATATATCCTTTGCCGTAGGTCTGGAAACGAATTGCCAATTTCTGGCCGTCGCCAGAGGGGATGGGGCGCCAAGCCTCCTTTTTGAAGAAGTTTCGGGCCGAGAAGTTGTTGAACGAGAGGCCAAGGGTTCCAATGACGCGGCCATATCCCCAACCGCCCGAAAGCTCAATCTGGTCGGCCGAGGTTTCCTCCACATTATAGTCAATGTCAACCGTGCCATCGGCCATATTTGGCTTCACATCGGGGTTGATGGTTTCAGCATTGAAATATTTCAGATTGGCCAGCTCGCGTGTGGTGCGAATCACTAAGTCGCGACTGAACATCTGTCCCGGGCGCGTACGCAACTCGCGGATGACCACATGATCATTGGTTTTGGTGTTGCCTTTCACACCCACATTACTCAGTCGGGCTTGTTTGCCCTCACGAATACGAATCTGGAGGTCAATGGAGTCGTTCTCAACGAGCACTTCTACCGGATCGGCATGAAAAAACAGATAACCATCATCCATATACAACGAGCTGACGTCGAAGCCATTGGGATTATATGAGAGATTGGTTTCAAGAAGTTCGCGGTTATAAACATCGCCCGGCTTGATGCCCAGAACGCTATTAAGGGTTTGTTCTTCGTATTTGGTGTTGCCCACCCACTCAATCTTGCGGTAATAATATTTGTGGCCTTCACTGATTTTCAATTTGATGCCCACATTGCCCCCCGGGAGATGGTAAAGTGAATCGGACACCACCCTGGCATCGCGGTATCCTTTTGAGTTGTATTTCTTAACGATATTGTCTAAGTCGTCTTCGAGTTTCGGTTCAAGGAATTTGGACGATTTAAAGATTCGCAGCCTGAAATTGGAAGTAAAATAGTTTTCAACCCTTTTTACGGCGCTGAAAGGCTTCAGTGTCACCACATCTTTCACCATATCCACCACCAAAGGCCCAATGGGATTCAAAGGGTTGAAAATGCCTTTTTCTTTGGTATCTTTCATGGCGGCTTTCACCTGATCGGCGCTCAACTCGTGGTTGCCCTCAATGATGATTTCTTCGATTCTGACTTTACTGTTTTTCTTTACACTGATATTCAGATTCACGTAGTTGTCGCGTGTTGTGTCGGGCGTTTGCGTAATTTCAACTTCGGTGTTCAGGTAGCCTTTTTCGGCAAAAAACTTCTTGATGATGGTTTTGGTTTTCACAAAAAGGTGATCGTTAGCCACATCGCCGCGGCTGAGATTGATTTTGTTGCGAATCTCGTCGGCTTCGGACTTACTCAACCCGTCGAATGAGAATTTTGAGACGCGTGGTCGTTCTTTGAGTTCGATATTCAGAAAAATCAGCCCGCCCACGATGTTGTCAGCCGTAATGGCAACGTCTTCAAACAGACCCTGATCCCAAAGTTTGCGCACAGCATCGGTAGTTTTATCACCCGGCACTTTAATTTTATCGCCCACGGCGAGGCCTGAAAGCATCACAATCACGTTTTCGTCCAGATATTTAATCCCGCTTACTTTCACCCCGGCAATCTCATATTCTTTCGGTCGTGAATAGTCGAAAGGCGAAAGGTCAGAGCCAATAGGGATCTGCGCCATGCCATCGTTCGTCACGATAATCATTCCTGTCATCCAGAGTAAAAAAACGCATAGGGTTCTGAAATTCCTCATCTTCAATAAGTTCTGTCTGGTCTTACTTTTTATTTTTTGATTTGATCGCTGGTTTTCCCAAATCGTCTCTCGCGATGCTGATAGTCAATAATGGCGGCATAAAGGTCGTCGCGACGGAAGTCGGGCCAAAGTGTTAGCGTGAAATAGAGTTCGGCATACGCAATCTGCCAGAGCAGGAAGTTGCTGATTCGGTATTCGCCGCTTGTTCGGATGAGCAGTTCGGGGTCGGGCATTTCGCTGGTTGACAAAAGAGAGTTCAGCAAATCGGCGTCAACGTCTTCGGGGCGGCACTCGCCCTGGGCTACCTTCCTGGCTAAGGCGCGGGCGGCTTCCACCAAGTCCCAGCGTCCGGAATAACTCAGGGCAAGGGTCAGGGTCATCCGCGAGTTGTGACGGGTGTCGTCCATCACTTTTTGCAGCTTCTTTTGGTTTTCTTTGGGCAGGCTGCCCAAATCGCCGATGGCATTCAGCCGGATATTGTTTTTGTTTAAGGTGGTTAACTCATTTTCAATGGTTTGAAGCAGCAGTTTCATCAAGGCATTGACTTCCACCTTCGGTCGGTTCCAGTTTTCAGTTGAAAAAGCATAAACCGTCAGAAAAGGGATGCCGAGTTCGGCAGCGGCCTCGGCCGACTCGCGCACGGCCGTAACTCCGTTGCGATGGCCAAACACTCGCTGCTGTCCGTGTTGTTTGGCCCAGCGTCCGTTGCCATCCATGATGATGGCAATGTGCTGCGGCAGCTTGGTCAAATCTATCTGTTCTTTCAGGCCCATCGATCAAATACTCTGTTGGTTAGTTTTTTGATTAAAATGCAACATCTTTGTAGGAATTACATGCCTGGCGTTTCTGGAGGTTAAACATATAAGTCAGGCTGATGCCGGTAAAATTGAACCAATCTTTATCGTTGCGGTCACTCTCCCAGCCTTGCAATCCGAATCCCTCCAGGCCGTCATGTAAGGTCTTATGCATCTTCCATTCCACACTCATGGCGATGCGTTTGCCGAGGCTATATTTAAAACCTACTCCAAAAGGCATACTGATTGGCACATCGCTTGACGTGCTGTAGCTTGAGGAAGGCATAAACAACGAAAGTCCGCCAAAGATGTAAGGCGTCATATATTCTTTTTTGCTTCCGGTAAAATAGTCGAAAAAGTTGAATTCGGCCAAAAGGCTGATATCGGTAATATCCTGATTCATGCTTTTTGATCGTGCCGAGCTGACACGGGCGCTTGCACCGTTTTCGAACAATCTTCCCTGAGTAATGGCTGCACGATAGGCCCAACGGGTGCCGTTGCTGTATCGTCCGAGCACACCAAAAGCAGGCTGGGCGCTGACGAATGGCACTGAGGGGTTAAGCTCACCATGGTAATAGCTTGCTCCGCCAAAAAGCCCTATTTCAAGGTTTTGACTATGCGAGGCAAAAAAAGCCAGAAGAAAAAATACAAGCGCAATAATTTTTTTCATCATTTGATGCAAACGTGTGGCAGCCAGTTTGGCTTCATGATCGTAATTGCTTCATAATCAATTAAAAAGCAAGCTTTCTTCATTTTAGGCTGCAAATTTAACGATTTTCTTGAAGCACCGGCAGTCAATTCCTGATATCTAAACCCCAGAGCAGTTTTTCGCGAATGGTGCGGAAGAAGTCTTTTCCTTCCATCTGCACCAACCGTATTCCGAAGTCGGCCTTACGCAACCACACTTCGGTGGCCTGATCCACAACGGCCATACGGCTGTCCATGCTCAGGGTATATTGCTCGTGACGCCCGACAACTTTCAGTCTGACGATGCTATTGTCTGGGATAACGATGGGTCTCACGCTTAAATTGTGTGTAGCAATAGGTGTAATCACAAAGTTGGCTGCACCGGGATGAAGAATGGGACCACCGGCGCTGAGCGAATAAGCCGTGGAGCCGGTTGGTGTTGCTACAATCAATCCATCGGCCCAATAGGAGTTTACAAAAACATCATCCACATACACCTGGATCACAATGAGCGATGTTGCCTCTTTGCGAAACACGGTTACTTCGTTCAGTGCATAATTGATATCGCTAAAAAGTCCTTGTGGCTGTGATAGTTGCAACAGACTGCGTTCTTCGGTTCGGTAATTTCCATTCAAGATGGCATCCAATGCACTTTCAATTTCCTGTTTGGCAATACTGGAGAGGAATCCTAATCTTCCCATATTGATTCCAAGGATGGGAATGCCAGAGTTCCGAATGATGGGCAGGGCATCGAGCAGGGTTCCATCGCCGCCAATCGAAAAAAACACGTCGGTATCGCCGGGCAAGTCGTGATAATCGTGGAAAATTCTATAACTATCGGACAGTTCGCAAAATAGTTTAATTTGCTGGTAATAAGGCTTATATATGAACACTTCGGCAATGGAAAGCCGTGTCAGAATTTTTTGCAAAAACGGGCCGCGATCGGCATCGAAGGTCTTCCCAAACAGGGCAATTTTCATGGAATTCAACGCTTTGTTCTGCAAGAATACAAATTAAGTTGCTCTGTCAGCAGCTTTTAACATTATTTGTATCCTTTGCGAAATGTTTTGTCTCAGCCGTAACAGCATCCTTTTGATTATACGAACATTACAAAAATAGAGATTTTTGGTTTTCTTAGATTGGCGCGACAAAATGGACAAAAAAGCCCGGCTTCTGGTAGCGATTGACCGTACATTCAAACCGCCAGACAATGTCGTAATAAGTCACCACATCTAAGCCTAAGCCTGTACCGACTAACCATGTGTTTTGCATGTTATTCAGCGGTTCGGGATTTCGTTGATTGACGTATCCCGCATCGAGAAGCAGATTGAGATAGGCCGCATAATGCAGCTTACTGAACTTTTCCGATTTGATCAGGGGTAATTTGGTCTTGCGCGGAGTGACAAGCGCAAATTTCAGATTGCTTTTTGCGAGTGCAAAGCTTTGCCCGTCCACCACAAACACTTCGAAAGAGCGGACAAAATCGTTTCCGTAACCCAGTCCGCGCTGCAGAAAATAAGGTTGAAAGCCACGGTTAGCCGTTTTTGCCGTGAGGTTGGCAGCCCAGAACCATCTACGCGAGATAGGGCGATAAATATCAAAAGTGAATTTGGCCGTGCTAATGGATCTGTCGTCTGCCGTGAGTCCTAATCCATATTGATGCAGTTCGATATCCGCATAATGGCCCGAAAGCGGATAAGGTTTTGAATCGCGAAAATCATGTTTGAAGAAGTAATTGAGATGAACGGCATGAAAACGACCGGAAACGTCATCTAAAAAATTGGGGTTCAGTGTGAGGGCCGAATCGCTGAACTTGGTATCTTCATAACCAATGCTGAATTCGTGGGTATTGTGGATGTTACGCCTCAAAATCATTTTCACCCGTGCATACCATTCCGTCCGGGCATAGCCTTCCTCGGAGCGAAAGAACCGTTGTTTGTTCTGCTCTGTCAAGTAGGCGATTTCGCGGCTACGTGAATGCCCCAGTTGCAGGCCAATGCCAAAATTTTGCGCACGGTTGAGATAAGGAATTTCGTATTCTAGATAATAATTTTGGTCATAACCGGCTCTAAGCAGGAGTTTTAGCTTTTCAAGCCGACCTCTGAAATTGTCGTATGTCAGAAAAAATCCTGCATTGATCTTTCGGAAATCTTTTGTCTCCCACCATGAGTTGAGGTTTCTGTCGGCCAGCTCGAGAATAGGCATCGGCCAGATATACCACCGCTCGAGCATTGAAATCCTGACATCCACCACACATAAGCCTGTTCCGGGCTTGAAAATTGTGTCCATTTCCACAAAGTTGAAAATGGAACGGTTGAGAAGGTTCTGACGGCTTTGTTTCATCTTCTCGCCGAGGACTTTCAACGTGAGGGTATCGCCTTGGTGAAACACTAACTCGCGCAGTACAATGCGGTCTTTGGTGATCTGGTTTCCCTGAAAAATGATATTTCCCACTACAACGCGCGAGGTATCGGCAAGGGGCTGACAAGTATCGCTTAAGGGCAAGGTGCCACGGGTTTGCATCCAGCCGATGAGCGCGCCGAGCGCCAGAAGATAACGCAACAGGCTCCGGCTCATACTTTCAGGTAGCTCATCAGAGCATCGTAACGTTCTTTCAGATCGGTGTTGTCGTTGTCATCACTATACGACACTAAAACTTCATAATTGAATCTTGCAAAAGTCTGAAGTAATCCTCTGATTTCACGCTTGTTAACTTTCAGCGTAAGACGCATTTTTTCTGATAACGGGTCGGTCTGAACAAACATGCTCAAAATGCGTGCATCGTTGGCCTCCACGATACGGGCCACTTCCGAAAGCATATAATCGTGCGTATTCATTCCAAGAATGATGATCCCGCCGGGATCGCCGGCCGAGAGGCTATGCGAGAGGTGCTCACCAAGACATTGCAAAGTGATAGAACCAAGGTAGTTTTGTTCCAGATCGAGCACAGGAATCAGACTCAGCTTTTGCAGATGCACCAACCGCATCACATCGTAAATATGCTGGTCTTCGGTGATAAAAGGCCGCTGTAGCGAATGTAGAAAGGTTTCGATAGGATCGCTCAGGCTGTCGAAGCTGTAAATTTCCCATTCCGAGATGAGCCCGAGCAGTTTGGTATCGTCCACCACCGGCAAATGCGAAACCCTGAAATCTTCCATCCATTCGAGAGCAACTTGTCCCGAATCCGAGGGTTTGAGTGGTAATATTCCGTCGCTGATCAGTTCTTTGGCTATCATGGTCAGTTGTCCTCGCTAAAATCGTTATGAAGCATATTTAAATAATTCTCGTACCGGAAGCGGGCGATGTGTCCCTCATTTAGGGCAGCTTTAACAGCGCATCCGGGCTCATGCAGATGGGTGCAGTTGGCAAAGCGGCATTGCGACAGCAGGTCACGCATCTCGGGGAAGCGATGCGAAAGCGTCTCAAACTCAAAGTCGTGTAGGCCAAACTCCTTGATGCCGGGGGTGTCCACAATCCATCCACCGGCGCTGAGCGGTAACATCTCAGCAAAAGTGGTGGTGTGTTTTCCTTTGTAGTGCACTTCGGAAATCTCACCAATCCGAAGTTTCAGTCCGGGCTCAACGGCATTGACCAATGCCGATTTTCCTACACCGCTATGTCCCGAAACCAAGGTTGTTTTGTGATGTAACAATTCTGAAAGCTGTTGTATTCCCTCGCCCTTCAAAGCCGAGACCCGCAAAACCTGATATCCTGCTTTACAGTAAACCTCTTCCAGGTCACCAAGCTGCCGGAGTTCGCCTACATCGTAGATATCCATTTTGTTGAAAGCAATGACAGCAGGGATATGATAGGCTTCAGCAGTGACCAAAAAACGATCAATAAATCCGGTGGAAGTGCGTGGTTGTGCTATTGTGGCCACCAATAACGCCTGATCCAAATTGGCGGCAATGATATGGGAAGCCTTAGAAAGATTGGTGGCTTTGCGGATGATGAAATTATGGCGGTCGGCAATAGCGACAATCAAAGCCGTGTTACGGCCTTCTTCAAAAACAATCTCCACTTTATCGCCAACGGCCACGGGATTGGTCGTCCTGATTCCTTTAAGCCGCAATTGTCCGCGCAGGCGGCATCGCACCGTACGGCTTTCGGTCGTAAAAACATCATACCAGCTTCCGGTGGATTTTATGACAATTCCCTGGGTCATTATTGATTCATTGGAGGTTGCAAAAATAAAGGGTTATCTTGAGTAAACACACAAAATCGAACGCATTTCACTTTCTGTACTCAAAACTCATACCGCGATGACATAAAATCATTGAAAGATAAAAAGTCTTGTTTCTGTTATTTATACAAATTAAAAACTATATTTGCCTTGAAAATTCGACCAATTCTCATGAAAACCATCCTTTCCATTGCCATCCCATTGCTATTGACAGCCTTGTTTTTAGCCTATCTTCATTACAAATTTGCCATTCGTTCGTGGAAGCTGATCATACATGCGGTGCTGTTTGGGCTATTAGCCTCCGTGCCGTTGCTTTTGCTCAATGAGGGCACGATTCTCAAAGGAATCTATGAGTTGAGAAATTTGAAACGAACGGGTTTCTATTCATTTGTTGTGGTCGGGTTTGGCTCCGAGTTAGGAAAATTCATCCTGCTTCGATATTATTTCCAGAGGCAAAAAAGTTTCCGGACGGCTTTCGACGGTATCCTTTATGCCCTGCTCATCGGCTTGTCGTTCAGTATCGTCACACTTCCGCTTTTTATGTCGGGATGGCTTCAGGGACCGGCCAACACTGTTTTTTTGATTACATATCCCATTGCAAACATTGCTTTTGCCGTGATCCTGGGGTTCTTCGTTGGTTTGGGAAAACAGCGCCAAAACCGCATTGTGGACTCGTTGACCGGCCTTGGCGCAGCCAGCTTCTTTCATGGTTTCTATTTTTTCATCAATCTCACCAACGAATATTTGATTTATGCCCTATTCGGCGGCGGCTTAATCGTGATTGCCGGCTTGCTTTTACTTAAATCACTCAACCAGACGGACGATAATAATCAAGACTGATATTCAACCATATATCAACAAAAAGGCTCCTTACAGGAGCCTTTTTGTTAGTATCAGCACGGGTTAATCCTTCAGCATTTTGAGCTTTGCTTCTAAAAGTTTAACTTCTGATTTGGCTTTTTCGATTTTTTTCTCGTATTCGGCACGCATCAGCCCGGCTTGTTTACTGCTTGAGAAGAAGCCGATGTTGTTTTCCAATAACATAATTTCCTCTTTCAGCTTTTGAATTTTTGTTGAGAGGTTGTTGCGCTCTCTTCTAAGTTTATCGCCCGAATCAGGATCTTCGCGCAGGGTATTGATGGTGTGCTGATATTGCGTAGCCGCCTTTTCCTGTTCGGTCAGTTTCATCTTTTCGAACAGCTTGTCAATAGCAGCCCGATAATCGGCATAAAGCTGGTCTTTGAGTTTGATGGGCACATGACCAATTTCCATCCAGGCGCGCTGAAGTGCTTTCAGGCTGTCGAGGTTTTCGGCGCGGTCGGATTTCACTTCAAAAGTGTTTACCTTTTCAATCAGCTCACGTTTCTTGGCTAAGTTTTCTTCTTCGCGGTCTTTGATACCCGAGAAATGATCTGATTTTCTTTTGAAAAACTCATCACAGGCACCGCGGAAGCGTTTCCAGATTTTATCGGAGTTTTTACGTGGCACCGGTCCAATTTTCTTCCATTCTTCCTGCAAGGCTTTGAACTGGTCGGTAGCTTTGCGCCACTCGTTGCTTTCGAGCAGGGCTTCGGCCTGCACACAGAGGTCGAGCTTACGGTTGTAGTTTTCAATCTGCTGGTCTTTCAGTTTCCCGAAAAACTCTTTTTTAGCCTCAAAGAAATTGTCCATCGCTGCTTTGAAGCGATTCCATATCTCGTCGCCCTGCTTTTTAGGAGTCTGACCAATGGCACGCCAAAGTTTAAAGAGGTCGCGCATCTCGTCCGATTTTTTCATCCAGCCGTTGATGCTATCGGGGCTGTCGGAAGCGATCTCTTCGGCTTTCTCGCTCAAAGCCACCTTGGCTTCGAAGTTGTGCTGCAACTCATCCTGAATCTTCGAGTAATGCTCACGGCGGGTGGCATTGATTTTGTCAGTTGCCGTTTTGAAGCGCTCCCACACTTCCTCTTTCTGTTCCTGAGGAACAGGGCCAATTTCCTTCCAGTCTTCGTGGTATTTCTGAAGCAACTTAAAGGCTTTCACCACTGAGGTCTCAAGCAGTAGTTCTTCGGTCTTTTCGCAAAGCTCTATCTTGGCTTCAAGATTCTTTTTCATGTCGAGGTCGCGAAGCTCACGATTGATCTTCACTTTATCGAAGAATTTCTCAACTAAGAAATGATAGTTGTTCCACAGATTTGTAATCTCGCCTGCCGGAACTTGTCCTATCTCTTTCCATCTGTCCTGCAACACTTTAAACTCATCATAAGTCTTTTTTAGGGTCTCTTCGGATGCGATAAGTGTTTTGAGTTCTTCAAGGATAGCCTGTTTCAGCGAGAGATTCGTCAGCTTCTGACGTTCGAGGCTTTCGTTAAAACGGGCTTTATTTTCTTTATATTGGTTAAAGGCAGCTTTGAACCGGATTTCAAGCGGATCGTCAATATGTGCGAACGACTCGCGCTCACCACCATCGGCGATAAATTGATCGAGTTCCTGGTCAATACCCTCTTTATTAAGCTTGAGGAAAAAGACTTTGATAGCGGCAACCTGATTTTTAATCTTTGCAACATCTTGTTCTTTCACCGTTTCTTCGAGCAATTCGACGAGCTGAAGCTTATTAAGACCGGCGTAATCGTGTTCGCTAACGGCTTCAATCTCTTCGGCAGTTTCTTCATCAATCAGTTGGCTTACGTCGGCATCGTCAGTAGCAACGGCTTCGGGAAGGGGTTCGGTTTGAACCGGGGCTTCCACCGGGGCTTCAACTGCCGCTACGGGTTCTGCCGCGGCTTCTTCCTTCATTTCAACTTGTTCTGTTTCGGGGCACTTTGGAGGCTGATTGGGTTGAATAAGGTGTTCAATCTTTTGCTTTTCTTCGTCCGAAATTTGCTGAGGCAGCTCGGTTACGGGCGTTTCCTGCGGGGTTTCACCTGATTCTGGGGCTTGCTGCAAAGCCGGGATGTTCTCGTTACCGATTCCTTGTTCTTCGGGGTTGAGATTGGTCAATTCACTGTTTTCCATTACAATAGATTAAAAATGTTAAGCATTTATCAGGTATTCCGGTTCAAACACCGTCAAGCCCGATATGGGTTCGTTACAAATAGGGGTGCAAATTTAGAAATCTTTTGACTTTTCAGTCTTCTTTTCAACACATTTTATTCTGTCACAGCCATTTTCCGGTGCGAAGCCAGTCAATGTGACTTATCACGCCTTTTCGAGAGCCTGGCTCAGGTCGGCAATGATATCCTCCACATTTTCAATGCCCACCGAAAGCCTTACCAAACCGTCGGTGATGCCGGCAGCAAGTCGGGCTTCTTTGGAGAGCTTAGAATGCGTCATACTTGCAGGGTGCTGAATCAGGGTTTCGATGCCGCCAAGCGATACGGCCAATAAAGCCAATTGCACGCTGTTCATCATTCGTTTGCCAGCCTCCAATCCGCCATGCAGCCCAAAACTGATCATCGTTCCGGGTCCTTTCATCTGTCGTTTGCCAAGCTCATATTGCGGATGAGAGGGTAATCCGGGATAAAGAACCCACTGTACTTTCGGATGATTTTCTAAGAAAGCTGCAACCTTGATAGCATTTTCCTGCGCACGGTCAATGCGTATTCCCAGTGTCTTCAGTCCACGGCGCGTGAGCCAGGCCTGATGCGGATCCATATTGAAACCCATATTTACCATTACAGGGCGCAGCTTGTCATAGATCTCGCGGGTGCGCGCCACCACAATACCGGCCACAATATCGGCATGGCCGTTGATAAATTTGGTCATGGAATGCAACACCATATCCACACCAAAATCAAAAGGTTGCTGGAGATAAGGGCTACAAAACGTGTTATCAACACAAACGGGGATCTGATGTTTGTGGGCAATTTTCACCACAGCCTCAAGGTCGGTAATTCCCATGGTCGGATTTGCCGGTGTTTCGAGATAAATGAGGCTGGTATTCGGCCGGATTGCTTTAGCCACATTCTCGGCATTGGTGGCATCCACAAAGGTGGATTCAACACCGAAGCGCACATACATGCTTTCGATGACGCCACGCGAAGGGCCATAAAGCGAGTTGTGAGCCACAAGGTGTTTCCCCTGACCGAGAAAAGCAAGATACACCATATTTACCGCCGCCATGCCCGAACTGGCCGCAATGCTACCATAGCCATTCTCCAAACGGGCAACGGCGTGTTCCAGATCGCCAATGGTGGGGTTGCCGATCCGGGTATAAATATATCCGTTATCTTCACCTGCAAAACAGCGGGCGCCGTGATCTGCATCGTTGAACCTGAATGTTGAGGTTTGATAAATAGGAGCCACTGCACTGCCCTGCGCATCGTTGATGGTGCCGGCATGCACAGCTAAAGAATTGAAGCCTTCGTATTCCTGATTCATTTTATTTGATTTAAGAAAAGTATTATCCCTTCGGTAACATCAGTCCAGCCAAAAATAACGACTGTGTTTTAGAAAGGCCAGAAATTATTGTCGTTCCAGATGTCTTCCTTCAGATCTTCACCCATTTTATAAAGAAGGTGGTGATGTTTTTTCTCCCAATCGGCAAGCATCTGATAAACAGCTTTTTCATTTTGATCTGCAGCTTCCTCAGCTCTTTTGGAATAAAGCTCGATGGCTTTATTTTCAAAATCAATGGCAGCCGAGATGGCAGCAGCTTCGTAGCTGGCAGCCGAGATTTCGTTTTTCAGGTTTTCGGCAAGTTTCAGCACGGCCTGGACATCGGGGGTATCATCAGCAATATCCACATCTAAAAACGTATTGTTTTTGCCGTAATGCGCAAACTGACGCGACAAAAAACTGATGTGTGAATCTTCCTCTTCGGCAAGCATCTCAAAAATCTGTTTGACTGCCGGGCTTTTCGTCTGGCCGGCAATTTGCGAATAAAATGCCTTGCCCCTGCGTTCGAGCAAAATTGCCATCTTCAATATGTCAACGGCTTGTGAACTAGTTTCCATGATGAAATGTTTTAATTTAATTCAGGCAAAAATACGGATTTCTGTCAGACCATCAAAAAGCAAAGCATAGAAAAGGGAAAAAGCAAAAAACTTTGGCAAAACCGTGTATTTTTGTCGTAAAATGCCAATATCACCCATGCAGACTGCCTTTATAGAGCAACAGCTTCATCAGCTTTTTGAACAGCATTTTGGGTTTAAAGCCCAATATATCAAGCCATTGTCTTCAGGGGGATCAGCACGGAAATACTATCGCCTGTGGAACAACAGCCAAAGCGCCATTGGCACAATCAATCTTCAGAAAGAAGAAAATCTGGCATTTTTCAGCATCCAAAAAGCCCTTGCCCGAAGTGGAATCCGCGTGCCGGAGGTTTACCGCATTTCCAACGACTTGTTGTGTTATCTTCAACAAGACCTGGGCGACAGCAGCTTGTTTGCCTTCATAGAAAAGTATCAGGGGCAGCCTGATTTTGAAACAATTGTTGAGCCTTTTTACCGCAAAGCGCTTAGCGATCTGGCTGAGATGCAGATTGTTGCCCATCAGAACATGGATTATTCCGTTTGCTGGCCCGATAGCCGTTATGGCCACGATACTATGTTGGCCGACCTGAACTATTTCTATTACTATTTTGTCAGACAACATCCGCAGTTACATTTTAACGAATCGTTGCTACTCAGGGAATTTAATGCTTTTGCCGGACAGATGAGCGGTGTGCCAGATGAATTCCTAATGTACCGGGATTTTCAGTCAAGGAATATCCAGCTTTTTGATGGAGAGCTTTACTACATTGATTTTCAAGGAATACGCAAAGGCCCATTGCCATATGATCCGGTTTCTTTACTGTTTCAGGTGAAAGCAGCCCTACCGGCTCCCTTACGTCAACGCCTTTTGGAATTTTACGTTGAACAACTTGCACAAAAAAAACCCAAAGCCGCTGAAAATTTCTTCGATTATCTCCCCTGGTTTATCTATCTACGACTTTTTCAGGTACTTGGAGCCTATGGTTTTCGCGGATTGGTACAACGCAAAGCCCATTTTCTGCAAAGTATCCCCTATGCGTTGAACGAGCTTGGGAATCTTGCCAATGCATATCCACTGCCCAAGAACTATCCGCAATTAAAGATGTTGATTGCGCAGATGGAACGTCTGAGAAGTGTTTATCCTCTTTCCGAAACATCTTCGGCTGAAGGGCTTCATGTCAGGGTTACGAGTTTTTCGTATTTGAACAAAGGCATCCCCACTGATACGACCGGAAACGGAGGCGGCTTTGTGTTTGACTGCCGCATTCTGCCCAATCCCGGACGTAAGCCTGAGTTTGCCGGTCTCACCGGCCTCGACGAGGAAGTGATCCGCTACTTGGAAAATCAAGAATCCGTTACACATTTCCTAAATAACGTAAAATCTATTGTACACCAAGCTGTTAACGATTATATAAGCCGAAAATTCAATCACCTGATGGTGAATTTTGGTTGTACGGGTGGCCGTCACCGCTCGGTGTATTGTGCCTCGCAGCTTAGCGCCTGGCTGCAAAAAACTTTTCCTGATGTGAAGGTGACCACACTACATAACGAACAACTAAACGAATAAAGCCGTTTGTTTCATGACTGTCAGAGAAAATACCGCAAATGAGCGCTGGGCCTTTGTGCTGGCTGCCGGCTTAGGAAGCCGGTTGAAAGCACTCACCACCAACCGCCCTAAAGCATTGGTTGAAATTGCCGGAAAAAGTCTGATCGCCCACCTACTTGAAAAATTAGCCTTGAGCGGATATACCCATGTGGTGGTCAACGTTCATCATCAGGCAACACAATTGAAGGATCATTTGGCTTCGCACGACTATGGGCTGAACATCCTTATCTCTGACGAGAGCTCACAACTGATGGATACCGGCGGGGCCATACTCCAGGCTTTACCGCTCTTTCCTGAAAATGCGTCCGTGCTAATACACAATGTGGATATTCTGCATAATTCGGATTTGAATCACCTAGCAATGCAATTTGAACAAAGTGATGCCTTGGCAGCTTTAGTTGTGCGCAACCGTCCCAGCAGTCGAAAACTCATTTTCGATGAAAAAATACAGCTTTCAGGCTGGGAAGACCAAAACAAAGGTTTGCGAAAAAACGTGTTCACTACTTCAGCATTTCACGAGACCCAATATGCCTTCAGCGGTATTCATTTTATTCGGCCCATTTTATTTAAAGAATTGGAAATCAAACCATATTCTGTGATTGACCTTTATCTGATGCTTGCGGCTCATCAGCCAATTATCGGTTTGCCGGAAAACGCGGGCTGGTGGTTCGATCTGGGCAAGGCAGAAGAAATTGGACAGATTGAAGCTTTTATCAGGCAGCAAAAACAATGAATGACAACAATTTTATCCAACAACTTGCCGACTGGGTGCTGAACGCCTTTGAAGGACGCACCGACCGGCTGAACATTGTTTTTCCGAACAAACGGGCAGGCCTGTTTCTCCGACAGGAGTTTTCGCACCGTGTCGGGAAAGCTTTCTGGCTGCCGCAGATTTTTTCCATCGAAGAGATTTTTGCTCGTTGGGCAGACATGCAGCAAGCTGACTCATTGACGCTTACCCTAGATTTGATGAATTTTGAGTCGAAAAACAGTGAGCCAAACCACAACTTTTTGAGTTATGCCGCACAATTGGTCAGGGAGTTTGATGAGTTGGATCATCATTTGGTTGACCCGGAGAAATTGTTCAACTATCTTTCCGAAGCCAAGGCGCTCGAGCTTTGGCATCCCGATGGAAGTGAGCTGACCCAATACGAACAAAACTATCTGAAATTTTACCGGTCGTTTCCACGCTATTATGGTTTTCTGCAAGAACAGATGCATCGTAACCAGGCAGCCTCGTCAGGTACTATTGCCCGTTTATTGGCCGGATTAAAACCGCACGACCTTATTGCACGCACCGCGGAACAGTTTACCATATTTGCCGGCTTCAATGCATTCAGCCCTGCCGAAGAAAAAGTTGTCCTTACTTTAGTGGAGAATCAATGCGCTACTTTACGCTGGGATTTGGATTCTTATTACATCCTCGAAAATCGTTTCGGATTTCACGAAGCCGGCAACTCGTTCCGTAAACTCAAGGCAAAAAGCAGGCTTATTCCCAAAGAATGGATGAGCGACAAGCTGCTTAGCTCGGCAAAAGACATCTATCTGATTGGTTCAGCGGGGCAGATTGGTCAGGCCAAAGCTTTAGGGCAGATCCTCAGCAGACAATCCGGGCATAATTCACAGAGTTCGACGGCTGTTGTTCTGGCCGACGAAAACCTACTCTATCCGGTTTTGAATAGTATCCCTGATGAGTTTGGACCTTTCAATGTGACGATGGGGCTGCCTTTTATTTCCACTCAAGCCTATGGCTTGCTCATGTCCTTGCTGGCGCTCGAAAACCGGATGAGCCGGAGTCATCATCCTGAATCTATCCCCATCAATCAATTGCTCGAAATCATTCAAAACGATTTGGTTTTTGCTTCGGTCAGTCTGGATACGCAAGCAGCAATTCTGAATTTCGGCAATCGTTTGCTGGCCGAAGGCAATCCGTTCATACGCCCCGAAAAACTACTTCAAACCGCAGCTGAAAGTTATCCCGTACTTTCACAGCTCATCGGTCTGCTAACAGGTGAGGCCCTGACATACTCTGAGCGGATTCATCAATACATCCGTTTTTTCCGCTTTCTTGAAGATCAAATCTTACAGCAACCGGGTGCCGGAGCAATGGTTATGGCCACCAATCAAATCATCATTGCACAACGGCTGCTCAATCAAATGCTCAAGATTGCCGAACATTATCCCGAGGTTCAAATATCGCTTTGGGGCGAGGCTTTTCTGCGGCAAATTGCATCTAACTACAGCATGGATTTTATTGGCGAGCCGTTGGAAGGATTACAACTGATGGGGCTTTTAGAGAGCCGAAATCTCTCGTTTGAGACCGTTCATTTGCTTTCGGCCAACGAAGGGATACTGCCACGCAACACTCATCAGCACTCGTTGATTCCGTTCGACATCCGTAAAACTTTCGGCCTGCCCACACGCAACGACAGCCAATCGGTTTTTGCGTTCCATTTTTTCCATCTGATCCAGAATGCCTCCACAGTGTATATTTATTACAATGCCGAGGCCGATGCTTTTGGGAAAAGCGAAATGAGCCGGTTTTTGCTTCAGCTTCAACATGAGCTCGGAGCGCTCAATCCACGCATAACAATCCATCAGCAGACTTTCAGCCTCAAGGCAGGCCAACAGGTTAGACAGCGCAACCTGACCATCCAAAAAAATCATCATATCCTCGAAAAAATACGGAAAAAGATGACAGACGGGCTCTCGCCAACCAGCGTTTCGCGTTATTTGACCTGTCCGATAAAGTTCTACTTCACTGACATTCTTGGACTCAAAGAACCTGAAACGGCAGAGACCGGTATCACTTTCCGCCAAATCGGCATCATCGTTCATCGTACCATTGAACAACTCTACAAACCATTTGTCAATCAGCCGAACAGCGTTGAAAACATAAGAAGCATCATGCGTCAGGTCGAATCAGAACTCCGTCAATCATTCTGTATGGAGCTGCCTGGGATGGAACTCGATGAAGGAATGAACCGTATCCAATTCTTAGTAGCACAACGTTTTATTAATAACCTGCTCAACAACGATTTGGAAACCACACAAAATAATGAATTGACCATCCTTTTTCAGGAAAAAGAACTTGATTCGACGATAATGACGCCTTTCCAACAGGTAAAAATCAAAGGAACACTCGATCGCATTGACCGAGTTGACAATCAGTTGCGCATTATTGACTACAAAACCGGCAAAGCCGAGTTGAAAGAAATCACCATTACAAATGAGGACGAATTTTCTGATCCTCATAAAGCAAAAGGGCTTCAACTTGCAATTTACATCTGGCTTTGGTTAAAAAACAACCCCCATTCGACCTGTTTACCCCAAGGCTATTTGTTTAGTCTGGCCAAATCATCGGTCGGGTTGTTGAAGGCCATTTTACCAAATCAAAGTCAGAATGAAGCATTTAGCGTTGTCATAGAAAACTTTTTGACTGAAACTGCCGGTTCAATACTTGATCCCGAGGCATATTTCAGCCAGACCAGCAACATCAATCTTTGCAGCAATTGTTCGTTTGCCGGCATTTGCGGGCGCGAGAAAAAAAACAAACAGTGGGCCTAACCTTTGCAACAGCCATGACTATTTGTATATTTGCTACTGATTAACGAAACACAATGAAGCCATATGAGCCAGCAACCAAAATTCAACATCCTCCTCGTTGACGACCGTCCGGAAAATCTACTCACACTTGAAGGCATTTTAGAAAGTGATGAGTTAAATCTGCTCAAAGCCAGTTCGGGCAACGAAGCCCTTCGCATCATGCTCGAAGAAAATGTTTCTTTAGTGCTGATGGACGTTCAAATGCCCAGAATGGATGGTTTTGAGGTAGCGGAAATCATGCGCAGCTCCGAGCGGACAAAATATATCCCCATCATCTTTGTTACAGCCATCAGTAAGCAACGGCAGCATATTTTCAAAGGATATGAAACCGGAGCTGTTGATTATCTTTACAAACCACTTGACTTAGAGATACTTCAAAGTAAGATCAAAGCTTTCATCGAGTTTTTCCAGCATAAAAACAAATTAGAAGAAACTACACGTAAACTTGAAAAAACGGTGGAAGAACTGAGCAAAGCCCGAGCAATTGCCGAGGAGGCCACCATTGCCAAAAGTGCATTTTTAGCCACAATGAGCCACGAAATACGTACGCCGTTGAACGGTATTATTGGGCTGGCCGATCTGGGTCTGATGGATGAAGAACTAAAACCTGCACAAAAAGAACGATTGCTCGATATTCGGACATCGGGTGAGTCGCTTCTCGAAATCATCAACGAAATCCTTGACATCTCCAAAATTGAAGCAGATAAACTCGAGCTTGAAGAGATCGAATTCAGCATCCGCGATGTCATTGAAAAAATTGTCAACCTGCTTTCCGTCAAAATCTTTCAGGAGAAACTCGAATTTATCTGTGATATTTCTCCGAACCTGCCCGACATTCTTATTGGAGATCCCCTGCGCATCAGGCAAATTCTGATCAATCTGCTGAGCAATGCCATCAAGTTTACTGAAGAAGGCATGGTTGGCATCCAGATTAAGATGCTCGACCATATCGAAGAACAGGTGAGCCTTGAATTTTCTGTTGAAGACACCGGCATCGGAATTCCAAAAGAAAAATTGAACCGGCTTTTCCAATCCTATCAGCAAGTTGAAACATCTACCACACGCACACATGGCGGCACCGGCCTGGGTCTGACTATCTCGCAGCGATTGGTCAACTTCATGGGAGGAGTCATCAAAGTGGAAAGCCAACTGGGCCAGGGAAGCCGTTTCTTCTTTAAACTTAATATGATGGCCGGCGATCAGAGAGAAAATCCCTGGGAGCTTGAGCTGCAAAAACCCAACAACGAATATCACATCCTCATCATTGACGAGCACGAACGGAGTAACCGGGTGTTGTCCGAAATCCTTAATTTTTGGGGTATAAAACATACGTTTACTGACAATTGCAAAGATTGTGTCAGCCTGCTGAAAAATGAGAAGTTTGATTTGATTCTGATTGATTTCTACCTCAAATCAATGAATGGCTTTGATGCAGCGGAGGCTTTGCGCGACGAATTTGGTGAAGAAAATTTGCCGGAGATTATTTTACTCTCGCCCAGCAAGGCCAATATCGAAGTGTTAAAGGTAAAAAGCAACGAAAACCAGGTATTTCTCACCAAGCCCCTGTTACAAACCAATTTGAAAAAAGTTTTGTTGAGTCGTTTTGGTAAACCAACCGACAAAGTTGAGATTCAGGCGCTTCATCATGACGAAAAAAGCGGGCAAACCCGCCAACTCAACATCCTCGTTGCCGAAGACCAGATCATCAACCGTAAGATTGTCGTACAGCTTCTTGAGAAAAAAGGCTGGTTAGTAAAAGTTGCCGAAAACGGGCGCATCGCCTTTGAGACGGCAGCCACTCAGCGTTTCGATCTGATTTTGATGGATGTTCAAATGCCCGAAATGGACGGTTTCGATGCCACCCGCAACATTCGTATTGCCGAAAAAGACAAGCCGTACCACACACCCATCATCGCCATGACAGCCCACGCCATGGTTGGCGACCGCGAAAAATGCATTGCCGCCGGAATGGACGATTACATTTCAAAACCCGTGAACCCTACCGAGTTGTATGAAACCATCGAACGCTTCACGCTCAATGCGTAGATTACAACCAATAACCCGAAACAAAGCCTTAAAAGAGAAAAGCTCATACAACCGGCGATAAAACCAAAAAAGAATCGGGAATATTTCACCAACTGGCGGATTAAAACAGACACAATGGACAATATTGACTACAACAAAGCCTCAACCTGGGAAAAACTGAAATATTCCTTTCGGTCGTGGCGCTATATTGGCGTCGGAAAATCGTTACTGATCTGGTTTTTGGCCATTTCGATCGTTCCGTTGGCCTCCATCAGTTTTATTAACTTTCTGAACGCCTATCATGGCCTGACCATCGTGGCCGAAAAATCGCTGCAAACAAGTTCACAGCTCCGCGAAGAATACATCAATACTTTTTTTAAAGAGATTATTGATTTTCTTGACTTTAACGCTTCTCAAAAAAACGACGTCAACCTAATCAAACAACTCAACAACGCTCTGGCGCGTTATCAAGGCAGATTCGATGCCCTGAAAGTTTCTGAAGAATACAGGCATATCACGGCTGCACAACGCGATGAATATAAAAACTTAGCAGGGCGCAATGGTTATTACGATATTTTTTATATTGACAAAAGCGGTTTTATTCTTTTCAGCATCCGCGAAGAATCCGATTTAGGAACCAATTTGTTTACCGGGCCGCTCCGGCTGACGCGTTTTGCCTCGACGGTAAGAAAGGCCATCGAAAATCAAAAACTTCTGTTTTCCGATGTTGAGTTTTACGAGCCCTCTTTCAACAAAATTTCCGGTTTTTTCATCCAGCCTGTTTTCGACGAAAACCATCAGTTCATCGGGGTGATTGCTTTGCAAGTCACGATGGATCGCATCAACCAGATTATCAGTCAGGAAGCCGGATATGGCGAAACCGGCCAAGCCTATCTTGTGGGCGAAGACCATTTGCTGCGCTCAAAGCTTCGTTTCAAAGGTGGCGACCAGATTCTGCTGACGGAAGTGAAAAATCAAAAATTTAACGACTGGCTTTTCTCGATCCAAAACCGCAACAACCCTGCCCTGCTCAAAGAACGCGAACTCGACCACGAAAAGGTTTCCACCTACGACAGCGATCTTGAAGGGAAATATGTGCTTGGAATCTATCGCCATCTCGATTTGCTTGAGAAACTGGGCGTGAACTGGGTATTGATCGAAGAAATTGAACATAGCGAAGCTTTTGCATACGCGCGTAAGCTTTCCGATATCGTAAAAATCACCTTTGTCATCACCATTGTCTTAGTCTTTTTCATGTCAATCCTAGTGACCCGCTGGTTTGTAAACCCTATCAAACAGCTTTCATCATGGGCCAAAGAAGTGGCCGAGGGTCAGTTAGACAACAAAACTATCAAAGCGCCGGCCAATGAGGTGGGCGAGATGGTAATCACTTTCAACAAATTGGTGAATGCCCTTCAGAAATATGCAGGGGTCGCACGCATGATGTCCATAGGCGATTATAGCGAGAAAGTGGAAATCCGAAGCGAAAAAGATGTTTTAGGCACCTCGATGAATGAGATGGTAGAAAGCTTCAGGCAGGTGGTCACTCAGGCCAACCGCATAGCCAGTGGTGATTATAGCGTAAATGTGATTCCCCGCAGCATCAACGACACTTTGAATCATGCTCTTTTTGAGATGACCAAAACCCTGCATGCCAACGATCTTGCCAATTTGAGGCAGGACTGGCTGAAGACCGGCATCAATCTGCTCGATTCGGAGATGAGCGGAATTTCCGATGTGAATCATCTGGCCGAAAAAACACTGGCATTCCTTGGAAGTTATACCGAAGCATTTGGCGGAAACCTTTATTTGGCCGATGAAAACAGCCGCCAACTCGAAATCAGGGCTTCGATCGGCAATTTGAAGTCGCCCGAAGAGACAGGAAGCAAAATCTTATTCGGTCAAGGGCTCGTTGGGCAGGTAGCGTCAGAACACAAAGCCATTCACCTTGATGCCAAGGGAAAACAACTGCTTATCCATTCAGGCGGCCTGACCATTGAAGCACAAAGCTGCTATATCTTCCCCTTGATCCACGAAGACAAGCTGGCCGGAGTGATCGAATTGCTTTCGGTAAACAATTTTGATGAACTCAAGACCACCTATTTCGCAATGGCCGGCACCAATATTGCCATTGCCCTGCATACAGCCAAAGCCGCTGAAAAGGTAAGGGAATTACTCAAACAGACCCAGGAACAAGCCAACGAGCTTGCTGTTCAGCAGGAAGAGCTCCGACAAGCCAACGAAGAGCTTCAGGAACAGACAGCAGCCCTGCGAATCTCGGAAGAAAGCCTGCAATCGCAACAGGAAGAGCTTAAAGTAACCAACGAAGAACTCGAAGAACGCACAAAAGCCCTTGAAGCACAACGCGATGCTATCCGACAAAAAAACTCGGAACTCGAAGAAGCACGCAAAGAGATCGAGCAAAAGGCTCACGACTTAGAACAAGCATCGCGATATAAATCAGAGTTTTTGGCCAATATGTCGCATGAATTGCGCACTCCACTCAACAGCATTCTCGTCCTCTCGCAACTCCTAGCCGAAAATAAAAAGCAACACCTCGACGGAAAAGAACTGGAATATGCCCGTACCATCAACAGCTCCGGCTCCGACCTACTTGAACTCATCAACGAAATTCTTGACCTGAGTAAAGTTGAATCAGGCAAGGTTGAGTTGGTAATGGAAACCCTCTTTCTCGAAGATATCAGGGTTTATGTGAACAAAACCTTTGGCCTTTTAGCCGAAAAGAAAGGGATCGAACTGTTTGTCAATATTGCCAAAAATCTTCCTGAAACCATTACAACGGACAGCCAGCGTGTGTTTCAGGTGATTAAGAATCTTTATTCCAATGCATTGAAATTCACCCATCAAGGCAGCATTACACTCAATATTTATCGTCCGCTCCCAAAGCCTCAATTTGGCAGCGATGGCCAATGGGTAGCCATTGCTGTACAAGACACAGGCATTGGCATCCCCGCCGAGAAATTAGAGCTGATTTTCAATGCCTTTACTCAAGCCGATGGAACCACAAGCCGCAAATATGGCGGTACAGGATTAGGCCTGAGCATCTCAAAAGCGTTCTCTGAGCTTCTTGGCGGATATATTGAAGTGGAAAGCAAGGTTGACGAGGGCAGCACTTTCACCCTTTTTCTTCCCATCGAACAAGGCGAAAAAGGAGTAAAAACCTCACAAAGCGATGGCCGGTACACCGAAAAAGAGAAACCCGCCGAAAATAAAAAAGTGACGACAACTGTCAATCAGCCGCCCCCTATACAAAATGAAACCATTAACGATGATCGTTTACTCATCAACGAAGGCGATAAAATATTGCTGATTATCGAGGACGACCTGAAATTTGCAATGCTCATCAAAGATTTGGCCAACGAGCATCAGTTCAAATGTCTGATTGCCAGCGATGGTGAAGCCGGGCTACACTATGCCGACTATTATATGCCAAGCGGCATTATCTTAGATATTGGTTTGCCGGGTATTGATGGGTATGAGGTGATGGAGCGGCTAAAAAAGAGTAAACGCACGCGGCATATCCCTGTACATTTTATTTCGGCAACCGACAGCACGCTCGATGCCTTAAAACAAGGAGCTATTGGTTATTTGCGCAAGCCTGTCAGCAAAGAAGGGCTCGAAAGGGCACTCGGTAAATTGGAAGCTTTTGTGGAAGGTCAGCCTCGCCGATTGCTTGTGGTAGAGGACGATGTGATCACCCGCCGCAGCATCGTGGATTTGATGAGCGCCGACGACATCAGCATCACCGCCGTTTCGTCGGGGGAAGAAGCCTGGCAACAACTTCAGGAAGACAGTTTCCATTGCATGATCCTCGATTTGGGATTGAGTGGAATGAGTGGTTTTGAGTTGTTGGAGAAAATCAAAAAAACAGATCAACTGCGCCAAATGCCTGTTATTATCTACACTTCGCACGAGATGACAATGGACGAAAACATGCAGTTGCAGAAACTGGCCGACAGTATCATCATCAAAGGCGCACGTTCTTTTGAGCGTCTTTTGTCCGAATCCACACTGTTCCTGCATCAGTTGGAATCGAAACTGCCGAAGAACAAACAGGAAATGTTGAACAAGATTTTGCCGCGCGAAGATGTCCTGCACGGGAAAACCGTCCTGATCGTGGACGATGATATGCGTAATGTGTTTGCTATCAGTAGTTTTATCGAACAATACGGCATGAAAGTCATCATTGCACGTAACGGACGCGAAGGCATCGAAAAACTCAATGCCACGCCCAATATCAATCTTGTACTGATGGATATTATGATGCCTGAAATGGACGGCTACGAGGCCATGCGGCTCATCAGAAAAGACCAGCGCTTTGCGAAACTTCCCATTATTGCATTGACGGCCAAAGCCATGAAAGACGACCGACAGAAATGTATTGCAGCAGGCGCCAACGAATATCTCACCAAACCTTTTGATACCGGAAAGCTGCTATCGCTGCTCAGGGTATGGCTCTACTGAACCAAATTAGCAAATGGATTCCCACAAACAAAACGCTCATCTTCTTCACGTGCAGGATGTTGAGACAGAACTCCTGCTCGAAGCCATTTTCAGGGTTTATGGTTATGATTTCAGAAACTATAACCGTGCCCATATCAAACGCAGGATCGTTCAACGCCAAAATCAAATGGGGCTCGATAGCATCAGTGCTTTCCAACATCTCCTGCTTCGCGACAAAGAAGTCATGAAGCAGGTTTTGAAAGATTTATCCATTAATGTGACCGAAATGTTTCGCGATCCACCTTTTTACGAAAGCATGCGAAAAGAGGTGGTTCCCGTTCTGAAAACTTATCCATACATCAAAACCTGGCATGCAGGCTGCTCCACCGGAGAGGAGGTTTATTCCTTTGCCATTCTGCTCAAAGAAGAAGGTTTAGACAAACGAACACAAATTTATGCCACCGACTTTAATCCGGCCGCGCTTGAGGTTGCCCGAAAAGGCATTTATCCCATCAGCCGAATGAAAGAATATACGGCCAACTATCAGAAATCTGGTGGAACACAGTCGTTTTCCGACTATTTCATTGCAAAATATGATGCAGCTATCTTGGATCAGAGCTTGCGGCATAACATTGTTTTTGCCGAACACAATTTGGTTACCGACAGTGTGTTTGCCGAAGTCAACCTGATCATCTGCCGCAACGTCCTGATTTACTTCGACAAACAATTGCAGAACAAAGTACTTCAAATGTTCAGCGAAAGTTTGACAAAAAACGGTTATCTTGGACTCGGTTCAAAAGAAAGCCTGATGTTCAGCGCTGTTAAAGACGAATTTGAGGTGGTGGATGCCGAGCAAAAAATCTATCGTAAAAAAATTCAATCTGCCGGATAATGTTTGGCCCCGGACTTGACAAAATCAAAGCCGTCGTGATCGGCACTTCGGCGGGCGGGCTCAGGGCACTCAAGTGTATCATTGAGAAGTTGCCTGCTCAATTCGATATTCCCATTCTCATTGTGCAGCATCTGAGCCCCCAATCGGGTAGTTTTCTACCAAATTATCTGGGTCAATTTACTCATTTACAGGTCAAAGAAGCTGAACCCAACGAACCCATCCTCAATGGCTATGTGTATATTGCTCCGGCCAACTATCATCTGTTGGTCGAAAAAGACAAAAAGCTTAGTCTCACCGTTGACGAGAAAGTAAATTTTTCCCGACCTTCGATTGATTTACTTTTCGAGAGTGCAGCCGAGGCCTTTTTAGACCAACTTTTAGCCATTCTGCTGACAGGCGCAAACAACGATGGAGCCAAAGGAATCATTCGTATTCATCAATTGGGCGGAACGACCATTGCCCAACATCCCGAATCGGCAGAGGTAAAAACCATGCCCCAGAGCGCCATCGAGACGGGCAACATTGACTGGGTTTTGCATCTCAACGAAATTTCGGTTTTCCTCTCGCAGATGGCCGAAAAAAAATCTTAATTCGGAAGGCAGATATCCACGTACACAGGCAAATGGTCGCTAAAACCACCGATATAATTCGGACCGCTGTAGGTGCGAAAAAGTTTTTTCCCCAGATATCGTTCGTCATCCTCAAAGAGAAAGTCGCCGTGAAAAATTCGTGCGCTACCGGGGCAGTAATGGATTCCCTGTTCTGAGTCATAAAGCGAAGCCGATATAATCATCTGATCAAAAATCTGCCAGTCGTGTCCGTGTTTCAATGTTCCTTCAAAGCCTAAATTTGCCGGATTCGCAAACAACTGTACCAGAGCGTTATCCTCTGGCTTGTTTTCAGCAGCTACAGCTCCCAACACTTTCAAAACACTCGGATCAGAAGGTGTATCATTGAAATCTCCCATCATCAGCACTTTTGCTCCGGGCATTACAGCGCTCAGCGAATCGTAATGACTACGCAAAACCGAAGCAGCAAGTTGCCGGCGGCTTTCCGATTCTATCTGGCCGCCATAACGCGATGGCCAGTGATTGACATAAAAATGTAACAGCTCACCCTGCAATGTTTCAAAAGCGGCATACAAAATGTCGCGCGTGCGAAAGCTTGTATCGTTCACATCCCTCACTGTCAAAGGGGCGCTGTTCACCAAAGTCAACAGATCGGGCCGATAAGCAATGGCCACATCAATTCCGCGCCAATCGCGCGACTCATAATGGACTACCTTGTAATTTAGCCGTCGGAGCGGTGTGCGTTTGACAATATCGTCGAGCACTTTTTCATTTTCAATTTCACAAAAACCGATGAGCGCCGGAAATTGACCCTGACTTAGAGCTGCAATCGTTTTAAACACATTGTTACGTTTGGTATAATAGCGCGAAATCGTCCAACGCTGCTCACCGTCCGGTGTAAAAGCATTGTATCCTCGGGTAGTATCAACCTCATAATCGAAAAAATTTTCAACATTGTAAAACATTACCCTCAAAGAAGAAGCTGGTTGAGATAATAACCGAATCGGATACAATGCACTGATAATCAGCATATAAAATAGCAAGAAGGCAGACCTCCGAGTCATAAACAGTTTCATGAATCAAAAAAAATCCTCTATAAAAAGCCAAAGTTAATCCTTTTGTTGGTTTTTTGTGTTTTTGCAGAACGCAATCACATTATTCGGTCATTAGCCATTTTCTGATTGAACCACGGTTCATAGTTGACCTATTTCAGGAAAAATGGCATTGTTACCAAATGTGGTATTGTAGTACTTAAATAGGCTTCCAACATTGAGTTCTACATTCTTAAAAAGTTAAATTAAGCGAAAACCGGGCTACCGTCAGTTCGTGGTTTGCGCGATTTGATCTTTAGAATGGCAATGCAGACGAAGAAAACAGAAGACAATAGCATCTTACCCACAAGACGATACCGAAGTTTGTGGCCCTATGCCGGTATTTTCATTTTTATTCTGCTATCGGTTCTTATCTGGGGCGTGATATTAAATGGTTCACTTGCTGAGAACAAGGTGTTATTCGATAAATATTTTTCGCACGACATCAATTTCATTGAATTCATCTCTGAAAATCCTGATTATTCCGAAAAGCTAGATCAGGGGCTTAAATTGTTTGCCAAAGAAGATTATCGGGCAGCAATTGATATTTTCGATGAATTCCCGGACAACCACACGGCTATGCTCTACCGAAGCATTTCGTTCATGAAGTTGAATCAGCATGGTTTGGCTGCGCTTGACCTCGACCGAATATTAAATGATTCCAGCAAAATTTATTATGATCAGGCTAAATGGTATCGGGCTTTGCTATATCTAAAACTCAACCAGTCAACTGAAGCCACACAGATGCTGGATGAAATAGCTGCCGATCATGGCGTTTATAAAACCAAAGCGCTCATGCTGCGAAATGAAATTAACCCCAAGCGGTAAAGGCTGAATGGCCGTTTTTCCTTATTCTGCTTCAAGCTCAAATCACCATTCATTTTCTTTTTTTCTGTTGGCCTAATCCCAAATTTAGCCTTCCGGTGTGTTCAGTTCAATGTGAAGTAAATCACTATGATTAGGTATTTGTCTTCAAGGTGGTAAAATCTATTTTTGTGGCTTGAAGTTGATCAGTCAAAACAAGGAAATAAGTCAGGCTTCTTTTATTCAATATATTTAAGATGAGGCAGTTATCCGAGCTTAAGGAAGGCGAAAAGGGGATTATCCTAAAAGTGAAAGGCCGTGGTGCTTTCCGCAAAAGGATTATCGAGATGGGATTTGTGCCCGGGAAACAGGTAATTGTTGTGAAGCATGCTCCGCTGGGCGACCCGATAGAGTACAATGTGATGGGGTATGCGGTCTCGCTGCGAAAAAGTGAAGCCGCATTGATTGAAGTGCTTTCGGAAGACGAGAAAACCACTAACGCAGGAGGAGGTTTCCATGGCGTACAGGCGCTTGAGCAAGCGCTCCAGCTTCGGCCGATAACTGATCGAAAGGTAATTTCTGTGGCTCTTGTGGGCAACCCTAACTCGGGGAAGACAAGCATCTTCAACGTAGCATCCAACTCACGCGAGAGGGTAGCCAATTATAGCGGCGTTACCGTGGAAGCCAAATCGGCCCTGTTTAGTCATGGCGGCTATACCTTCAGGCTCACCGACTTGCCCGGAACGTATAGCATCACCAGCTACTCGCCCGAAGAGGTTTTTGTGCGCAACTTCATCTTTAACGAACTGCCTGATGTTGTACTGAATGTAGTGGATGGCTCCAACTTAGAGCGAAACCTTTACCTTACCACCCAGCTCATTGATATGGACATCAAAGTGGTGATGGCTTTGAATATGTTCGACGAGCTGAAAAACAAAGGAGCCGAGTTTGATTACGAAAGTCTGGGAAAGCTCATTGGAATTCCCATTGTACCTACAATCGGATCAAAGGGCGAAGGCATCGAAGCCCTTTTTGACCGCATCATCAGCGTTTATGAAGACCGCGATCCCGACACCCGTCATGTTCATATCAATTATGGGCCGGAAATTGAAAGCAGCATCAAACGGATTCAGGAAGTTCTGAAACAACCCGGCAACGAACCCATCATCAACATTGTTTCGCCTCGCTATCTGGCCATCAAGCTTTTAGAGGCCGACAAGGAAGAACGTAACCGCATTGAGGGCTGCGTCAATTTCAAAGCCATACAGCGCGTGGTGAGAGAAGAGATTGTGCGGATTGAGCGTGTGATGGCTGACGAAACCGAGACCGTCATCACGGATGCCAAATACGGCTTCATCGAAGGCGCCCTCAAAGAAACCTATCATGAAGCCATCAAAGAGAAGAAAAATAAAAGTCGCCGGATTGATGGCATTCTCACCAATCAGTACCTGAGCTATCCTATCTTCCTCTTAGTCATTTGGGCTATCTTTCAGGCAACCTTTATCCTTGGCGACTATCCCATGCAGTGGATTGAGCAGTTTGTCGAATGGATTTCGGTAATAATCGGACAATATATTCCCGAAGGCATTTTGCATGATATGCTCATTGACGGGGTGATTGGCGGTGTGGGCGGAGTGATCGTTTTTCTGCCCAATATCCTGATTTTATTTTTCTTCCTGAGCTTGCTGGAAACTACCGGATATATGGCCCGTGTGGCGTTCATCGTGGACAAGCTAATGCACAAAATCGGGCTTCACGGCCGATCGTTTATCCCGCTGCTTATGGGATTCGGATGTAATGTTCCGGCGATCATGGCCACACGGACCATCGAAAATAAAAGCGACCGTCTCATTACAATGATGATTATCCCGTTTATGTCGTGCAGTGCCCGCTATCCGGTTTATATATTGATTATCAGCGCCTTTTTCCCACAATACGGAGGAACGTTGCTTTTTGGGATTTACCTCATGGGCATTATTTTTGCAGCCCTGCTGGCGTTTATATTTAAAAAAGTTCTTTTCCGCGCCGAAGAAATGCCTTTTGTGATGGAACTTCCCCCCTATCGTATGCCCACTACGAAGGCTATCTTGAGACAAACCTGGTTCAAAGGCCAGCAATATCTGCGAAAGATGGGGACCATCATTCTGCTGGCATCCATCATCGTCTGGTCGCTCGGATATTTTCCCAGAGGGGGTCATATTGACCAACGAATTGACAATGAAATTGCCATTTTAAAACAATCACAACCCGATATTGATCTTGAACAATTTGAACTGAAAAGACAGCAGGAAAAGCAGGAATACTCTTTCATCGGGAGGATTGGGCATTTTATCGAACCGGCCATTGCGCCCTTAGGTTTCGACTGGAAAATGGGTGTGAGCCTGCTGGCCGGTTCGGCTGCCAAGGAAATTGTCATCTCAACGATGGGCGTGCTTTACCAGTCGAACCCCGAGAAGGATGGTTCGGAGAGTTTAGTTAAAAAACTCCAGGAAAGTCGGTATGAGACCGGACCAAAAGCAGGTCAAAAAGTGATGCGTCCATTGGTAGCACTAAGTTTCATCGTTTTTGTGCTGATTTATTTTCCATGTATAGCAGTTTTTGCTGCCATCAAAAAGGAATCGGGCCGATGGAAATGGCCATTATTCACCTCACTGTACACCACTCTTCTGGCCTGGGTTGTTTCGTTTCTGATTTACCAGGCTGGAAGCATGATGGGTTTTTAGTAAAAACTGTTTTTTTCGAATTCGCTGACTTTTTCCTATCTTTACCGCGTCGTATGACTCTTTGAACAAACAGATACGGCAGCGAAAGCCTTATGAAAGTTATAGACGAAACTTCTTTTAAAGAAACATTCCAATATTTCGACAAGTCTATTGTACTGGAAATCATTGATTTATTTATAGCCGAGTACCCTGGACGCATTGCCTCAATCAAAAATGATATAGCCAATCGGAATTTTGACGGTCTCAAATTCAATGCCCACAGTATCAAAGGGGTAATAGCCAACTTCTTTGCCAGCGAACCTCACCAATATGCTCGCGAATTAGAGAATAAAGGAGCTACCAAAGATGGAAGCGGATTAGAAGAATTAGTATTACAACTTGACCAGTCTTGCCTCCAACTCATTGAAGACCTGAAACAAATGAAAGAACAATTCAAGGAATAAGCTGATAACCTGTCGTAACATTTTTTTCGAAAATAATGGTTGGCGAGGAAGAACAAAATAAAAAGGGGCTGTCCAATGGGCAGCCCCTTTTTATTTAGAAAGGTTTCTTCGGATCAGAAGTTGAATCTCAGTCCCAGAAGCATTCCCCAGGTACTGCCGATGGTTTGATCGTTGAAGTAAGTAGCATTCTTCTGGAAAGTTTCGATATTGGCGGCGTTGAGCGAGAACTGCGGAGCGCCTGCATCGTTCACCCCTTCATATTTCAAAGGCTGATACACGCGATAGCTGTTCGACAAGCCATGACGCTTATACAGGCCCCATTTTGAGTTCAACAGGTTGCCCACATTGATCACGTCTAAGCTGATCTGGAATCCATAAGTATTACCGGAGCTCAAATAGATATCCTTCACAACTTTCAGGTCGAACTGGTTTCTCCAGGGTTGGAGCACACCAAAACGTTCGGCATACTCGCCTTTATGTGCGCTCAGGTAATCATCGGAGTTCACATAATCCATGAAGGCTTTCGACTGATCAGCGGCAGTCATACCATTTTTGTCAATGAAAATGATTTCAGAAGCATCTTTCGGGATGTACATCAAATCACTGGTAGCTCCATCGCCATTCATATCATTCGGATAAGCATAGGAAGCTCTGCCCTGATTTGCACCAGTATAATAGAGCGAGAAGGTGGTTCCCAGCGTCTTATTGTCGCTTACGCGATAAGATACCATACCAACAACACGGTGAGGAACCGAGAAATCGGAATAGCTGAGTGAAGGAGTATTCAGGTTTCCAACCTCAAGGTTACTGGTCCATGCCGAAGCAGCGTTAGAGCCCGGATTAGAAGTAACATCTTTAGAAATATTATAAGTATAGGCCAACATTCCCGAGAGTCCGCCTGAGAAGTTTTTAGTCAACTGCGAAGTAAAGAAGAACTGATAACCTTGATTGGTGTTATCGAGAATCATGACGTTACCCAGGTCGGAATTGTTGGTCTTTTTGGTCCAGCGCGGTCTGTTGTCGGCTCCTGTGAAAGCAGTCTGAGCTTCGGGCAGATTAATATTTTGCTGCAATACAGCGTTCACGTCTTTAGAATAAAGCATCTCTAAAGTGAGCACCGAAGTCCAGGGCAGTTTAATATCGGTTGCAATATTGGTTCTCCATACCTGTGGCATTTTGAAGTCTTTCGAAACTTCGGCAAGAGTTGATCCTTTGGGCAAGGTGGCGCTCATTGTGCTTGGAAAGAGGTTAGGATATTTGGCAATCTGAGCATCCCAGTTTGGATCGAACCTGAAATCGTCGGGCAGGTTGTCGCCAACCATACCTAACTCAGGGCTCTGAACGGTTCCGGAAGCGGTCGGCTGGTTGGTAAACCATACAAATGGCAATAGTCCGGTGAACAAGCCTGTTCCACCACGAACCTGCAGAGAGCGGTCGCCGTTTACATCCCAGTTAAATCCAACTCGCGGATTGATCATGATTTGCGGGTCGGGCCAGGTGGCCACGTTCATCTTATACCCGTTCATCTCAGGCAAATCATCAATTGCCGGGTTGTTAACTAATTTGTTGTGATACATCGGCAGCTCGATTCTGAGGCCGTAAGTGAGTTTAAACTGAGGATTCACTGTCCATTGATCCTGGGCGTATAGGCTTCCAAGACCGAAGCTCATCTCAACACCTTTGATAGGCTGACCATTGTAGCCATAAGTGATGCCAAAAGCAGTTGGTTTCTGGTTGGTCATGAAGTCTTCCATTGAAGCAAAACGATAGTAGCTCGTTCCTTCACGGATATAGGAATTGTTTACATAAATATTGTCATAAGCCAGACCTCCGGTGATCACGTGGTTGTTCCACGAATAGGTAAGGTTGTTGGAGATGGAGAAGGTGTTGTTGAGCACCTGATTGTTCCAGGAAAAGAGTTCATATCCGAAGACCATATAGCGGTCGCCGTCTTTATAGATTTCCACAAAGGGGAATGGTGCGCTATTACTGGTTCTTTTCGGATCCTGGGTAGCTGTGTAGGAAACGAGGATACGGTTGGTGAGTTTTGGGCTGAAGATACTGTTCAACTCAGCCGAAAAAGCATCAATATTGTTCTCATTTCCATAAAAAGAATTCGAGAATGCAATAGATTTATCCGAGATGCGCGAGGTGTTGCCGCGTGGAACGTTTGGCGGTCCGCTCGTGGCATTTGTAAGGCTCATACTCTTGTTTCTGAGCATATTATAGCGAACCGAGAATTTGTGTTTCTGGTTGATGTTCCAGTCAATTTTAGCAAGAACTTTGTAGTTTTCCGACGGGAATGCTTTGAAATTCATATAATCGCCCGGGTCGTATCCATAGGTACTCATCAAGAAATTTTTCATTGCCTGAAGATCGCTTTTTGTGGTACGCGAGATAAATTTTTCGTTGTTGGCAACACCGTCATCACTGGGCTCCCAGGAGTTTGTCGGGCTGACTTCCTTTTCATATTCGCCATTCACGAAAAAGAACAGACGGTCTTTGATGATTGGACCTCCCAAAGTGAAGCCATAGAGCGATGAGCTTTTGCTGTTCACATTGGTCATCACGAAGTCGTCCACCAAATTTCCGGTGAAAGAGGTTGGTCTTTGATAGGTATAAGCACTACCGGTAAATTTGTTGGTACCGCTTTTGGTTACGGCAGCAATGCTGGCGCCGGTAAACTGCGACAGGCGCACGTCGTAAGGCGCAATGTTTACCGACACTTCTTCAATGGCATCGAGTGAGATGGGCTGAGCCGAGCCACCGGGCATAGCACTGCTCGACAAACCAAAGTTGTTGTTGAAGGCAGCTCCGTCAATGGTAACAGTATTATAGCGACCATCGCGTCCGGCAAACGAGCTTCCGTTGGCCTGAGGGGTGAGACGTGTAAAATCGGTGATACTTCGGTTGATGGTAGGCAACGACCTGAGTTCACGCGACTTAACGTTGATAGATGCGCCGGTTCGTTCGCTGTTCAGAATCGGGTTCTGGCTAGCAGTGACCACGATTTCGCCAAGCGAGAAGGTTTCTTCCTTCATGACGACATTCAGCACATAGGTTTCACCTAAGTCGAGTGCGATATCGTTTGTTACCGACTTAGCATAGCCTACAAACGACACTTCCACTTTGTAAGGCCCGCCAACACGCATACCATTGATCCTGAAATGGCCATTGGCATTGGTAATGGTTCCGTAAGTGGTTCCCGATGGCGTGTGAACTGCCACCACAGCAGCTCCGGCAATCGGACCTTCCTTGTCGGTAACACGCCCGCTCATACTGGACGTAGTCACCTGAGCCTGCATAACAATGGCGAACATCACAAACAAAGTCGCCATCATGAATTTAAGCTTGTGCAACATAATGTATAGGTTTAGTGAATAATGAAATGGTTTTAGGTTATGAATAAAAACAAAAATATAACAAATGATAAAGCGTGCAATTTTTTTTATCCACTATATATTCACAATTTGAGATACTTTTTGTGAATAACGTTCTATGGTTATTGCTACCATAACCCGATGATTGAGCGAAGCATCCTCTTTTGGAATGCGCAAAAATGATTCAACAATTATGAAATGACCACTGTTCTATAAAAAAATCTCGCCAAAAAGATCAATCAAAGTCGCGTTGATTCATTTTTTTCGTTTCCACATGGATTCTGAGTAGTTCTTCGGCCAGTATCGGAAAGATTTTGCCCTGCACATCCGGAGCGATGCCAATCCATGCCTGATCTTCGATCATTTCGTTAAGCCAGTGAATCCACTCCTTCAGTTCCATTTGTATTGCGGTATAGCCCTCCCACTCCGCAACGGCAGCCGTGGCTGCATCGTTTTCGTTGTCCCAAACTGCAAGATAGGAACGAAAGTCGTCCGACTCTACCATTGCAAACATGCCATCCATTGCCTGCAAAAGCCACACACCATCGTTTTCTACACTTTTTGCAATAAAACGTTCAAAAAGATTCTGTTCCATATTGTCCAAATTTTAAGTTGGGAGAGTTATTTTTCAATTTCATCGAGTTCGAGCCACCTTTCCATGCGTTGTTCCAATTCCCGATCAATCTCGCCAATGCGTTCCGAAATCTGAGCTAAGCACTGGTAATCAGTCACATTACCCTGAAGTTGGGCTGTCAGTTCATTTTTTTCGTGTTCGAGGGTTAATATTTCAGTTTCAACCTGCTCGTATTCTTTTTGTTCTTTGTAGGTTCGTTTGATTTTTCTGGCAGGCTGTCCTTCGGATTTTTGCTGGACTTGACTTTTCTCCGCAGGCATGGCGATAGCTTTCTCTTCTCTGGTTTTGTTTTCAACAAACTCACGATATTCGCTGTAATTGCCGGTAAACCCACGCACTTCGCCACCGCCCTCAAACACAAACAGTTGATCCACTACCTGATCCATGAAATATCTGTCGTGCGAAACGATGAGCAGACAGCCTTTGTATTCGCCGATAAAATCTTCCATCGCCTGCAAGGTGATTAGATCAAGGTCGTTGGTTGGCTCGTCGAGGATAAGGAAGTTGGGATTTTTGATGAGGACGGTGAGCAGGTAAAGCCGGCGTTTTTCACCACCGCTGAGCAGATAAACAGGCTGGTTTTGCATGGCTGGAGGAAACATGAAACGGCTGAGCCATTGCGAAGCGGTGGCCGTGTTTCCGTTGCCGGAAGGGATAATTTCGGCAATTTCCTTAACCACATCTATCACTCTCTTGCTCTCGTCGAAACGAATTCCGGACTGGGTATAATAGCCAAACACGATGGTATCGCCACTGATCACCCGGCCTTTATCGGGTAATAGATCGCCCGTAATGAGATTGAGGAAAGTGGTTTTCCCAACGCCATTATCGCCCACCACCCCGATACGCTCACCTTTGGTGAAAGTATAGTCGAAGCCATTCAGGATGGGGACATTGCCAAATGATTTATGTATATTCCGCATTTCCAGCACCTTGCTACCAATACGTTGTGTACCGACATCTAATTGTATTTGCTGCTGATTGCGACGCTGGGCAGCTTTCTCTTTCAGCTCGTAATAGGCGGCAATTCGGCTTTTCGATTTGGTAGTCCGAGCCTGTGGCATCCTGCGCATCCATTCGGTTTCGGTTTTAAGAAGCTGCCCTGCTTTTTGTATTTCAGCGGCAATGGCAGCTTCGCGCTCCGTACTTTTTTGAACGTAATAAGAGAAATTTCCCTTGTGCAAATAGAGTTTCCCGAGAAAAAGTTCTAAGATATTGTTACAAACCCGATCTAAAAAGTAACGGTCGTGCGTGACCATCAACAAGGTGATATTGGATTGTTTCAGGTATTTTTCGAGCCATTCGATCATGGGAATGTCGAGGTGGTTTGTCGGCTCATCGAGCAACAGCAGGTCGGGCTGATCTACTAACAACATGGCCAGCGAAAGGCGTTTCACCTGTCCGCCCGAGAGGCTGCCGATGGTTTGATTTAGATTAGTGATACCAAAACGCGTGAGCATTTCCACCAACCGGCGGTCGTAGTTCCAGGCATGAAGGGCTTCCATGCGGGTGGTGACTTCGGCCAATTGTTTTGACAACAACGGATCATCGTGGTTTTCGCCCGATTGACTGGTCAATCGTTCATACAGCTTTACACATTGCTGCACTTCATTGTGTTCGCTTTTGATCAGTTCGTCAATGGTGAGACTTTTCGGGAAATCAGGTTCTTGTTCCAAATAGCCCACGCGAATTCCTTCGGCATAGGTGATGCTGCCTCCATCGGGCTCCTCCTTTCCGGTGAGCATCCTCATCAGAGTGGTTTTTCCGGCGCCATTGATGGCAATAAAGGCCGTTTTGTCGCCTTTACCAATCCCAAAGCCCAGATTGCTGAAAAGCACTTTATCGCCAAAACTTTTCGAGAGATTTTCAACCGAAAGATAGTTCATCGAAGTTATGGGTTCATCATTTTTTCGTTTGGCAAACATACGCCAAAACAGGCAATGCTTCCCAGAAAAATCAAATGTATTTGACGGAGCAGTTTTTGGCAGCTCAATAAAAAAAATCCCGAAAGCCAAGGCATTCCGGGATTCGCGATATAGTCCTAACAATTTGGTTCTTAAAGCATTTCAAAATTCCTTTTCATATATTGGATGCGTTCAAAACCGGCGGTGGCTTCGGGATAGCTGCTGATGAGTCCGCGAAAATCGTCCACATTGGCATATCCTTTTTTCTTCATCCACTCCAACAGGCCCGTTTTGATATCTGCCAGATAAGGAATCCCATTCTGATAAAGGCTGGTAGTAAGCTGGGTTACGGTAGCGCCGGCCAGAAGTTGCTTGGCCACCCCGATCGAATAATGAATGCCGGTGCTGGCGGCCAGGTCGGCCGGAAAACCACTTGCCCTGAGAAGTGCAATCCAACGCATGGAGGTAGATTTTTCGTCGGGGCTCGAAAGAACGTTTTCGGTGACCACGCTATTTGTAGCAATGTCAATATCTGGGTTGTAGAAACGATTGAACATTACTAATCCGTTTGCTCCTGCATCGGCAAGGCGATAGGCCATCGCCATCACATTGGTAAAAAATGGGCCAATTTTTACCGCAACAGGAATAGTTACTTCCTTTTTCACCTGTTTTAGGATGTCAACATAGATATTTTCGATCTGTTCGGAGGTGAGATCACGGCTTATGGGGAAAATAGCGATGTTCAGCTCGAGGGCATCGGCGCCGGCATCCTGCATTTTTGCTGCAAAACGTGTCCATTCTGAGAGGCTTACACAGTTAATGCTTGCAATAATCGGAATATCAACCGATTTTTTTGCAGCCACAATCAGTTTGAGATAATCGTCGGTATCGGGTCCTTTCGAGATTTCATGCACATATTTGGCTGCATCGGGATACCAGAAATACATTTCATTTTTTCTCAATTTCGCCTCGATCCGTGCGGTTATCTGTTCTTCGAAGAGCGATTTAAGCACAACGGCGCCTGCGCCGGCTCTTGCACAGGTTTTCACATTTTCGAGCGTACCGGTGAGTCGAGAGCTGCCCGCCACAAGGGGATTGCTCAGTTGAAGTCCGAGATACTGTGTTGATAAGTCCATGTTTTTGCGGTATTAAGATTCAATAAAATCGTTATTAGTCATTGGTTTTCAGATAGTTGATCAGGAAATCAAAAGCCTTGTCTAAGTTATCGCAGGCTTGTGGGGTAAGTCGTTCTTCAAACTCCCATTCGTAACCCTTGATATGCAACAATCGGGCTTTGGGCGATTTTCCGTAGATTTTGCGACAGAGGTCAATCACAAAAGCAGGCGATACGGCATGCATTGTAAACTCCACCTTAGCATTATCGGGTTTCACCTCACTGAAATCGAAATCGTGTATATCCTCCACAGAAGCATCCACAAACACCACTTCATCATAAGGGTGAATCGCAGCGGCATCTTCGATATTGAGCTGATAGTTGGTATCAGTGTCAACATGTTGAAAATGATTTTCGGCAATCCATTGCTCGAGTCGGGAAATAAAGGCGGCTCCCAGGCCATCGTCCTGACGGCCCGGGTTGCCGTAGCCATAAACCAATATTTTCCCTTTTTCCGGCATTAACTGAAAGAACGTTTCCGGTCAATCACCTGGTTTTCACTATTGACAAGGGTGATCTCGAGAGGCATTTTTCCGAGAGCATGGGTTGCGCAGCTCAGACAGGGGTCGTAAGCCCTGATGGCAACCTCCACGGCGTTCATCATCCCTTCGGTGATCACATCCTTGCCGGTCATGATTTCTTTGGCCACAAAATTTACTGAGCGGTTCATCGGTTCGTTGTTGTTGGTGGTCGAAACGATGAGGTTGGCCATTTCAATCTGATCATGATCGTTGATGCGGTAGTGGTGGAAAAGAGTTCCGCGGGGAGCCTCTATAAGGCCGATACCTTCTTTCTGCTTGGTGCCTTTTACCACTAACTCGCCTTTCAACAGATCGTCATCGTTGAGCAATTCGCGGATCATTTCTGCGGCATGAAGTGTTTCAATCAGACGTGCATAGTGAGTTAGCAAGCAATGATTGTTCGGTTTTCCGTGGGTGAGCGCTTTAAAGGCCTCAAATTCTTTCTGAGCAAGTGGTGTCGGGATAAAATCGGCGGTGTTCAGTCGTGCAAGAGGGCCAACCCGATACCAGCCTTTTTCTTTACCAAGATGTTTCAGATAAGGGAATTTCATATAGCTCCACGGACGAACCTCTTCTTCGATGTATTGATTATATTCCTGATAATCCACATCGTTGAGGACTTTCTTCCCTTCGGCATCCACTGCCCTCAACACACCATGGTAAAGGTCGAGCGCGCCGTCTTTGCGCACCAAACTCAGGTGATTGCTTGGGAAATGGGCAAAATTCTCAATGAAGCTTTTGTTTGCGGCATAATAGTTTTTGAAAAACTCAATGGCTTCTGATGCCCAATTCACCATTTTGTCGGCGTTAAGGGGATCGGCGCCGTGCAGGAACTCGTTTTTCTCCTCCAGTGTCAGGTGTTTGTTGATACCGCCGGGGATGGCACCTGTCCCGTGGATTTTCTTTCCAGCGGTGGCACGGATGATTTCCTGGCCAAATTTACGCATCATCACTCCCTGTACGGCAAGTTCGGGCCGGGTGAGGGCAATGCCGATGATATTGCGCAGAGCCGGATCGCCGTCAATACCAAAAAGGAAATCGGGGGCACTCAGATGGAAAAAGTGGAGTGAGTGCGACTGGAACATCTGTCCGTAGTGCATCAGTCTGCGCATTTTTTCGCCGGTTGGACTAAGGCCGTCGCCAGTTCCTGCTCCAACAATCACGTCAAGAGCTTTGGCAGCAGCCAAGTGATGGCTCACCGGGCAAATTCCGCAAAGACGTTGCACGAGTACCGGAGCTTCCCAGTAGGGTCTTCCCTGAACAAAACGCTCAAAACCTCTAAATTCGACGATATGTAAACGGCTCTGCGTCACATTTCCGAGGTCGTCCATGTGGATGGTGACCTTTCCGTGACCTTCAACGCGGGTTACAGGTTCAATGGTTATTTTTCGTGACATGGTTCAATCTTGCTTTGGTTAATCGAATTTGATGGTTTCATAAGGAAGCTTCATCGGGTCGCCTGTAATCAAAGCCACGAGCGCATCCCAGATGAGGTCGGCGCGTGGCGGGCAGCCCGGAAGGAAATAATCAATCTTCACAATTTCGTGACAGGGATAAACCTTGTCGAGAAGCATCGGCAACTCATCGTCGTTGGGAAGTATCTTTTCGGTGTTGAGCTGCACAGTGGGGCCGTTCAGGTAAGCTTCGTGCAAGCATTCTTGAATCGGGATGCCATTGCGCAAAGCCGGCAGGCCGCCCATGATAGCACACTCACCCAAGGAGATGAGAATTTTGCAGTTTTTACGGAACGACCTCAACACCTCAACATTTTCACTGTTGCAGCAGCCACCTTCGATGATGCCGATATCCACCGGCTTGGTGAAGGTTTTGATGTCGTCCACCGGCGATTTGTTGAACTCAACAAGTTCGATGAGCTGAAGGATACGTTCGTCAATATCGAGGATTGACATGTGGCAGCCGAAGCAGCCTGCTAAGGATGTTGTTGCGATAACGGGTTTGCTCATTGTTTGTTCCTCCTGATGTTAAACCTGAACTTCACTACCAATGGGTTTCTTATCGAATTTCCGGCTGCCGATGGGCATAGCGAAGCCCTTTTCTTTAACTAAGATTGAGCCAACAGGGCAGTTACGCATGGCTTTTTCGGCCAGCTCATCGGTCATTTTCATTCCCATTTCTTTATCGAGTACCACTTCCAAGTGGTTTCCCCTGTTTCGGAAGGCAAAAAACGACCTTCCCTGCTCGTCTTTGATGGATTTGATGCACCGTTTGCAAAGGATGCAGCGGTTTTGGTCCTTGATGATTTTGGGCGAGCTGGCATCCACTTCCTTCTTTGGAAATTCGTAAGGAAAGCGTGGTACCATCATCTGGAACAGGTAGCCCAGCGCCTGAAGCTCGCAATTGCCGCTTTTTTCGCAGGCCGGGCAAAAATGGTTTCCACTCACAAAAAGCAGCTCGACAATGCTTTTGCGAAGATCGAGAATTTCGGGTGAGTTGGATTCAATTTCCATTCCATCCGTAACAGGCGTGGTGCACGAAGTCATAAACCGTCCGTTGATGCGAACAGTGCACACGCGACAGGCGCCTTTGGGGATCAGTCCGGCCATATTGCACAAGGTGGGGATGAAGATGCCATTCTGCCGTGCCGCTTCCACAATGTAAGTGCCGGCTTCGGCCATACATTCCACACCATCAATTTTGAATTTTATGAGATTTGCCATGGTGATATTGATTCAATCTGGTTTTTCAATGATGAAATTTCGGGACGCGCCCTACATAGTTGCACGAATCCTGTACGGCAGCCACGAGATCGAAACCTTCGTCGAAGTCGAGATCTTTTTGCAGCAGATTTTCGTAGAGATGCCTGAAATTTTTCAAGCTACTCACGATGGGGTTGGCAGCGGTTTGTCCCAGTCCGCAACGGCTGGGTTGCAACACTTTTGCCCATGCCTGAAGATCGTCCAAATCTTTCCTGACACCTTTACCTTTCAGAATCTTCAACAGTTTATTACGCAATACCTGAGGCATATTGCGGCAGGTGGAACACGAACCGCACGACTCGTCAATAAAGAACTCCATAAAGTTGAGCACCACATCTTTAAGCAGGTTACGTTGTTTGTTAAAGATGATCATGGAGCCACCTGTTGAAAGGTCGGAATAGCCGAGGGTACGGTGAAACTCATTGGGTGCAATGAGGGTTCCCGAAGGACCGCCCACTTGCACGGCCTGCACATCGTATGCTCCCACCATATTGAGCATGTCTTCCACGTTGAAGCCCCAGTTCACTTCGTAAACCCCGGGGAACATGCAGTCGCCCGAGATACTCAGGATTTTGGTTCCGGTGGAGTCTTCGGTACCAAACTGAGTAAACCACTCCCCACCATTTTCAATAATGCGGACTGCTGTGGCAAAAGTTTCCACATTATTGATGATGGTAGGCTGTCCGAGATAACCTTTTTCCACTGGGAAAGGAGGTTTGTCGCGGGGTTCACCGCGTTTGCCTTCGAGCGATTCAAGCAGGGCCGACTCTTCGCCACACACATAAGCTCCGGCGCCAAACTGAATACGTATGTCGAAATTGAAGCCTTCGATACCGCCAATGTTTTCACCCAACAGGTTTTGTTCGCGCATGTTTTGAAGTACCCATTCGAGGTAGTCTTTCATATAACGGTATTCATACCTGAGGTACAGGATTCCTTCGTCGCCGCCAATGGCATAGCCCGCAACGGCCATACCTTCGAACACCAACTCAGGTTTCTCGGTAAGGATCACGCGGTCTTTGAAAGTTCCGGGTTCGCCTTCATCGGCATTGCAGACTACATAATGTTTTTGTCCTTTTGCCCGGCGGCAGAATTCCCATTTGAAACCAGTCGGGAAACCTGCACCCCCCCGGCCACGGATATGGCTGTGTTTAATTTCGGCAATCACTCCTTCGGGCGACATTTTGGGCAATATCTCCTTGATCACTTTTCCCATCGTATATTGGTCGGAAAGCACCATCCCTTTGCGGCGGATGTTGCTCGAAACCATTGCTTTCAGAAAGGGATGCTGATTTTTGCCATCGCCATAGCTTTCGTTCACCAACTCATCCAGACTCAGGCCTTTGCGCATATATTGCACAATTTCCTTCACCCGGTAGGGTGTGAGCCGTGTGAACACCTTGTTGTTGATGATGGCAGCAGGCTCCTGGTCGTTCATACCGATACAAGCCGTGTCGAAAAGCCCGATCAATCCATCGGGAGTAACCTGCCCAAAAGTAATTCCAGTTTCTTTTTCGAAAGCTTCTTTGATGGCCTGTCGCCCGAACATATAGGCCACTACGCTGTTGTTCAGATAGATGGCATACTTTCCGCGTGGCTTTGTGCTCAGAAAATGATAAAACGAAATGGTTTGTTCTACATCCACCTGCGAGAGGCCAAGCTCGTTGGACAGGGTAAGAATGGCTCCCCGGCTGATGTAACCAAACTGCTCCTGAATCGCTATGAGCATATCCATGAGCCGGTCAGGTCTTCCTCCGTAGTTTGTAATAATTTGGTTAATAGCGTTTTCCATACTAATTTGAGTTGGATAATCGAATTATTTCATGCAAAATTGAGTTGCTGTTAATCAATTCACAACAAAAATAGGAGGAAAAAATTGATCCTTCCAAACCCTGTTTAAAATTTAGAACGTTTTTAAATAGCAGGATTTAGGCAAGGTTAGATTGTCTCTTTGATGAAAGGCTTTGTCGCACGCAGCATATGACGTTTTCCGGGAGGGCCGGCAAGGCGTTCGAGCATGAAACCGGCCGCACGAAGATTCCTTTTCACTTCGCCGCGCGACGAATAGGTGACAAGAATCCCACCAGGCCGCATAGAGGTAAAAAGTTGCGAAAACACTTTTTCATTCCACAGCTCCGGTTGTGCATCCATACTGAATGCATCGAAAAAAACAAGATGGTAATGAGATGCAGGCAATGATATCTCCAAAAGGTCAGCCTTTTGTTTGCAAATGGAAAATCCTTCGCTGAGCTGAATCATTTGGTTCCATGGCGCCCGATGAATTTCTTCAAAAAGAAAACGTTCGGGCGTTTTCTCAGGCCACTGGCTCCGGGCAAAAGACTCCCACATTGCGCTGTCTAAAGGGTATTTCTCAACGGTTTCGTAAACGATTTTTAGATTGTCTTTGTATAAACAGCTCAACAAAGTATTGAAACCGGTGCCGAAACCCATTTCGAAAATAAAGCACTCAGAAAGTCCGGCGGGTACGGCTTTCAACCCATTTTCTATGAAAACCAGCATAGATTCCGTGATGGCGCCATGATGAGAGTGATAGGTCTCGCCAAAACGCCTGCTTCTGATACTCATAGAGCCATCAGAAGTCACAATCAATTCGTCCATATCCGGCATTGCGTGTCTTTGCACAATAATTTATAATAAGGAGATATCCACCTTTCAAATCCATGCCAAAAGATTTTGGAAAATCGTTCGGAACCGGCTCAAAAAAGTTGTTACATTTGGCTAAAATATCTCAAAAACGAATTACCACCTATGAATTACGATTTAAATCTCAGCAAAATCTTGTTTCTGGACATAGAAACTGTTTCGGCGCTCCCGACATATGAGCAACTTGACGAACGCATGAAGAAATTATGGGATCGCAAAGCTTCTCTGATCAAAACAGAGAACATGGATAAGCCCGAAGACCTTTATTCACGTGCCGGAATTTATGCTGAGTTTGGGAAAATCATCGTGATTTCAGCAGGATTTTTTAAAAACAACAAGTTCAGAATCAAATCTTTTTATGGCCATGACGAGAAAGAGATTCTGAGTGAATTTGCCCAATTACTCGAACGTTATTACAGCGATAACGACAGCCTTCTGTGCGCCCACAACGGCAAAGAGTTCGACTTCCCTTATATTTGCCGTCGGATGATGGTAAACCGGATTAAATTACCTTCAATCCTGCAAATAGCCGGGAAACGCCCCTGGGAGGTCAAACACCTTGACACCATGGAATTATGGAAATTTGGGGATTATAAAAACTATACTTCCCTAGAGCTGCTGACGGCTCTTTTTGGCATACCCACACCCAAGGATGATATTGACGGCAGCCAGGTTGGCAAAGTTTATTGGGAAGAAAACGACTTAGAACGCATCAAAAATTATTGTCAAAAAGATGTTTTGGCAATAGCCCAACTCATGCGTTGTTATGTGAATCAGCCTTTGATAGCTCAGGAGCAGGTGATTTTTATTTAATACACCACTACTTTCTATGGCTCATTTGCTTTCAAAATCTACGTACATCAGAGGTAGGCAATGTCAGAAGTCGCTTTACCTGAATAAAAAGCGTCCGTTTCTGCGCGATAAAATCAGCCCTGAACAGTTGGCCAAATTCAAGCGCGGAACCGATGTCGGCATTTTGGCTCAATCGCTTTTTCCGGGCGGTGTTGACTGCAAACCAAAATCGCCTGCGCAATATGCCGCTAAAATTGCCGAAACAGCAGCCATGATGGCTAAGCCCGAGGTTCACACCATCTATGAAGCAGTTTTTCAATGGGAAGAAGTGCTAATCATTCTCGACATCCTTGCTCGACACAACGACGGCTGGCACGCCTACGAAGTAAAAAGTTCGCTTCGAATTTCCGAAACCTATCTTCAGGATGCTGCACTCCAATATTATGTGCTTACCGGCTCAGGTGTAAAGTTGCACGATTTCAGCATCATACATCTCGATGCGGACTATATTTTTCAGGAAAATCTTGAGCTGGACAAACTGTTTAAAACTGTTTCGGTTTTGGAAGAAGTGCGGCAACACTATGACGAGACCGGCACGAATATCCGCATCAGCAAGGCCACGCTTGAAGCAGAAAGCTCACCCAAAATCCCCATTGGGCCGTGGTGCCATTCGCCCTATCCCTGCGATCTTATCGGCCATTGCTGGAAACATGTTCCGGCCAACAGTTTTCTTTATATGGATACCATTGCCGAGGAAAAACGTTTTGAATGGTACCGTGAAGGGATGCTGAATATCGGTGAACTGCCGGATCATTTCGGAGAAGAGAATAGCCGGATTCAGGCGAAAGCCTTTCAAAGCGGAAAAATCTGTTTTGACACACAGCAGATTGACCCGGTGCAACAACTCCTGAAATCACGCGACGGCATGGAGAGTTATGTTTATGTACTATCCCATTCGCCAGCCATACCTCATTTTTCAGGTACCAGGCCATTTGAGCGGCTCCCTCTGGCAATCAGCATCTTGAGCAGCGGTGAACTTACAATCCATCATCACCTTGCCACGGCAGAAAGCATGCGAAAATTCGCTATAATCCTTGCCGGGCTAAGCAGAAAAGGCAAGATTTTTACGGCCGACGGTCAGACTCTTAAAGATTTATTTCATTTTGCCAGTAAATACTTAAATAAAAGCGAATTAGAAGAAGTCAGCTTGCCGGAAGAAAGCATTGTAGGTCTGCAACAGCTCATTGATGAGCTGAAACTATTTTTTCCGGTTTCGATGAAAGACATCAGTTTCAATGAGATGGTACGATGGCTTTCGGGTAAAAATTTTAAGCTCAAAAACGAAGTTTTTCTTGTAAGCGACCTTATACAAGCCGAAACTGAGCCTTTGTTTGCTGATAGCCTGCAACGGCTCAGGTTATTTCCCGAAGCGCTGAAATCCGCTTTCGACGCCATTCACAGTTTGATATCGCGATGAGTCAAGAAGAGATTTTTTTCGGCTTTACGGTTTTCTTATTTGGAATCAAAAGATACTATCTATCTTTGACGCATGGACAAAAAGACAAAAAGAAGTCGGGCATTGCCTTTTACAAGTGGTGAAAATCAGCTCAGTACGATGATGGAACATGGCCGCATTCCACCTCAGGCTGTGGATGTAGAGGAAGTCGTACTCGGAGCGTTGATGCTTCAGAAAGAAGCTGTTTCAAGCGTGATTGACATTTTACAACCGGAGGTATTTTACAAAGAAGCCCATCAACGCATTTTCAACAGCATTAAAAACCTCTTTGCAAATTCAAACCCGATTGATATTCTGACCGTGACCAAGGAGTTGCTTTCTACCGGCGAGCTCGATTTGGTCGGAGGTCCGTATTATATTTCGCAATTGACCAACCGCGTGGTTTCATCGGCAAATATTGAGTTTCACGCCCGCATCCTGCTACAGAAGTTCATTCAGCGCGAGCTCATAAGGATTTCGTCGGAGATTATCCACGATGCCTATGAGGACACAACCGATGTTTTCGACTTATTAGACAAGGCCGAGTCTGGACTTTTCCAGGTAAGTGAGTCGAATCTTCGCCGAAGTTTTCTTTCGATGCCCGAATTGGTGAAAGAAGCCATCAAAGATATTGAGGCAGCCAAACAAGCCGGCAACAGCCTGATTGGTGTCGGGTCGGGCTACACCGAGCTCGACAAGATTACGCAAGGCTGGCAAAAGAGCGATCTGATCATTCTTGCTGCGCGGCCAAGTATGGGGAAAACTGCCTTTGCGTTAAACCTCGCCCGCAACGCTGCCGTGATGTTCAGCAAGCCGGTGGCTTTCTTCTCGCTTGAGATGTCGGCCATACAACTTGTGCTGCGTCTGATTTCCAGCGAAACCAAACTCATTGCCGAAAAACTCCGCAAAGGCTCTTTAGAAGATTACGAATGGCAGCAACTTGTCACGAAAGTGACACCTTTGGTCAATGCCAAGCTTTTTATTGACGACACGCCTCAGCTTTCGATTTTTGAACTCCGCGCCAAATGCAGGAGATTGAAGCAACAATTCGACATCCAAATGGTCTTTGTTGATTATTTGCAACTGATGACGACCGGCGGCGAAAATATTGGCAACCGCGAGCAGGAAATCAGCGCCATCTCGCGTTCGCTCAAGAGCTTAGCCAAAGAGTTAAACATCCCTGTTCTGGCGCTTTCGCAGTTGAGCCGATCGGTAGAAAGCCGTCCGGGATCGAAGAAACCCATCCTTTCCGACCTGAGGGAATCGGGCGCCATCGAACAGGATGCCGATATGGTCATCTTCATCTACCGACCCGAATATTATGGATATCTTGAAGGTGATAACAAGGAAGACCTTTCCGATGCAGCTTTTATCAATATTGCCAAAAACCGTAACGGCCGCACAGATGAAGTGAAACTAAGATTTATCAAGAGATTTGCCCGATTCGACGACTATGTTCAATCCTCCAGTTTACCTATCCAGCATGAACACTCGCTGAGCCCGAACACCGAATTTGAACAACAGACAAAAAACGTTTTATCACGGATGGACGAAGTTAGTGATCAAATCCGCGAAGAAGACCCAAACTTCTAATCCCCACTGTCAAATGAAAAAAATCTTTCTTTTTTCGATGATCTGGCTGATAGCCAACATCACTTTTGCCCAAAAGAGCATTCGATTGGCCTATCAACTTGAGCAGGGTCAACATTTTGAGATGTTGATCAAAAATAATCAGACCATTTCTATGTCAATGGCCGGACAAACCATGGTTTTGCAGCAGCAGGTAGAGATGACGCAAACCGCCGATGTGACTGAGGTGAGCGCCGACAAACAACAGATGGCAATGGATCTGACTTATACTGCCATACGTTTGAAACAGAATGCGATGGGAATGGAAACGGTGTGGGATTCCAAAAAACCTGACGACAACAGCAACCCTATTGGTAAACAAATTGGTGAAGCGCTTGGGAAAAGCCTGAATAAACCGATTCATATCGTAATTGACCCGGTTGGGAAACCTATGAGTCTTGACAAAGGATCGGAAAACAGTCAGAAAGTCAACCTCTCCGGGTTAGAAACCGGCATGATGGTTGTTTTTCCAGAGCATGAGTTACAACTTAATGAGAGCTGGCAAACAAAGATCCAGCCCGATCCATCGAGCGACTTCACAATAGAATCAACTTATGTTCTGGAAAGCATCAGTGGTAAAAAAGCTACCATCAGCTTCAACGGAACCATCAGTGGAACCAAGATGATGGGCGAGAAAGCGCTTGTAAGCGGCACCATCACCGGAAAATCAGAAGTAAACCTGCAAACCGGCTGGACTCTTTCGAGCTCGGTCAATCAAAAGTTAGAAATGGAAATGGAACAGCAGGGAATGCGAATTCCAATGCAACTCAGCAGTTTTATTGAGCTAACAACAAAATAACCAATGCCATATCGCTCGCAAGAGATTGAAATATTGAGATATATGTGAAAACAAAACGAAAAAAAAAACAAAGAAACCGGTTCCAAAAACTTATGGCAGTCCTTCGCACAGTAGTGATGGCTGCCGGAATCTTTTTTATTGTTTTGTTGGCACTCAGCTTCACCTCTCTCCCCTATCGGCTCTATCATTCTTTAGGAACCAAGCTCACGACCAAAATCACCCAACCGCCTGATCTGATTGTGCTTCTGGGTGCAGGAGGGATGCCCGGAGGCGAGAGCCTGATCCGTATTCATTACACTCTTATCCTTGCGGGGCGATACCCGCAAAGCCGTATTGTAGTGGCTTTGCCCGCCGATACGGTTTCTTTTGAAAAAAGCGATCATTACCGCATTGTCAGCGAACTTATCAATTCCGGTATTGATAGCTCGAGAATCATCTCCGAAACCAAAGGCACCAACACCTATGAACAAGTCATACAAATTGACAGTTTAATTCAACAGCACGACAATCAAATCGTTATCGTCACATCGCCCGAACATATGTATCGTGCCATTCGCTGTTTCCGGAAACGGGGATTTTCCTGGGTGAACGGGCTGCCAGCTTTTGAAAATGCTTTCGAGGAACAACTATTGATTCACTCGAGAGGCAAAAAAAAATCAGCTAAAACGCTCAACGAAAACCTCGATCTGCGGTACAATATGTGGAGTTATCTCCAATACGAAATCAAAGTGTTGAGAGAATACACTGCCATTATCTATTACAAACTCAGGGGGCGTATCTGAAGCTGACATAATTTCTGCACAGTTGCGCTCAATACCGTGTCTGGATGATTTTTACTGTCAAAACCCTATCAAACATTTGACATTGTACATAGAGGGAGTTTTGTTTTTTTTACTTTTGTCGAAAATCTCAGCGAAAACTATTAATAACCAATTCCTATGAGAAATTATTTTTACTTCATTGCTTTATGTCTGCTAGTTGGTATTCATACTCTTACTGCCCAGACATCCTACAAAGTGACTCTTGGAGAACGACCGTTCATTGATTTGAATAAAGTACCGGAAAGCGCTTATCAATCAGGTCGTTTTCTGATTAAAATCAAGCCCGAATATGCTTCAGCTATTACTGCCTCTCCGGTAATGGATGCAGATGGCGGCATCCAGTTTGGTCTGGCTTCGCTCGATGCATTAAACCTACATATGGGTGTTCAAAAAACAAAGCAGTATTTTTATTCTCCTGCCTTCAATTACACTTTCACCGAACGGCATCGGGCATGGGGTCTTCATCTTTGGTATGTGATGGATTACGACAGCCGCGCTTCGGTAAAAGATGTTGTGGAACAATACCGCAAGTTGCCGGAGATCGAGGCAGCTGAGCCCATTTACAAAAAACACCGAATCGCACAGGTATCAAACCCTAAGGATTCCGGTCAGGAAGATGGAGATGATGAGGGCGGGAAGTCCACAAACTGGACTCCAAACGACCCACAATTCAGCAACCAGTGGCATTATCACAACACCGGACAGCAATCGGGCACAGCCGATAAAGACATTGACCTGCCCGAAGCCTGGGAAATTGAAAAAGGAAACTCCAACGTCATCGTGGCCATCATTGATGGGGGTATCCAGATTAACCATCCCGATATTGTTGGGAACCTTTGGTCGGGGATTGGCTACAATTTTGTGAACAACAACACTACCATTCTGGCTGATGCTCACGGCACGCACGTGGCCGGCACGGTTGCTGCCGTCAACAATAACGCTACCGGTGTTTCGGGTATTGCCGGCGGTTCAGGTAGCGGCGATGGTGTGAGATTGATGAGTTGCCAGGTTTTTACCGATAATGATGCCGATGGATTTCATATTGCACCAGTTTGGGCTGCCGACAATGGTGCATCAATCTCGCAAAACAGTTGGGGATACGACAATGTGAACGTTTACAACCAGCCCGAGCTCACTGCCATTGACTATTTCAACGCCAATGGCGGCGGCACCGCACTCACCGGAGGCATCACCATTTTTGCCGCCGGAAACGACAACTCCTCTGGCCAATGGTATCCCGGCTGCTACTCAGGTGCTTACGGAGTGGCTGCCACCAACAACAAAGACCAAAAAGCATGGTATTCCAATTATGACACCTGGGTTGACATTTCAGCCCCCGGCGGTGAGACCAATTCAGTTACTGCCAGAGGCGTTCTGAGCACCATCAAAGGCTCAAGTTACGCTTATTATCAGGGCACATCCATGGCTTGTCCGCATGTTTCGGGAGTGGCTGCTTTGATAGTTTCCAGAGCTTACGGCGTGTTATCCAATACCCAGGTCAGGGATATTCTAAGCAATACTGCTGATAATCACTACGCCGACAACCCAACTTTTATTGGTAAGCTTGGTGCCGGAAGGCTCAACGCACATTCAGCCTTGCTGGCCACAGTGGAATTGCTTTCAGGCCTGATGCCTCCCGCCACTTTAACGGCCACCGGAGCCGGTATTTCCCAGATCAACCTGAACTGGACTAAAAATACCAACAACAATGATGTGATGATCGTTTGGGCACCTACATCAACCATTGGAAATCCGGTAAACGGAACCAATTATTCGATCGGACAAGCAATCTCCGGTGGAGGCACTGTGCTTTACAAAGGAAGTGCAACCTCTTATGCCCATACCGGCCTGAATATGGGAACGACCTATTATTACAAAGCATTCTCATACGATTCGGGCAATCAATATTCATTTGGGAAAACAGCCAATGCCTCTACTTCATGTGCGATATACACACTACCTATCAATGAATCTTTTGCTGCAGGTATTTTGCCCAATTGTTGGGTCATCACCGATAATGTCGGCAGCGGGCAAACCTGGACCATCGGTTCATTCACGCCCAGCTCCAATGTTCCTGCTCTCACAGCACCTTATGCTTATCTCGACAGTGATGGATACGGATACGGGAATTCTCAAAATTCCGATTTGATCACACCTGAACTTAACCTCTCCTCTTTCACGAGTGTCAACTTATATTTCAAGCATTTTTACCGGCATTATACCGGTTCGACGGCAAAGCTCAGCTATTCCATTGACGGAGGAAACACCTGGACTCAAATTTCATCCTGGTCGGCCACTACGACCAATCCTCTTGTGTTTGACCAGGCCATTGCCGCCGTTGCCGGACAAGCTTCGGTGAAATTCAAATGGAATTTTACCGGCAACTGGGGATATTATTGGGCTATTGACGACATTGCCATTACCGGAAGTTCCTCCTCTGTTGTTCTCAATGTCAGTCCGTCAAATCAGAATGTGACGGCGGCGGCCGGCAGCACTTCTTTTACCGTTACTTCCAATGCAAGTTGGACAGCTTCGAGCAACCAGGGTTGGTGTACGGTTACGCCCAGCGGTAACAACAACGGTACAATTACCGCCACTTATACCGAAAACACCACGGCTAATCCGCGTGTGGCCACCATCACCGTTACCGCTCCGGGAGCTACTCCTGTCAACGTAACAGTAACTCAGGCCGGCGCTGTTCTGACGCCTTTGGCTGAGGTGCTTCTGCGGCCTCAGCAAATTGACCTCTCAGCCAGCACCTCGCGCAGCGCCGTCTTGATGAAAGTGAGCAATTATTCCTCAGACGACTTAAAATACCGACTTTACAACGGTTCCAATCAGTACAATTGCTGGGATGGCACAGCCTTTGTCACAAGCAGCACTTATTCTGCCAATCCCTCCATTCCAGGCACGCCAACCACAAGCAGCACATGGTGGATCATGTTTGAAAGAGGAAACAACAACTCGGCAACAGCCAGTTACCGCGACCGTCTTGGGCCAGCTTACAACGCCAATTATCAAACGGTCAGCCTGCCCGCAGCAACTTCAATTACCAATCCTGTTACTATTACCGGAAATCTGCCAATCACTTCAGCCAGTTATCCGCTTGACCAGCGTTATGTAGTTTTGGCCTACGATGACGTCTCGGGCGGTAATCTGATCAGTGCGACAGCGTCTGACATCACAACGGGAGCCTATTCGGTAGTGGTATCCGATGGCATCGTTATCAAGCGCCTTGAAGTGCGTGACCAGTTGAACGTTTTGATGGAGCAGGCTACCGGCACCTGGCCTTCCACCGAGCCCATCACGGTGTTCAACCTAAGCGGTGGCGGCACCTATTGCGACAATGGCTCACCGAGTGGAATTTCTGCCACTTTAAGTGGTTCGGAAAATGGTGTGAATTATCAGCTTTACCAAAATGGAAATCCAAGTGGAGCCGCCGTTGCCGGTACTGGCTCCGCTCTGACCTGGAGCAACTTGGAAGCCGGAACTTATACAGCCAAAGCAACCAAAGGCGGCAACACTGTTGATATGAACGGCACCGTAAGCGTAACAGCCCAAAACCCGGTTGTGCCTTCGGTGAGTTTCACTGCCAGCCAGAACAACGTCTGCGAGGGAACTCAGGTTACTTTCATTGCTATTCCGGTCAACGGCGGAAGCAATCTTTCTTTTGCCTGGACAGTAAACAGTGTGGCAGCAGGTCAAAACAGCGCAAGCTTTACCTATGCGCCCAGCAATGGCGATGTTGTCGGATTAACGATGACCTCTTCGGCAGGGTGCGTGACAGTGAACCCTGTAAGCGCCGCACCGCTCACCATGGCGGTCAACCCATCCAATATTGTTTCAGTGACCATTGCACCGGATGCCAACCCTGTGTGCAGTGGCACGACTGTCACTTTCAACGCTCAAGCCGTCAACGGCGGCTCGGCGCCTGCTTATCAATGGAAGGTGAACAATCAAAACGTGGGTACAAACAGCTCCACCTTCCAATATGTACCCGCCAATGGCGATCATGTGGAAACGGTATTGACTTCAAACGTAAGTTGTGCAACCAATAATCCTGCAACCTCTAACACTGTGATCATGCAAGTATCTGCAAATGTTGCGGCTTCCGTGAGCATCATGGCCGATAACACCACAGTTTGCCAGGGGCAGCCCGTCAACCTCACTGCAAATCCTGTGAACGGCGGCAGCAATCCTGTTTTTCAATGGTATTTAAACAGTCAGGCAGTTGGCACAAACAGTGCAACTTACAGCTTCACTCCTTCGTCAGGCGATCAGGTATATGTTGTGATGACTTCATCACTTCCGTGTGTTACCGGAAGTCCTGCCACCTCCGGCATCTTCTCACCAACGGTTAATCCTATGGTCAATGCTTCCGTTAGTTTCACCGCAAGCCAGAACAATATCTGCGAGGGTACTCAGGTTACATTCATCGCCAGCCCGGTTAACGGAGGCACCAATCCTGTTTTTGCCTGGACAGTAAACAATGTGGCTGTCGGTCAAAATAGCTCAAGCTTTGCTTATACACCAGTGAATGGCGATGTTGTCGGTCTCAGCATGACTTCTTCAGCCGGCTGTGTGGCTGTGAATCCCGTGAGCGCCACACCGCTCACCATGACCGTCAATCCGACGCAGCCTGTTACGGTAACCATTACTCCGGATGCCAACCCGGTATGCAGCGGCACAGCCGTTACTTTCAGCGCTCAGGCCGTCAACGGAGGCTCGGCGCCTGCTTATCAATGGAAGGTGAACAATCAGAACGTGGGTACAAACAGCTCCACCTTCCAATATGTACCCGCCAATGGTGACCATGTGGAAACGGTATTAACCTCAAATGTCGCTTGCGCCACGAATAACCCTGCCACCTCAAACAGTGTAGTGATGCAGGTTTCAACAAGTGTTGCGGCTTCGGTTAATATCATTGCCAACAATGGCACACCCTGCGAGGGAGAAACGGTCACTTTCACGGCAATTCCGGTCAACGGTGGGAATAACCCGGTTTATCAATGGCTTGTCAATAATCAGGCTGCCGGAACCAATAGTGCAAATTTCAGCTTTATCCCACAAAATGGCGACAAAGTTCAAGTGAAAATGACTTCTTCTTTGGGTTGTGTAACCAATAACCCGGTCAGTTCCAACATCGTGACCATGGCCACACACCCTGTTCAACTCACCCTCCAAGCTTTACCTGCACAGTCGGGCACCGTAAATATGAGTGGCACTCCGGTTGTTGGGCAAACGGTACAGCTTTCGGCTGTTGCTGCTTCGGGCTGGACTTTTGTCAACTGGACAAATTCACTGAATCAGGTTTTATCGTCCTCAGCCACCTTTAGCTATATGGTTACGGATTGTCAAAATACGATCACTGCCAATTTTGCCTCGGCTTCGCAGACAAGCATCTCAGGAAAGTTGTTGACGTTTAACCCGAATGAAATCCCGCTCTCATCGCCTTATTCCAACGGTGATTTCTTTGTCCAGCTTTTTGACGGAAGTCAGGCCGCAAGTCAGCCACAAGCAATTCAAACCAATACCGCATTCACTTTCAACGGTTTACAATCGGGCAAGCAATATCGCTTAAAAATCTGGGATCAGCCTTCAACCGACCTCGTTCAACAGTCGTGGAGCTGGAACAACTGGGGAGGAGTCACCTCTGTGGACGCGCTCATTGTGAGCTATATGTCAGCCGGAAACCCGATTGTACAGAATTTCCCATGGATAGCCACTTCGGCTGAACCTGAACATACCGCTTTTGCCAAAAGCATAGCCGATGCAAACTCAAGCAACTCCATCACTGCTTTGGACGCTTTGACTTTGCTCTTCCGCACCATCAACCATCCCGATTCCAAACCCTTCCCCGGCGGTAAACCCGACTTTTTGGCCTTTGCACAGAAAGTAAGCAGCCTTAGCAGTCAGGTCTATCCGAACGACCCGGAGATTGAGTTTGAGCGCTATGGCACTTATACCGCCAATTCACAGGCAAGCTCGGTTTACCAAATCGCTACTTTGCCTGCAACCGTAAGTGGCAACAACTATTTCATGGTGTATTATGTGCCTGTCGGCGATGTGAATGCCTCTTTCGTTCAGAACGCCGGAAACAAAAGTCAGACCTTGTTTACCACTACAACACACGATATGACTTCTGACAACGTGTTGATTGAGGTTGCCTCGCATTTGAACGTAGCCGCTTTCAACCTGAATTTGCAGTACGACCCGGCACTCATCGAAGTTCGTGAGGTGCAGGACTACGAAATTGTGTATAACAACGCAAATGAAGGACTGCTTTCGGTTGCCTTCTTAGACCAGAACGGAAAAGAGCTATGGCCTGGCGACGCCTTGATAGCCATTGATGTAACCTTCAAGCGTCAACCTTTGGAAGGTGAAATATTCTTTAAGCCTGTTGGCAACAACTCCTGGGCCGACAGAAATGCCACCGATATTCCATTTGTGGAACTGAGTTTGCCGGCTTTTGGAACGCCAAACACGGGAAATCTTGCAGAAGCCGAGCCCGTTGTGATGGCCTACCCGAATCCTTTTGCAGAAAAAACCACTTTACACATCAATTTACCTGAAGCTGCAAATGTCCGGTTAAAGCTGTTCAACAGCCTTGGCAAACAATTGGCCGAACAGGAATGGAACCAGGCCAAAGGCAGCCACAGGATTGAGATTTCGAGCGAAGAGTTATCCGGCAAAGGGGTATATCTGTTTGAGATTCTAATCAGTACTCCAAACCGAACAAGCCTGAAACGCGGCACGCTGATTATGGTAAACTAAGCCAATTTGCGAAATCAAAGAACGCCTTGTCATTTCAACCGACAAGGCGTTCTTTTTTATGCCCAAATGTCAAGCAGTTTTTTTTTCAATACCAGCGTATTAGAAATTCCCTTATTCATTAGCTTTGATCGGCCTCAAAGCCAAGAATAATAGACGTTTCAGATGACTTTAGCATCATTTTTCCCCATTCAGCCAAAAGCTTCAAATCTCACTCATTTCGAGACTGTTCTCCGCTAAGTTTTTCCCCATAAACGAATAAGGGTGAAATAAAAAACAGCAGGACAGACTTTCTGTCCTGCTGTTGGTTTTTATTGTTTCATCGAAATTATTTCAGCCCGCGTTTTTTAAGCAGTGGTTCGGTTGACGGGTCTTGTCCGCGGAATTTGCGGTATTGTACCATACCTTCGTCATTGCCGTTTTCGGCTAAACAATATTTACGGAATTTGTCAGCAAGTTCTTTGTTAAAGATATCGCCCGACTGTTTGAAATAGTCGAAAGCATCAGAATCAAGTACGGCAGCCCACAGGTAAACATAATATCCGGCAGCATATCCGCCATCGAAGATGTGTGAAAAATAGGTAGTGCGATAACGTGGGAGAATCTCCGGGATCAAGCCAATTTTATCCATCGCAGCTTTTTCAAACGCTACCACATCGTCAATCACGACCGGGTCAGCCAATTCGTGATAATCCATATCAAGGATAGAAGCTGCGAGATATTCCACCGTTTCAAAGCCCTGATTGAAATGGGTGGAGTTGACCAATTTAGCAATCAGCTCTTCGGGGATTACTTCGCCGGTTTCGTAATGATGGGCATAGCTGCGGAGCACATCGGGTTCGCCGGCCCAGTTTTCCATTACCTGCGACGGGAGTTCAACAAAATCCCTAGGGACAACACCGGCCGTACGGTTGTATTTTCCCTGAGTAAAGAGTCCGTGAAGGGCATGGCCAAACTCGTGGAACAGCGTGGTTGTTTCGTCCCAGCTCAACAAAGCAGGCAAATTTCCTGTTGGTTGCGTGAAATTGCAGACAATCGAAACGATGGGATCAACTTTTTTTCCATCGCGCCATCCGGCCGACTCAAAGCCGGTGCACCAGGCTCCACCGCTTTTACTTTCGCGGGGGAAATAGTCGAGATAAAGGATACCCAGATGTGAGCCATCGGCTTCCTTTACTTCAAATGTTTCCACGTCTTTCTGATAAACCGGCAGGTTTGTCAGTTTGGTAAAAGTGATGCCATAAAGCTTGTTGGCCACATCGAACATGCCATCGCGAACGTTCTCAAGTTTCAGATAGGGAGTAATCTGGGTTTCGTCGAAGTCATATTTTTGTTTGCGAAGCTTTTCGGCATAATACCACCAATCCCACGACTGCAGTTTGATTCCGGCATTTTCGGCATCGGCAATCTTTTGCATTTCGGCAAGTTCTCTTTTAGCAACCGGCAGAGCCGCTTTCATGAGTCCGTCGAGAAATTGATCCACATTGACAGTGGTTTTGGCCATGTTTTCGTCAATCACATAAGCGCCATAGTTTTCGTAACCCAGGAGTTTTGCTTTGGCAGCCCTCAACCTCACGATATCCTTTACGATTTGTTTGTTATCGTTTGCATTATCGTTATTCCCGCGCATGAAATAACCACGATAGAGTTTTTCACGTAAGTCGCGGTTTTGAGCATATTGCAGGAAAGGGATCATGCTGGGTTTGGCCAGAGTGAAGACCCATTTACCATTGTCGCCAGAGGCATTGGCGGCTTCGGCGGCAGCAGCTTTCACGCCCTCAGGTAGCCCGGCCAGGTCGGCCTCGTTGTCAATGACAAGCTTAAAGTTTTTGTTGATTTCGGCAAGCTGGTTTTCGCCAAAACGCAGTTGAAGCATCGAAAGCTCTTCGTTGATTTTACGCAACTCGTCCTGTTGTTCAGCCGGTAGATTGGCTCCGCTACGAGCAAAGTCGTTGTAGTATTTTTCAACCACCCGAAGTTGCTGATCGTCGAGTCCCAGTTCGTTGCGCTTTTCGTAAACAGCCTTGATACGCTGAAAGAGTTCGGGATTCATGGTGATATCGTCGGAATGTTTCGAAAACAGCGGCGAAGCCTTCCTTGCAATCTCCTGAATCTGGTCGTTGGTGTGGGCACTGTTCAGATTAAAAAACACATTACTCACCTTGTTGAGCAACAAGCCCGATTTGTCATAAGCCAGAATGGTGTTTTCAAAATCAGGTTCTGCCGGGTTATGGGTGATGGCATTAATTTCGTCCATCTGCTGTTTCATACCTTCAATAAAGGCCGGAAGGTAATGTGTGGTGTCAATCCGATCGAACGGAGGCACATGGAAAGGAGTGTTATACTCGGTAAAAAAAGGATTTTCCGCAACCGGAGCGGGCTTCTTGCTATCGCACGACGCTAAAGCTAACAAACTTACGCTGAGCATCAGTAACAAAGATTTTTTCATGAACATGATGATTAAAGGAATAAAAAATTTTAGGCACGCAAAGTTACGTGAATATCCCAAAAGAAAAGCCCTAACATTCAGTCAACTTTTATCCCTTTGCCTTTGTTTCACTTCACAAGAAGCAGCATCAGAATCATGCCAGAGTCCTAAAACCCGTAACCCTTAAGCATTTTTTGTTTTTTGACGGTTTAGATTTTATTTTTGCGGCTGCCAAACAATCCCAACTTGTATGAACTATATTCTACTTTCGCCCCATTTTCCACCCAATTACCGGCATTTCAGTGCTGCTTTAAAAAAGGCAGGCGCCCACGTTTTGGGCATTGGCGACACGCCCTATGATAACCTCCATAGCGAGCTAAAAAGCGCTCTCACAGAGTATTACAAAGTGGACGATCTGCACCATTACGACCAGTTGGTCAAAGCATTGGGATATTTTACGCACCGCTACGGCAAAATAGACGGGCTCGACTCGCACAACGAATACTGGCTTGAAACAGAAGCCAAGCTTCGGACCGATTTTAACATCAAAGGCATTCGGATGGAGCAGTTGGCCTCTATCAAAAAGAAATCGTTGATGAAGGAAATTTTTCGCAATTGTGGCCTCAATGTAGCTCCCGGCGCGGTGTTTCGTCAATTGGACGAAGCGCTGGCCTTCGCTTCAACCTATGGCTATCCAATGGTGGCAAAGCCCGATTCCGGCGTTGGCGCATCAAATACTTATAAGATTGAAAACGAACAAGATATCTATCATTTTTTTGCAAATCCGCCAAAAGAAGATTATATCTTCGAAGCTTTTGTTGACGGGACCATTTTTTCGTTCGACGGTTTAGTTGATGAGAACGGCAAATTGTTGTACTACAACGCAATGCGTAACGAAAAAGGAGTAATGGAAACCGTCAACGACGACACACACATCTATTATTACACCCTTCGCGACATTCCCGCCGATTTGGAAGAAGCCGGCCGCAAGATCATTCACGCTTTTGATTTGAAAGCCCGCTTTTTCCACTTTGAATTTTTTCGAAAAAAGGATGGCAGCCTGATTGCCCTCGAAGTCAATATGCGCCCTCCGGGCGGCTTCACAACAGATATGTGGAACTATTCAGGCAACCTCAACATATATCAAATTTGGGCCGATATGGTGGTGAATCATCACAACGAATTAGAATTCAGCAGACTTTACTATGTTTGTTTTGTCGGGAGAAAACAAAAATATGCCTATCTCCACTCAAAAGAAGATATCCTGAACCGTTATGGCGATTTTATCCCTTACCACGATCAATTAGATAAAGCATTCTCGAAAGCCATGGGCGATTATTGTTTTTTGGTCAGGGCCGAAAACGAAGACAAACTTTTTGAGATTCAACGATATATCCATGCTTATACTTGACAGCTATGCACACCGAACATCATAAATGGTACAGCCAATCGCTTTACCGCGACATGGAGCTAAAAATTTACGGCCACTATGGCAAGCCCATCATCCTTTTTCCTACCCAAGGAGGCAGTTTTCACGAAGCCGAAGATTACCATGTAATTGACGTACTCAAATTTTTCATCAACGAGGGCCGGATCAAGGTGTTTACGGTGGACAGTGTTGACCGCGATGCCTGGGCCAACGAAGGTGTTGCCGTCCATCACCGTGGAAACCGTCACGAGCAATACAACCGTTATATCATGGACGAAGTGGTGCCGCTCATCAGAAACCATTGCAACAGCCCCGACATTCCTATTGCCCTCACCGGTTGCAGCATGGGCGCATACCACGCAGCCAACTTCTTTTTCCGGCATCCTTTTGTGTTCGACACTGTGATCGCCATCAGCGGATTGTATGACCTCAAATTGTTTATCGGCGACTATGTGGACGACTCGGTTTATTTCAACTCGCCGCTTCGTTATCTGCGGAATCTGACGGACGAAAATATCCTGCAACGATTGCGGCAAAACACCATTGTTTTTGCCGTCGGGCGTGGCTCGTGGGAAGACGAGATGCTGGCCGACACTGAAGAGATGCGACAATTGCTTGAAGAAAAAAACATCCCTGCCTGGATTGACATCTGGGGTTCGGATGTGGATCACGACTGGCCGTGGTGGCGCATCATGCTGCCCTATTTCATTGAAAAACTCTTCTGAAAACAGGCCCGTTTCTAAAGTGTCTTCATGGCTTCCACCTGTGCAAAGACACGAAGGAAATTGCCACCCCAGAATTTCTCTAAATCTTCTTCGCTATATCCGCGACGAACCATCTCGGCTGTGATGGCCGGCAAACGGCTCACGTCTTTAAGGCCCGACAAACCGCCACCACCATCAAAATCGGAGCCGAAGCCAACGTGGTCAATCCCAATCAGTTGCACGATATGGTCAATATGATCCACCAAATCGGAAACCGATGGCAAGCGTTTTCTGTATTTCCGGTCTATTGCCCTCCATTCTTTTCCGGCCTGCTGCCATTGCTCGTCAGTCAAATCCTGAAACTGGTTGTATTTTTCGGCAAGTGCATTCATGGCGGCTTCTTTTTTGGGGTTTTCGGGCATTGTCTTCACATAAGCACCCAAAACACACACCTGCACCACTCCCCCATTTTCTTTCAAAGCCAGCAACATCTCATCGGTCAGATTGCGCGGATGATTGCATACCGCTCTGGCATTGGAATGTGAGGCGATGACAGGAGCCTTGGAACGCTTGATGACGTCGAAAAAAGCCTGATCCGAGATATGGCTCACATCCACCATCATGCCAAGGCGGTTCATCTCGTCAACCACTTCTTCGCCCAACGGACTAAGTCCCTGATGTTCGGGTTTATCGGTCGAAGAATCGCACAAATCGTTGTTTTTGGTATGGCAAAGCGTGATATAACGCACTCCCCGCCGGTAATATTCTTCCACAAGCGACTTATCCCTGCCTATCGGATAGCCGTTTTCCATTCCAAGAAAAATACTTTTTTTCCCATTTGCGGCATTACGATAAGCATCATCTGTCGAAAAAGCCAAAGCGACCTTATCACTGTTCTCGCGGACAGCATTTTCGATATTATTCAAAATCCGGTCGGCCTTCTGTTTTGCCTGTAAATATCCGGCCGGTGTACGGTTGCCCTGACTCACAAACACCGCAAAGAAAACAGCATCCAAACCGCCTTCTTCCATCCTGACAAGGTCAACACAAGATCCCGCATCGTTGCGTTTCCCCAGATCAAACCCGTCCCTTCCCAGCAATAAAGGCGTATCGGTGTGGCTATCCAAGGTGAGGCATCGTTGGTGAATCTCATTGGCCGACTGGCCAAAACCGGAACGAGCCATAATAATGAATCCAATGAAAAAAAGGAAAAACTGTCGCATCGAAAAAGTATTTGACTGGCAAATGTAGCAAAAAGCAGCTCTTGGCATTGTTGTTGATAAGACAATTTCGACGAATCACTATTTAAAATAAACGCTATGAAAATCCGTCTCTTTTTCTCGATGATGCTACTCATGGCCTTGGTATCGTGTCAGGGCAACAAGCCAGTTTCCACCAATAGCCCGGCCGACACGGAACACAACGCTTCGGTTTCGCTCGACTGGAACGGGGTTTACAAAGGAGTACTTCCCTGCGCCGATTGCGAAGGCATCGAAACCACACTCGTGCTGAACAGCGACAAAACCTACCAATTGACACAACTCTATCAAGGAAAGGAAACAACAGGTGAGACCCTTTCGGGCACTTTTGAATGGGACAAGTCCGGAAATATTGTGATGCTATCTGATATCATCGGTGCATCGAACCGCTATTTTGTCGGCGAAAACACACTAACTTATCTCGACATGGACGGCAATAAGATTACCGGCGCATTAGCCGATTTTTATGTGCTGCACAAAGTGGAAGGGCCGGATACCGATTTTCAGGCTAAGAGCCTGACGGATGTCAAATGGGTGCTGACCGAACTTTTTGGAAAAACAATTCCCAACTCATCGGATCAGGACAGCCGGCCTTTCATCGTTTTTGAAGAAACAGGGAAACGGATATACGGCTCGGGCGGATGCAACCTTTTTAACGGAACTTTTGAAGCCGACGCTTACAGGATCACACTCACCGGTTTGGCCACCACGATGAAAGCCTGCCCCGAAATGGAAACCGAAGGTCAGTTTTTTCAAGCGCTCAACGATTGCGACAACTACACCATTGCCGATGGTATTCTTTCGCTCAACAAAGCCCGCATGGCGCCCATGGCCAAATTGAAAGCCATGCCTTTAGACGAAGAATAAAAAATATTGGTTCTTTTATTCAACCAAACATTGTTCTTCAACTTTGTTTATTATTCCAGTTTTAAAAGCAAAGTTGATAAGGTTTAAAACAGTTCACAAGATGCCTTTCGCTGAAGGGTTACCCATATTCTAATTTTCACCCCGTTTTTTAGAATAACTTTTCTCTTATTCTAATTTTTACATAGTTTTTTTGAATAAGGAACTTCTAATTCTAACTTTTCTGGGTTTTTTACTGAAAATCCGGACTAAAGTTGTCCATTCTTCCAAAACAAGATAGGAAGGGTAAGATCAACATTCATCCGATGACTTGGAGTCATCGGATGGGTAGAACACATCGCTTATCAGCTCTACAATAAATCGTGGAGTTATGCATAGTTGACGCTACCGGCGATGGATGCAAGAGAATAACTGTCAAAAAGCACTCTCGATTCTCTAATAGGCTGCCAGCAACTTATTACCGGTAAGCCGAAGTTGAAATCGGCAGACCGATCGGAAGCGATTTTTCTTGCTCTGGCAGAGCAACGCACAGCTTGCCCCGATGTTATCGGGGATGGAAACACGCGCAAGCGAAGTTTATTTACAACTGTTAATACGGTACTAAATCTGATTTTATTTTCAATCTTTTATGTCTCGAATCTTTTACTGTACCTTTAATTTTACTATATTTTCTGTTTTCTACTTTGAATGTTAAGTATCCGCTAAGGGGTTTGTTAAACATGATTAGAGTTTCATCAAACACACTTAAAGTTTTAGCAATATTTACACCTAACATCTTTTCCATCTCTTTAGAGAAGTCAGTAGTGATTTTCTCATTTATAAGTGTTAACCTTTGGGCTTTATGCCATTTTTTTGACTCATCAGAATATAACTCAACCTCCAAAGTTTCAAGAAATATAAAGGCAGGTACTTGTGTTAAATTTGAAAATCGTATATACAGATGCAATAAATAATCATGAGTTATCGCATCATTAGATTTAAAGCTAAATGGAATAAAGATTTTAATTTGGGGTTTACTGTTCTTTAAACGATCAAACAATGTCCATAAGCCAGTTATTATACCAATAATTCCACCAAT